>NZ_JBIWKA010000012.1:0-323966 GCF_044765445.1 Streptomyces sp. NPDC102467 | reverse complement strand
GCGGTGCAGAACAAGCAGGTCGGTCAGGAGATCGGGCGCATCCCGGTCGACTCGATCTACTCGCCGGTTCTCAAGGTCACGTACAAGGTCGAGGCCACGCGTGTCGAGCAGCGCACCGACTTCGACAAGCTGATCGTCGACGTCGAGACCAAGCAGGCCATGCGTCCCCGCGACGCCATGGCGTCTGCCGGTAAGACGCTGGTCGAGCTGTTCGGTCTCGCCCGCGAGCTGAACATCGACGCCGAAGGCATCGACATGGGCCCGTCCCCCACGGACGCCGCCCTGGCCGCCGATCTGGTACTGCCGATCGAGGACCTCGACCTCACCGTTCGGTCGTACAACTGCCTCAAGCGCGAGGGCATCCACTCCGTGGGTGAGCTCGTCGCCCGCTCCGAGGCCGACCTGCTCGACATCCGCAACTTCGGTGCGAAGTCGATCGACGAGATCAAGGTCAAGCTCGCCGGTATGGGTCTCGCGCTCAGGGACAGCCCGCCCGGATTCGACCCGACCACCGCCGCCGACACCTTCACGGCTGCCGACGACGCGGACGCCGGGTTCATCGAGACCGAGCAGTACTGAGCGCCGCAGCCGGGTCGCATGTAAGCCGGCCGCCCCATCCGGGGCGGGTGCGGTGCGACGCGGCTGCCACAGCCGTGATCGAGACGGACGCATGCATGGCGGGCGCCATTCTGGCGCGTGGCGCACCGTCATGTAGGGCGCTCTGTGCGCTCCACCTCCGTCTTCGACGGTGAACGGCAACCCGTGGGCCAGGCCTCGATCGGCCCACGGAGGCGAGTCCGAGTGACCGCCCCTGTCGCCGGCTGCAAGCTCCTTCGCCCTTCGCGGCTTCCCGGAGCTTGCAGCCCGCGACGACCTTCACGCGGTAACCAGCCGGAATGGTCCTCGGCCCGCCCCAGACGCGCTCGCGGCCCTCGCGGGTGAGCTTTCTGACGCGGCCCCGGCGCAGTCGGCGCACAGTCCTCGCCACCATCCGGCCCGGACCGGACAGAACCGGCGACGACCGTATTCGCGCCCTTCCGCGCACCCGGTCGATCTACCGCAGCAGCTGTCGTCATTGCGGTGTTTCATGACTCTGGCACTCCACAGATCCGGAAGCTGTCATCAACGGCCAATAATCTCCGCCCTCTTGACACCCCGAATCTTGATCGGAAACATCGCCCGCGTTCTTTGACATCGTTATCAAGCCCTCCCCCCAAGGCCTGTACAGCGCGTGCGACAGGCGTAAGAAGGCACCGCATGACGACGACAGCTCTCTCCAGCCTCACCGGGGCCCCACGCTCCCGGTGTCCGCGCCCCACCCGCCGCAGAGGCCTGCTGGCGGGCACCGTGGCGACCGTGCTCGCCGGCGGCCTGCTCACCACCATGGCGGCACCGGCGGGCGCCGCCCCCGCGCTCCGGGACGCGGCGGCCCCCGCCCTGGTGACCGACCCCGTGCGCGAGGTCGATCCCCTGGTGGGCACCAGCAACGCGGGCAACACCTTCCCCGGCGCGGTCCGCCCCTACGGCATGCTCTCGTGGAGCCCGCAGACCACCACCGGCACCCAGGCGAAGAACCCCGCGCCGGGCGGCTACCGCTACGACGCGACGCGGATCCGCGGCTTCTCGCTCACCCACCTCAGCGGCGTCGGCTGCTCCGGCGCGGCGGGCGACATCCCCGTCATGCCGCACGTGGGCGAGGTGACCGGCTCCCCGTCCGCGGACACGGGTGACGCCACGTACGCCTCCGACTTCAGCCACGCACAGGAGAAGGCCACCGCCGGGCGCTACCAGGTCGCCCTGGACAGCGGCGCGACCGCCGACCTGACCGCCACCACCCGCACGGGCACCGGCCGCTTCGGGTTCCCCGCGGACAAGACGGCCTCGATGCTCTTCCGCACATCGAACTCCGAGAGCGGCAGCACGGACGCGCACGTAAAGGTCGACGCCGCCCACCGCACCGTCACCGGCTCCGTCGAAGCGGGCAACTTCTGCGGCCCGCAGAGCGAGAACAACCGGCACCAGCTCTACACCCTGCACTTCACCGCGCACTTCGACACCTCCTTCGCCGCAACCGGTACCTGGCACGACAGCGACCTGAGCCCGGGCGGCACCGAGACCTCCGGCGGCACCGGCTACGACAAGAACGGCAACCCGCAGCCGGGCAAGGGGTCCGGCGCGTACGTGACGTTCGGCAAGGATGTGCGCCAGGTCCAGATGAAGGTCGGCATCTCCTACGTGAGCGCCGCGGGGGCCGAGGCGAACCTGCGCAAGGAGAACCCGGCGTCCGCCTCCTTCGACGACACCGCCTCGGAAGCGGCCGCCCAGTGGCGCACGGAGCTGCGCAAGGTCGGCATCGGCGGCGGCAGCGAGGCCCAGCGGCGCACCTTCTACACCGCGCTGTACCACTCCATGCTGGAGCCGACCGTCGCCAACGACGTGGACGGCCGGTACGCCGGCGCCGACGGACGCGCCCACCGGCTGGCCAAGGGCCAGAGCGCGCAGTACGGGACCTTCTCGGGCTGGGACCAGTACCGGGCCCAGGTCCAGCTGATGGCGTGGCTGTCGCCGAAGGCAGCGAGCGACTACGCGCAATCCCTCTACGCGTACGCCGGACAGCGCGGCGGCGAGTGGGACCGCTGGCTACTTCAACAGGGCAAGACCAGCGTGATGTCGGGCGACCCGTCGGCCGTGGCGCTCGCCGGGATGTACGCCTTCGGAGCCAGGGACTACGACGTGCACGGCGCGGTGGACTCCCTGGTCCGTGCGGCCACCGTGCCCACGGCGAACGACTCGTCCGACGCGGGCTGCCAGGTCGAGTGCGTGGGGCAGCGTCCTTCCCTCGACTTCTACCTCACTCACGGCTACGTCCCGTCCGACGACTGCCACTGCTGGGGTGGCGCCGCGGAGACGCTGGAGGACGCGGCCGCGGACTACGGTCTCTCGGAGCTGACCGGCGCGCTGGGCAAGCGTGACCAGCAGGCCGACTTCCTGCGCCGTTCCGGTGCCTGGAGCAAGGTGTTCGACCCGGACGCCACGCCGGAGGCCGGCTGGATGCGCGACCGCAACCGCGACGGCAGTTGGGCCGGGGACTCCTTCGACCCCGGCACGGGCGACGGGTTCGTCGAGGGCAGCAGCGCCCGGTACACGTGGATGGTCTACTCCGACGTGGCCGGGCTCGCTCAGGCGATGGGCGGCAAGGACAAGGCCGTGCAGCGCCTGGACTCCTTCTTCCGTACGTCCGACGGCGCGTTCGACTTCTCGGCGAAGGACGACACACGCTACGACCCGACGAACGAGCCGGACATCAACTCGCCCTATCTGTACAACTACTTGGGTCGGCCCGCCCGCACCCAGGAGACCGTCCGCGCCGAGCTGGACCAGCTGTGGACCGACACGCCCGGCGGCATCCCGGGCAACGACGACGCGGGGACCATGTCGGCCTGGTACGTCTTCTCCGCGCTCGGCGTGTACCCGCAGGTGCCGGCCCGGGCGGACCTGGTGCTCACGTCGCCGCTGTTCCCGCGGGCAGAGGTGCACGGAGGCCTCGGCCGCACGCTGCGCATCGAGGCTCCCGGAGCGGGCGCGTCCGCCCCGTACATCCAGGGCGTCCGCGTCGACGGTGCCGCCTCCGACCGCACGTGGATGCCCGGCTCGACGGTGCTGCGCGGCGGGACCCTGCGGTTCTCTCTCGGCGCGACGCCCGGCAAGGACTGGGGCACGGCCCCGCAGGACGCGCCGCCCTCGTTCCCGGCCGGCGGCTGACGGTCCGCCGGGTGAGGGGGGGCGCTGAACCCGCCCCCTCACCCGGCGGCGGGCGACGACCCGCGCACGCGCGATGGCAACAACCAGCACGTCCAGTTCGCTCGGCCCATGCCAAGACCTCACAGCCAGGGAGCGCGCATGTCCCAGCACACACCTCACGGCCCGAACCGCCGCACCGTCCTTGCCGCGGGCGCCGGCGCGGCCGCCGTCACCGCCATCGCGTCCACTCCGGCCTCTGCTGCGGCTTCCGCTTCGGCTTCGGTTGTCGCTTCGGCTTCGGCTTCGGCTTCCGCTTCCGCTTCGGCTTCCGCTTCCGCTTCGGCTTCCGCTTCAGCTTCGGCTTCGGCCGATCCAGTGGCGCACATATCCGCCGCGCCGGCAGGGCGCTGGGACCGGTTCAACCTGTCGCCCCGCAGCCGCACCGTCCACGCCGTCGCCGTCCACGCCACCACCGGCACCGTGGACTCCCCCGAGGCGCTCGTCCACGACCGCCGCCCCCGGGAGAGAGCTGCCCGCACCCGGCTCACCAGTCCCGGCGCCTCCGTCACCCTGGACTTCGGCCGCGAGGTCGGCGGATTCGTGACCCTCGGCCTCGCGTCGACGACCTCCGCGGACCAGATGGTCGGCCTCACCTACTCCGAGTTGTCCACCTACGTCAGCGCGACGGGCAGCGACGGCTCGAACGGCGGGTCCGACGACGAACCGCCCGTGCTCTACAGCGCGCCCCCTGGCGGCACCGTGAGCACGGAACAGAACACGCCCACCGGCGGCACCGACACCACGACTCCGCCACGCTCTCAACTGCGGGGCGGATTCCGCTACTTGACTCTCAGCAACGGGACGTCCGGCACGATCGACCTCACTGAGGTCACGGTGCACATCACGTTCGCACCTAATGTCACCGACCTGGCGGCCTACCCCAACTACTTCCATTGCGACGACGACCTGCTCAACCGCATCTGGTACGCCGGGGCCTACACGGTCCAGACCAACATCATCGCCAACGACCAGGGCCGCGTGTGGGGACCGCCCGCAGTGGGCTGGAACAACGCCGCCACCGTAGGTGAGGCCGGGGCCACCGTGCTGGTCGACGGAGCCAAGCGCGACCGCACCATCTGGCCCGGCGATCTCGGCATCTCCGTACTGACCGACTACGTGTCGCTCGGCGACCTCGAGACCGTGCGCAACTCCCTGCGCACCCTCTACAACCACCAGGCCGACTCCGGCGCGTTGCCCTACGCGGGCCCAGCCGTCAATTTCGTCGGCAACTCCGACACGTATCACCTGTGGACCCTCATCGGCACGGCCATCTACGCGCAGATCAGCGCCGACACCTCGTGGGTGGCCACCGTGTACGACGCCTATCGCAAGGCGCTCACGTACAGCGTCGCCAAGCTCGACGGCGGGCTGCTCGATGTGACGAGCAGCGCCGACTGGGCACGCGGCGATTCCGACGGCAAGAACATCCAGGCCAACGCGATCATGTATCGCGCCCTGGTGACCGGCAGCGCGCTGGCCCGGTCGCAGGGCGACACCGCCTCCGCGCAGGAGTGGTCGGCACATGCCGCGGCTCTCAAGTCGGCGGTCGAGTCCGGTGGTTACTGGGACGAGAACGCCGGGCTCTACCGCGACAAGCCCTCCGGCGCCGGTGCGTCCCTGTACCCGCAGGACGGCAACGCGCTGGCCGTCTGGTTCGGGCTTGTCGACTCCCCCGACCGCGCGGCCACCATCAGCGAACGCCTCGCCGCGCGCTGGACGCCGGTCGGCGCGCCCAGCCCGGAGAAGAGCGCCGGATCGGTGCATCCCTTCCCCGGGGGCATGGAGGTGCACGCGCATTTCGCGGCCGGCCGTGCCACCACCGCGCTCGACCTCATCCGCCGGGAGTGGGGCTACATGCTCGACAGCCCCGCGGGTACGGCCAGTACGTTCTGGGAGGGCTACCGCAGCGACGGCACGTCGGACTACACCGGCTCGTACATGAGCGCGGCCCACGGCTGGTCCACCGGCCCGACGTCCGCGCTGACCTATCGACTCCTGGGCATCTCACCGGCCGCGGACGGGGGTCCCGGTCACACCGTCGTCCCCCACCCCGCCGACCTCCGGTTCGCCGAAGGCCGTCTGGTGACGGCGGCCGGTGTCATCGCCGTGTCCTGGCAGCGCGGCCACCACGACGCGTTCGATCTGACGGTCAGCGCTCCGGAGGGTGCCGTGACCGGGATCGGCGTCCCCGTGCCCGACTCGGGTGACTGGACCGTGCGGGTCGACGGGCAGACGGTCTGGCGCCGGGGAGAGCGTGCGCGGGGAGTCCGCTTCGCCGACGGCCACGTCCGGCTCACGCCCTCCTCGCCCGGAACGCACCGGGTCACGGTCCGCCGCGACTGACGCTTCCGCCACGCTTCCGCGACGAAGACACGGTGCGCCGCCCCACCGCCTCGGGGGCGTCGCGCCCGTTCGCCGCCGACGCCCTCGCCACGAACGCAAGGCCCGCGCCCCCATACGCCACACGCCACGGGAACGCGCCCCCGCCCGTCACACCGCGAAAGGCCTCACCGTGCACCGACGCAGCAAGCCCTCCTCCCGTCTGCGCTCCCTCACCCTGGTGTGCGCCACCGCTCTGCTGACGACGACCCTTCTCACCGGCGCCCCTTCCGCCGCCGCCCAAGGCACCCTCACAATTCGCGGCACCACCGCCGACGGACGTACGGAACCGCTCTCCGTCGAGGCCGCGCACCCCTTGCTCAGCTGGAAGCTGGACGCCCACGAGCGCGACGCCCTGCAATCCGCGTATCAGATCCGCGTCGCCACGTCCCCGAGCGCGTTGGCCCACGGCCGCGCCGACGTCTGGGACAGCGGAAGACACCATTCGGCCGAGTCCGTCAGCGTGCCCTACCAGGGGCGACACCTCACGCCGGGCACGCGCTACTACTGGCAGGTCCGCGTCTGGGACGCGCACGGCCTGCCGTCCGCCTGGAGCTCCCCGTCGTACTGGGAGACCGCTCTGCAGAACAGCGATGACTGGAAGGGGGCACAGTGGATAGCCCCGTCCGACCCCAAGACCGGATCTCCGCTCCTGCGCAAGGACTTCACCTTGGGCAAGAAGGTGACGCGGGCCCGGGCCTACGTCGCGGGGCTCGGCTTCCACGAGCTCCGGCTCAACGGCGCCAAGGTCGGCGACCACGTACTCGCCCCCGCGAACACGCCCTACGACCGGCGCGTGCTGTTCGACACGTATGACGTGACACGAGCACTGCGGGAGGGCGACAACACGGTCGGCCTGTGGCTCGGCCATGGGTACGGTGACAACTTCAGCCCGTACGGCTTCCGATGGGAGGGCGGGCGACAGGCGGTGATGCTGCTCGACGTCACCTTCGCCGACGGCACCCGGCGCACGCTCACCACGGACTCCTCCTGGAAGTGGTCCGACAGCCCCATCACCGCGGACGACCTGTACGACGGCGAGTCCTATGACGCACGCGAGGAACAACAGGGCTGGGACCGGCCCTCGTTCGACGACGCGGGCTGGAAAACTGTGGCGCCGGCCGATCCGCCCCAAGGCGAACTGCACGCCAACACCATGCCGCCGGTCCGCGTGACCGACACGCTCGCACTGGTACGGATGACCGAACCCCGTCCGGGCACACGTGTCTACGACTTCGGACAGAACATCGCCGGCTGGCCGCGCCTGCGGGCCAAGGGCGCCGCGGGCACCCGGATCACCCTGCGCACGGCGGAGGAACTCGCCGCCGACGGCACCTTGGACACCGCCACCAACCGGGATGCCGCGGCGACCGACACCATCACCCTCGCGGGGACGGGCCACGACGAGACGTACGAGCCGCGCTTCACCTACCACGGCTTCCGCTATCTGGAAGTCACCGGCTTGCCGCGAGCGCCGGGCTCGGGGGACGTGGAGGCCCGCGTCGTCCACGCGGACGTGCCCTCGACCGGGTCGTTCGACTCCTCGAGCGACCTGCTCGACAGCATCTGGCGCAACAATCGCCGGAGCATCCTCAACAACTCCATGAGCACCCCCACCGACACCCCGGTTCGTGACGAACGCACCCCGCCCGCCATGGATGTCCAGGCCTACCGGGACGCCGCGACACGCGAGTTCGGCATGGACGGCTTCTACGCGAAGTACCTCCAGGACATGCCGCCGGGCACGGCGCTGCCCTCCGACGACGTGAAGGCGCAGTACCCGGACATGGCAGGGGGCCAGGTCTCCCTCGCCTGGACCTTGTACGAGCAGTACCAGGACCGCGACGCGCTCGCGGCCGCCTACCCGGACATGAAACGGTTCGTGGACCGCAACGCCACCGATGTGCCCGGGCTGATCTGGCCGGACGACAAGGGCTTCGGCGACTGGTGCCCGCCCGACCACGGACCGGAGGCCAACGACGGCATGGGCAGCCCCTCCGCCGGGGACTGCTTCAGCGAGGTGTCCCTGGTCAACACCGCTCTGTCGTACCAGCAGGCGCAAGCGGTGGCGAAGGCCGCGGCCGCTCTCGGACACCACGACGACGCCAAGCGATTCGACGCTCTTGCCGACCGCGTCAAGAACGCCTTCAACACCCGCTTCCTCAACGAAGCCGGTGACACGTACGGCAGCGGACGCCAGGTGACCAGCATCCTCCCGCTGGCCCTGGGGCTGGTTCCCGCCGACCGGGTCGACGCGGTCGGGGACCAACTCGTGCGCACCATCGTCGGACCCGACGACAGTCACCTGGACACCGGCATCTTCGGAACCCGCTACCTGGTCGACGCGCTGGCCCGCGTCGGCCGGACCGACCTGGCCATGACCATGCTCCAGCAGCGCACCTACCCCGGATTCGGGTTCCAGGTCGCTCACGGGGCCACGAGCACATGGGAGCAGTGGCTCTACAGCTCCTCGATGGAGACGCACGACCACGCCATGTTCGCCGGCGTCAACACGTCCTTGTACACCGTCCTCGCGGGTATCCGCCCCACTTCCCCCGGCTACCGGACCCTCTCCGTCGCCCCCGCGGTGCCCGCTTCGCTCGACCACGTGTCGGCGTCACAGGAGACAGTGCGCGGACGCGTCAGCAGCAGCTGGCACAAGAGCCACGGCACGCTCCGCCTCACGGTCACCATCCCGGCGAACAGCCGTGCCGTGGTCACCGTGCCGCGCCAGGACGAAGGGGAACGGGTACAGCCCCCGAGCCGGGCCCGGCAGTCGCACAGCGGCGCACACTCGGTCTCGTACCGCGTCGGCTCCGGGACGTGGACCTTCATCGTCGGCTGAACCCGCGATCGGTCAACGTATCGCCCTCACAGGTGGCGCGGCGGGGCATTGCGAATGGCGGAGCGCCGGGCCCACACCGCGCAGCCCAACAGGATCAGGCCGGCCAAGCCGTAGGCCCACGCATTCGCAGTTCCGGTCGCCCACCCGACGCCCCAGACCAGCGACCATACGGCGAGCAGGACACACAGCGCGGTCCACGCTTGGACCCACATACCTTGACGCGCCGCGAGCCGCTGCGACGTGCCACGCTCCATCTGACCCATCTCCGGCGCGGAGTTGTGCTCCTCATGAATGCTCATGCCACTCCGAATGCCCGCTACTTGGCGATAGAAGCCCGGGATACCGCTCTACGCTGTCCGCCATGGAGTGGCGAGGTGACCGCGCAAGCCTGGCGGCCGGGGTGCGGGCTGTTCTCGGGCGGGGCTGTCCTGGTTCAAGGACGACGCTGGTGGGGTCTCTTGCGGCGGGTGGCGAGGATGCCTACAGCGACATCGACGTCGAGTGGATCGTCCCCGACGCCCGGTTCACGGTGTGCCTGGCGCAGGTCGGAACGCTCCTGCACCAGGTGCAGCCGGTGGCAGAGGTACGCGTCGATCCGGACTTCCTTCATTCCGACCGCCGCCGCCTGTTGTTCGTCCGCTTCGAACAGGTATCGCTGTTCTGGCGACTGGACCTGTCGGTGCGCGCGCGGTCTGTCGCCGACGAGGTGGACTACGACCAGGGGAACCCTGCGGCACGAGCCCGCGAGGAAGAGTGGTCGCGGCCCGCCAGTGCCCTGGCCAACGCGGTCGGCGCCGTCAAAGCTGCGGCGAGACACCGCACCGGTGACGCCCAGGGGCTCGTGGACCGCGGTTTCGCCCGTATCGGCGAAGCCGATTCGGCCACCGGCGCATGGCCCGACGACATCGAGCGCCTGGTCCGGGCGGCAGCCCGTCGCGATCCGCAACTGGCCTCACTGGCCCGGCGAGTTGCCGCACTCGCCCACGAGCACCTCGACCATGACGGGCGGGGCGACCGGCGTTGACCGCGGCGATGTCCGACCCGTGGGCGCTGACGGTCAGTCGGCATCCGGGCGGTGAGCGAGGAGCGGCGGGATGCGCAGGGCCAGCAGGGCGATGTCGTCGTCCGGGGTGTGGCCCGCGATGGTGTCCGCCACCTGTTCCAGCACCGTCGGCAGGTCGCGCTCGCGCAAGCTCTGCAGCAGATGTGCGGTCTGCCGCATCGTGACGTCGATGTCGAGGCCAGGTCGTTCGACCAGGCCGTCCGTGAAAAGGAGCAGCATCGTCCCCGGCTCGAGGAGTCGGCGGTAACTTTCGCGTGGGAGCAGCGGCAACGCCGGGTGGATCATCGTCTGGTGGTCGGTGAGGTGCTCGACCCCACCGTCGGGGGTGACCAGAATCGGCGGCATGTGACCGGCGTTCGTCCAGGTCATCTCCCATGCCCCTGCTGTGCCGGACGGCCGCAGATGGGCGTGGACGAGTGTGCCGCTCGCGTCGACATTCAGCGCGAGGTTGGCTCGCTCGAGGGCGCTCAGTACCGTGGCGGGGCCGGTGTCGGCATGGTCGACGTCGGCCTGGCGCAGCATGCTGCGGGCCTGCCCCATCAAGGTCGCCGCGTGCATGTCGTGGCCGGTGATGTCGCCGATGCTGGCCACCACGGTCCCTAGCGGCGAGGTCGGCACGCTGCCGGTCGGAGTCACCGTGTGCGGGGCGGTGTTGTCGGGGAGTTGGTAGAGGTCGTACCAGTCGCCGCCGACCATGTCGTCGTCCGCCGCCGCCCGATACAGGGCCGCGCTCTCCAGTCCGGGGACGACGGGCAGGTCGGTGAGCATGGCCGTCTGCAACTGCCGTGCCGCGTCCGCCCGGTTGTCCACGAACGTCGCGCGTTCCACCGCGCGGGCGGTGTATCCGGCCAGCGACGCCAGGACCGCCTGGTCGATGATGTCGATCTCGTAGTCGATGTCCCAGCCCACCACCAGTACGCCCAGCGGGACGACCGTTCCGGGCAAGGGGACGCACACCACGGTCTCAAGACCCAGCTGCGTGAATGCCGCCACGGCTTCGGAACCGTACTGTGCGGCCAGTGCGTCCAGGCCGTGGACGGTGATGGTGCGGTTCTCGCGTGCGGCGCGGGCCGTCGGCCAGTTCGAGTCCAGTCGGTAGTACTCGTTGGCACGCTCCATGGCGGCGCCGTCCCCGTCGTCCGTCAGGCGCCGCATCCACTCGCCCTCGACCAGGATGAGTCCGACGTAGACCGGTTGCAGGTCATTGATCATGAGGTCGCTCACCCGGCGGCGTACCTCGTCGATCCCGGTGGTGTCCGCCAGCGCGTCCGCGGCACGCAGCAGCACCTGCGAACGGGCCAGAGTGCTTTCCGTCCGCTTGGCGAGGGCGTCGGCCTCCTGCCGCGCCTGCGCCTCGCCCCGCCGCGCCTGCTCTCGCTGACGTGACACGACGCGCAGCCTCAGTTCCGTGCTGCAGGCCGCCGCGAGATCCTCCAGGTCCCGCAACTCGTCCGCGCTCCAAGCACGGACGTCCGTGTCGATCGCGCACAGGGAGCCCAGCACGTGCCCGTCCGAGTCCGTCAGCGGCATGCCCGCGTACGCGACCACCCCCAGCTCTGTCAGCGCCGCGTTGGCGCAGGTCAGGTCGGACTCCCGCGCGTCGCTGAGTACGAGGGGCCGGGCCGAGGCCACCACGTGTCGACACAGGGCGTGGCTGAGCGGCGTCTGGCGTGCCGACGCCCACGGCTCGGCCAGCCCGAGCATGCCGGGGAAGATCTGCCGGTCGCTCTCGAGGAGCGACACCAGCGCGACCGGCACCCCCACCACCCTCGTCACCAGGCGCGCGAACCGGTCCATCCCCGCATCCGCCAGGGCCGTCAGCCCCGTGTCCCGCAACGCGGCCGCCCGCACCGCGTCCGCGTGCACAGACGTCGCCGGCTCCTCACCGGCAGCATCGGCACGGCCCATTCCGTCATCCCCTCAACACGCGCGCACAAGAGTCAGGAACCCTGACGCACCCACATTAAAGGTCTCGCACCCGCCGTACACGATCACAACTGGTGAGGAAGTCGGCGCGGGCCCTACCGGTCTGACGTGGCTGATTTCCGGGTGAGCGCCCACAGTACGAGTCCGAGGCAGCTGAACGTGGCACCCAGTGCGCATACGGCGCCCCAGCCGGCCGCCGTGTAGAGGGTGGTTGCGGCGATGGCGCCGGTGGCGCTGCCGATCGAGTAGAAGATCATGTACCCGCCGATCAGCCGGCTTCCCGCAGCCGGGTGCAGCGTGTAGATCAGGGTCTGGTTGGTGACATGGACCGCCTGCACGGCGAGGTCGAGAAGGATCACGCCCGCGGCCAGAGCCCACAGTGAGCTGCGGGTGAAGGCCAGGGGCAGCCAGGAGGCGGCGAGCAGGGCCAGGGCGATGCCGGTGGTCCGCCGGGAGTGTCCGCGGTCGTTGAGACGGCCCGCCACGGTCGCGGCCAGCGCGCCGGCGACGCCGACCAGTCCCAGCGCCCCGATCGCGGTGTGGGACAGGAAGTACGGGGCCTCGCTGAGGGGCAGCGCGACGCTGCTCCACAGGGTGCTGAACGCGGCGAAGACCAGCAGACCGAACAGGGCCCTGACCCGCAGCTGTGGCTCCCGTGCGAACAGGGAGATCGTGGAGCGCAGGAGCTGCCCGTAGCGCAGGGCTGTCGGCGCAGCGGCACCGTGGCGCGGCAGCACTCGGTACAAGATCAGGGCGAGTACGGCGGTGAGCGACGCCGACGCGACGTAGACGGAGCGCCAGCCCGCGAGGTCGGCCAGAAGGCCGGATGCTGTGCGGGCGAGCAGGATTCCGATGACCACGCCACTGGTGACCAGGCCGACGACCCGACCGCGTCCGGCGGCGGGGGCCAGCGACGCCGCGAAGGCCACCAACGTCTGCGTGACGACCGCGAGAAGCCCGGTCGCGGCCACACCCACGAGCAGGACCGCTGCCGTGGGGGCGATGGCGACCACGGTCAACGCGGCTACCAGAAGCAGGAGTTGGGCCACGATGAGTCGTCTGCGGTCCGCCACGTCGCCGAGTGGCACGAGGAAGAAGAGACCGAGGCCGTACCCGATATGCGTGAAGGTGACGACGCTGCCGACGAGTGCCGGGCTCATCGCGAGGTCGCGCCCCATGGTCACCAGGAGCGGCTGGGAGAAGTAGACGTTGGCCACCGAGGCCGCGCAGGCGACGGCGAACAGGATGACGACGCCCCGGGACAGGACGACCGTCGAACCTTCCCCGCTTCGGGCCTCCGTCTGTCCTGTCTCGACCTGCGGTGTCACAACGTGTGGTGTCACAGCCTGTCGTGGCACAGCCTGTCGTGGCACAGCCTCATCGTTGCCGGGCATCCGCACCCCTCCACGCTTCTGGTTTCATCTTGCTACCACTTGCGACGGCGACGGTAGCCGCCTTGGTAGCATGTTGCAACCATTTGCCAGAGCAGTTGTGAGAGCAGTGAGGGACGCCATGGTGACCAGGACCCGCTTCGACACCAGCGAATGCCCTGTCGCCCGGTCGGTGGACGCGATCGGCGACTGGTGGTCCCTGCTGATCGTGCGCGACGCCTTCGACGGCAGCCGGCGCTTCGGGGAGTTCCAGCGCAGCCTCGGCGTGGCGAAGAACATCCTGACCGCCCGACTGCGCACCCTCGTCGACGGCGGCGTCCTCGAATCCGCCCCGGCCTCGGACGGCAGCGCCTACCGCGAGTACGTACTGACCCCGAAAGGCGAGGCGCTGTTCCCCGTCATCGTGGCACTGCGGCAGTGGGGCGAACAGAACTCCTTCGCGCCCGGCGAACCCCATTCACAGCTGGTCGACCGGCGGCAGGGACACCCCCTCCGCGCACTGGAAGTACTGTCCGAGGACGGGCGGCGACTGAACCCCGCCGACACCGCCGTCCACAAGGTCTCCAGCCGGCGGTGAACTGAGCCGAGCTGCAGTTTCGGCGGCGCGCACCCGAGGGCGTCCAGTATCCGGGCGAGGAGTGGCGCCCACGTGGCGGACGGGAGCTAGAGCCCCAGGTCGAGCGCCAGGCAGGAGTAGTACTTCCACGACCCTTCGGGGTTGTACGCGCCCGCCTCCCCGCCGCCCCCTCCGGCATCCACCTCTTCGGTCATGTCCTCGAAGGGGATGCGCCCGGGAAGGCTGCCATAGCGCGCGTGCCGCGCTGCCGCGGTGGCATCGCCGGTGAGTTGGTCGTTCATGACTGTTCTCCACTTCGCCGAACGCGGTTGGTGCCCTCATCGCTTTCGAGCCGTCGAGCCGTCGAGCCGTCGAGCCGTCGACCACGACTATCAGCGTGCACCTGCTCGCGTCACCAGTCAAGGCGGTGATGCGACAGTGTCCAGACGGTGACCGGAGGCGTTCCGGGCGAAGTCATCGCATGGCGTCGACTTCGAGGATCGCGGCCGTGAACGCCCCGGGTTGCTCCTGAGGGAGGTTATGGCCGGCGCCCGAAACGACATGGTGCGTCCAGGGGCCGGAGAAGTGAGCGGCATACCCGCTGCCGTCGGTCGGCGGGGTGACACCGTCGGCCCGGCCGTCCAGGGTGACCGCGGGAACAGTGATCGTCGGCTGGGCCGACAGCCGCTGCTCCAGTTCGGCGTACCGGGGGTCGCCGGGGGCGGCGGCCAGGCGGTGCCGGTAGCTGTGGATCACCACGTCGACATAGTCGGGGTTGGTCCAGAGCGCCGCGGCCTGGGCGAACTCGGCCTCGGCGAACCGCCACTCGGGCGAGTTGCGGTGCCAGACGACGCGGGCCAGACCTTCCCTGTCACGCTGGAGCCCCTTCCGCCCGCGCTCGGTGAGGAAGTAGAAGAAGTACCAGGAACCCTCCTCGATCGCGGGAGCCATCGGTTCCTGGGCGGCGGCCAGATTCTGGATGAGGTAGCCGTTCACGGAGACCAGGCCAGTACAACGCTCGGGCCACAGCGCCG
Source organism: Streptomyces sp. NPDC102467 (assembly GCF_044765445.1). NCBI lineage: Bacteria > Bacillati > Actinomycetota > Actinomycetes > Kitasatosporales > Streptomycetaceae > Streptomyces > Streptomyces sp. NPDC102467. Next base: position 308,971 of record NZ_JBIWKA010000012.1, on the reverse strand, counting down.
CGGCGACGTCGCCGGCCCTCCCACCCCAGTCGTAGCCGGCGAACAGGGCCCGGGGGACGCGCAAGGCGTCCATGAAGGCGATCAAATCCGAGCCGAGCGCCGCCTGTTGGCCGGAGCGGAAGACGTCCTCCCGCAAGAAGCGGGTCTGCCCGTGGCCACGCAAGTAGGGGATGTAGCAGCGGTATCCGCGCCGGGCGAGGGCGGGCGCGACCTCCGCGTAGGAGCCGACGGGACTGAAGGGCCATCCGTGCAGGAGGATCACCGGCTTGCCGTGCCCCGGGCCGACATCGTGATAGGCGAGGTCCAACACATCGGTACGGATCTGGCGCACCGGCCCCAGGCCGTTCTCGGTCGGCCCGGTCGTGGCCGCGGCCGTGGCGGCTGTCGTACCCGGTCGCGCCGACGCCTGGCCGACCCCGGCGGACCCGGCGACTTCCGTCACCGCTGCCGCCGTCATGACCTGAACCGGTCCCCGCCTGCTGATCATGCCAGTACCTCGCGTTCGATTCGAGGCGTACCTGATCTACACGCACGCCCATCGGTCATCGGTCATCACCGCTCTAACTGGTTATGAGCATCTAGACGCCAGACATCCAAGTCAAGGTTCAGCATCAGGATCAGCCGCAACATGCAAGACGAAGCAACCACGGCTCCGCTCCGCCCTCACACGTATGTGGACGGTTGCACGTTCACCGGCACCTGACCACGAAGGCGTACTCATACGGTGATGGTCTTGTACTCGGTGTAAGTGCCGAGGCCGACCGCGCCGTACTCGCGCCCGATGCCGCTGGCCTTGAAGCCGCCGAACGGTCCGTCGAAGGCGACGGAGGCGCCGTTGATCGTGACGGTACCGGTGCGCACACGGCGGGCGACCGCGAAGGCGTGGTCCTCGTCGGAGGACCAGATGCCGCCGGAGAGCCCGTACTCGGAGTCGTTGGCGATCCGGACGGCGTCGTCCTCGTCGTCGTAGGCGATGACGACCAGGACCGGGCCGAAGATCTCCTCCTGTGCGATGCGCATGGAGTTGTCGACGTCGGCGAACACGGTCGGCGTGACGTAGTTGCCCTTTTCCAGCCCCTCGGGGATCTGCGGGCCGCCGGTCACCAGACGAGCCCCCTCCTCGATGCCGAGCCGGATGTAGTCGCGCACGCGCTCCTGCTGCTCGGGGCGGATCATCGGGCCGATGAACGTGTCGGGGTCGCCCGGGTCACCGACTTTCAACGACTCCACCAGCTCCTTCAGTCCGGCCACGACCTCCTCGTATCGGCTGCGCGGAGCCAGGATCCTGGTCTGGGCGATGCACGACTCGCCATTGTTGAGCAGGGAGCCGAACTTCACGCCCGCGACGGCCTGCGCGATGTCGGCGTCGGGAAGGATGATGGCGGCGGATTTGCCGCCCAGTTCGAGGCTGACCCGCTTGAGCTGCTCGCCGGCGATCGAGGCGATGCGGCGGCCGGCCCCCGTCGAGCCGGTGAAGGCGATCTTGTCGACCTCCTTGTGCGACACCAGGTACTCACTGGTCTCTCGGTCCGCGGGCAGGACGCTGATCACGCCCTCGGGCAGACCCACCCGCTCCAGCAGTTCGGCCAGGAACCCCATGCTCAGCGAGTTCTCCGGAGACACCTTGAGAATCACGGAATTGCCGGCGACCAGGGCCGGGATGATCTTTGAAGTGGCCGAGGAGAACGGCGAGTTCCACGGAATCACCGCGGCCACGACGCCGACCGCCTCGCGGCGCACGACACTGCGCGCCGGGGACGCCGGGTCGGAGGGAGCAAGGGTCTCCTCCCAGCCGAATTCCTCCGCCGCCTTCAGGTAGGCGTTCGCCTGGCGGGTCAGACCGGGCTGTCCGGCGCGGGTGAACCATCCGGCCGAACCGTTCTCCAGGGAGATGAGGTGCGCGATGTTCTCCGCGTTCTCCTCGCGCAACGCGTTGAACCGCCGCAGGACCGCGATCCGCTCGGCCGGCGGGGTCAGACGCCATGTCCCCACCTCGAAAGATGCCCGTGCCGCGGCGACAGCGCGGTCCACGTCCGCCGACTTCGCCTGCGCGGCGCGGCCGACCACCGTCCGGTCGTGCGGCGAGGCGATGTCGAGCAACTCCGGACTGCTCGAATCGACCCAGGAGCCCCCGATGAAGAGACGGTCGTACGTCCTCATGTTCGTTCTCATTTCCTATGAATGCGGTTCAGCGGATTCGGTCCAGCTCGTTGAGGCACATCATCTAACCGCCTCACTACTGTAGCATTTACCTGCTTCAGCGCCCCACGTGTGAGCTGGACGGCGCGGCACACACCACGCACACCCGACACACCCTCGACCGACCCTCCCGTCCCATTGCGGCGAACCATCATTCGTCACCGCCTTGACGGGTGACGTGCCACATGCAAGGGTCATCGCACCGAGGCCGCGGTCCCCTTCGTGGTCGCTCGGCGAGCTTCGGGTACGGACAGGTCACCGGACACGCACGACGGAGGGTCTCAAATGATCAACAGGCGCACCTTCAGCAAGGCCGCGGGCCTCGGCACCGGAGCGGCGGCCGTCTCACTGTCCGGCCTGCACACGCAGGCGTCCGCCGCGACCGCCTCCGGCTGGTCGAGCGCCACCCCCGCCGTCCCCGCCATGCCCACCATCGCACCCGGTACGCACACCGGTTTCCCCGAGCTGAAGCACGTCAAGGCGGGCCTCCTCGACGTCGGTTACGCCGAACTCGGACCGGCCCACGGACCGGTCGTCATATGCCTGCACGGCTGGCCCTACGACATCCACAGCTACGTCGACGTCGCCCCGCTCCTCGCCGACCTGGGCTACCGCGTCATCGTTCCCTACCTGCGCGGGCACGGCAGCACCCGCTTCCTCTCGCGCCACACACCCCGCAACGCCGAGCAGTCCGCCATCGCCCTCGACATCGTCGCCCTGATGGACGAACTCAAGATCCACGAGGCGGTCTTCGCCGGTTTCGACTGGGGCTCACGCACCGCCGACATCATCGCCGCCCTGTGGCCCGAGCGCGTCAAGGCTCTCGTCTCCACCAGCGGCTACGTCATCACCGACGTCGCATCGCAGTTGGAGCCCGCCGCCCCGGCCGTCGAACACACCTGGTGGTACCAGTGGTACTTCGCCACCGAACGCGGCAAGAAGACCATGGAGAACCCCGACAAGCGCATCGAGCTGTGCCGCTACGTGTGGACGCTCGTCTCCCCCAACTGGGACTTCGACGACGCCACTTTCCAGCGCACCGCGGAGGCGTTCAAGAACCCTGACTACGCCGCCATCGTGCTGTACAACTACCGCTGGCGCATCGGCCTCATCGAGGGCGAACCCCGTTACGACCGCTACGAGAAGCAGCTCGCCGCCCAGCCTTCCATCGGCGTCCCCACCATCACCCTCGACGCGGCCCTCGACCCCTTCACCCCGCCCGGCGACGGCGCCGGCTACCGCGATCACTTCACCGGTCCGTACGAGCACCGCACCATCGCGGACGTCGGACACAACCTGCCGCAGGAAGCGCCCGCCACCTTCGCCCAAGCGGTCGTCGACGTCGACCACCTTTGAGCCTCACACCTATGTGAACGGTTACCGGCCCGAGCGGTGACGAAGGCAGCTTGGTCGGGCCCGAGGTCGCGCCCCGAAGTCGGCCCAGCCGCCTCACTTACATGTCACTCCAATGTGCCACGTAGCTTATTGAGATCTACTCCGCAATGACTCTAGGTGGCTCAGCCTCCACATCTCCGGATTAGACTCGACGGGGTGAGAGCCGACGCAGCACGCAACCTGGAAGCCGTTCTGACCACCGGAGCCCGCATGCTCGCCACCGACCCCGGCACCAGCATCGCGAGCATCGCCACCGAAGCGGGCGTCGACCGACGCACCGTCTACCGACGCTTCGCCTCCCGCGAGGACCTCCTCGCCGCCATCTACGAAGCCCGCCTCACCGCCATCGAACACGCCATCCACGACGCCCGGCTGACCGAAGCGCCCGTTGCCGTCGCCCTGCACCGGTACGCCGAGAACATCATCACGGTCAACCGCACCTGGCCCGTCGACCTCACCCACATGCTCACCGACGACGCGATCCGCCGGCGCCGGGACGCCTCCGTCCGGGAAGTCGACGTCTTCCTGCAACGGGCCACCGACGAAGGGCTCCTGCGCGGCGGGCGGCCGCCGGGGTGGGCGAGCGCGCTGCTCCCCCAGCTCATGCACCTGGTGTCCCGGCAACTGCCCGAGCTGAGTCCCGGGCAGGCCGCGGACATCGTCGTCGACACGTTCCTGCACGGGCTCGGCGCGTCCTGACGCCGCGGCGCCCTCGCACAACGACGTCCCGAGCGTAGGTGGTTGAGGCCTCGGCCGTTCAAGCGTCGGTAGTGCAGGCTTCGGGGGTTCAGGCTTCTGCGGTTCAGGCGTCGGTGGTTCAGGCGTCGGTGGTTCAGGCGTCGCGTCGGCGCGCAGATCGTTCCGAAGCGCGGTCGTGGCCATCCAGAACGTGCCGTTCACGGCTCGCCAGCGCGCCGGCCCACATCTGCAGGACGAGCAAGCCGATGAGCGCCATGAGCGGGACGGTCCAGCCGTGCGTCGCGGTGTGGAGCGCGCCCAGGCCGATGGGGCCGAGTCCGGCCAGGAGGTAGCCGAGCCCCTGCGCCATCATCGAGACGTGGCCGGTGTGCTGGGCATCGGGGGAACGCCAGACGATGTAGGTGAGGGACAGACTGAGGGAGGCCCCTTGGCCGAGTCCGAGCATCGTCATCCACACATACGCCGCCGACGCGGGGGCCGCGGCCAGACCGACGAAGGCGGCACCGGTCAACAGGACGGCGACCGCGACGGGAAGCCACGTCGGACGCGTCCGTTTGGCGATCGTGGGTGTCACGAGTGAGGCGGCGATGCCGAGGAAGGCCGAGTACGACAGCATCCAGCCGGCCGTGTGCGCGCCCATACCCGCGTCCTGGAAAAGGGTCGGAACCCAGGTCAGGGCCGCGTAGAAGCTCATGCTCTGCAGACCCATGAGGGCGGTCACGGCGATGGCGACCGGATCGCGCGTCAGGGCGCGGACGGAGGGCTCGCCGGCCTCGGACGGGACGTCGGCGACATCGTGGGTCCGGGGGTCACGGACGAGGGTGTGCCGCAACTGCGGGACGAGGAGCAGGAAGGCGATGAGGGCGGGGATCGCCCATATCGCCAGCGTGGGGCGCCAGCCGCCACCGACCACGGAGAGCAGCGGCACCGTGGCGCCCGCGGCGAGGGCGGCGCCGACGGAGAGCGCGGTCGCGTACAGGCCCATCATCAGGCCGACTTGGTGAGAGAAGTCCCGCTTGATCGCGGTAGGCATGATGACGTTGGCGATCGCGATCGACGCACCGATGACGACGGTGCCGATGAAGAGGCCGACCAGGCCGGGCGTCAGACGCAGGGCGATGCCGGCGGCGAGCGCGATCATCGTCGCTCCGAGGAGCCGATGCAGGCCCAGGCGGCGGCTCAGTGCCGGGGTGACGAAGGCGAAGGCGCCGAACGCCACGACAGGAATGGTGGTGAGGAGGCTGACGACGACCTCGGAGAGGCCGAGGTCCGCCCGGATGTCCGACAGCACCGGGCCGACCGAGGCGACACCGATGCGCAGGTTGAACGCGGCTGCGAGGAGGCCGACTGCCAACACGGCAATGCCGAGTCTGCCGCGGGTCGCTCTACCGGGCCGCTTGCGCAGCGTCGGTTCTTGGAGGAGGTCGGTCACGTCGGTCGTCCTTTCGATCCCCGATCACCCGGGGAGGTGTGTGGTGCGTAGAGCGAGGTCGTCGCCGACATGTGGCGCCGAACCACGGCCACAGTTCATCCGAGGGCCACCGAGGCGGCCAACTGATAATCTGCCGGAAGATGCCCAAAACCCGCCACGAGCCGATGCCGCTCGAACATGTCCTCCGCGAACACGTATTTCTGCTCGGGCACGACGAGCGCACTCCCGAGCACGAGCACACCCGCGGACATCTGGTGTACCCGGCCACTGGTGTGCTCTCGCTCGTGACGTCGACGGGGTCGTGGATCGCCCCGTCGAACCGGATCGTCTGGATTCCCGCAGGCTTCGAGCATCAGCATCGCGCTCACGGCCGGACCGACATGCGCATCGTCTTCATGGCGCCGAGCCTGGCCGCACTGTTGCCCGCCCATCCCGCGGTGCTCGTCATGACGCCGCTCGCGCGTGAGGCCACGTTGACCTTGACCGGCTCCGAGCGCCGTTCCGCGGGAGCACGCTCACGTCTGCGCCGGGTGATCATCGACGACATCACCACCGCGCCCGAACAACCGCTGCATCTTCCCGAGCCGCAGGACGACCGGCTCCGCGCCGTGGTCGCCCTTGTGGAGGAGGAGATGTCGAACCCCCTCACGCTCGGCCGACTCGGACATCAAGTCGGCGCCAGTGAACGCACTCTGAGCAGGCTCTTCCAGCAGGAGACCGGGATGAGCTTCCCTCAGTGGCGCACCCAGCTCCGGGTTCATCACGCACTTCTGCTGCTTGCGGGCGAGGTCTCGGTGATCAACACGGCGACCGCCTGCGGATGGGCGAATCCGAGCGCCTTCATCGACGCCTTCACCACACTTGTCGGGCAGACACCAGGCCAGTACCAGCGCTCCCTTCGGGACGACACCAGGACGACGGCGCGGCACGGAGAGGACCACCACGACGGTCGAGTGCGCTCGGGCCCTTCTGACGGATGAGGCCGGGGCCTGTGTCAGGGACGTGCGGTGGCGGTACGGCCGCCCGTGACGCGCAGCAGGTCGAGCTTTCCCTCGTCGCTGCTGCCGGACGCGGTCGTATAGGTGACCATGCGCAGGTCCACGCCCGGAACGATCAGGACGTCGCAGTCGAGCAGGATGTCGCCGATCTCCGGATGCCGGATCGTCTTGCGGTCAGAGGTGTGCTGAGCGCCGGCTGTCTGCGTGGCCCAGTGATGGGCGAAGGCGTCGGATCCTGCCCGCAGTTCCTGCACGAGACGGTCGAGCTGGGCGTCCGCGGGGTAGCGGGATGCGGCGTCCTTGAGGTCGGCGACGATCGACGCCTCGAAGGCGTCCTGTCCGCGCTCGGACTGAACGGGCAACAGCGAGGCATGAGCGGCGCCGTCGCCGAAGAGAGCCCGCGCCAGGTTGCGCTCGGCGGCCGGGAGTACGGAGGGGTCGCCGTGCAGTGCACTCCACATGGGGTTCCACCACACCAGGGCCCAGGCAGCGGTGAACACCCCGATCGGGACGTCGCCCAGGCGCGCGGCCAACCGCTGGATGCCCGGGGGCACATGGGTGCTGACCGTGCCGTCCTGCGGCGGCAGGAGCCCGGCGCTCCGGTACAGCTGGTCGCGCTCGTTCCGGGAGAGCTGAAGTGCCCGGGAGAGGGCGCCGACGACCTGGGCCGAGGGATGTTTCGCGCGTGACTGCTCCAGGCGCAGGACGTAGTCGACCGAGAGCCCGGCCAGGTGCGCGAGTTCCTCGCGGCGCAGCCCCGGGGCGCGTCGGCCGGCCGACGCGGTGAGGCCGGCGTCGGCCGGGTCGAGGCGGTCGCGCCAGGCGCGCACGAGTGCGCCGAAGGTGGAACGGGAGGCAGCCATGGGTCCATTCTCGCCGCTCGGCTCCCGGCGAGCCTGGGTACTGCCAGTCCTGGTGACGGGGACGGCACTGGTTGGCGGTGGCGCGCGCGGCGAACGTGGTCCTGCGCCCAGCCCGGGCGCACATCGGCTGACCAGTAGAGCGCACCGGTAGAGCTCACCGGTAGAGCCGACCAGCAGAGCTGACCTGGAAAGAGGGGCCTCCCATGCAGCACACCATCGTGATGACGGGCGCGAGCCGTGGCATCGGTCGCATCGCGGCAGAGCAGATCCTGCGCCGCTCGCCCGACGTGCACCTCCTTGTCGTCGCCCGCGGATCGTCCGGCGCACACCTGGCCGCAGAACTGGGCGCGGGCGGGTACGCGGTCTCGCATGTCCCGGCGGACCTCGGTTCGCTGGACAGCGTCCGGTCGGCTGCCGCCGAGATCCGCGAGCGGCGGGAGCGTGGTGATCTGCCGCCGCTGCGCGGTTTCGTGGGCAACGCGGGCATGCAGTACACGAACGCGCTGACCGAGGGGCCCGACGGGTTCGAGTCGACCTTCGCGATCAACGTGCTCGCCAACCACCTGTTCGTCCGCCTGCTCCAGGACCTGTTCGTGGCTCCCGCCCGGATCGTGATCACCGCAAGCGACACCCACTTCGGCGACTTCAAGCACAACATGGGCATGGTGCCGGGTCCGGCCTGGACGTCCCCGGACGTCCTGGCCCGTACGGGCGCCTTCCCCAGGCCGGGCACCGCGGCGGGCGGGCGTACCGCGTACTCCACGAGCAAGCTGGCCGCGATCTATCTGGTGCACGAGTACGCGCGCCGGCTGCCGGCCGGGATCGACGCCGTCGCCTACAACCCGGGGTTCGTCCCCGGCACCGGCCTCGCCCGGAACGCGGGGCCGGTCTCCCGGTTCGCGATGCGCCGCATCCTGCCGGTCATGACCCTCACCCCGTTCGCGACCGGCCGCGATGCCGCCGGGCGCTACCTGGCCGACATCGTCATCGGCACGACCGAGGCGCCGACCGGGTCCTACGTGGACCGCACCCGTGCGGCCCGGTCGTCCGAGGAGTCCTACGACGCCCAGCGCGAAGGCGAACTCTGGGACGCCGCCGAACGGTTCACCGCGGCGTTCGCCGCCTGAGTCGGGGGTCAGGCCTCCTTGCGCATACGTGCGCCGAGACCCCGGCCTGATCGCACACCGTCAACGGATATGGTGTGCGGCGATGGATGACGACGTGCGGCCCTGGGACGCGGCGGCGCCGCTCGTACGGGCCGCGCGGGGTGGCGACGCCCTCGCCATGGACGATCTGCTGAAGCTGGTGACCCCGTATGTCACCCGTCTTTGCACCCCGCTCGCCCCGGCCGACACCGCGGATGCCGTGCAGGAATCCCTCCTCGCGGTGTTCCGGGGGCTGCGTGGGCTGCGGGATCCGCAGGCGTTCTACGGCTGGGTGCGTACGGTCACCGTGCGGGAGGCTGTCCGGGTGGCGCGGCGCACCTCGGGCGAGACGCCCGCCGACCCTCAGGAGATCACCCGGCTGCGGGACCTGCTGCCCGGCGCCGGTACCGAACTGAGCACAGAAGTAAGGGACTTGCTTGCCCGGCTGCCCGTCCGGCACCGCACCGTACTGGTACTGCGGGAACTGGAAGGCCTGGACGAGCAGACGACGGCCGAGCTGCTCGGTGTACCCGAGGGCACGGTGAAGTCCCGGCTGAACAGGGCCCGTTCCTCCTTCCGGAAGGCGTGGACACGGTGAACGGATCCGATACGGTCGCCCGGCTGCGCGTACTGGCCGCCGGGCTGCGCGCCCCCCTGTACGCCGAGGCATGGATCGCCCTGCCCTTCGACCGGGTGTGGGCCGTCATCGCCGACCTGGAAGGCGAACTGCCCCATCTGATCTCCTTCGTCCGGGAGTTCGAGGTCCCGCCCGGCGACAGCGAGCGCAAGGCGGCGCGGGCCGTGGACGTACTCGGCCTGCGCGGGCCGTTCGATGTGCGGCTGAGCCCCGGGTGGTGCCTGATGCAGTCCCGGCTGGTGACGATGGGAATGGCCGCCGTGCCGGACGGCACCGGGACGCGGCTCGCCGTCTGCGGCGCGGCGCGCCCCGCCGCCCTCGGCCCCGTGCAGCGTGTGTACCGCCGCCTGCTCGGGAAGCGCCGCACCCGGGACTTCTTCCGCGAGGTGGAGCGGCGCGCCGCCCTGCGGTGACCCTCAGCCGGCCTCGGCGATGAGCCTCCGCAGTGCCTCGGCGACCAACTCCGGCCGCTCCTCGTGGAGATGGTGCCCCGCGCCCGGCACCACCCGTACGGTCAGATCGTCCGCGTCGGGAGCGCCGCCGCGCAGCAGGGCGGGTGGGATCACCGGGTCGTGTTCGCCGCCCATGACCAGCGTCGGGACGGTCAGCCGCCGTCGGCGGTGGGTCCCCCGGAAGCTCGCGGGGATGTCCCGCACGACGTACTGCCAGAACATCGCCTGCCCGGCATGGGCCGAGTGCTGTGCCGCCTCGGTGAACTCGGCGAGATCCGCGTCCCGCCACATCGCCGGATCGGCGACCACGCGTCGCAGCAGACTTCGGGTGAAGGCCGGCCAGTGGCGCAGGACCAGCCGTCCGAGCACCGGGTACTCGATGAAGGCGGTGAACCACATCCGCCACAGGTTCGGCAGGACGTCGCGGTGGCGCGTCCACGGGTGCGTCATGTTCAGAGCCAGGAAGGCGCGGAACCGCTCGGGGGCCCGCTGGCACAGCCGGAAACCCACTCCTGCACCCCAGTTGTGCGCGACCAGGGTCACCCGGTCGAGGCCGAGCGCGTCGAGGAGCGCGAGTACGTCGTCGCCGAGCCCGTCCGTGTCGTAACCGCGCTCGGTCTGCTGCGACCAGCCGAAGCCGCGCAGATCGACGCAGATCAGCCGGTGGCCGTCGGTGAGAAACGGGACGAGCGCGCGCCACGCGTACCAGTGCTGCGGGAAACCGTGCAGCAGGAGGACGGGCTCGCCGCTGCCGGACTCGGCGATGTGCAACCGGGCCCCGCGGACCGTCACCCACCGGTGCTCGACCCCTTCCAGTGGGGGCATCGGACGGTCGCTGTCGATCATTTTGAACATGAGGAATCCCTTCGCCGGGCACGCAAGGTCGCGTTCACCCCGCCAGGAGGCACACGATCCGGCGAAGGTTCCCTCGTGTTTATCCGGGTGTGCGTAGGCGTCCGCCGCGCGGCGGACCGGTCAGCGTCGGGGCGGGGAGACGCAACGGAAGCCGACGGCGTCGGCCGGGGCACCGTGGCCCGTGTGGCGGGAGACCCGCGGGTAGCTGCACAGGTCACGGGCGACGCTCTGCCCGGAGGAGTTGATCAGAGTGGCGGACAGCGTCTCGGGGGCCTTGCCGTGCTCGACCCAGGTCCTCAGCGCACCGAGGTCGTCGGTCGTGCCATCGCCCTTGTTGAGACCGCAGTGGACCGTGCCCGGGGCGAGGAAGAGACGGTAGAAGTCGTCGACCCGCTCGGCGCCGCCCATCGTCCGCTGGACCTGCTCGCGGTAGTCGACGGTGCCCTGGCCGGGGATGTACTGGTCTGCCAGACCGTGCCAGCTCAGGAGCTTGCCGCCGGAGTCACGGTAGGCGGACAGATCGGGGTCGTCGGTGCCGATGATCCTGTCGTACTCGGCTTCGGACTGCCTGAACAACTGGGTGAACCGGCGGTAGGTGAGGGTCGAGACGTCGAACGACGGCTGCTTCTTCAGCCACGTCGCGACCCAGTACTGGGGCACGGCGAACGGATCGCCCTTGACGTCGCCGTTCTCGTCGGGGTCGGTGATGTGGGCCAGACCCGACAGATCGGCTCCGACCGGGACGCCGGACCACAGCTTCTTTCCCGACGTGGCGTGCGGGCCGTCCCAGATCTTGCGGACCACGCCCGCGTCGGCCGCCGAGAGGGTCAGCTCCCTGCCTTCGCACACCACCTTGGTGCCGATCAGCCGGCGCGGGTCGAAGTCGCACCGGGACGGATCGTCGACCAGCCCGTCGGTGGCACCGTCGAGCGAGTCGCAGGCCTTGACGGCTGCGTCGGTGAAGGCCTTGAACTCGCAGGAGGACGGGAACGTCCGCTCGTTGTTCATGACCACCTGTGGCCACAGAGTGGCGACCTCGAACTCGTCCCAGTTGATGGCGGGCGCGTTGGCGAGGATGCCGTCGTAGTCGTCGGGGTAGCGCTGGGCCTCCATGTAGCCCTGACGCCCGCCGGTGGAGCAGCCGTTGAAGTAGGAGTAGGCGGCACTCCTGCCGTAGACGTCGTCGACGACCTGCTTGCCGACGACCGACGCCTCGTGCTGGGAGCGGGAGGCGAAGTTCTTCAGCAGGGCGGTGTTGACCCGGCCCTTGCTGTTCAGCGCCCAGCCGACGTCGACGACATCGCCGACCCCGGCGTCGGTGGTGGTCGCGGCGTAGCCGTTCTTGACCGCGGCGGCGAGACCGGTGCCGTTGTCCCCGGCCGCGTAGGCGCTGCCACCGAGCGCCTGTAAGCGGCCGTTCCAGCCGTGCACGGGCAGCCAGGTCCGCACTTCGGCGTGATCGTCGGCGCCCGGGTGGGTGACGGTGACTGTCACCTCGCAGTAGGCGGGGACATCGGTGACCGTACCGCCGAGGCCTCCGCTCCCGTGGACGGTGCCGCCCCCCTGGCTGACCGCCGTCACGGATTCCACCTCGGTACCGGCAGGGGCCTGCACGGACGCCGTGGCGCACGAGAACGTCGGGTGGCCGGAGCTTCTCTGTGGCGCCGCTGACGCGGTCGGCAGATACACCGCCGCGGCCAGTGGCGCACCGGCCGCGAGGACAGTCAGAAGTCGGTTCATGGGATACCCGTTTCAGGTGGAAGGTGTGTGCCCAGGTGTGATGACACATGTGTGTCGAAAGCGCGGCGCATGGCACAACGCGGTACATGGCAAGGCGGGGCCAGGCAGCGGCATGGGTGTGCTCTCCGCAGTTCGATCCAGACTCTATCACCTGTTAAGGCGGTGACGATGAGAGTTCTCGGCCTGGCTTCACTCAGGCCGCGCGGCGCTCGGACCAAACCCAGAAAGGCAGCGCACGACACCTGTTACGCTGCGGGCGACCTGAAGTACGTGTACGCAGTCGAGGAGTGGCAGACGTGGCGGGTGACGACGACATCTCCGGGTGAAACCCGGATCTGATCGGCCACCGGGCGGCGCGCAGAGGCGCAGCCGACGGGGCCAGTTCGTCGCACCCCTTTTCCCACACTGCCCAGGGCAGAGGTCTGTCTGCCCTCAACCCTTCGAGGTCGCCCCCATGTCCGATGCCGCTGTCATCTGCTCGAACCTCTCCTTCACCTGGCCCGACGACACCCCCGTCTTCCAGGACCTGTCCTTCACCATGGCCGCCGGACGCACGGGCCTGGTCGCCCCCAACGGCTCCGGCAAGAGCACGCTGCTCAAACTGATCGCCGGGGAACTCAGGCCCGCCACCGGCTCGGTCTCGGTCGACGGGACGCTGGGCTACCTCCCGCAGAGCCTCCCCTTGACCAGCGATCTCACGGTCGCCGAGGTGCTCGGCGTCGCCGCGGTGATCCGCGCGCTGGACGCCGTCGAGTCCGGGGATGTGAGCGAGGAGCACTTCACCACCATCGGCGACGACTGGGACATCGAGGAGCGCACCCGCGCCCAGCTCGACCGTCTCGGCCTGGCCGGCCTCGCCCTCGACCGGAGCCTGAACACGCTCAGTGGCGGCCAGGTCGTCTCCCTCGGGCTCGCCGCTCAGTTGCTCAAGCGCCCCGACGTGCTCCTGCTCGACGAGCCGACCAACAACCTCGACCTGGAGGCCCGGCACAAGCTCTACGACGTACTGACGGACTTCAACGGCTGCCTGCTCCTGGTCAGCCACGACCGCGCACTGCTCGACCGCATGGAACGTATCGCCGAACTCGGCAGCGACGAACTGCGCCTCTACGGCGGCGACTTCAGCGAATACGAGGAGGCCGTGCGCGGCGAGCAGGAGGTCGCGGAGAAGAACATCCGCAACGCCGAGCAGGAACTCAAGCGGGAGAAGCGCGAGCTGCAGCAGGCCCGCGAGCGTGCCGAGCGCCGCCAGAGCAACGCCGCCCGCAACCTCAAGAGCGCAGGTCTGCCGCGCATCTTCGCCGGCAACATGAAGCGCGGCGCGCAGGAGTCCGCGGGCCGGTCCGGCCAGATGCACGCGGCCCGGGTCGGCGAGGCCAAGAGCCGCCTCGACGAAGCGGGACGCGCCCTGCGCGAGGAGCAGCGCCTCACGCTCGAACTGCCCGACACCCAGGTGCCCGCCGGACGCAACCTCTTCCTGGGCGAGGGGATGCAGGTCCACCACGCCGGCCGGCCCGTGTTCGCCGACGGCGGCGTCGACCTGTCCGTACGCGGCCCCGAGCGGATCGCGCTGACCGGGCCCAACGGCGGCGGAAAGACCACCCTGATGCGGCTGATCACCGGCGATCTCGCGCCGGACAGCGGGTTGATCAAACGTAACGACGGCCGGATCGCCTACCTCTCGCAGCGCCTGGACCTGCTCGACCTCGACCGCACCGTGGCGGAGAACTTCGCCGCGTTCGCCCCCGCCCGGCCCGAAGCGGAGCGCATGAACCTGCTCGCCCGCTTCCTCTTCCGGGGCCCCCGGGCACACCTGCCGGCCGGGGTGCTCTCCGGCGGCGAACGGCTGCGCGCGACCCTGGCCTGCGTACTGTGCGCCGAACCGGCCCCCCATCTGCTCCTGCTCGACGAGCCGACCAACAACCTCGACCTGGTCAGTGCGGGCCAGCTCGAGAGTGCGCTCGACTCCTACCAGGGCGCTTTCATGGTCGTCAGCCACGACGAGCGGTTCCTCGCCGCCATCGGGGTGAACCGCTGGCTGCGTCTCGCCGACGGAAGCCTCCAGGAGACCGGAGCGCCAACGGCGTGACCGCAAACGTGACCTTCGTCACCGCTTCTAGTCACGTCTCCCCTGCGTGCAAGTAACGATCACCGGGCAAGCGGGGCTGGCTGAAGGTGTTGACCTTCCCGTTCGGGCGATGATGCGCCTCCGCCCAAGGAGGCACATCATCGATCGTGAGATCGATGGTGCATACCGGGAACACCGGGTGCGGCCCGTCCGGCGGGAGCCAGAGGAAGGAAGACCGTCCGTGAGCGCGGAGACGACGCAGGCGGCAAGTGAGAGTGAGCCGGAATGGAACCCGGAGGCGGTGCGCCGCCACCGAGGCCTGTTCCGGGTGATCGAGCGACGGCGCAACCCCAAGCTGCGGCGCAGTGACATCACGGTGACGGCGGAGCCGACGGTGCGGCGGGCGGTGAAAGCCGCGATGCTCGGCAACGCCATGGAGTGGTTCGACTTCGGCATCTACTCCTACATGGCCGTCACCCTGGGCAAGGTGTTCTTCCCGTCGGGCAACCCGACGGCGCAGACCCTCGCCTCGTTCGGTGCCTTCGCCGCGGCCTTCCTGCTGCGGCCGATCGGCGGATTCGTCTTCGGACCGCTCGGCGACCGCATCGGCCGTAAGAAGGTCCTGTCCCTCACCATGATCATGATGGCGTTCGGCACCTTCGGCATCGGCCTGGTGCCCTCGTACGCGGCCATCGGCATCTGGGCGCCGGTTCTGCTGCTGCTCTTCCGCGTCATCCAGGGCTTCTCGACCGGCGGTGAGTACGGCGGCGCCGCCACTTTCATCGCCGAGTACGCACCCGACAAGAAGCGCGGCTTCTTCGGCAGTTACCTGGAGTTCGGCACGCTCGCCGGATACGTGGGCGCGGCCGGCCTCGTCACCATCCTCACGACCGTCCTGGACGACGGCGCCATGACCTCCTGGGGCTGGCGCGTGCCGTTCCTCGTCGCCGGTCCGCTCGGCCTGATCGGCCTGTACATGCGGCTCAAGCTGGAGGACACCCCGGCCTATCAGGAGCTGGAGCGCGAGCACAGCGGCACCGAGCGCCCGAAGTTCCGCTTCGGCCCGTTCTTCCGCGACCACTGGCGTGCCCTGCTGCTGTGCATGATCCTCGTCGCCGCCTACGACATCGCCGACTACGGCCTGCTGTCGTACATGCCGACGTACCTCACCGACGAGCTGAAGTACGGCTCCACCGCCGGGCTCGTCGCTCTCGTCATCGTCATGATCGTGCTGATGTGCCTGGTTCACCCGCTCGGCAGCCTCTCCGACCGGATCGGCCGCAAGCCCGTGCTGCTCACCGGCATGGCCGGCTTCGTCGTACTGACCGTGCCTGCGTTCCTGCTGCTGCGCACGGGCGGACACGTGGCGATCTACGCCGGTCTGCTGCTGCTCGGCCTGTGCCTGCTGACGTTCCTCGCGACGATGTCCGCCGTGCTGCCGTCGCTCTTCCCGACGGAGGTGCGCTACTCGGCTCTCGCGATCTCCTTCAACGTCGCCGGCTCCCTCTTCGGCGGCACCACGCCACTGGTGATGCAGGGCCTGACCAGCGCAACCGGCAACAACCTGATGCCGGCGTTCTACATCATGCTGGCGGCCGTGGTCGGGGCGGTCGCGGTCCTGCTCATCAAGGAGACCGCGCAGCAGCCGCTGGAGGGCTCCCCGCCCGCCGTCGCCACCGCGGAGGAGGCCGCGGCCCTGGTCGCCGCGCAGTACACCCGTGGACCGCTCTCCCAGTTCCCGGCCGATGTCCCCGACGCCCTGGCCTCCGAGGACCGCACCGCCCCGGAACCGGCCGCCGGAGCCACGGCCGCCTGAGCGGGAGGGGAAGCGACCGGGGTGAGCGGCACCGCTCGAAGCGGTGACGATCCTTGCATCGCCCGACAGTCACCTGTCAAGATGGTGATGTGAACCTCGACCATGTATTCGTATGCGGACACCCGGCCCTCGACTTCGCGGCCACCCTCCGTGCGCGGCGCTCGACCCGGTTCGAGATGTTCGTGACGCCGGAGCGGCTGAACGCCTGGTACCTCGAGTCGGGGGTGGTGGACGCGATCACGCCCGGCGAAGAGGAGGACGTCCGGGAGGCGACCGGTGTGCGCGAGGCCCTCTACCGGCTCGTCACCAACCGCCGTCTCCAGGAGGAGTTCGACCGCGAGGCGCTCGCCGTCCTCAACGGGGCCGCGCGCAAGACGCCCGTGACGCCGCAGCTCACCGCGGCCGGGCGGCACAGCGAGGCAACTCCCGGACAAGCCCTGGCGACCGTCGCCCGGCAGGCCGTCGAATTGCTCAGCGGACCGGACGTCCCCCTCCTGAAGGAGTGCGGCAACCCGGAGTGCACACGGGTCTACATCGACCGCTCCCGGGGCATGCGGCGCCAGTGGTGCGGCATGGAGTCCTGCGGCAACAAGCTCAAGGCCGCCGCCTACCGTGCGCGAAAGAAGACCGCGCCCGCCGTGTCCGTGCGATGACAGGCCCCGGCCGACCGCACGGGCAGCGCATCCGAGACGTTGCGGAACCGTGTCGGCCGGTCGCGGTGGTCGTATGAAGATGTACCGAAGGCGCTGCGGAGAGCTGGCCCAGGGCGGCCCGCACGTCTGCGCAAGCGTGCGGCTGCCGCCCTTCTCACTCGTGAAGCCCGGCCGTCGGCAGAACGCCGGCTGATACATCCCCGCGCCCAGCGGGCGGTCACACAAAGCCTCGCCACACGTTGTCGAACGCGGCGTCCTCGATGCCGCGGCGCAGCCGTTCGGCCTCCAACTGCGTCACCGCGTCGCCGACGGCGGCGACCACAGGTGTGACCGCGTCCCCGTCGAGGCTGTCGCCGGTCTCCGACGGCTCGTCCGCGATCTTCGCGGCGACGATCAGAGCGGTGAGAACGGGTTCGCCGGACGCCCTGCGTTCCTCGGCGCGGCTGTGCTCCGGAGAGTCGGCCGGTGCGCTCGACGCGGACCGCAGCCGGAGCCCGCGGCCCCGGGGGCGGGCGATGAGCCCCGCTCTCTCCAGATCGTCGAGGTAGGCCGCGGCGAGTTCCAGGCCGCGCCGCCACAGCCAGTCCTCGACCGTCTCGTACGGCTCCTGCCGGACGAGCGAGGCGAACGCCTGGTCCAGGAACCGATCGCCTGTCGCTGTCTGCGGGCCGGGGACCATGCGGTCGCCGTCCAGAGTCAGCGCGCCTCTCTCGAGGAGGTCGATCGCCTCCGCGCCCGCCAGCGCGAGCGACAGAACGCCCCGCTCCACACGCTGGTCACGCGGCATGCCCAGGGCGACGAGCGCGAGGTCTCGTGCGGTGGTCATCGGCAGCACTCCTTCCCGATCACAAGGCCATCGTAGGTGCGGAGGCTGTCAGTCGTCAGGCGTCCGGCCGGGCGCCGAGGGTGATGACGGACGCGGCGCGCGGATCGCCTTGGGCCGCGCATCCGCCGACCGGCTGCCCGTTCCGTACCCGGTGCCGGACGGCGGACGACACGTGTGCCACCGCGCGCTACCAGGTCACCGGCAGCGCGTGCAGCCCGTAGATGATGGCGTCGTACTTGAAGGGGATCGCGTCGAGGTCGTCCACGGCGCGGAGGGTGGGGATGCGGCGCAGCAGCGTCGGGTAGATGACCTGGAGTTCCATCCGGGCCAGGGGCTGGCCGACGCAGTGGTGGCTGCCGGCGCCGAAAGCCTGGTGGTGACGGGCGTTGCGGGTGAGGTCGAGGCGGTCGGGGTCGGGGAAGACGGCGGGGTCGCGGTTGGCGAGTTCACCGAGCAGGATGACGCCGTCGCCTTCCCGGATGGTCTGCCCCGCGATCTCGATGTCCTCCAGGGCGGTGCGGCGGCGGCCGAGGTGGACGATGGAGAGGTAGCGCAGGAGCTCTTCGACGGCGTCGCGGATGACGGCGGGGTCGTCGGTGTCGCGGATCAGGGCGAGTTGCTCGGGGTGCTGCAGGAGCAGGAGCGTGCCCAGGCTGATCATGTTCGCCGTGGTCTCGTGTCCGCCGAGGAGCAGGAGCACGCCCATCGTGGCGGCCTGGCGGCGGGTGAGTCCGCCGTTCTCGATCTGCGTACAGAGGCTGGAGAGGAGATCGTCGCCGGGTTCGGTGAGCTTGCGGCCGACGAGTTCGTCGAGGTACGTGGCGAGGTTGCCGTGGGCCGTCTGCCGTTCCTGGGGAGAGGCGACGGCGGAGACGATGGTCTTGCTGTTGACCTGGAAGAACTCGTGGTCCTCGTAGGGCACTCCGAGCATCTCGGAGATGACCAGGGACGGGATCGGCAGGGCGAGATCCCGGACGAGGTCCGCGGGTGCGGGGCCGGCCAGCATGGCGTCGATGAAGTCGTCGGCCATCTGCTGCACACGGGGGCGCATCGCCTCGACGCGTTTGATGGTGAAGGCGCCGCTGACCATGCGGCGCAGCCGGGCGTGCTCGGGGTCGTCCATGCCGACGAAGCTCAGGTCGGTGCTGCCGGCGTGGGCGTGCGACGGGTCCACGGGGCTCGGGAATCCCGGCCGGGTGAACTCCACGCTCAGCCGCGCGTCGGAGAGCAGCGCTTTCTGTTCGGCGTGCCCGGTCACGGCCCAGGGAGTGCTGTCGCCCCAGGAGCGGACCCGGGTGAGCGGGCCGTACCCGGACAGCGCCCGCAGGTCGGGAGACGGGGCGAAGGGGCATTCCGGGGAACGCGGCGCAGGGAAGTCCGGCAGGTCGAGGGCGCGTGCTTCGGATGTGGTGGGGGTGTCGGTCACGGTCTCTCCGGTGGGGCGGGGTCGGCTGGGGTTTCGGTCAGCGCGGGGCGGCGGCCGGTTCGGACCGGACGTAGTGGTCGAGGACGTGCCGGCGGTGCTGGCGGGCCTGTTTGGGCATGTTCCAGCCGAGGACGGCGACGGGCCGGCCCTCGTCGTCGAGGTACTGCGCGACGAACCGGCCCTGCTCCGTGCCGCCTTCGGCGATCTGCACGGTGGCGGTCGGCGTGGGCAGCCCGTAGACCTGGATCTTGACGCCGAGTTGGTCGGTCCAGAAGTAGGGCACGGGGGTGTAGGGGCGGTCCTCGCCCAGGATGTTCGCCGCGACCAGCATGGCCTGCTCGGTGGCGTTCGTTCGGTTCTCCAGGCGCAGTGACCGGCCGAGGCCCGCGTGGTGGAAGCGCGCCACGTCTCCTGCGGCGTAGATACCGTCGGCCGCGCGGCAGTGGGAGTCGCACACCACGCCGTCCGCCAGGTCGAGCCCGCTGTCGGCCAGCCAGTCGGTGGCGGGGGTGCCGCCGACCGCCGAGACGACGAGATCGGCGGGGAGGGTTTCGCCGTCTGCCGCTCGGACACCACGCACCCGCCCGCCGGTCGTCTCCACGCCTTCCACCATGGTGTCCGGGCGCAGTCGCACCCCGTGCTCGGTGTGCAGCGTGGCGAGCCTTCGGCCGATGTCGTGGCCCAACTGGGTCTGCATCAGCGCCGGTTGAGGTCCGGCGAGGGTCACGTCGGTGCCCATCAGGCGGGCCGTGGCGGCGATCTCGGCTCCGAGCACTCCGTCGCCGACGACCACGACGCGCTCTGCCTCCAGCAGTTCCCTGCGCAGTTGGGCAGCGTCGTCGAGGGTGCGCAGTACGTGCACGCCCGCTGTACCCGACAGTCCGGGCAGTTTGCGCGCGTGCAGTCCGGTGGCCAGGACGACGGCTTCCGCGGTCAGTTCCGTTCCGCTCGCGGTGCGTACGGTGCGCGTGGCGACGTCGAGGGCCACCGCGCGGTCACCGAGGACGAACTCGGCGTCCAGGGCGTCCAGCACCTCGCGGGTGCGCAGGTGTGTGCGCTCGGCCTCCCATGTCCCGGCCAGCACCTGCTTGGACAGGGGCGGGCGGTCGTACGGCGCTCCGGCCTCCGCGCCGAGCAGCGTGATCCGCTCGCGGTAGCCCTTGCGGCGCAGGCTCTCCACAACGGCGAGGCCCGCGGCGCTGGCCCCTACGACGAGCACGTCCGAGGGCGTGTTCACGCGTTCTCGTGAAGGTCGATGGCGGCGGCCGGGCAGACGGCGGCGGACTCGCGGACCGCCTCGTGCCGGTCGGCTGCGGGCGCGGCGTCGAGCAGGACGACGATGCCGTCCTCGTCACGCTGGTCGAAAACCTCAGGTGCGATCAGCACGCACTGGCCGGCGCCGCAGCACTTGTCCTCGTCCACAGTGATCTTCATGCGGTCTCCTCATGGTTCGGTTCGTGCTGGTCTGTTGAGCGGGGGGTGGTGGGTGCGGCGAGCAGGCCCACCAAGGCGTCCTCCAGCGCGTCCGCGGTGCGTTCCCAGGACGTGCCGGGCTCGGCCGTGGCTTCGGCCAGCGCCCGTTCCCGCTCCGCGCAGGTGTGGGTGATCAGCTGCCGGGCCATCTCGGCGCGCGCGGGCCGGATCTCGGGGGGCACCGTGTCGTGCAGGCACCGGCCGAGTCCCTGAAGGGTGCGGCGCAGGCTGTCGCGCGTGAGGGACTCGTCCGCCACCAGCGTGCGCAGCAGCGGGTCCGTCATCACCTGTACGGCGAAGCGGGCATACCAGGAAGGGACGCCGAGAGCCGCATTGTGTTCGGTCACCGGGCGCAGCAGGCAGCGCACCCAGTCCCGCAGATCGGTGCTGTCGCCGGCGGCTTCCACGTAGCGCGTGCGGATGATGTCGACGTGCTCGCTGTGCCGGGTCATGATGCTTCGTACGAGCGTCGCCTTGCTGCCGAAGTGATAGCTGACGGCGGTGGTGTTGCCCTGGCCGGCTGCCTCGCCGATCTGCCGGTTGGAGACGTTCGACAGCCCGTGCTCGGCGTAGAGGCGCTCGGCCGCGGTCATGATGGCCTCGCGTGTGTCGGCGCCGCGACCACTGCGAGGCTCGGTTCTGGTCACCATGTGACCGGCACTTCGCGCAGGGGGCTGGTGAGCATGCCTTCTTGGCGTTGCAGGGCGTCGGCGTCCACGGCGAGCCTGAGCTGCGGAAGACGGCGCAGCAACACCCCGAGCACGGCCTGCAGTTCGGTACGGGCCAGGGGCTGGCCCAGGCATGAGTGCGGTCCGGCGCCGAACGCGAGGTGCGGGTTGGGGCTGCGCCCCAGGTCCATCACGTCGGGGGCCTCCCAGGCCTGTTCGTCCCGGTTGGCCGCCGCCATGCTGCACACCACCGTCGTGCCGCTCGGGACGGTGCCGCCGGAGAGCTCGATGTCCTCGTGGGCGTAGCGCAGCATCCCGAAACCGCTGCCGTTCGGGTCGAAGCGCAGCACCTCCTCCACCGCGGAGCGGATCAGGGATGGGTCCTCGACCAGGCGCTCCCAGCGGCCGCGGTCGGAGAGCAGGTGCGCCGTCATCATCGCGATGAATCCGGCGGTGGTCTCGTGGCCTGCCAGCAGCAGGGCCTGGCCGGTGGCGATCAGGCCTGCCTCGGACATCGGCTCGCCCTCGGCGTCCTCCGCGTTCATGAGGCGGCTGAGCAGATCGTCCCCTGGCGCTTCGTGCTTGTCGGCGACGAGGTCCGCCATGTAGGCGGCGAAGGCACGGTGTGCCGCGTCGGTCTCCTCCCGGCTGTACTTCGTCATGTTGAGGAAGGTGTCGGACCACTCCTTGAAGCGTTCCCGGTCGCTCTCGGGCACCCCGAGCATCGTGCAGATGACGTACACCGGCAGCGGGAAGGCGAGGTGGCTGATCACGTCCGCGGGGCCGCCGTGCTCCATCATGGCGTCGACGAGCTGATCGGCCATCTCCTCCATCCGCGGTTTCAGCGCGGCCATCCGCTTCGCGGTGAACCACTTGCCCACCATCCGGCGCCAGCGCTCGTGTCCCTCGTCGTTCAGGGCCTTTGCCGTCGGGCTGCTGAAGATGCCCTCGGCGTCACCGGCCGTGATGCGTGCGGCGTCGGGCCTGGCCAGGCCCTCGCGGGTGAGCCGCGGGTCGGCCAGGACGGTGCGTACGTCCTCGTAGCGGGTCAGCAGCACCGCCGCGTCGCCGCTCGGGAACGTCACGCCCGCGACCGGGCACGTGCTCCGGAGTTCGGCCCATTCCGCGGGCGGCTCCAGGGCCGTCGGAGAGACGACCGGGTACTCCAGCGGCTGCTTCCGGACTTCGTTCATGTCGGCCTCCTTGTGTTCGGCTGCCTTTCCGATCACTAGACGCCGCCCCTTCCGTTTAAGTCAACCAACTGACTTAAACGGAAGGGAGACCTGACTGAAAACACACGGGACCGCTCCTCGCTGGAGGGACGGTTCAGGCGCCGAGGGTCGCGCCGCCGTCGACGGTCAGGGTGTGCAGGGTGATGTGGGTGGCCTGGTCGGAAAGGAGGGCCCTGTCGGCCCCAGGTAGAGCCAGTTGCCGCGGCCGGGCACGCCGTGGGTGTCCAGGCAGGCCGACAGCCGGCGTGCCGATCGCCGCCAGAAGCCCAGCTCGACGATCCGCTTGGGGGCGCCCGTGGTGCCGCCGCTCTCGAAGACCAGTGGCGGTCCTTCCGCGGCAAGCCCGGCCGGGACGAGGTCCTCGACCGGGACGGTCCGCCAGTCGGCGCTCACGTCCGGAAAGCGTGTCAGGTCCGCGGCGATGCGGATGTCGTGCAGCGGGTCGAAGGGCAGGGTGGCGGCGCAGCCAGTACGGGGAACCGGTGCCGGGCTCGAAGTGCCAGGCGACGGCGGCCCGCACCATCTCGTCCGCCGGGGGCAGCGCGTCGGGCGGCGCGGTGAGGGTGTCTCGCGCGGCGCGCGTGGCGGCTCGGGTTCGGGACACGTGGGCGCCTGCCCTTCTCGGTGGGAGACGTGGCGGGAGTGCCGTCGCGCCTCGCCGTCACAGTCCGACGTCGGTCTCCAGAGCACGGAGCATGGTGCGGAACTTCGCGGACGTCTCGGCGAGTTCGGCGGCCGGTCGTGAGCCGGGGACGATACCGGCGCCGGCGAACAGCCGTACCGCGTGGTGCTGGACCTCGGCGCAGCGGATGGCGAGCGCCCATTCACCGTCGCCGTCGGCGTCGCACCATCCGACGGCTCCGGCGTAGTAACCGCGGAGATCTCCCTCGACCTCCGTGATCACCTTCCGCGCGACCCCGGCGGGCTTTCCGCAGACCGCCGGGGTCGGATGCAGTGAGTGCCATGGCCAGGGTGAGCGAGGACGTGGCGGGGTCGTCGAGTTGCCCGGTCACCTGGGTCGACAGGTGCCACATCGTGGCGGTGCGGGCCGGCGACGGGCTCGTGGGGACGGTGAGTGTGCCGCAGTAGGGCCGCAGCGCGGCTTCGACGGCCTCGACGACCACGGCGTGTTCGTACCGCTCCTTGACCGATGCGCTCGACCTTCCCGGCGCCGGCCCGTACCCCCGCACGCTGGTGGGCTCCAGCCCCGAACTGCTGGTGTCCCGCAGAGGCCGCACCGTGGTCGCCAACCCACTGGCCGGGTCGGCGGCGCGCGCCGCCGACGAAGGCCAGGACCGTGAGCGCGCCCGCGAACTGCTCGCGAAGACGTAGGCATGCGGGTCGGCGGTCAGCAGGTTGCGCAGCACGCCGCACCTCGACCGGCGCTTCGGCGGTCAGCAGGGCCGCTCGTGCGAGTACCACCTTGTCGAGGCCGCCCGCCGCCATCCGGGACAGCACTCTGCGTACGGCGCGCAGGTACTCCTCCGGCGGGGGCTCGGCGACCACTTTGAAGTGCCGGACCGCCGGTGGAGGTGTGGCGCGGGTCAACGGTGTGGCCGGGCACCAGGTCGCCGTGGCCGGCAGGTGGAGGGGGCAGGGTGTGTCGGGCCGGAACGGTAGCGCGCCGACCACCAGCGACTGCCCGGCCCCGGTGTTCTCCCGCACCGCGGTCGCCACCCGTCCGGCGATGCCGGCCGCGTCCCGGGTCCCTTCCTCGGCGTCGACGCGCACACGTGTCCCGGTGGCCGACAGGGTGTGCCGCCCGGTGGAGAAGAAGAAGGCCCCGTCCCCGGCCTCGTACCGCTCCAGTTGGGCAGCCGTGTCCGGCGCGGCCTTCGTTCGCGTGTGGTGTCGGGCAGCCATGCCGCCTCCATGGTCCTCACGCGGGCGGGCCCGTGGGAGGACCACGGGCCCGTCTTCTGTCAGATGGGGCCCAGCAGCATGTTCCCCGGCGCTGTGGGGTCGTCGTTGAAGTAGAAGTCGCGCACGGACTTCAGGATCTCCTCGCGGGTGAGGTAGCCGTCGCCGTCCTCGTCCAGCCGGCTGAACGCCTCCTGGCTGTCCTTCTCCGGGACGTTCATCAGGGCCCGGTACCAGCGCACGTGCTCCTGCTGATCCACCTTCCCGTCCTTGTCGGAGTCGACCACGTTGATGAGGGCCTGGATGAACGGCCGGTACATCTTGTCGAAGGCCTCGGGACTGGTGATGACCTTCGTGCGGAAGGCGTTCTTGTACTCGTCCTCGGTGATCCGTCCGTCGTGGTCGGTGTCGGCGATCTCGGCCAACACCTCCCACAGCCGGGTGAGTTGCTCGTTCAGCTGGCGCTGCTGGGGAGAGTTGGGCTTGTGCCCGAACTCCTTGCCCATGCGCTGAGCGGCAAGGTCGAAGTCCGCCTTCTCGATGACGCCGTTCTGGTCCGTGTCGTACGTACGGAAGCGGCGGCTGAGCTTTTTGTCGAGGAAATTGGGGCCTGGCACGATTGGTTCCCCCTCAAGGCTTGTGGGGCTCTTTTCGCCGAGAACGTAGCAACGGCCGCGCTACGGAGGCACGGCGATTTCGGGACGGAATCACCACACCGCGGACACCACGGGGCAACTCGGCCAGCTCCTGGCGCCCGCCTCCTCGCGTGCCAACTTGACGCCCCGCCCGCTCCCGGGACATCACGGCGCCCGAGAATGGCCCGGCACGCGCGATCACCTCGTTCCGCACTATTGACCGGTCAATTGACGAATGGTTGGATCAAATCAATGGACGCGCCCAAGTACCAGCAGATCCGGGCCGAGATCGAGGCCCGGATCACCTCGGGCGAACTGCAGCCCGGCTCCCGGGTCCCGACGGAGGCCGAGCTGCGCGAGGAGTACGGGGTCAGTCGCGCCACCGCGCAGCGCACCCTGCACGAACTCGCCCAGGCAGGCCTGGTGGTCCGCTACCGGCGACGGGGAACCTTCGTCGCCGAGGGCGCCCGCCAGGAGAATCTGCTGCGCTTCACCGACGTGCGGCAGACGGGACCCGAAGTGCCGGGCCCCCACACCGTCCACTCCGCCCGGGTCGTTCCGGCGGGCGATGCCGATGTCGTCCTGCCGGGACTTCCCGACACCGAACCCGTCAACGAGCTGCGGCGCGTCAAATACAACGAGCAGGGCGAACCGCTCGCCGTGGAACTCACCGCCGTGCCCTTCACCCTCGCCCCGCACCTGCTGGGTGAGGACCTCGAACACCTCACTGTCCTGCACTACTTCCACCGCACCGGCGTCCCGGTCAGCACCTCGCGGATGTATATCGAGCCGCTGCTCCTGGACGAGGCGACCGCCGCCCTGCTGGAAACCCCGCCGGGTGTGGCCGTCCTGCGGCTGCGGCGGCTGACGCGGCTGGCCGACGGCGGCCTCGCGGAGGCCATGTGGCACATCATGCGCCCGGGCCTCACCGAGTTCTTCGTCGAGCAGTCCGTCCTGGAGGTGCCGGGCAACCGCTGAACACCGCCTTCACATCGGAAGGAATCCCATGCCCGCTCCCCCACTGCGCGTTGCCGTCGTCGGCACCGGTGTCATCGGCGCCATGACCGCCTGGCACCTCGCCGCGCGCGGCGCCGAGGTGCTCGCCTTCGACGCGTACGGACCCGGCCACGACCGTGGCGCATCGGCCGGTGGGTCACGGATCTTCCGCACCGCCTACAAGGAAGGTGCCTCCTACGTCCCCCTGCTGCGCCGCTCCTACGAGCTGCGGCGCCGCCTGGAGACCGAGTCCGACCGCAGCCTCCTCACACTCTGCGGAGGCCTCACCCTCGGACCGCCCGACCACCCGGACCTGCGCGCCGTCCGGCGCAGCGCCGCCGAACACGGCCTGGACATCGAGGTGTTGGACGCCGCCGAGGCCGGCCGCCGGTTCCCTCAGCACCGCCTTGACGACGACGAGATCGCCGTCCTCGACCGACAGGCCGGCGTGCTGCGCCCCGAACCCGCCGTGCAGGCCGCACTCGCCCGCGCGCAGACGCTGGGCGCTCAGCTCCTGCCGTACCACCAGGTGACCGGCCTCGACGAACGCCCCGGCGGCGGCTGGCGCATCCGTACACCGCGGGCGACGTACGACGCCGACCACGTGGTCCTCAGCCCCGGCCCCTGGACCGGTTCCTTCGAGCGGCTCGCGGGTCTGCCGCTGCGGGGCCGGCGCATCACGGCCGCCTGGTTCGCCGCCCGGGACGTCGCGGCGCACCGGCCGGACAGGCTGCCGATCGCCATCCGGCGCCACCGGGACGCGGGCTTCTCCTGTTTCCCCGTACTGGACGGCGCGGCCGTCAAGATCGTGCCGCACCATCTGACCTGGCCCGACACGGAAGATCCGGAGAATCTCCCGCGCGGCGCGGATGCCGAGTTCGCGCAGGCCGCCTCTGCCGCCGTTGCCCGGCTGCTGCCCGGTCTCGTCCCGCACCCGGTGCGGATCGGTGTCTACGCCGAGGCGTTCAGCGCCGACGACCACGCCCTGCTGGGCCCCCTGCCCGGGGCCCGCGACGCCACACTCCTGGCCGGCTTCTCCGGGCACGGCTTCAAACTCGCCCCCGTTTTCGGGGAGATCGCCGCCTCGCTGGTCACGGTGGGGAAGTCCGCCTACGACACCGCCTTCCTCGACCCGGCGCGCTTCACCGCCTGACACCCCACACCACACCACACCACGCACCCGCTCCCACACCCCCACAGCACGGCACCCGCATGCCTCCCGGCCCCTCCCGCCCCCCGAGGAGCGTGACCCTTGCCGCACCACTCCACCGCGCAGATCGCCGCCATCGTCGTCGCGGCCCTGCTCATCATCGCCGCCGGAGCCTGTCTGTCGGTGTACTTCGGCCGCCGGGCCAAGAACTCCGCCGACTGGCTCTCCGCCCCCGAGTCCCTCCCCCTCGTAGTCGTCGTCATCACCCAGTTCGCGACCGCCGCGGGCGGCGGGGTGCTGATCGCCCACGTCGGCATCGCGTACACCTCCGGCTGGTCGGTCTTCGCCTACGAACTCTGCGTCGTGCTCGGCTTCTTCGGTCTCGCCCTGACGGCGCGCTGGCTGCGCGACCAGGGCTTCAGCACCGTTCCTGACGTCGTCACGCGACTGTTCGGACACAGCCGTACGGTCGTCGCGCTCGCCGGAGTGAGCGCCCTGGTCGTACCGTTCGGCTGGCTGGCCACCCAATTCGTCGCCTTTTCGCAGCTGTTCGGCCAGCTGACGGGAGTGTCACCGAGCCTGCTGATCCTCTTCATAGCCGCCGGTTCCCTGCTGTTCGTCCTGCCCGGCGGACTGACCTCGGTGGCCTGGACGGACTTCGTCTTCGGCATCTTCAAGATCGTGATGTCGCTGGTGGTCGCCGCCTGAGCCGTCCACCTCGCGGGCGGCTGGAGCGGCATCACCTCCCACGTGCCCGAACGGCTGTGGCAGCCCAGCGGCCTGTTCGCCGCCGGGAGCGACCAGATCTGGCTCTGGGTGGCCGCGATCCTGCCCGGCACTCTCACCAACCAGCTCTACTACCAGCGCATCTTCGCCACGAAGAACGTCTCCGACGCCCGGCGCGGCATCATCCTCAGCGGGCTGACCATCCTCGTCGGCGGCGTGTACGCGGCGGCCATCGGGCTCTCCGTCCGCGCCCAGCATCCCGGTCTCGCCAACCCCGAGGAAGCGGCCGGCTGGCTGATCACCCGACTGCCGCCGCTGCTGCTCGTCACCTATGGGGCGTTCCTGGTGGCCACCATCGTCTCGACGTCCGGCAGCGCCCTGCAGTCCGTCGTCACCAGCCTGGTGCGCGACCTCTACGGCAGCGTCGCCGGACGGCAACGCACCGACCGGCGCATGGTGGCGCTCTCCCGCATGTGCACCGTCGCCGTCACCGCGATCGCCGCCGTCCTCGCCATCTCCTTCCCGACGGCGCTCACTTGGCTGGTCGCCACCTACGCCTACTCGGCCTCGGCGCTCGCCGCCCCGCTCTTCCTCGGCTACGCGCTGCGCCGCCGGTTCCGGCTGACGCCCGCCGCCGCCCTCGCCTCGATGGCCGCGGGCCTCGCGGGCTGCGGCGCGGCCCAACTCCTCGACACCCTGGTGCCGTACGCGGTGTACGGCATCGTCGCCTCCGCCGTCGTCCTCCTCGGGTGCGCCTTCGCGTCCGGCCGCCCGGCCGCCGCCCTGCCCTCCCCTACGTCCCCCGTCCCCGCCCCTGAAGGAGGCATCTCGGCATGACAGCACCCGCTGCCCCCGCACAGCCCCGCATCGCCGTCATCGGCGGCGGTGTGCTCGGTGCCGCCACGGCCCGCGCGCTCGCCGTACGCGGCGCGTCGGTCACCCTTTACGAACGCACCGCGCTCGCCGCCGGGACCACCGGCACCTCCTTCGCCTGGGTCAACTCCCATGCCAAGAAGCCGCTTTCGTACCACGACCTGAACGCCGCCGGTCTCGCCGAACACCACGCCCTGGGGAAGGCGGGCGCTTCAGCGCCGGACTGGTTCTTCCCTTCCGGCAACCTCGAATGGGCCGCCGACGAAGCGGGCGAGGGGCGGCTCGCCGCGGCGTTCGCCGAATTGGAGGACCGCCGCTACCCCTGCTGCTGGCTGGAGCCCGACCGGGCACGCGCACTCGTACCGGACCTGCGCATCCCCCAACAGGTGCGGCGCATCGCGTACTTCCCCGAGGAGGGCTACGTCCTGCCGCTCCCACTGCTCGCCCGCCTGTGGGGCGAGGCCCGCGACCACGGCGCCGAGCTGCGCTGCCCGGCCGAGGTGACGGGTATCGAGGAGCGCGCCTGCGACGTTCGTCTGGAACTCGCGGACGGAACCCGGGAGAGCGCCGACCTGGTCGTCACCGCCACCGGACGGTGGAGCGCCCGCACCGCTGCCATGGCCGGCGTCTCCCTGCCCATGGCGGACACGACCGAGCCCGGCTCCGCCGCGGTCGGGCTCCTCGGCTACACCACCCCGACCGCGACCCGGCTCGACGCGGTCCTCACCACGCCCCGCCTCAACGTCCGCCCGGACGGCGGCGGACGTCTCGTCGTGCAGGGCCTCGATCTGGACGTGGACGCCGACCCCGCCGCCCCGCCGCCGGTGGACGGCCGGCACGCCGCTCAGCTCCTCGACCGGCTCGCCGCCCTGCTGCACGGCACCCAGGGAGCCGGACTCGAGTCGCTCCGGGTGGGCCGGCGCGCGCTCCCCGCCGACGGCCTCACGGTCGCGGGCCGACTGCGCCCGGACGGCCGCGTCTACGCGCTGGCCACGCACAGCGGCATCACTCTGGGGCCGCTGCTGGGACGGCTGGCGGCCCAGGAACTGCTGACCGGCGAACGCGACCCTCTGCTGGGCGAATTCGGCCCGGGCCGCCTCACGGGCGCCGCCCCGGACTCCTTCGGAAAGCTGGAGCGTCCGCGCTTCGCGGGTCAGCAGTGACGTAGACACCTGGGCTCGCCCGCTACAAGGACCGTGCTCAGTTCAGCTGGAACTTCTGGGCGTCGGCGCCGTTGCAGTCCCAGATCTGGAGCCGGGTTCCGTTGGCCGTGGCTCCGCTCGGCGAGTCCAGGCACCGGCCCGACTGCGGGTTGAGCAGGGAGCCGTCCGACTGGGTCACCCACTTCTGGCCGCCGACCCCGTTGCAGTCCCAGAGCTCGACCTTGGCGCCGCCGGCCGTGCCGTTGTGTTCGATGTCCAGGCAGCGGCCCAGGGTGCGCAGCGTGCCGTCGGCGAGGTGGGCCCAGTGCTGGTCCTCGGCGTACTTCTGGCAGTCCCACAGCTGTACCGGCGCGAGGTTCACGCCGGTGTCGTCGGCTGCGACGTCGACGCACTTGCCGCCGGGGCCGGTGAACTTGCGCTGGTCGCCATTGGGTTCGTCCGTCTGGCCGGAGTAACCGACGGACGTGATGTTCGCCTGGACCGCGTTCTCCGCGGCATCGGTCGGGTAGCCGGACACCATCACGCCCTCGAAGAACGTTCCGCGGTTCCAGTTGCTGTTGTCACCGCCGGTGCCCAGGATGATGCCGCCTTCCTGCTGCATCGGCATGTACCCGCCCCGGTTGGGCAGCGCTCCGTCCCACCAGGTCGACAGGGCGCCCGACTGCGCGTTGCCGCCCTTGAGGGCGTACTTGGTCTGCCCGTTGTTCTTCAACACGGCCGTCAGGTAAGGGGTGTTGTTGCCGCGGTTGGCGGTGTTGGAGCCGTTGGCCCCCTGGAACATGCCGTTCTCCAGGTCGGCCTCCACCCATGGCCCCGATCCCGTGCAGGGGGCGAAGTAGCAGGTGGTGGCGATGGACACGGCGTCCATGTGACCGTTGCCCGTGTCGGCGGGGGTGCGCTCGGCGTTGCCGTAGTCGAAGCAGCAGGCGGACCCGACGTGCGTGCCGCTGGCGACCATGTAGGCGCCTTCGGCCTGACCGTTGACCGCTGTACCCGAGGCCTGGCCGTTAGAGCGGTAGCCGACGCCGGGCGAGACCCAGATGCCGTAGACCTTGTGCCCGCCGGCCGTCACCGAGATCTCGCTCGCGTCGGCGCCGCGGTCGGCTCCCATTCCGGCGGTGCCGGCGGGCCCCGGGTAGAGGTCGTTGTGGCGTGAGGTCTGGTCGTAGATCTTGCTCATCGAGCAGGTGGTGTTCTGGCAGAAGGTGTCCTGCGTGCCGGCGTTGGCGTAGCCGCCCACAGCCAGAAGCCCGATGTCCTTGGTCGCGCCGTCGGAGGCTCGCTTCACCTGGTAGAGCGGGCCGTTGTAGGTGGAGATGAGAGCTCGGGTGGTGCTGTGCGCGGCGACGCAGGGGGTGCCCGCGCCGGCGTAGATGTCGCACGGCAAGGACGCGGCGGCGTGGGAAAGGCCCGGCATGTTGAGGAGCGCGCCGAAGACCAGGGCGAGGGTGGCGATGACGGAGAGTGCGGCCCGGCGCGGGTCGGCGAGCAGGCCGAGCGCGGGGATGCCGGCTCTTCGGGCGGGATGGGGCGATCTGCGCATGATGTGCTCCCAGGGGGGTGAAGGTGGAGCCTCAACTCAGGGGCATAGCAAGCGAGTTGCTGTTGGTGCCAGAGCCGGAACGTAGACGCCCTGTTCGTTTACGTCAATGTTTGTTGCTTTACTGCGCCACTCCTTGAAGGAATATTTGGGGTTCCGGTGCCAGAGCTGCCGGAACTGCCAGAGCCGCCAGAATTCAGGGAGTCGGCAGTCCCCGCTCGGCCACGTGCGTACGCAGCAGAGCGGCGAAGGCCGACTGCGCCGCCGAGCGGTAGCCCCCGTCCCGGGTCAGCAGGGCCGCCGTGCGATGCGGCAGCGGCGGCTCCAGGGGCACCGGCGTCAGCTCCGGCCGGTCCAAGGTCACCGCGCTGGGCAGCACGGTGGCCAGCGGGCCGCCCCGTACGATCCCGATGAGCGCCAGGACCGAATCCGCCTCGACCGCGACCCGCGGCGCCACGCCCTGCTCCGCGAAGTACGCGTCGATCCTGGCCCGGGTCGCGAAGTCCCCGCCGAGCAGTGCCAGATCCCGTCCGGCCAACTCCGCGACCGGCAGCGGCAGTGACAGTGACAGTGACGATGGAGCGGGGCTGAACCCGGTCACCACGTCGA
This sequence comes from Streptomyces sp. NPDC102467, assembly GCF_044765445.1. Classification (NCBI taxonomy): domain Bacteria; kingdom Bacillati; phylum Actinomycetota; class Actinomycetes; order Kitasatosporales; family Streptomycetaceae; genus Streptomyces; species Streptomyces sp. NPDC102467. Next base: position 276,842 of record NZ_JBIWKA010000012.1, on the reverse strand, counting down.
GCGTCTCGGTGAAGAGCGGCTCGGCGGCGACACCGGCCGCCCGGTCGCCGCTGAAGCCGATACCCGCGTCGAGCTCGTCGGCCAGCAGGGCTTCGCCGATACGGTCCTGCGGCGCCTCGCGCACCGAGAGCTCCAGGCCGGGGTGGCGGGCGTGCAGGGCGGCCAGAAGAGGACCGACGAGGTAGGCGGTGAAGGTCGGCGTGACGCCCAGGCGCAGCCGGCCGCGCGAGAGGTCCCGCACGTCCTGCACGGCGCGGTCCGCGGCAGCCAGCTCGCGCAGCGCGACCCGCGCGTGGGACACGTAGACCTCGCCCGCGTCGGTCGGCCGTACGGTCCGCCCGGTGCGGTCCAGCAGAGGCAGCCCCACGGTCCGCTCCACCTGCCGGATCTGCTGCGACAGGGTCGGCTGGGACACACGCAGGGCCTCCGCGGCGCGCGTGAAGCTGCCGTGCTCCACGACGGCGAGCAGATAACGCAGGTGCCGCAGTTCCACAGGAGGGGGCATACCAGCAGCGTAGGCCCCCTTATAGCTGCCATCTATAGGAGGCATGAGCAGCGCGTCTTGGACGCTATAGAGGCAGGTCGTCCACACTGAAAGTGCCGTCGGTTCGCACTATGCGCACCGCGCGTCCGTGAAGCCGCGTACCGACGTCCACCACCCGCCGACGACCCCACCGGAGGCATCGCATGGATCACGTGCAGCGCACCATCGATCTGGCCCGCAAGAACGTCCTGGCCGGCGGCCGCCCGTTCGCCACCGTCATCGTGAAGGACGGCGAGATCATCGCCGAACGCGCCAACCTGGTCGCCCAGACCCACGATCCGACGGCCCACGCGGAGATCCTGGCCGTCCGCGACGCGTGCGTCCGGCTCGGCACCGAGCACCTGACCGGGGCCACGATCTACGTGCTGGCCCAGCCGTGTCCGATGTGTCTGGGAGCCCTCTACTACTGCTCCCCCGACGAGGTCGTCTTCGTCGCGACCCGGGACGCCTACGAGCCGCATTACGTGGACGACCGCAAGTACTTCGAGCTGGACACGTTCTACGACGAGTTCGCCAAGCCCTGGCAGGAACGGCGCCTGCCGATGCGCCACGAGCCGCGGGAGGACGCCGTGGACGTCTACCGCCTGTGGCAGGACCACAACGGCGGCGACCGCCGGGTGCCGGGAGCACCGGTCGCCGACACCGGGCGGAGCGCGTAGAACGGGCCGGCCGGGGCCCCGCGTGTCGCGGACCCCCGGCCGGCCCGGCAGGTCCATGTGATCAGGCGCGAGCCGGTGCCTGCTCGGTCGGCGCGTCCTCCCCGGCGGGGGCGTCGCCGCCGCTCCGCAGCGCGGGGATGAGGGAGGCGACGGCGGCCGAGGCGAGGGCCACGCCGCAGCCGATCAGCAGGCCCGTACGGAAGCCGCCCTCGGAAGCGAGGGTGTAGCCGCCCATGCTGATGGTCATCTGCGCCAGGACGACGCCGATCACCGCCGACCCGATGGTGGTGCCCAGCGAGCGCATCAGGGTGTTGAAGCCGTTGGCCGCGGCCGTCTCGGAGACGGGGACCGCGCTCATGATGAGGGCGGGCATGGAGCCGTAGGCGAGAGCGACACCGCTGTTGATGACGATGCCGACGAGCATCAGACCCCAGGCGGTGCCCATGAACGGGATGGCGATTCCGTAGCCGACCGCCATCACCAGCGCGCCGCAGATCAGGGCGAACTTGGGGCCCCGCGAGTTGATGAGTTTGCCACCGAACGGGGAGATGATCATCATCATCACGCCGCCGGGCGCCAGGTACAGGCCGGCCGCCAGCATGGACTGGCCCAGGCCGTAACCGGTGGCCTCGGGGAACTGCAGCAGCTGCGGCGCGATCAGCATGAAGGCGTACATGCCGACACCGATGAGGATCGAAGCGGCGTTGGTGAACAGGACGCGGGGCCGGGCGGTGGTCCGCAGATCGACCAGGGGTTCACGGGTGCGCAGTTCATAGAAGCCCCACGCGGCGAGCGCGACGACCGCGAGCGCCAGCAGGCCCAGCGTGGCGCCGGAGCCCCAGCCCCAGTCGCCGCCCTTGGAGATCGCCAGCAGCAGGGAGACCAGTCCGATGGCGAGGCCGATGGCGCCCGGCGCGTCGAAACGCTGGCCCTTGGCGCCTGCGGGGACGTCCGGGACGACGAAGAAGATCAGGGCGCCGATCAGCAGGGCGAGACCGGCGGAGCCCCAGAACAGCACCCTCCAGTTCGCGTACTGGGCGACGGCCGCCGCCAGGGGCAGGCCGATGGCGCCGCCGATCCCCATGGAGGCGCTGACCAGGGCGATGGAGCCGCTCAGCTTCTCCGCGGGGACGACGTCGCGCAGCAGCGCGATGCCGAGGGGCACCATGCCCATGCCCATCCCCTGCAGACCGCGTCCCACGATCATCGGCACGACGGACGAGGCGAGCGCGCAGACGACCGAGCCGATCACCAGGGGCACGACGCAGGCCAGCAGCATGCGCCGCTTGCCTATCAGGTCGCCGAGACGCCCGGAGACCGGCACACACACGCCGGCGACGAGCAGGGTGACGGTGACCACCCATGCCGCGTTCGAGGAGCTGGTGTGCAGGATCTGCGGCATCTCCGCGATCAACGGGGTCACCAGCGTCTGCATGACCGCGGCGACGGTGCCCGCCATGGCGAGCGTGGCGACGACTGCGCCTGAGCGTGCGGTCGGCTGGGGGCCGTCCATGATGGAGCTCCTCTACGAAACTTCGGGACATCGGGGCGTTGGGGCGTTGGGGCGTTGGAACATCGGGGCATCGGCAAGGTGCGATGCACCGGGAACGCGATGTGCACAATACACACTCCATGGCCCCACCACATCCATTGCCGGGTGCATATAGTGGACGCAGCGAACTCGCGGAAGTCACACTTCGAAGGGGATGTCACGTGAGCAGGGCGGAGCAGGCCGCGGACCGGGTGGAGTTCGAGCAGATGCTGTTGAGCCGCTATATGCACCTGCACAAGAGCAAAGGGCGCCGGGAGGGCAGCATCCTCGACCGCAGCGCCTACATCCTGCTCAGCCGCATCCGTACGCAGGGTCCGATGTCGATCGGACAGCTCGGCGACGCCTTCGGTCTCGACGCCTCCACGCTCAACCGGCAGACCGCGTCCGCCATGCGCGCGGGCCTGGTCGAGCGCATCCCCGACCCCGCCGGCGGCATGGCCCGCAAGTTCCGTATCACCGAGGAGGGCGAGAACCGCCTCGACGAGGAACGCGCGTACATCGTCGCAAGCCTGGAGAACATCATGACCGACTGGCCGGAGGAGGACATCGCCGCGTTCGCCGACTACCTCCAGCGGTTCAACGCGGGCATCGAGCGCCTCTACGGAATGCCCTGGCCCCGTACGCAGCTGGCGGACCGGCCCTCCTGAGGCGCGATCAGGCTTCGAAGGGTTCCGGCGTGGTGACTTCCGGGGCCGGAAGAACCTCGGCCACCGTGTTCACCACGTAGAAGCAGTGACTGAGACCTGCGGCCCGCAGGATGCGGCGCGGCATGGCGTGCGGGCAGACCAGTACGAGCTGTCCGCTCCTCTCCTCCACTCTGCGTCGCGCGCGAACCAGCAGGCGCAGTCCCGAGCAGTCGAAGAACTCCGTCGGGGTCAGGTCGATCACCAGCGCGGGTGCGGGCATGGCCGTGACGTCGTCCAGGTACGGAAGGATCTCGGGGATCGCAGCCAGGTCGATCTCTCCGCGAAGCTCCATGACCGTCCAGTCCCGGACCTCCCGCACCCGCACGAGCTCCGTGCACGGGCCGTGCAGCTGTGCGTCGTTCATAGCGGCATCACCGGCACCTTCCTGAGTCACAAGGTGCTGCGAGCGCGGGCGGGGGACGCTGATGGGGAGTACACGGCGTGCTTACGCGTTCCCATACCCTCGCAGGGGGAAGAATTCCAGCACATTCACCTGGCATACGTCTAGCTTCAACTACGCATCGAATTGGGCTAGTTGAGGTGTCGGAACCAGTTACCGACGCACCTCGCGCGGCGCGTCCGAGATCCTCTCGGGGTCCGCCCGCCGGTGCGCGGGCACGAAGACCACGCGAACGGGAAGGTTCCGTTCGGCCGCCAGGATGCGAGCCAGCTCCAGCAGGCTCAGACCGGCCGTGCCCAGCAGGGCCGAGTGCCGGACTCCTATCACCACGCCGCCGATGTCCTCTCGGATGACTTCGGCCAGGAGGCGGGCGATCCTCGGCTCGCTGAACGGGCCCACGTCGCCCCGGAGCTGCAGCACGGCGAGGCCCGCCAACCGTCGCACTTCGACCGGCGCCCGGCCGTCCCCGTCCGCTACAGCCGTCACCCACGTCGCAAACCGCTGCTTCACATTCTCCAGCGGCCACTTGGCACGGAACGCGGCCAATGGAATCCGGGAAGGCACAGTAGACGCCATTGCAACCCCCTGAGGATCCAACGACGAACAGGAACCGGAACAGAAATTCTGGCACCGCGGGCGGATCGCAAGAATGGGCCGTTCGTCCCGAATCTGCCCAGGGCGGAGGGACGGCGAATCCGCCGATCACTCCTCGCCGGCGGGGAGCTCCACGGTCGAGACGACGCGGGTGAGCGAGGGCCTGCGCGGCACGGATCCGAATCCGAAGCGGACGGGCGGATCCACCCACCGCAGTCCCCCGAGGTCCGAGCCGTCCCAACTGGCCTGTGCCGCCGTGATCGGGTGGTGGTCGAGGGCCGCGTACCACTCGCGCCGGCCCGCTCCCGCGCTGCCGCGCGTACGAACCCCGGACAAGAGGCACCGTGCAGGCAGGTCACACGCGGCCGCCCAGAGCGGGGCGCTCGCCACCCGGCGCGGAACAGCGCGCAACAGGAAGCCGAGTGCGTCCCGCCGCCCCGGAGTGAAGGTCAACCGCAAAGGGCCGGCCGCCACCTGCCACCGGCCTGACTCCGCGACCACGGTCACCGGGCATCGCGTGACGTCGTCGAAGCGGTAGGTCCCGGCCACGAAATCGGCGATCCGGGCGCTCGGCGCGAGCAACTCACGCTGACCGTCGGCCCGTTCCACCATCACGTCGGCGAACTCACCCCACGGAGAGCTGGGCCAGTAGCCGACGACCAGGCGTGTCCCGGACGCCGTGCCCACCCCGGCGATCCAGCCCTCGAAACGCAGCCGACGGCCCCGGCCCGGCGCCTGATTCACGTCGGCCCCGGCTTGCACGACAGTTCAACATTGACGACGACCACACCGGGCAGGGTAGGACGCCTTCTGCACCATGGCTGGTTGTCGGCCGGGTGTGTCGCTGACCGATGCCTCTGGGGTTGCGCTTGGCGGGGGCGATTCCGGTGCCGGCCCCTCACATGCCATGATCCTACTCAACAGTAGCTTCGTGTCTCAGTGGAGAGGGATCACCGTGGCCCGCGTGTTCACCGTGAGCAACAGCATCACCATCGATGTGTCCCCCGACGACGCCTACGGGGCGGTCAGCCGCCTTGCGGACATGGGTCGTTGGAGTCCGGAGAACCGTGGCACGACGGACGACTCGCCCACCGGTCCGGCCGTTCTCGGGACCACCTTCGTCGGTCGCAACAGGCGCGGAGCGTTCCGCTGGGTGACCCGGTGCACGGTCACAGCGGCCGAGCCGGGGCGCCGGTTCGCGTTCCGCGTCCATGCGATCGGTCGCAACCGGCCCGTTCTGCGCGGCCCGATCGCCACCTGGGAGTACCGGTTCGAGCGGACCGACGGTGGCACCCGCGTGACCGAGACCTGGACCGACGACCGCCGCACCTGGCCGACGTTCGTGGCCGACGTCTTCGACCGCGTCGTCACCTCGGGCAAGACGTTCGCCGTTTTCCAGCAGCGCAACATCGATGCGACGCTGCGCAACCTCAAGCGTGAACTCGAGCTCGACGCCGCAGGTGGAACCCACCTTGGCTGATGCGTCCCGGGCGGCCGGTATGCGCCGGTTCCGCCCGGGACGCGCCGGTCAGCTCACCACGTGTCCGGCACGGGTGGCGGGACCACCGGCGGGCGGTCGTCGCAGGTGATCGTGGCGGGCAGCTCCCAGGCGGCGAGCCAGGGGCCGGCCAAGCCGCCGCCGTCGTTGCCCCCGCGGTCCTCCACGGAGAACTCCGAGCCGGTGGCGGGGAAGTTGAACGATCCGCAGTTGTTGATCCCCACCGCTCCGACATTGCGCGCGTCGACGTTCTCGAAGGACGCCGAACCCGCCGAGCGGGCGCTGAGCACCGAGGTGCCGGTGCCGTCGACCCTGATGTCCTTGAAGTGGACGTTCTTGATGGCGTACTTGTCCTTCACCGGGAAGTCCGAGACGAGCATGATCGCGTTGTAGGTGTTGTCCAGGAAGTGGTCTCCGGTGACCTGGACATCGGCGTCGATGTCGTTCTCCAGGGCGTAGAACCAGATGGCGCCGAGCCCGATCTTCCAGTTCAGTTCGTACGTCCCGGCGCGCACGGTCGTGTTGTCGGTGATCCGGAGACGGCCCGTGAACGGCTCGGCGCCGAAGCGGGAGCCGATCTGGATGGCGCTGCCCTCACGGATCGGGTCCGCGATCAGGTTGCCGGTGACGTTGTTGTCGGTGCCGCCGTACAGGGCGATGCCGTTGGCGAGGACCGGGGTCTGGATCGTGTTGCGCGAGAAGGTGTTGCGGGCGTCCTGCTCTTTCTCCGACCACATGGCGAGCGCGTCGTCGCCGGTGTTCCGTACGAAGTTCTGCGAGACCAGTGAATCGGTCACGCCTGTATGGAAGTTGAGGCCGTCGGCGATCTGATCCGTGATGATGTTCCGGGTCACTCGCACGTTCTTCATGGGGCCGTCGAACCAGAGACCGACCTTGGTGTGGTGCAGGTACAGGCCGTCGACGGTGGAGTCGCTCATCGCGCCGCCGACGGCGTTCACCTGGTCGGTGTCGACGCGTTCGCGGACGTCGCCCTCGATCGCGAAGCCGGACAGGTGGACATCGTGGCTGCCGCCGTCCGCCGCGTCCTTGCCGTAGAAACCGACGCCTGTGTGCACCGAGCCGTCGGGTGCCGGGGTGTCGAGGGTGACCTGGTGGCCCTTGACGGTCGTGTACCAGTTGCCCGCGCCGACGATCGTCACGTCATCGACGACGATGTGCCGGTCGACCTGGTACGTGCCCGGCGGCAGGTACACCTTCAGGTGCCGGCGCTTCGCCGCGGCGATGGCCTTGTCGATCGCGTCGGCCGCGTCACGGTGGCCGGTCGGATCGGCACCGTAGGCCAGCACGTTCGCGGCGCGCGGTTCGAGATGCGGGGCGCCGACCAGCTCCGAGTCGAGCAGATCGATGACCGTCCAGGCGGCCTTCGTGCCGGCGGGCGCGGTCAGGCGCACGGTGTCGCCGGCCCGGTAGGTCCTGCCCAGCTTCACGCGCCGCTCGTCGTAGAAGTGGCTGGGCCTGAACGGCTTGTCGATGGCAGGGGTCGGCGTCGTCGCCGACGGCACGCAGCCGCACTCGGTGATCCACCAGTCCGGGTGCAGCAGGTCGGCCCCCGGGTCGTTGCTGAACGGATACTGGTTGTAGAGCCACGCGTACTGCGAGGTAAGTGTCATGGGGGTCTGCCGCTTGCCGTTCACCGCGATGCCCAGCGGGGCCGTGATGCCACCTCCCCGCGGGGCGTCGGGGATGCTGTAGCGCACGGTGAGTGCGTTGGCCGCGCGCGGCAATGTGAACTCGACGTACTGGCCGGGCTTCAGTTTCACCGCGGAGCGGCCCGATGCCTCGGACGGCAGGGTGTAGGCGGTGCGGTCCGGGCCGATGACGGTGCCGTCGGTCCGCGCGTTCTCGGCCTCCTGCTCGGCGAACGGCACTTCGGCGCCGCGGCCCCCGACGAGCGAGGGGGCGAGGGCCGCGCGGGTCACGGGGGTGGGCGCGTGCCTCGCTCCCCCGGTCGCGAGGGCGGGCTGGACCACGGCGAGGGAGAGCCCGGCCGCGGCCGCCGTGAGGACGGCGGTGAGCCGGACCGATCTTCGGCGCGGGCCACGGCGGCCCACCGCGGCCGTGCGGGCGGAGTACCACGACATCCGGTTCTCGATTCTCTCGGGAGAACGTGCGGGGCGACGCGCAAGTGCGGTGACAGTAGGGCGACTTGGCGTCTCTCCACAAGAGATTCGTACGTGATTTCCGTGGTCGAGAGCGATAATTGCATAGCTCTGTTTATTTCTTGCGCCACCAGGGTGCCGTCAGGATGGGTCCCGGGACTAGGGAGCCAGCGGTAGGTCGGCGAGGATCTGCCAGCCGGTGGGCGTGAGGGCGACCGCGTACAGGGCGGTGATCTCGGTGCTGATCGGCAGGCGGGCGGCGGTACGGCGGGCGATGTCGGCGGCGGTGCCGGGGTCGGCGTCCAGGGCCACGGTGACGTGCACCGCAGGGTCCTGGCCGAAGCGGCCACCGTAGGGGACCTGTGCCGGGAACGCGGCGCGAACGGCGGTGGCCAGGGCGCGCAGCTCGGGCACCGGGATGTTGACGAAACCGCTGTCCCGCTCGACCACCTCCAACCGGACCGGGACCCGGCCGGGCGGAAGCGCGGCCCGCAGTCGGTCCAGCTCCGGCGCACCGACCTGGTCGGCGGGCAGCCACGGGTAGAGCAGCGCGGCGTGCGCGGGCACACCCGGCCGTACCACCCGCGCGTCCACCTCGGCAGCCAGCTCCAGCAGCGGTTCGGCGGCCGGCACCACTGCCAGTACCGCCGTCGTCCCCAGTTGAGTCATGACCCGTCCACCCGTTCACCCGTCTGTCCGGTCCGTCCGGCCCGTCGGCAGCATGCCATGGCGGTGGGCTCCGGCCGATCGGGACAGGGGGTGCTCCGGTTGCCGGTCAGAACCGTGTGAGCGAGTTTGTTAGTGATCGAGGGGGCCCGAAAAGGTGTCGCCCACTCCATCCCAGCTGTTCGCTTCTCAGGAGGAACCATGAGCAACCCCGGGCAGAATCCGAACGAGCAAGAGGGTCCCGCGGACGGGGGCGCGGCCGGTACGCCGGGCGTCCACGACGGCGGCGCGGACGGCGGAGCCGAAGGTCCCGCGGACGGCGGCGCGGCGGGCAAGCCGGGCGTCCACGACGGGGGCGCGGACGGCGGAGCCGAAGGACCTGCCGACGGTGGCGCGGCCGGCACCCCCGGCGTCCACGACGGCGGCGCGGACGGCGGAGCCGAAGGACCCGCGGACGGCGGCGCGGCCGGTACGCCGGGCGTCCACGACGGCGGCGCGGACGGCGGAGCCGACCAGTCCGGCAGCGGCCGTTGAGCACTCTCCCTGTCGCACTTCGGGATGCCGGCGCCACGACGGGCGCCGGCATCCTCGAAGCACGCCTGACCGGCCTGAGCCGGGAGGAGTTCGCCCGCGACGTCTGGGCGCTGGCACCGCTGCTCACGCGCGGGGCGAGTGACTTCTCCGACCTGTTCTCCGCGGCCGCCGTGGACGAGCTCGTCTCGCGTCGCGGCCTGCGTACGCCCTTCCTCCGCGTCGCCAAGGACGGTGCCACGCTTCCCGAGTCGTCGTTCACCTCCCCCGGCGGTGTCGGCGCGACGGTCGCGGACCAGCTCGACGACACCGCTCTGTGGCGCAGCTTCGCCGACGGCGCGACGCTGGTCCTGCAAGCCCTTCAGCGCACGTGGGAGCCGGTCGCGGAGTTCAGTACCCGGCTCGGTACGGAGCTGGGGCATCCCGTGCAGGCCAACGCCTACGTCACTCCGCCGCAGAACCGCGGATTCGACGCCCATTACGACGTCCACGACGTCTTCGTCCTGCAGATCGCCGGTACCAAGCGCTGGACCATTCACGAGCCGGTCCATCCCGACCCGCTGCGTGATCAGCCGTGGACCGGCCACCGCGCCGCGGTGGCCGAGGCCGCCCGGGGCACGGCCCGCATCGACACCGTCCTGGAGCCGGGCGACGTCCTCTATCTGCCGCGGGGCTGGCTGCACGCCGCCCAGGCGCAGGGCTCCGTCTCGATCCACCTGACGCTCGGAGTCCACAACTGGACGCGCCACGCGCTGGCCGAGCAGCTTGCCCAGTCCGCGCTCGCGCTGCTGCGCGACGATCCGCGGATGCGAGGCTCTCTGCCGCTGGGCGTGGACGGACCGGCCGACGAACTCGGGTTCGTCCGCGAACGCCTCGTCGCCGCTCTCTCCGCAGCGGATCCCGAGCCGCTGTTCCACCGCAGCCGGCGGAGCCGGTCACGCCCGGCGCCGATGGGGCCGCTGGCCCAGCTCGCCGCCGTCGACAGCCTCGCCCAGGACTCGCCGGTGCGGCTGCGTGAGGCATTGGAGGCGCGCCTCGAAGGGCGGCGCCTGACCACACGCGTCGGCTGGCTCGACTTCACGGAATCCGATCTGCCCTCCGTGGCCCGCCTGCTCGACGGCGAGGTGCACACAGCCGACCATCTGGGTCTCGAACTCGTCGAGAGACTCCTGCGCGCGGGCGTACTGGTGCCCGCTGAACAGTGAGGTGCGCGCGGTGACCGCGGCGGCACGCTTCTTCTGCGCCGACGCCGCCCAGGCGCGCGGCGACGCGCTCGCGGGCACCGCACCGTACGGCTCCGTCTGGGTCCTCATCGAGTACCGGGGCGGCTGGCCGTCCAACGGCTTCGACGGCCTCGACCTCGAGCCGGAGAGCAAGCGGCTCGTGTTCGGCGCGGCGCAGGCGGTGCGGGCACGCGTCCTTCTGATCAGGCGCCCCGGACGCCGGGTGCCCGAAGGTCCCAGGCGCTGGGCCGTTCTGCGCCACGAAGGCGGCGGCGCCTACCGGCAGAGCTGGGGTACGTGGAACCGTGACGAGGACCTGGCCGGGATCGTCGACGCCCTCGGCGCCCCCGGAGAGCCGGGGCATCCGCCCGTCGTCCTCGTCTGCGCCCACGGGCTGCACGACGTCTGCTGCGCCGTGCGCGGCCGGCCCGTGGGACGGGCCCTGAGCGAGCGCTGGCCGCACCTGGTGTGGGAGTGCACGCACGTGGGCGGTGACAGGTTCGCCGCCAACGTCGTGGTCGCGCCCGATGGCGTCTACTACGGCAATCTGCAGGCCGGTTCGGCCGTCACCACGGTCGAAGAGCACCTGGCGGACCGTATTCACGCGGATCATCTCCGCGGATACACAGATCTCTTCCCACCCCAGCAGGCCGCTGTGGCAGCCGCGTTGAAGCGTCTCGGCCCGGCAGGCCGCCATGAGTACGCGATCGAGTCGACGGTCCGCGACGACGACCGCTGGCGGATCCGCATCACCGGTCGCCCGCCTCGTTCGTCCACCATCGACATCGAAGTACGGTCCCACCGCACGCCGCCGTACCAACTGACCTGTCACGGAGTGGCACGGAGTTCGGCCAACGCCTACGAGGTCACCTCGCTGCGCGTCGGCTGAACCCGCCGCCCCTCATCCCGGCAGTCCGGCTCCGCCGAGGGGACGCAGGTCGATGCTCTCGGGCGGGCTCGCCAGGAGCGGCAGAGCCTGCCCGATGAGTTCCTCGGCTCCGTCCGCGGAGAGCGAGGCGCTGTGGTCGGCCGCGCTGCGCCAGATCTCGGTGACCCACACCACGTCGTCCTCACCGGGCACCGTGTTGACGACGTACAGCTCACATCCGGGAGCGTCGCGCGCGTGTTCCGCTGCTTGCAGAAGAAGCGCGGCCAGGGCGTCGCGCTGTCCTGCCTTCGTGTGGAACTTGACGTAATGGCCGACCTTGCCCATGTCTGTCCTCCGTCGTCGCGCTGCGGGGGCGGTTACCACGGCGATGATTGCACGGCCCGGGGTAACGACGCGGTGCACGAAGGGCGGGGCAGCGCACGGAAGTTCGGGCGGACAAGCACGCCACAGAGGTGAGGCCTCCCCGGACCCCGCGTCGCACGGGCCCGGGGAGGTGCGCTCACTTCTCGGCGCCTACGTCTCAGCGCCTACTCCTCGGCGCTTACTTCTCGGTGCTTACTTCTCGGACTTCCGTCGGACGGTCAGGCGGTTGCCCTTCGGTCCGGTCCACTCCAGGCGTACGACGCCGGCCACAGCGGCATCGCCGGTGCGCGACGGGTCCGCCCAGTAGCCGAACGCCGGATTACGGAAGAAAGTTGCCCACAGGTCTCCGTTGCTGTCCGTGAAAAAGTTGTTGTGCCCGGCGCCCACACCCGCGGTCCAGCGCTCGGAGTACGGGCCTTCGAAACGGTCCGCGACGGCGACGATCGCGTCGTACTGGTACTGCGTGCGGCCGGTGCCCGCCACCTCGTAGGCGTAGCGGGGGCTGCCGTAGGCATCGATCGATGTACGGTCCCACGCGGCGTGCACCAGGTAGTACTTGCCACCGTGCTTGAACACGTAGGCGCCCTCGAGGTACGGCTCGGGCGTGTAGGGCGTCTGCTTGAACGCCGGGAGGTTCGTCGTCGTGACGATGTCCTCCATGTCGGGGCGGAACTTGGCGTAGAGGTTGTTGTGCAGCACCAGCCACGCGTCGGAGCCCTCCGAGTAGAGGCCGCCGTCGATGTGGTGGTACGCGCCGGGCTTGATGAACGACGGTCCGCCGATGAACGAGTCGCCGAAGGGCTTGTCGAGGTTGCCCTCGGCGAGACGGTACGGGCCCGCGACGCCGCCCTCGCTCACCAGCAGGAACGAGCCGACCTTCTGGGAGTGGTCGCCCATGCACGCGACGATGTACCACTTGCCGCGGAAGTAGTGCAGTTCGGGCGCCCACGCGTTGGCACGCTTACCGAACTGGCCGTCGTCGTACCAGTACTCCTGCCACGGCGCGACGACGGTGCGGCCGGGGCGGTTCTCCCCGACGAACTCGGGGGACCACACCTTTCCGCGCTCGGCGTCGGGCCGGATGCCGGTGGTGTCGGCCAGCTTCCACGGGCCGTGCAGGGACCGTGCGGTCCACACGAAGATGCCGTCGTTCCAGGGGCCGGCCGCGTCGAGGCCGGGCACGCGCGTGGTGCCGGTGGCCACGTAGAGCGGACGGCCGTCGACGACGAAGCAGTTGACATAGGTGTCGCGCATCCAGACCCGGCCGAGCTCCTTGTCGCGGGGCCGGAGTTCGAGGGGCAGGACGAAGGAGTTGTCCTCGCGCGGCCACAAGTCCTCGCGGGCATCGGCGAGTCCGTACGGTCCGAGGTCGGGCCAGTTCGACGGGTACCGCTTCGTCTTCGTCGGGACGCCCTGCGCCGGGCCGCCCTTCGCGGCGGGCAGCGCCTGGGCAGCGGCCCCGGGCAGGGCGACCGCCCCCATGGTTCCGGCGACACCGGCCAGCATGGACCGCCGGCCTATGTGCGTTCCGTTCTCGGATCTGGTCATCGGTCTGTCTCCTTCATCGTCTTCATCGTCAAGGGGTGCGGCGCGAGGTTCAGTGCTGTCCGGCGTCGGCGTGCGCCTGCGCTTCCGGCTCGTCGGTCTCGAAGGCGGAGAGGGTGGTGTCGTAGTCCGTCTCCACGTCGTACATCGGCGTCATCCAGTGGTAGAAGTTGTCGCCGCGCTCGCGGAGCAGGTCGTAAAGGCGCCGGGTCAACGCGGTGCGGATGTCCCGCAGTTCGGGGTGGTCGTAGCGGTTGTGCAGCTCGTCGGGATCGGCGTCGAGGTCGTACAACTCGTTCCGGGACTCCGGGTTGATCACCAGCTTGTGGCTTCTGGTGCGCAACATCCGCTGCGGGTACGGGAAGTGGTGGCCGTGGAACTCGGCGAGGTGGTGCTCGTCCCACCGCGGGTGCTCGCCGCGTACGAGGGGCAGCAGGCTGCGGCTGTCCACGGCCGGACCGGTCCTGCTGCCCGCCAGGTCGAGGATGGTGGCGGTGCAGTCGGTGAGGGAGACGAACTCTTCGCGTACCTGTCCCCGCGGGGCCCCGGGGACCTTCAGCAGCCCGGGGATGCGGTAGATGTCCTCGTACATCGCGGGGCCCTTGTCGTGCAGCCGGTGGGAGCCGGTGAACTCACCATGGTCGGCGGTGAAGAAGACCGCTGTCCGCTCGTCCAGGCCCAACTCCCGCATGGTGTCGAGGATCCGGCCGATCTGCTCGTCGACGAGCGTGACGTATCCCCAGTAGACGGCGATCAGCTTCCGCGACTCCTCCAGCGTCATGGTGTCGAAGGCCCACAGCTTGCTGTAGTTGTGCTGGACGGCCGGTTTCGTCGCGAAGGTCTCGCTGATGGACGCGGGCAGTTCCACCAGCTCGGGGTCGTACATGTCGTAGTACGCCTCGGGGAGGATGTACGGCAGGTGGGGTCCGAAGAAGTGCGTGGCCAGGAAGAACGGTGCCCCGTTCCCGTCGCTCTCCTGGTCGGCGAAGCGGTGGAGCATTTCGATGGTGCGCGTGGCCAGGTAGTACTCGAAGGTCGCTTCGACCGGCTGGTGGAGCCGGGCGGCGAGGAGGTTTCCGGGGCTCCCGTTGGGAGTGGTGCCGCGCACCGGATCCGTGATGCGGTACGGGGGCAGGCCGTTCTCCGCCAGGTAGGTGAGGTAGTCGGGGTGGTCCACGGGATTGTGCCAGCCGGCCAGGTCGGGACCTTCGAAACCGTAGTCGGCGGCGGTGCGCCGTACACCGCCGTGCCACTTGCCGAGCAGGCCCAAGTTGTAGCCCTCGGAACGCAGTTGCTCGGAAAAGGTGAACTGACCGTCGGCCAGGTCTTCGAGATAGCCCACGTTGCGCTCGTAGTTGGCCAGCAGTTTGTGCCGGAACGGGGCGGCCCCGGTGAGCAGGCTGGCGCGCGCCGGTGTGCAGATCGCGGTGGGGGTGTAGAAGCTGTCGAACCGTGTGCCGTCGGCCGCGAGCCGGTCGAGGTTCGGGGTGTGCGTGTGCGGGTTGCCATACGCGCCCAGGGTGTCCACCCGGTGCTGGTCGGTCATCAGGAAGAGCATGTTGTGGCGCACGGAGGGCCTCTCGGGTCGGTCCGGCTCGCACGTCGGCCGGGGCGGGCCGACGCGGCCTTGGGAGCGTGACGCGGCTTCCGGTGCGTGCCCGAAGGTGCCGTGCGACGCATGTTCCGATCCGGGGACGATTTAAGTCAAGAGTACGGACCTTAATCACGCCGGGACGCCTCAACAAGGCACATGGACACCGTTCCGCGCTGCCGACACGTCGTAAGGCCGGGCGTTTCAGGCGTGTTTGCCCGTACCTGACAGCAGGTCAAGCCGGTGTCGATGCGCGAGCCGGTGCAGGTATGGCGTTCTTATGAACAATTTGTTTCGACTCATTGACGAAAATACTCGGCGCTCACATGCTGTGCTGCATGCACGAACACGACGGTCCGCTGACGCGGCTCCGACGCAGCCATGAGCAAGCGGTCCTCGAACTGCTCCGCAAGCACGGCCCACTGAGCCGCGCCGAGTTGGGCGAGCGCAGCGGGCTGTCCCGCACCACGCTCCACGACATCGTCGCCGGGCTGGTGGGCAGCGGCTCCGTGGTCACCGGCACACCCCATGTCGAGGTGCGCAAGCGCGGTCGGCCGGTGGAGAAGCTCAGCCTCAACCCGGCCGCAGGAGAGGCGGTCGGCATCGACTTCGCGCGCCGCGCCGTACACGTCGCGGCGGTCAACTTCGCCCATGAGGTGATCGGTTCGGCGAGCGAGGCGCATGCCGCGGACCTGTCCTGGCCCGAGCGGATCGATATCGCGGAACGCCTTCTGACGACGTCGGGCGTCGTCCACCTCGACGCGCTCGGCGCGATCGGTGTCGGCGTGGTCGGTCCGACCGCCGACCCCGGCAGCGAGAACGCCCGCGCGCAGGGCATCGACGGCCTGCCGGACCTGCTGCGCAAGCAGTTCGGTGTGCCGGTGCTCCTGGACAACAACACGCG
This sequence comes from Streptomyces sp. NPDC102467, assembly GCF_044765445.1. Lineage (NCBI taxonomy): Bacteria > Bacillati > Actinomycetota > Actinomycetes > Kitasatosporales > Streptomycetaceae > Streptomyces > Streptomyces sp. NPDC102467. The sequence goes on along the minus strand of NZ_JBIWKA010000012.1, from coordinate 261,077 downwards.
GCTCGCGGCGCTCGCCGAGGCGGTGTGGGGCGCGGCCGCTGACAGCAGTGACGTGCTCTATCTGCGGTTGTCGCACGGCGTCGGCGGCGGCCTGGTCGTGGGCGGCGCGCTGCACCGCGGCCGCAACGGGCTGTCCGGCGAGTTCGGACACATCACCGTCGACCCGGCGGGAAGACGCTGTGACTGCGGCGGAACCGGCTGTCTGGAGACCCGCGCCTCCCTCGACGCGGTCCTGTACCGCTACCGCGAAGCCGGCGGCCGGGCCGACGACCTCGCCGGGCTCCTCGACGCCGCCGCCGCCCGCGAACCCACCGCCCTGGACGTGCTGGAGCGCGTCGGCAACGACATCGGCGGAGTGCTGGCCGCGGTCTGTCATGCCGTCGGACCCGGCGTCATCGTCGTCGGTGGTGAGCTGGCGGAAGCCGGGCCCGCCCTGCTCGAACCGGTCGAACGGGCCCTGCGGCAGCAGCTGATGCCGCTGGCCCGCCACCACGTGGACGTCCGGCGCGCGACGCTCGGCGACGCGGGCAGCGCGCTGGGCGGCATCGCCCTCGTCCTCCATGAATCCCCCCTGCTCTCCCACTACCCGCGGCCCGTCTCCGAGGAGAACGCGTGAAGCCACCAGCGAGGAACCCATGGCTGTGATCACTCCCGTCGACAAGACCGCCACCGACGGGCGACAGCGGCAACCGCGCCGCCCCCGGCACCGGCCCCTGCTCCTCAACGTCGTCGCGGTCCTGGCAGGCATCGCCGTGTGGGGCGTCGTCGCCGCTCTGGGCCTGGTCGAGAACCTGCCCACGCCCGCGGCCGTGGCGCAGAAGGCCGGCACCATGATCTCCGACGGCACGCTGGCGTCCGACACGCTCGCCAGCCTGCGCCGGGTCTTCATCGGCTACGCCCTCGGCGTGGCCGTGGCCGTACCGGTCGGCTTCCTCATGGGCTGGTACCCGACGGTGCGCGCCCTGGTCGAGCCGTACATCCAGTTCTTCCGCACCATCCCGCCGCTCGCGCTCATTCCGCTCGCGGTCGTCCTCCTCGGCATCGGCGAGGTGCCGAAGATCGCCGTGATCTTCCTGGCCTCGTTCATGTCCTGTGTCCTCTCCTCCTTCCAGGGCGTCATCGACGTCGACAAGACACTGATCAACGCGGCCCGGGTGCTCGGCGCATCGGACCGCACCATCTTCGCCAAGGTGGTCGTGCCGGCCTCCACTCCCTTCATCCTCGTCGGCATGCGGATCGGTCTCGGCGCGTCCTGGGCGACCGTCGTCGCCGCCGAACTCATCGGCGCGGAGGAGGGGTTGGGCTACCGGATGCAGAAGGCGTCCACCTGGTTCGAAATGGACACGATCTTCGTGTCCCTGATCACGATCGGCGTGCTCGGGCTCATCATGGACCGGCTGCTGCTGCTGGCCGAGCGACGCCTCACCGGCTGGCAGGAGCGACGATGAACAGCAAGATCACTTTCCGCGACGTGGTGAAGACCTTCCCGCTGAAGGGCGCGACCTTCACCGCCCTCGGCGGGGTGAGCCTGGACATCGCGGACCAGGAGTTCGTCACCGTCGTGGGCCCGTCCGGCTGCGGCAAGTCCACCCTGCTGAGCATGGCCGCGGGGTTGCAGGAGCCCGACTCGGGGAGCGTTCTGGTCGACGGCACGCCGGTGTCGGGACCCGGCCCCGACCGCGGGGTGATCTTCCAGCAGTACGCTCTGTTCCCCTGGCTGACCGTGCGTCAGAATGTCGAGTTCGGACTCAAGCTCGCCTCGATACCCACCGCGGAGCGACGCCTGCGGGCCGAGCAGGCCATCAGCCTCGTCGGCCTGGAGGACTTCGCCGACGCGCTGCCCAAGACGCTGTCCGGCGGGATGAAACAGCGGTGCGCCATCGCCCGCGCGTACGCGGTCGATCCCCAAGTGCTGCTGATGGACGAGCCGTTCGGAGCACTCGACGCCCTGACCCGGGTGCAGCTGCAGGACCAGCTGCTCGAGACCTGGAGCCAGGAGAAACGCACCGTACTGTTCATCACCCACGACGTGGACGAGGCCGTCTACCTCGCCAGCCGGGTCGTGGTCATGGCCGCGCGGCCCGGCCGCGTCCACCGCGTCATCGACGTGGATCTGCCGTATCCCCGTACCGAGGAGATCCGGCTCTCCCCCGAGTTCCGGCGCATCCGCAACGAGGTGTGGACCTCCGTGTACCACCAGGAAGCCCCGCCCCGCGCTGCCTGACGCACCGTCACCCGGGCACCCACCCTGGGCACTTCGCGGACTCAAACCCATGCATCAGAGCCTGTGTCATATCCCCGGCCAAATCAGCGCGCGTGCCAGACGACGCGCGCCCGGCCGGGGATATGACACAGGCTCTCACCCCGAGAGGACACTCCAGCATGCCCAGAAGGACGATCAGGCACGCCGTCACGGCGCTGCCCGTCGCGTTCATGCTCTCGCTCTCCCTCAGCGCCTGCTCCGGCAGCGCTTCCGGTGACGACAGCACGGTCCGGTTCGGCTACATCGGCGACTACAACGGTGCCAGCCTGCTGGCCATCGCCGAGAAGCAGGGGCTGTGGAAGAAGGCGGGCCTGACCGCACAGGTGAAGCCGTTCAACAACGGCCCCGTGCAGATCCAGGCACTCAGCGCCGGTGACCTCGACTACGGCTACATCGGCCCCGGCGCGATGTGGCTGCCCGCATCCGGCAAGTCCAAGGTCGTCGCCATCGACACCCTCACGTACGCCGACCGGGTCATCGGGCAGCCCGGCATCAAGTCCATGAAGGACCTCAAGGGCAAGCGGGTCGGTGTACCCGAGGGCACCTCCGGCGACATGGTCCTCAACATCGCCCTGGAGGAGGCCGGGATGACGGTGAAGGACATCACCAAGGTCAACATGGATCCCTCCACCATCGTCTCCGCCTTCTCCTCCGGGAAGATCGACGGTGCCGGTTTCTTCTACCCCGCCATCGACACCATCAAGAAGAAGGTGCCGGGCCTCGAGGAAATAGCCAGCACCAAGGAGACCGGGGACTCCTTCCCCACCGCGTTCGTCGCCGGCAACAAGGTGCCCGAGAGCAAGAACAGCAAGGTCATCAAGGTGCTGCAGCAGGCCAACGACTGGCGGCAGCAACACCCCGACGAGACCATCACGCTCACCGCCAAGATGCTTGAGGTCACCGAGGCCCAGACCAAGGCCGACGCCTCCCACGTGCAGACCCTCTCCACCAAGGACCTGGCTGCCAAGACCGAGAGCGGCGAGGTGGACACGTGGCTGAAGAAGCTGGGCGACTTCTTCGTCCGCAACAAGCAGCTCGACGACAACCCCGATCCCGAGAAGTACTACACGGGTGATCTCTACTCGGAGGCCTACAGCAAGTAAGGGCATACCGTGAGCGCCGGCACCGACCCTCGCCCCGCTGCCGGCGCTCCGTATCAGCCGGGACTGGAGCGGCCATGCCGCCAGTAGCCGTAGAACGCGACGTCCGCCTTCGGCACACCCCGATCGCGAACGAGATGGCGGCGCACCCCGGTGGCCAGGCCGGACTCCCCCGCGATCCAGGTGTAGGAGCGCCCCTGCGGCAGTGCCGCGTCCTTGACCGCGTCGAGCGCGAGTCGGCCGGGAAGGTCGGCGGAGCCGTCCCGGGCCAGCCAGTGCACGCGTACGCCCTCGGGGGCGACGACGTCCTTGCGGATGTCAGCCGTCTCGGGCACTTCCAGGAAGACCTCCGCGACCAGAGAGTCGGGCGCGTCCTCAAGGATCGCGAGCACCGCGGGTACGGCGCTCTCGTCCGCGACAAGCAACTGCCCCACCGTGTCGGGCGGCGGGAGGTAGGTCAGGCCCATGTCGAAGATGCCCGCCGGGTCGCCGGGACTCGCCCCCATGGCCCAGGCGCCGGCCGGAGTGTCGCCGTGCAGGGCGAACTCGATGTCCAGCTCGCCGAGTTCGGCCCTGACCCGGCGGACGGTGTAGTTGCGCACCCGGGGTCGGCGGGACTTCGGCAGGAGCAGCACCTGCGCCATCCAGGCCTCGTTGGAGAGGGTGGGCATCGTCAGGCCGCTCTGGCCTGCGCGGGGGAAGAAGAGCCGTACCGTCTGGTCGAAGCCGGTCGGCAGCAGATGCTCGAGTTCGGGGCCGCCGAGGGTGACGGTCGTGAAGTTGCGGGTCGTTCGGGTGGTCCGGAGCACCTTCAGCGTGATCATGCGCCGGGACGTGGGTGACTGCACTTTGGGCAGCATGGTGTGCGCGGTGCCCTTCAGAGATCGAGGACGAGTCGGGGGGACAGTGCCCGGGACACGCAGGCGTACATCCGGCCCTCCGGGGCGCCGATGTGGTCCCGGTGCTCGGGTGAGCCGTCGAGGACGGTGACTTCACAGCTGCCGCAGACACCTTCGCGACATCCGGAGGGGATGGGGCGCCCGGCGTGGGCAAGCGCGTCGAGCAGTGACTCGTCGGCCGGTACGGCAACAGGGCCTCCGGACCGTGCGCAGACCACCTCGAACGCCGTGTCGGGGCCGAAGGTCCGGGCCACCGGCTGGAAGCGCTCGGAGTGCAGCCGCTCGGTGGGGAACGCCGCGTCGGCCGCCGCCAGCATGGCCGCGGGACCGCAGCAGTAGACCAGCGTGTCGGCCTCCAGTGCGGCCGCGAGGGCGTCGAGGTCCGGCCGGCCCTGACCTTTTGTCTCCACGATCCGCACCCGGTCCCCGTAGGAACGGCGCAGCTCGTCGGCGAACGGCATGCTCTCCGCCGTCGGCCCCGCGTACAGCAGGGTCGCGGGAAGGCCGGCGGCCGCCACCGCGCGCAGCATCGGAAGCAGCGGCGTGATCCCGATGCCGCCGGCGAGGAACAGATACCGCGGTGCGGGGACGAGCGGGAAGTGGTTGCGGGGCAGGGAGACGTCGAGGGCGCGGCCCGGACGCAGGAACCGGTGTACGTACTCCGAGCCGCCCCGGCTGAGCGGGTCGTACCGGACGGCGACGCGGTAGGTGTCCCGGTCGGCGGGGTCCCCGCACAACGAGTACTGCCGGGTCAGCCAGTTGGGCAGGGCCAGGTCGATGTGGGCGCCGGGGTCCCAGGGCGCCAACTCCCCCGCGGTGGCGCGCAGGGTGAGGGCGACGACGTCCTCGGCGACCCGGTCGATGTGCTCGACGACGGTCTGTTGCATCGGTGCTTCCTCTGTCGGCCGGAGGCCTGTTCAGCGCCGGTACAAGACTGTTCGGCGCTTGCTCGGTGCCTGGTCAGTAGAGCTTTCGGTAGCCGTCTTCCAGGGCCTGTTCGAGCAGGCTCGGGTCTATGTCGGCACCGAATTGGGCGGCCGCGATCTCCGCCATCGAGGGCATCCCTTCGGCGAGCGCCTGGCTGGCGGGGTCCCACAGCCGGGAGCGGATCAGCGCCCGCCCGCAGTGGAAGTACGCCTCGGCCACCTCGACGACGATCGCCAGCTCCGGCTGCTTGGCCTCGGTGCGCATCCGGACGAGGACATCGGGTTCGTCGGTGACGTAGCCGCTGCCGTTGACGCGCAGGACCTCCCGCAGTCCGGGGACGAAGAAGCACAGCCCGACACCGTCGTTCTCGGCGAGGTTGCGGAAGGAGTCGGCGATCTTGTTGCCGGGGCGGTCGGGGAGGGCGAGGGTGTGCTCGTCGAGGACCTTCACGAAGCCCGGGTAGTCGCCGCGGGGCGAGCAGTCGGCGCGTCCGGCCGCGTCCGCCGTGGCCATCGTCAGGAACGGCGAGTGGGCGATGAAGAAGCGGAAGTAGTCGTCGATACGGTCCTTCAGCTTCGCTCTGACCGTGGCATCGGGCTGCCCGAGCCGGGCGAGCACCTCTTCGGGGGAGACCCGTCGAGGGCGCGTGGGGGCGTACGTCATGGCACCTTCCTCAGGTGGGCGTCGAGGCAGCGTCGGCACACGGACGTGGGCACTCGGGCCCGCATCGCCGCAGCTCATGGCAGTATTGTGAGCAATTACTCAGGTCGTGCGCTACTCGCTTTCACGGCCCACCGCAGGAGGTGTCATGACATCCGGCCGTCGCGGACTTCAGCCACGTAAACAGCCCCTTCAGGTCCGGGCCGAGCTGACACGGCAGCGCATCGTCGACGCCGCTGCTCACGTTTTCGCCGAGTACGGGTATGCGGCGGGGACCACCAACCGGATCGCGGAGCGGGCCCGGGTGTCGATCGGGTCGCTCTATCAGTACTACCCGAACAAGGATGCGATCCTGGTCGAGCTGCTGACCCGCCATCTCGACGCCGGGATGGACGCCGCCCCACTGGACCAGAACGAACTGCTTCCGCGGTCCATCGAGGGCATCATGCGTTTCTACGTACAAGGCGCGATCGAGAACCACCGCGTCGACCCGCAGTTGCTCCGCGTGATGATGGAACAGGGGCCCCGCGCACCGGAGTTGCTGGAGCGGATCGCACACAGCGAGCGACAGCGGATCGCCTACGCCCGCAGGCTGCTCAGGGACCATCCGGAGGTGCGGGTCGCGGACGTCGGCATCGCCGCCCGGCTCGTCGTCTCCACGGTCGAGATGGTGGTGCACCGGGTGATGGCAGGGCCCGGCCAGGTCGACATCGCGGGGTTCGAGGACGAACTCGTCGCCATGCTCACCCTCTATCTGCGGGGAGACGCGGCCGCGACACCCGGGGCCTGACGCTCAGCCGTCACGCGGTGCGTAGCCGTCCGCCCGCGCTGTCCGCTTCCTCTGCCCCTCTGTCACGGCCCGTCGACTCGTATGTCACAGGGACGTCTTGATCCACTTCCGGTCGCAACGACTCCCCGGATATGGGTGTCCTATGAATCAACAACGCCCGCTCAGCCCGAAAGAGCGGGAGGACAGCACTCCCCCCACTTCCCCCCAGGAGTACCGATGCGCGTCAAGAAGATCTCCGCACTCGCCCTCGTCGCCGCCGCGGCCGGCCTCTCGCTGACCGCGTGCGGCAGCAGCGACGGAACGAGCGCCGCGGCCGACACCAGCGCGTCCACCAGCTCGAACAGCTCCGCCTCCAACTCCGCCACCACCGACGGCAAGCCGTCGACCTCGGGCTCGGGCTCGGGCGCGGGCAGCAAGCTCAGCTCCGAGACCCAGACTCAGACCACCAAGACGGACTCGGTGTGCAAGACCGACAACCTCGCCTTCACCGCCGCCTCCTCGGGCATCAAGAACGAGATCGTCGTCAACATGAAGAACAACGGCGCCAACACCTGCAGCATGCACGGCTTCGCCGGCGTCCAGCTGATCGGCCCCGACGGCCTCGGCGACACCGGCCCCGACGCCGCCCGCACCGACACCAAGGGCTCCACCACCACCATCGCGTCCGGCGAAGAGACCCAGTTCCTGCTCCACTACATCCCCGACACCAGCGGCCACGGCAAGACCTACACCCGCCTCTCCGTCACCCCGCCGAACGAGACCGTCTCCGAGGTCGTGAACCTCAACGGCGTGAGCATCACCGTCTCCCCCGACAGCGGCAACTCCCCCGACGTCTTCGTCGACCCCGTCGGCTACCACACCGGCTCCGGCAAGTAACCCGGCGGGCGGACGCCAGGCTACGGCCGACGACGGGACCACCGATTGCGGCAGTGCCCGCGGCAGAAGCGGCGGCAGGGAACCTTCCGGCGGCCCGTCTCGTTCTCTGCGGGCCCGTCCACGCCACTGTCCCTGGGAGCATCGTGCCGGAAACCAACCCCGTCGGCTCCAGTGCTCTTCCCGTACTCCCGACCCTGAGCGCTCAAGCCGAGCGGCTGATCGAGCTGGGGGTGCATCAGATCGCGGGGCTGCAAGCCGCGGATGTCCGTCGTTTCGCCGACGAAGCCCTGGCCTCAACAGGCGGCGACAGAGCCCTACTTGCCGTGCACCCGGATCAGGCACCTGCCTCTGCGCTGGCCCCGCTGCTCAGCCGCGACGGCAAACCGGGTTTCGTCGTCACCGACATGCCCGACGTCGACGACTTCACCGCTCTCGACACCGTCACGCTCCCCGACACGCCGCTCTACGTCCTCACCGACCTCGACCGCGGCGACCAGATGGCCAACTGGAGCCCGGACGAAGCACTTCCCGCTCTCACCGCCCGGGCCCGCACTCCGTTGCTGCTCACCGAGGGCATCCACTGGGTGATACAGCAGCCCGTCGCCCTGGAACGCAACCACTGCTTCATGACCATCGGCTCCCGGCTGCGCAAGGCCAACGGCACGCTGGACGCCCGCACCCCGGCGCTCTGGATCAGCAACGGCACCGGGCGGGACGGCCGCGAACGCCGCAACGCCCCCAAGGTCGGCTGGTGCTGGGCGGGCAACCGGCACACCTGGCTGGGCTTCGCCTCGGCGACGGACCGCCGGAGCGCAGGCTGAGGAGGACGTGCCTCCTGCACTGAGGTGGCGGCCGCCCGTCAGCGGGCTCGGCGAATGCGGATCGGACCGTGGACCTCGGTCGACGTGACGGGCCGGCCGCCCTGGGTGATCTCGACCTCGCCGGCCGTGGCCAGCCGCCGGGCGGCACGGCGGGCGGGTTCCATCAACGCACGCCAGCCGTCGTCCTCGCCCGCGTACACCGCCCGCGCAGCATCGGAAGGGCAGATCGACGACGTAGGGGCACGCCGCTCCAGCAGTTCCACGATGGCCTGCTCCAGGCGCTGATCGGTCTGCCGGTCGCTGTCGTGAGTCACCTTTCCAGTGTCACACCGTCGGGCGATCACCGCCTCGCAGTGGTCTCCCGCAGGTACGGCTCCGCGGCGAGTCGCTGTACTCGGGCCCCGCCGGCCGGGGCGGGTGACAAGGCGTCAAGGGCCCTTGTCAGTGGCTCCCCATAGAGTGAAAACATCACTCGGGGAGCAATCGGAGGGGGAGCAGAAGCATGTCTGCAAACAGGATCCAGCACAAGGTGAATCACGTCGCGCTGGTAGTCGACTGTTCGGGTTCCATGCGTCCGCACCAGAATCAACTCATCCGCGTCGTGGACGAGTTCGTGTCCGGTTTGAAGGCCGAATCGGACAGCCTCGGACATGAGACCCGGATCAGCCTCTACTCCTTCGACCACAGGGTGGAAAACCTGGTGTGGGACATGGACGTGAAACACCTTCCGTCCATGCAGGGCCTGTACCAGGTCAACAATGGCGCCACGGCCCTCATCGAGGCTTCTCTGAAGTCCCTGGAGGACCTGGGACATATATGGGAGGAATACGGCGAGCACAGCTTCCTCCAGATCGTCGTGACGGACGGCGAGGAGAACGCCTCGGGGGGCGACCGACGGCACAACGGCGACATGTCCATACTCGGCCCCTGGCTCGACCGGATCGCCACGAAGATGGGCGGCCTTCCTGGCCACTGGACTTCAGCGATCCTGGTGCCGAACTCGCTGGCCAAGCGCACCGCCCAGAACTACGGCTTCCCCGCGGGGAACATCGCCATCTGGGACGCGGACTCCCAACAGGGCGTCGAGGAAGCGATCGGCACCGTGCGCGCCGCCGCCACCAGCTTCCTTCGGGGTCGTGAGCAGGGGGTGCGCGGCACGAAGAACCTCTTCGCCGTCGGTCAGGACATATCGGTCGACGAGGTGCGGGCGAACCTCGAACCGATTCCCGCCGACAAGTACCGGCTCCTGAAAGTCGACAAGGAGATCGAGATCCGCCCCTTCGTCAATTCACATCCGGGCGTGACATACGAACGCGGTGCCTGCTATTACCAGCTCGGCGCCCGGGCCCAGGTCCAGGCGAACAAGGAAGTCGTCGTGGTCGAGAAGGACACCGACCGCGCCTACACGGGCGACGCGGCGCGCAGCCTTCTGTTCGGTACGGGAATTCAGGGGACCGTCTCGGTCAAGGCGGGGAACAATCCCAAGCTTGAGGTCTATGTGCAGAGCCGATCGGTGAACAGGAAGCTCAAGCCACAGACACGTCTGCTCATCATGCTCTGAATGCACTGACTGCTCTGCTCTGCTCTGAGATTGTCCTGGCGTCTCGACGACGGGCGCACCGGTCATTGCGGTCCGGTGCGCCCCGGATCCAGGAAGATCCGGTTCAGCTGGTGGTTCAGGACCGCGGCTGCCGACTCCGGGCCGCGCTGGCCGACGAGGACGCTCGTGCCGAGCCCCGCGGACATGGCGAGCAGCCCGATTGCCTCCAGCGGCGCGTCCACACCGGGTTCCAGCAGCGCTGCTTCTTGGGCCTGTCGGAGGAGTCCCGTCAGGGCGGCCTCGGCGGCATCGGGGTCCTTGATGAAGGGCTGGGCGGCGAGCTCCCGGTCCGTCACGGCCAGAACGGCGTACGCGGTGTAGAGGTGGTGGAAGACGCGACTCTCGTCATCCGTCGGCAGCGCCGCCATCAGCAGCGCCTCGATCACCGCGCGCGGACCCTGGTTGCTCCCGGCGGCCAGGACGCGGGCGGAGACGCGCTCTCCGAACCTTGCCGTCAGATGCTCGAGCCCGAAGAGCAGCAGCTTCTCCTTGGTCTGGAAGTAGTACTGCACGAGCCGTAGCGACACACCGGCCTCCGCTGCCACGTCGCGCATCCCCACCGCATGGAGCCCGCGCCGTCCGGCGACCCGGACGAGCGCTTCGGCGATCTCGGTGCGCCGTTCTGCGTGGTCCACGCGCTTGGGCATCGGCCGGTTCTCCGCTCGTCGATCGTGCTGTGAACTGCTGCGACTCGTTGCAGCCTGCTGTGACCTGCTGTGACCTGCTGTGATCCCGTTGGATTTCTTGATGGTACAGCCGTACCAACGTCATGGTACGTTCGTATCACGAAACCGCGATCCCGGAGGTGGCCATGCCCACGACCCTCGCCCGCACTCAGCCCGATGTCGGCCGCTACGTGAGCGATGCCAGGCGGGAGCGCTACTTCGAGGCGTGCGACGCGGTGTACGCCCTGGGCGCGCCCGCACGCGCGGAAGAGGACGTGGAGACCCCCTTCGGCACCACGCATGTCTACCGCTACGGCCCCGCCCTCGACGATGCCCCGGCCCGCACCCCCATCGTCCTGGTGCACGGAGCGGGCTCCTGCTCCGCCATGTGGTATCCGAACACCCCTGCCCTCAGCGCGGATCGCCCGGTCTACGCGATCGACACCCCGGGCGATCCCGGACGCAGCGTGCAGCGCGAGCCGATCCACGATCCCGCACGCGCGGCGGAATGGCTGGATGCGACGCTCGCCGGACTCGGTCTCGACCGCGTACACCTCGTGGGGAGTTCCTATGGCGGATGGCTCGCCCTGAACCAGGCGCACCGCAAGCCCGACCGTCTCGCCTCGGTCACGCTGCTCGACCCCGGCGGCCTCGAGAAAGTGGGCTTGCGCTTCTTCCTCTGGATCTTCGCCGGCCTCTTCGCCACCTTCGCGCCCAAGGCACTCCGCCCGCGGCTGGCAGCCTGGCTGGAACAGCCGGTCCTCACCGTGCCGGAGCTACGCACCATGATCCGAACGGCAGTTGCCGCCTACCGCATCCGCCGTCCCGCACCGCTCCCCCTGACCGAAGAGGAACTGGCCACTGTCCGGACTCCGCTCTATCTGGTGCTCGGCAAACGAAGCCTTCTCGTGCACCCGCACCGGCAGGCGGAACGTGTGCCACGCCTGATCCCCTGCGCACGGGCCGAGATCATCTCCGACACCGGTCACGGGCCGCAGATCGATCACGCGGAGGAAGTCAACCGCAGGATGCTGAACTTCATCGCCTCCGCCGACTGACGCGCGCCAGAACGGTCGAGCGGCTGCGCCGGCTTCTGCGTACGGATGCGTGCTCACCGATGCTTACGGATCCGTGACGCGCAGGCCCCATCCGACGCTTCGCGACCGTCGCGGATCTAGCGTGGCGGCATGCGTGTACTGGTCACCGGCGGTGCCGGGTTCATCGGGTCCCATGTCGTCGAGGCGCTCACGGCGCGCGGGCACGAAAGCGTGGTGTTCGACGTGCGGGACGACCCGGCCTCGGACGTACGGGATCCAGTAGCGGTCGCGCGGGCTCTGGACGGGGTCGACGCCGTCTGTCACCAGGCGGCCATGGTCGGTCTCGGCAACGGAGTCGCCGACGCGGCGGAGTATGTCTCCCGCAACGATCTGGGGACGGCCGTGCTGCTGTCGGCCATGGCCGAGGCGGGGGTGGTGCGGTTGGTGCTGGCCGGGTCGATGGTCGTCTACGGCGAGGGGCGCTACGCGTGCCGGCGGCACGCAGTGGTGCGGCCGGGGCCGCGGGCCGTCGGCGATCTGGACGCGGGACGGTTCGAGCCGTCCTGCCCGTTGTGCGGCGAGGAGTTGGAGCCGGGCCTGGTCGGGGAGGACGCGCCGGCCGACCCGCGCAACGTGTACGCCGCGACCAAACTCGCCCAGGAACATCTCGCCGCGGCATGGGCGCGCAGCACGGGCGGCACGGGGGTGTCGTTGCGCTACCACAACGTCTACGGGCCACGGATGCCCCGCGACACCCCCTACGCGGGCGTCGCCTCGTTCTTCCGGTCGGCGCTGGCCCGCGGCGAGGCCCCGCGTGTCTTCGAAGACGGGCGGCAGCGGCGGGACTTCGTCCACGTACGAGATGTGGCGGCGGCCAATGTGGTCGCACTGGAGGCCGATACGGACGCGGGCACACTGGCCGCGTACAACACGGGCAGCGGAGAGCCGCACACCGTCGGGGAGTTGGCGCGGGCGCTCGCCAGGGCGTGCGGTGGGCCGGACCCGGTGGTCACCGGCGAGTACCGGCTGGGGGACGTCCGGCACATCACCGCGGACTCGGCGCGGCTGCGGGCCCGGCTCGGGTGGCGGCCCGAGATCGGCTTCGAGGACGGGATGCGGGAGTTCGCGCAGGAGGTGTGAGGCCGGCGGAAACAGCGGTACGGGGCTGCCGCGGGCAGAAGTCACGGGGCCGCCGGCAGCGTCACCTCGAAGCGGCAGCCGCCCGGAATGTTGCAGACCGTGGCCCGGCCCTGGTGCGCCTCGACGATGCCGCGCACGATGGCGAGGCCGAGCCCCGCGCCGGCCGGGGGCGTACGCGCGTGAGTGCCGCGCCACCCGGTGTCGAAGACGCGGGGCAGGTCCTCCTCGGGGATGCCGCCACAGCCGTCCGTGACGGACACGACGACACCGTCGGCGGACCGCCCGGCGGCGACGGCGACCGTCCCGTCCGCGGGGGTGCGGCGGATCGCGTTGACGAGCAGGTTGCCGAAGACCCGGCTCATCTCCTTGCCGTCCACATCGACGGGCACCGGCTCGACGTGGTCACCGACGAGTCGTACCCCGTGTTCCCGGGCGAGCGCGTCCGCCCCGGCGAGGGCGTCGCCCACCAGGTCGTACAGGGAGACGCGGGCCGGGTTGAGGGGCAGGGCGCCGGCGTGGATGCGGGAGAGTTCGAACAGGTCGCCGACCATGCCGTTGAGCCGCTCGACCTCGGTGCGCATCTGTGCGAGGTAACGGCCGGGGTCGGTGGCGACCCCGTCCTCCAGCGCCTCCGCCATGGCGCGCAGTCCGGCGAGGGGGGTACGCAGATCATGCGAGATCCAGGCGACGAGCTCGCGCCGGGACGTCTCCAGGGCTCGTTCCCGGGTCCGGGAGGCGGCCAGCTTGGCGCTGGTCGCGGCCAGCTCCCGGCTCACCGCCTCCAGTTCCGCGGTGGCCGGGGTGTGCGGACCGGTGTAGTCGCCGCCGTCGCCGAACGAGCGGGCGGCCACGGCGAGTTCACGGCTGCGGGCGACGACCCGACGGCCCAGGACCAGCGCCGTGGCGAGGGAGACGACGGCCGCCATCGCGACGACCGTCGTCACCACGGTCAGGTCGTGCGGGGACAGGAACATCGCCCAGGCCACGGCGAGGGTGCCGGCCAGCATCGCGACCACGCCGACCGCGGAGACGACGGCGAGCGACGCGGTGAGCGAGCGGCGGCGCAGCAGGCGCAGCGCCACGGCTCCGGCGAGGCCGGTGGCGGCGGCGCCCGCGAAGGCGTAGAGGGCGATGAGGAGGTTGGCGTGCACGGTCGGTCGTCCCTGCGTTCTTCGTCGTTCCGGATGATTCGCGGGTTCTACGGTTGCCTTGATGCTTCCGGATGACCCGTGGGTTCTACGATTGCCCTGGCTCGTGCGGCTGTCCCGTCAGGGGTGCCGCGCTTCCGGCTCCACCGGTTCGAAGCGGTAGCCGACACCCCAGACCGTCTGGATCAGGCGCGGACGCGCCGGGTCGTCCTCCACCTTGCCGCGCAGCCGGCGGATGTGGACCGTGACGGTCGAGAGGTCGCCGAACTCCCAGCCCCACACCTCGCGCATCAGGTCCTCCCGGCTGTACACCCGCCCCGGATGCCTGAGGAAGAAGGCGAGGAGGTCGAACTCCCGCAAGGTGAGCGCGAGTTCGGCGCCGTCGCGGGTGGCCCGGCGGGCGGCGGGGTCGACGGTGAGGCCACCGGCGCGCACCGGGTGGCGGTCGGTGCCGGGGCGGGCGCGGCGCAGTACCGACTCCACGCGCAGGACCAGTTCGCGCGGGCTGAAGGGTTTGGTGACATAGTCGTCGGCTCCGACCTCCAGGCCGAGGACGCGGTCCTCCTCGTCGCCGCGGGCGGTGAGCATGATCACCGGGACCGGGCCCCGGGAACGTATCCGGCGGCAGACCTCCAGGCCGTCCATGCCGGGCAGCATCAGGTCGAGCACCACCAGGTCCGGGCGGTGCGCGGCGGCACGCGCGAGGGCCGTGGGGCCGTCACCCGCACGGTCGACGATGTGGCCGGCCCGCTCCAGGTAGCCCGTGACGACTTCGGCGACGGTCGGGTCGTCGTCGACGACCAGGACCCGGGCGGCCCCGCCGGGGGCCTGCGCCGCCGTGGGCTCGTATGACTGCTGCATTCCTCCACCCTGACACCCCGATGCCGGGGACGCGGGGCCGGCGGCCCGCGTACGCGCGGACGTCCGTGTTTCGTAAGGAACCAAAGTCCAACATGCCCGATTCGTGCTCGTAGGGTGAAAGCCGTGACAACCCCATCCCAAGCAGTCGACGTGGTCCTGCCCTGCCTGAACGAGGCCGAGGCCCTCCCCTGGGTGCTCGAACGTATTCCTCCCGGCTGGCGCGCGCTCGTCGTCGACAACGGATCCACCGACGGCTCGGCCGAGCTCGCCCGCCGCCTCGGCGCCGATGTGGTGCACGAGCCGCGGCGCGGGTTCGGCGCCGCATGCCATGCCGGACTGGTGGCGGCCCGCGCCGACATCGTCTGCTTCTGCGACTGCGACGCCTCGCTCGACCCCTCGCTCCTGGTCCCCTTCGTCCGGGAACTGCGCGCCGCCGAAGCCGATCTGGTGCTCGGGCGGCGCCGTCCGGTGCGCCGGGACGTCTGGCCCGCCCATGCGCGAGTCGGCAACCGTGTACTGGCCCGGATGCTGCGCCGCAGGACCGGCCTCGCTCTGCACGACCTCGGGCCGCTGCGCGCCGCGCGCCGTGAGGCACTGCTCGCGCTGGACCTCACCGACCGGCGCAGCGGCTACCCGTTGCAGATGGTGGTGCGGGCGGCCGACGCCGGCTGGCGGGTCACCGAGCACGACGTGCCGTACCTGCCGCGTACCGGCGCCTCGAAGGTGACGGGGACCTGGCGTGGCACCTGGCACGCGGTGCGGGACATGCGCCGCGTACTGGCCGAGCCGCCCTTTGCCGACACACCGCCCGCCGGGCCAACTCCCGTACAGCAGACGCCCGTTCGGGGAGGACGGCCCCTGTGACGATTCCTGTGCCGATTCCTGTGAAGGACCCTGGGGTCACCCTGCTCGTCATCGCCAAGGAGCCGCTGCCGGGGAGGGTGAAGACGCGGCTCACCCCGCCGTTCACGCCCGAGGACGCGGCAGCACTGGCCGAGGCGTCGCTCGCGGACACCCTGCACGCGGTGGCCGCCGCCCCGGCGGCGCGCCGCGTCCTCGTTCTCGACGGGGTGCCCGGGCCGTGGCTGCCGTCCGGCTTCGAGGTCGTCCCGCAGTGCGCGGGCGGCCTCGACGAGCGGCTCGCGGACGCGTTCGCCGGGTGCGCGGGACCCGCGCTGCTCATCGGTATGGACACCCCGCAGGTGACGCCCGCGCTGCTGACCGTGGACTTCGCCGAGGGTGACGCCTGGTTCGGCCCCGCGCTCGACGGCGGGTTCTGGGCGCTGGGCCTGGCCGCGCCCGACCCCGGCCTGCTGCGCGGCGTTCCGATGTCGACGTCGGTGACGGGCGCCGTGCTCCGTGCGCGGCTCGTCGCCGCCGGGCTGCGGGTGCGGGACCTGCCGACACTGCGTGACGTCGACACCGCGGACGACGCGCAGGCCGTCTCGGCGCTGGCGCCCGACAGCCGGTTCGCCGCACGCCTGGCACGGTGTGCGGCGGTGGTACGCCGATGAGCGCGCCACCCGCGCCCCCGGCCACCGCGCCGTGGGCGGCCGCCGACCCGTACGCCGTGGCCCTGCGCGCCGGCCGGGGCCCGTTGTTCCTGCGCCGCGCCGACGGCTGGCTGCTGCCCTTGGAGGTGGAGCGATGGTGCGCGCGGGCCGACGCGGTCGACCGCGCGGTCCTCGACCGCTGCGAGGGTGCCGTCCTCGACGTGGGGTGCGGGCCGGGGCGCCTGGTGGCGGAGCTCGCCGCGCGCGGTCGCACGGTCCTCGGCGTCGACGTCAGCGAGGCCGCCGTCGACCGGACCGAGCGCCACGGCGGCCCGGCGCTGCGCCGCTCCGTCTTCGATCCCCTGCCCGGCGAAGGGCGCTGGGACAGCGTCCTGCTCATGGACGGCAACGTCGGTATCGGCGGCGAGCCGCACGCCCTGCTGACGCGCGTCGGCCAACTACTCACGCCTGGCGGCCTGTTGGTCGCCGAGACCGCGCCGATGGACGTCGACGAACGTACCGAGGTACAGGTCGTCGGCGTCACCGACGTCCATGTCGGCGGCCGCCCGTTCCCGTGGGCGCGGTTGGGCACCGAGGCCCTGCTGCGGTACGCGGAACGGGCGGGGCTGCGCCCCGTCGCTCAATGGTCGTCGGGCGGGCGCCGCTTCGCCGCGCTGCGCACCCGCAGCGCAGACGATGCCAGCACCAGCGCCGAACCACCGAAGAGCACCGCGGTGACCAGCAGCCAGCGGGACAGGAATCCGTCCGCGGACAGACCGGTGGCCGACTTGTAGCGGGCGTCCTGCGCCCCGCTGATCAGCGGGAACCAGACCAGCAGGAGCAGCAGGGACAGCGCGGCCGGGACGCGCACGTATCCGGCCCGCTGCCGCTGTCCCACTGCCCCGGCCGCCCTGAGCAGCGCCCGGTCCGCGACCGAGTAGAGCGGCAGGAGGACCAGGTCGTGCAGCAGCGCCGCCCCGACGATCCACAGCGCCACGCCGAGCCGGTCGCCGTCGAGCAGCCGTACACCCGCGTAGGCGGCGAGAGCGAACGAGCAGGCCAACATGAGGAGTTGGAGCGGGCTGCCGAGCGGGAGCCGACGGAGTACCCTCATCGGCTTACTTGTGTCGTTCAAGGTCACAGCCTTCCGAACGTCAGCCGGGCCACCCATTTGGTGTTCAGCACACCGGGCGCGGCGGGCACGATGATCCGCGCCGGGTAGCCGTGGTCGGGGGAGAGCTCCGCGCCGTTGACGAAGAGGGCCAGCAGGGATCGCGGATCGGCGACCTGGTTGGCGCGCAGCGCGGCGTGGCGGAACGCGCCGTGGCGCTGGAGGGACTCGACGAACACATCCGGCGCCTCGTCGCCGTGGCCGACCAGCGCCGCGAGGTCCCGCAGCCTGACGCCGCGCCACGTCTGGTCGGACGTCGACCAGCCTTCTACGCAGGCGATGGGCAAGGCCGCGCTGTGCACGGCGAGTTGATGAAGTTCCGGGCGGCTGAGGCGGACCGTTCCGCCGCGTCCGGTGACGACCAGACGCCAGGCGCCCTCGCCGGTCTCCGCCGGGTGGATGCCCGCGTAGGCGGCGGTCTTGTTGATCTGGAAGCCGTTCGGTCCTGTGCCGGGTTCGGCGCCGCCGTGCGGGGCGAGCAGGGCCGTACGGCGCAGCGGTCCGTCGAAGCCGCGCCCGGCCGTCGTGCCGAACAGCAGCAGCGAGCCACCCCCGACGAACCACAGCGCCCCGCGCCGTGAGACGGACGGCGGGTCCGGCCGCACGGCCGTCAGCCCACCCCGCTCCCCCGCCTCCTCGCCGCCCTGACGCATGCGCCGCACATTGCGCACCGCGGTCGGCATCTTGAGCACCGCGTGGGCGACGAACGCGGCGATGAAGACCCAGGCACCGTAGAAGTGCAGCCGGTAGAACGAGCCGGGGAAGAGATAGTCGAGCTGGACGTTGAGGACGCCCGTCGCGAACTCGAACAGGCCGCCGCCGACCAGGAGGAGCAGCGAGAGCCGTTCCAGCGCATGGGTGAGCGAGCGGACCGGCGGCAGCTCGAACAGCCTCGGCACCACCGACCACAGCTTGGCGAGCAGCACGGGGATCAGTGTGATGCCGAGGGTGACGTGGACGCCCTGGGTCAACCGGTAGAGCCAGTGCGGGTGCGTGGGCCAGGCGAAGAGGTAGAAGCCGAGGAGCCCCTTGTCGGGGGTCTTGTCGTTCACCGGCGCCAGGTCCGGGTTGTACGCGGCGTACGAGATCAGTCCCGTCACGAACAGCGCGGTGACGCCGATGAGCAGGACGAGACCGAGGACGGAGGTGAACCCGGGGCCGCGCAGCGGGCTGCGCCAGAAACCGGGAGAGGTGGGGAGGCGGGGGATGTCACGCATGGTGTGACCGTAGGACGGGAGGACCCCCGAACCGGGGGCGCGACCCATGACGAAACACTGACGTCCGGCCCGGGCAGCCCGGTCGGGGCCCGTTCCGGGCCTAGCGTTCCGGTGTGATCCGCACCAAGCCCTCCGCCAGGACCGGCGGCAGCCGCCGGGACCTGTACGCCGTCGCGGCGGCCGCCCTCCTCGTGGTGGCGGCCGCACTGATCGGCCGGCACATCGAGCACACCCGGCACACGCTCCACGTCGGCTGGCCGCCGCTGTACGCCAACTGGCTGCCCCATGTCGGACCGGGCACCCCGGCGGCGCTCGCGGTGGGGGCGGCGACCGTGGCGTACGGTCCCCCGCTCGCGGCCGCGTTGCGCTGGCGCACCCTGCTCGCCGCGTCCTGGGCGACGGCGACCGCCTGGATCCTCTGCCTCGCGCTCATCGACGGCTGGCAGCGGGGCATCGCCGTCCGCCTCACCACCAAGTACGAGTACCTACAGGTCATCGACCGCTTCCACGACATCCCGGCCACACTGCGGGACTACACCCGGCACATTCTCATCGACTCACCCGACCACTGGCCCGCCCACACCGCGGGGCATCCGCCGGCGGCCCCGCTCACCTTCGTTCTGCTCGACCGGATCGGCCTCGGGGGCGGCGGATGGGCCGGCCTGTGGTGCATCGCGATCGGCGCGACCGCGTCCGTGGCCGTGCTGGTCACCGTACGGGCGCTGGCCTCACAGGAGGTGGCGCGGCAGGCGGCGCCGTTCCTGGTCCTGGCACCGGCCGCGGTGTGGATGGGCGCGTCGGCCGACGCCTACTTCGCGGCCGTCGCCGCCTGGGCCGTGGCCCTGCTCGCGCTCGCGGTGACCGGGCGCCGCGTGGTGTGGGCGGCCGGCGCGGGGCTGCTGTTCGGCCTGGCCTGCTATCTCTCGTACGGGCTCACGCTCTTCGCCGTCGTCGGGGCGGCCGTGCTTCTCCTCGGGCGGCGCCGGGTCCGGCAACGCCCGGTGGCCCTGGCTCTGCTCCTGCTCGCCGGGCTCGCTGTCGTCCCGACCCTGTTCACCCTCGCCGGGTTCAACTGGTGGGAGGCGTACCGGCTGTTGACCACCCGCTACTACCAGGGCGCGGGTGGTATCCGCCCCTACGGCTACTGGGTGTGGGCCAACCTCGCCTGTACGGTCCTGATCGTGGGACCGGCGACCGTGGCGGGTCTGCGCCGGGCAGGCGCACACCTCCTGCCGCGGCCTCAGCTCTCCGCGCCGCGCACGCGGCTGGCCCTGCTCGTCGCGTCCGCCCTGGCGGCCCTCCTGCTCGCCGACCTCTCCGGCATGAGCAAGGCGGAGACGGAACGCATCTGGCTGCCCTTCGCCGTCTGGCTCCTGGCGTCCGGAGCGCTCCTCCCCCGCCCCCGCGCCTGGCTCACCGCCCAGGCGGTACTGGCACTGGCCCTCAACCATCTCCTGCTCACGGGGTGGTGAACGCCTCTACTCCGCTACGGGGTCCTCCTCCGCGTCCCAGGCGGCGAGCAGAGCCTGGTGGCTGCGGCGGACGTGTTCGCGCATCATGCGTTCGGCGCCGTTGCCGTCCTTGGCGAGGATGAGGTCGAGGACCTGATGGTGTTCGTGGTCCGATTCGCTGAGACGGCCCGGCTGGGCGAGCGCGGTGCGCACGAGGCGGGCATAGGCCAGCTGGTTCATGAGGGTGCGGTAGTGCGCTACGAGCTTGCCGTTGTCGGCGCCCATGACGATCAGTTCGTGGAACTCGTGCACGACGTGGCCGTAGCGCTCCGCGTCGCCCGCCCGGGTCGCCTCGTCGGCCTCGGCCATGACGGCCTGCAGGCGCTCCGTCTCGGGCACGCGGCCACGGAGCGCCAGCAGGCGGGCGGCGGCGCCTTCCAGCAGTTCCTTCATCTGGAAGAGCTCGGCGACATCCCGGTGGGAAGGGACGGCGACGAACGTGCCGACGCGCGGGCGGATCTCGACGAGTCCCTCGGTCTGCAGCTGCTTGAGGGCTTCGCGGATGGGGGTGCGGCTCACCCCGAAGGTCTCCGAGAGCGCCATCTCGGAGAGGCTGGAGCGGGGCGGGAGCTCCCCGCCGATGATCATCTGGCGCAGTTCACCGGCTACCTGGGCCTGCATACTGGCCTTCGGCAGTCGCTTGCTTCCTCGCCCCGTGGGTTCTTGCATGGCACAAGACGGTAGTGACGTGGGATGCCGACGTCAACATTCCAGCTGAGGCTCTGCTCGGAGATTGTTCTGCCATGCAAGGCCCCGGTTGGGCAGGTCCGCTCGGGGACCCGCGGCGCCTCACTGGAAAGCCGGCACGACCTCCTTGATGAACAGTTCCAGCGAGGCCCTCTTCTCTTCGTGCGAGAGGCTGTTGTCGATCCAGAAGCTGTACTCGTCGACGCCCAGCTCCTCGTACGCACGCAGGCGTTCGACGACCTCGGCCGGTGTGCCGATCATGGCTGTCCGGTGGAGGGACTCGGGGGTGAACTCGGGGCGCTCCTCGAACTTCTCCTGCGGGCTCGGCTCCAGGAACCCGTTGGCGGGCGTCTCCTTGTTGCCGAACCAGGCGTCGAAGGTGCGGTAGAAGCGGTTGATGGCTTCGGCCGCGGGGCGCCAGCCGTCCGGCTCCTCCGGCGCGTGCACGTGCGTGTGGCGCAGCACCATCAGCTCGGGTCGTGCCACCTCGGGGTGGTTTGCCACGGCCGTGTCGAACTTGTCCTTCAGCGCGGCGACCTCCTCGTCACCCTTCATGAGCGGAGTGACCATCACGTTGCAACCCTGCGAGACAGCGAAGTCGTGGGAGGCGGGGTCGCGGGCGGCGATCCACATCGGCGGAGTGGGCTGCTGCACCGGCTTGGGCACACTGGTGGACGTGGGGAACTGCCAGATCTCACCGTCGTGGGCGTAGTCGCCCTTCCACAACGCCCTTATGGCAGGCACGAGTTCACGCAGGTGCTTGCCGCCGTCCGAAGCTTTGAGTCCGTCGGTGAGGCGGTCGAACTCGATCTGGTAGGCGCCGCGGGCGACGCCCACCTCCATGCGTCCGTTGCTGATGACATCGAGCAGCGCCGTCTCACCCGCCGCCCGGATCGGGTGCCAGAAGGGGGCGATGATCGTCCCCGCGCCGAGCCGGATGGTCGTCGTCTTCGCGGCCAGGTGGGCCAGGATCGGCATGGGGCTGGGCGCGATGGTGTACTCCATCGCGTGGTGTTCGCCCACCCACACCGTGCTGAAACCACCGGCCTCGGCCATGAGGGCGAGTTCGGAGAGGTTCTCGAAGAGCTGCCGGTGGCTGCTCTCCTCGTCCCAGCGCTCCATGTGCACGAACAGCGAAAACCTCATGACGGCTCCTCTTCTACGGGGGCGGGCCGCATCTCGGAGAGCGTGATGTCTCCGGTGGCCCAGTGCGTGCGGGGGACTTCGTGGACGACGACGCGTATGTACTCGGGCCGGGTGTCGACGGAGCGCAGTACGGCTTCGTGGACCTCGTGCAGCAAGGTACGGAGCTGTCGCGGCGTGCGTCCCTCGGCGATCGTGATCGTGACCTGTGGCATGTCAGCCGCGCATCGTGAACGGGTCGGCCAGCGGCTCCTCGCTCGTGTTGATCCAGACGCTCTTGAGGCGGGTGTACTCCTTGACCGCCTCCGTGCCGTGCTCCACGCCGACGCCACTGTTCTTGAAGCCCTGGCGTGGCGACATCGGCGACATGGCCCGGTAGGTGTTGACCCAGACGGTGCCGGCGTCGAGGCGGGCGGCCACGCGGTGCGCGCGGGAGAGGTTGGTCGTCCACACGCCTGCCGCCAGGCCGTATTCGGTGTCGTTGGCGAGGCGCACGACCTCCTCCTCCGTGTCGAAGGGCATGATCGCCACGACGGGTCCGAAGATCTCCTCGCGGACGACGCGCATGGTGTTGTCGACGTCGACCAGGACGGTGGGTTCGTAGAACCAGCCGCCGAGGCCGCCGTCGGTGGGGGCGCCGCCGGTGAGGATCCGGGCGCCCTCGCTCCGGCCGAGTTCGACGTAGGCGGCCACCTTGTCCCGCTGGCTCTCGAAGGCCAGGGGGCCGAGTTCGGTGGCGTCGTCCAGCGGGTCGCCGACGCGGATGCTCTTGGCGCGTTCGCAGACCCGCTCGAGCAGTTCGTCGTAGACCGAGCGGTGGGCGAACACCCGGCTGCCCGCGATGCAGGTCTGTCCCGCGGCCGCGAAGACACCGGCGATGACGCCCATGGCGGCGTTGGCGACGTCCGCGTCCTCGAAGACGATCTGGGGTGACTTGCCGCCCAGTTCGAGAGTCGAGCCGATGAAGCGGCTGGCGGTGGCCGCCGCGATGCGTGAGCCGGTGGCGGTGGACCCGGTGAACGAGATCTTCGCCAGGCCGGGGTGGTCGACCAGGGCCTGTCCTGCCTCCGCGCCGAATCCGGTGACCACGTTGACCGTGCCCGGCGGGAACCCTGCCTCCAGCGCGAGTTCGGCGAGCCGGAGCCCGGTGGCCGAGGTGTGTTCGGAGGGTTTGATCACCACGGTGTTGCCGGCGCAGAGCGCGGGCGCCAGCTTGCTGGTGGTCAGCGTCAGCGGGGAGTTCCACGGAGTGATCGCGCCGACGACGCCGAGCGGTTCGCGCGCCGTGTAGTTCAGCACCCGCCGGTCCGACGTGGGGATGGTGGAACCGTGGATCTTGTCCGCCAGGCCGGCGTAGTAGTGGAAGTACTCGGGCACGGAGGCCAGTTGGCCGCGCATCTCGCGCAGCAGCTTGCCGTTGTCCCGCGCCTCCATCAGGGCGAGTTCGTCGGCGTGCTCGGCGATCAGGTCGCCGAGGCGGCGCAGCAGGTGTCCGCGCCGGGTCTGGCTCAGGTCGCGCCAGCCCGGGTCCTCGAAAGCGGCCTGCGCGGACGCGACGGCCCGGTCGACGTCCGCCGCGGTGCCCCGGGCTGCCCTGTACAGGGTGCGGCGGGTGGCCGGGTCCGTACTCTCGAAGTACTCCCCCGCCGCGGGCTCGACCCAGGTTCCGCCGATGAAGTGGTGCCAGGTGGTGCGGCCGGCGGGGTCGACAGGGGCAGGGCCGATGGAATCGGCGTGGCCGGTGGGGTCAGGCATGTGCACTCTCTCCGATGAGGCCGGTGGACCCGATGAACGTGGTGAGAGCCTCGACGAGCGCTTCGGGCCGCTCGACGGGCAGCATGTGTCGCGCTCCGGGGACGACCACGGCCCGGCAGTCGGGCAGCGCGTCGGCCAGTCGGTGCGTCATGTCCGGAGTGGAACCGGGATCGTCTCCTCCCGTCACGGCCAGCGAAGGGACCGTGATCTCGGGCAGGCGCGGCGCGAGTTCGGCGTCCGCCGTGGCGAACACCCGGTAGCAGGCGAGGAAGGAGCCGACATCGTTGGCGCGCAGGGTCGCTTCGGTCCGCTCGACGATGCCGGACGGAACGGCGGTGCCCGTGTACCAGCGTTCCAGGGACGCGGCCGTACTGGCCGCGAAGTCGGCTTCCGCGGTCCGCAACCGGGCCTGGACGGCGGCCTGTTCGTCGGACGTCCGTCGGCAGACCGCGCTGACCGAGGTCAGCGTCGCGGTCGACTCCGGCCGGTGCAGGGCGAGTTGCTGAGCGACCAGCGCCCCCAGCGAGAAGCCGACGACGTGCGAGCCTGCCGGGATGTCCGCGGCTACTTCGTCCGCCAGCTCGGCAAGGGTCACCCGGTCGTCCACGGGTGGCCGCGTTCCATGTCCCGGCAGGTCCGGGGCGATGACGGTGAAGCGGTCGGTGAGCAGCGCGCTGACGGGCTCCCACATGGTGTGATCGAGCCCGACACCGTGCAGCAGGACCAGGGTCGGCTTGCCCATGGCGGCCTACTGCTCGCTCGCCAGCGGGGCGAGGCGCGCCTGCGGGCGGCCCTGTGACGCCGCGGCCAGACCGATGACGATCTCGTCGGCGCGCGGGCCGTCCGGCACACGCACCTCGATGCTCTGGTGATGCGAGCGGACCGTGGCGTCGGTGATGTGCTTGAGCGGAATGTCGAAGACCGCACCGGCGACGGCGCGCTTCTCCACCGCGGGAAGCAGGGTGGTGGCGTTCGCGGCCTTGCGGAAGTGGTCGCCGAACTTCAGCGTGTGGATCAGGGCGCTGCCGTGCTCGATCTCGCCGTCGAGGCCCACGATCGCGGCCTTGCCGTACGCCTCGACGGGCGCACCGAGCGCCTCCACGACGCGCGGGGCGAGCAACTCGCCCAGCTGGGGGGCGACTTCGTCGATGCCGGGCAGCAGTTCGGTGACGAAACCCTGACCGGCCCAGGGGTTCTCGATCACCGCGAGCACTACGGCCGTACGGGCGATCGGGTCGACGGGGCGGCCGCCCTCGGTGTGGATGTCTTCGACAAGGGTGACGATCTTGCGGAGCTTCATCGGGCGTTCTCCAGGTCGGCGAGGCGGACTACGGGGTCGGAACGGCGGTCTCCGATACGGGCGTTGGGCCGGGGCCCGGACGCGGCGGCGGCGACCACGACGATCTCGTCGGGGCGCGGTGCGTCCGCCACCCTGATCTGGACCGTCTGGTAATGCGTGCGGGTGGCGGCGGCCGTCTTGTGCCACACGGGAATGGTCAGCGGTTCGCCCGCCGCCAGCCGGTCGTCGCTGAAGACGATGATCGAGGTGCCTTCGGCCAGTTCCCTCAGCACGTTGCCGAAGTACGGGGTGTGGATCAGGGCGCTGCCGTGCTCGATCTCCCCGTCGAGGCCCACGACGGCCGCTTTGCCGAAGGCCTCGATGCGGTCCACGCCGCCCAGTTCCTCGATCAGGCGGCCGGCGAGCAGCCGGCCGAGGCCGGGTGCGACGGCCTCCACCTCGGGCTGAAGGTCGGCGACGAAGCTCCGGCCGGCCCAGGGGTTGCGGATCACCGCTGCCACGGCGACGCGGCGCACCACGGTGGCGACCGGCCGCCCGAGCTCGAGGAGGACCTCGTCGGTGACCGTGACCACCTTGCGTAGATCGGCCGATTGGCCTGTTCGTTGCTGCTGTGCCATGGCAGTGAGGCTAAGAGCCGTCCGGAACAGCGTCAAGGGGGGACCGCGATAAATGGGCTCTGACCATTCACTTCTCCGGAATCTCCGCCCGCATACAGGGAAATTCCGCCGAAGCATTGACAGTGCATGCACTCCATTCCTACGGTCCTGTGCCATACAAGAGTCCGATCGAGAGGATCGTCATGAGCCGCACTCTTGACCATGCCGCCCGCACCGCCGCCCCCGCCGGAACAGATCGTTCCGCCCGCCTCACCGCCGCCTGGGACGCGGCGTGGAACCTGGGCGACGTGCACGCCCTGGACGACCTGCTGGGGCCCTCGTACGTGCGCCGCCGAGGACCGGCGGGCACCGCGCAGGACCGCGCCGAGTTCAAGACGTCCATCAGCGCCGTACGCGAGGCGTTCCCCGATCTGCGCACCGAGATCGAGGATCTCGTCGAGGACGGCGACCGGCTGGCCGTCCGCTGGCGCAGCACCGGGCGACACACCGGCGCTTTCCTCGGCGTGCCGCCCACCGAGCGGACGGTCGAGGTGTCAGGGGCCACCTTCGCCCGGTTCGACGGCGACACGATCGCCGAGGAGTGGGTCACCTTCGACTCCCGGCAGCTCCTGGAAGCCCTCGGCATCATCACCACCGGGCACGCCGCCGCGGTCGACCCGGGCCTGGTGAAGGGCGTGCACCGCAAGTTCATCACCGGTGTCACCGTGGTGACCACGGACGACGCCGGCACCCCCAAGGGCCTGGCGGTCAACGCGTTCTCCAGCATCTCGCTCGACCCGCCCATGGTCCTGGTCTGTGTCCAGCGCAGCTCGTCCACGCACCCCGCACTGCACCGCGCGACCCACCTGGGCGTCAGCATCCTCGCCGCCGACCAGCTCGATGTCGCCAAGACCTTCGCCGGCAAGAGCCCCGACAAGTTCGCCGAGCTTCGGTGGACTCCCGGTGAGCACGGCGCGCCGCTCATCGACGGCTCCAGCGCTCAGCTGGAGGTGGAGATCGCCGAACGACTGGAGGTCGGCAGCCACACCGTCTTCACCGGACGCGTGATGTCCGCGCACCACGACGACGACCGCGCGCCACTGGTCTACAGCGGCGGCGGCTTCTTCGACATCTCGCAGACGGCGCCGCTCCCGTGGTGACCCGCTCCGTACTGCCCCGCCTCCGCCCCCACCTCCCCCGGAGCACGCCATGACAGCTGATGCGCAGGGACCGGTCTACGGCAGCGCGGTCACCAAGGTCGAGCCCTTCGGTGTCGACCACATCCCCGACAGCGAGCGCCACGGCAAACCGAGCTCGCAGTTCTTCGTCTGGTTCGCCGCAGGCCTCAACTTCCCTGTCATCCTGCTCGGATTCAGCGCCGCCTGGTTCGGGCTGAGCTTTCCCGCCGCCGTCTGCGCGATCGTCGCGGGGGCCGGGATCGGCTCCGTACTCATGGCCGTCATGTCCCGCATGGGCGTACGCCTCGGCGTGCCCCAGCAGATCCAGGCCAGAGGCCCGCTGGGCTTCTACGGGAACTTCCTGCCCGTCGCCTACATCAACGTCTTCTCCGGCGTCGGCTGGGCCGCGGTCACCGTCATCCTCGGCGGGAAGGCGTTCGCGGAGCTGTCCCATCTGCCGTACTGGCTCTGCGCCGCTCTGCTCACCGCGATCGAAGTGGTCGTGGCCGTCTTCGGCTACAACATGATCAATTTCCTTCAGCGGATGCTCACTTACGTCCTGACCCCGCTGTTCCTCCTGATCACCGTGGTGGCGGTGGTGCGCGGCGGAACCCTCTTCGCCGCCAACCCGCAGGCGGCCGGCTACGTCGGCAGCACCGGCGGCGTCATCACCCTGGGCGGCTGGTTCCTGGCGTTCCTGGTGGCCTGGGCCCCCTTCGCCTCGGACTACTCGCGCTATCTGCCCGACACCCCGCGCGTCGTCCGGCGCACCACGTGGTACACGGGCCTGGGCAACTTCGCCACCATCTGCTGGCTCGGCGTTCTCGGCGTGGTGGTCGGCGGCTCCGCCTCCAGCACGGACACCATCGCCGCCCTGCACGAACTGGCAGGACCGTTCGCCGTCCCCGCCCTGATCGCCGTGGGCCTGTCCGCGCTGGCGCAGAACTTCCTCAACGTCTACGGCGGCGCGATCTCCGTACAGACGCTGAAAGTTCCGGTGACCCGCTCCCAGGCAGTGGTCGGGATCTGTGTGCTCGCCTACGTGATCAGCCTGTGGGGCGCGTCCGGCACGGAGGACAAGTTCAAGGTCTTCCTCAACCTGACCGCCTACTTCATCGCCCCCTTCGCCGCAGTACTCCTACTCGACTTCTACCTGGGCGGGCGCAGCGACCCCCGCCGGATCGCCGAGCTCTACGACCGTTCCCGGGTGCTGGGTTGGGGGCTGCCGGCCTGGGCGGGAGGTGTCGTCGCGTCCGTTCCGTTCTGGCAGTCCAGCCTGTACACGGGTGCGTTCGCCGCCGCCCACCCCGGAGCGGGAGACCTGAGCATGCTCGTCGCGGCCGGAGTGACGGCCGTCCTGTACCTGCTCACGTACCGCCTGAAGCCGCTCTGGCGACGGACGACCACCGGAGAGGGCCCGACGGACACCGGTGCGGAGCGGTCCGGACGCTCAGCGGACCTCGCCACCCGCGCCTGACATCCGCGCCTGACACCCGCGCCCGCCACCCACGCCCGCCGCGCCCCCAGGGCCTGGCCCGCCTCGGCCGAGGAGGATCAGGCCCTGCGCGTCGTGGTCGGTCCGGCGCCACGATCAGCGTTTGCTCCGGCGGCGCCAGGCCAGGCCGATGCCCCGAACGGGCGGTCGCATCGCCTGGCAGGGCTCGCGACCGGTGCCGCGCACGCCTCAGTAGCATGGGCGCATGTTGGCCTACGCCCCGTCGCTCGTGTGCTTGCTCGTCTTCTGCTTCGGAGTGCTGCGTGACCGCCGCAGGGTCAGCAATGCCGTCTTTCTGGGGCTCGCCCTCGTCTTCGCCGCGGCCGCGCTCTTTCTGCAACTGGCATCCAAGAAGCCCCAGTTGGGCAAGGACGCAGCTGTCGCCCTGCTGGTCGCCGCGGCCCTGGGCGTCATCACACTGGCATGGTTCCTGCTCGCCAACGGCATCACCATGGTGCGCAAGGAAGGCAGAAGTCCGGGCAACCTGCTGTCACTGGGAGCGGGCATCGCCCTGGTCGCCCTGCTCGCCCTGCTGATCACCGCGCTGGTCCTGCACACGCGCACCCTCGCGGTGGCGGCAGGAACCGCGGTCGCCCTCGCCGGATACGTGGCCTTCCTCTTCGTCTGCTTTCTCCTCTACGGCACGCTCTACGAGCGTCTGCACATCCGGCGCAGAACGGACTACGTGGTGGTTCTCGGCTCGGGCCTGGTCGGCGGCACCACCGTGCCGCCTCTTCTGGCCAGCCGTCTCGACACGGCGCGAAAGGTGCACGCCAAGCTCTCGCGCAGGGGAAAGCAGCCCGTACTCCTGACCTCTGGAGGGCAGGGGCCGGACGAGGAGTTGCCGGAGTCGCACGCGATGGCCGACTACCTCGTCGCACGCGATTTCCCGGCCGACCTCATCGAGCGCGAGGACCGCTCGACCACCACCGAGGAGAACCTGACGTTCAGCAAGGAGCTGATGCAGAAGGCACATCCGAACTACCGGTGCGTGATCGTCACGAACAACTACCACGTCTTCCGCGCCGCGGTGACCGCCCGCCGTACAGGCGTCCGGGGCCACGTGGTGGGCGCCCCCACAGCCTCGTACTTCTGGCCGAGCGCCATGCTGCGCGAGTTCGTCGCCATCCTGCTCACCTACCGCCGGACCAATGCCGCGATCTTCCTTCTCCTCCTGCTGGGCGGCTTGTTCATCTGGTGGCTGGGGTGGCCGTCGACAGGTCACACAGAATTCTCCGGGGCCTCTGGGTTCTCCGGGGGCTCCGAGGGCTCCGGGTTCCACGGCGTGTGAGTTCTCGGCTCGAAGTCCGCGTCAGGCGGTCGGCTCACCGGGCGGCCGCCACCCGTTGGCCAGAATGTCGAAGACTTCCTCAACCGCGGCCCGGCGGTCCTTCTGCCCCTGCGCGAGCGCGGGAACATCCAGAGCGAACCGGGCCAGGGTGGCACAGGCGAGGCTGTCGTGCTCGACGCCGAACTCGTCGGCGATCGCCGCGCTGAGGTTGTCGGTGTGCCGGATCCACATGCGCTCGCCATACGCACGGAGCGCCGGCGTGGAGTCCACCAGGCGGTTGAACTGCTCCCTCTGCGGGTGCGCCGCGATCGGCAGCCACGTGTCCAGCACATGCTGACGCAGGGCCTCAAGAACGCTCTGGCCCGCCTCGCGCTGCCGTACGGCGGCGATCAGGTGGGCGTCCGTGCTCTCTTCCTGGTCGAAGACGAGCGCTTCCTTGCCGGTGAAGTGCTTGAACACCGTCGTGGGCGAGACGTCGGCCGCGTCGGCGACGTCCCGGACGCTCACGTGGTCGTACCCACGCTCCAGGAAGAGACGGAGAGCGGCGTCGGCGATCGCCTGCCGGGTGGCTGCCTTCTTGCGTTCGCGGCGGCCGATCGGGAGTTCGGTCATGAGGCGATCATACCCGCTAGCGGTATCAAGAACTAAGTGGACTGAGTAGCTAAGTTGTCGCGTACCACTTTTTTACGTACTCTTCTTTTACTCCCCACCCACTCCGAAAGGACCACCCATGACGTCACCGCACCCTTCCCGCGCCCGGATCAGCGTCATCGGGGCCGGCCCCGGCGGGCTGACCTGTGCCCGCATCCTGCAGCGGCACGGCCTCGCCGTCACCGTCCACGACCGCGACACCGGGCCCGACTCGCGCAACCAGGGCGGCTCCCTGGACCTGCACGCCGACAACGGCCAGATCGCCCTGCGCGCGGCCGGTCTCCTGGACGAGTTCTTCGAGCTGGCCCGCCCCGAGGGCCAGGAGATGCGTCAGATGGACCCGACGGGAGCGATCACTTTCCATCAAGTCCCGGCGCACGACGAGACGTTCAAGCCGGAGATCGACCGCGGACTGCTGCGCGACCTCCTGCTCGGCTCGCTCACCCCCGGCACCGTGGACTGGGGCCGCACGCTGCACCACATCAGCGGGCCCGCCGAAGGACCGCGGCGGCTGCACTTCACCGACGGCACCACTGCCGAGACCGATCTGGTCATCGGCGCCGACGGCGCCCACTCCCGGGTCCGCCCGGCCGTCTCCCCCGCCGCCCCCGAGTACAGCGGCGTGAGCTTCCTCGAAGCGTGGTTCGACGACGTCGACGACCGTCATGCCGAGATCGCGGAACTGGTCGGCAGAGGCGGCGCCCACGTCGCCGACGGCGAGCGCGCCATGTTCGCCCAGCGCAACGGCGGCGATCACATCCGCGTCTACCTCATCCAGCGCGTCCCGGCCGACTGGATCCGCGGGAGCGGCCTGACGCCCCAGGACACCGAAGGAATCCGCGCACTGCTCCTGGACCGCTACGCCGACTGGTCGCCCCGTCTGCTCCGGATGATCACCGACAACGACGGCCCCTACGTCGATCGCCCGATCCTCGCCCTGCCCGTCCCGCACACCTGGGACCACCACCCGACGGTGACACTGCTCGGCGACGCCGCCCATCTCATGCCCCCGCTCGGCGTCGGCGTCAACCTCGCGATGCTCGACGCCGCCGACCTCGCCGCGGCTCTCTCCGAGGCCGCCACCGTCGAGAACGCCATACGCAGCTACGAGAAGACCATGCTCCCCCGGTCCGCGGAGACGGCCCGGCTCCTCGAAGGCGGCGCCGAACAGCTGCTCGCCGTCGACGACCGTCCGGCCTGAACACCCCCGTTCGTGGCCGAAGTCCGCGTTTACAGGGCATGAGTGAATGAAGACGTATTTATCCGCTTCACCTGTGGCATCGCGTCCTGATACCTAGAGTCGTCGGAATGCCAGGACCGACCGCAGGAGGCGCCGTGGCCGAGGGCAGGGCCCGCGCACGCCCCGGATGCGCCCGAACGGACGCCGTCCGCGCACGTTTTACCCCCTTGCCCTGCGGCAAGGCGCACTGTCGACGATGATCACGACAAGCCGTCACGGCACGCGCCCCGGCGGCGGACGGGAGACGAGGTGCGGACAGACGGTCACACCGACAGCACGAGTCCGGGCACGGGCGGCGTGCGGCGGCGCGCGCTGCTCAGCGCGGGAGCCGCGGGCGCGGCCGCGCTCGCCACCGGCTGCAGCACGTCCTCCGCCGAGGAAAGCGCCCCCAGCCCGTCCCCCTCCGCCGCACGTACCTCGCGTACCGCCTCACCGAAGCCCACCCACCGCCGCCCCGAACTACCGCGCGGCGGACGCCGGCTCTTCCCCGAGCACCGGCTCGTCGGCTACTGCGGACTGCCCGGCGCCGCCGCCCTCGGCCGACTCGGCACCGGCAACCTCGACGACCGCGTAGCGGAGATCGAGCGGCGGGGCCGCGCCTACGCGGACGGCCGCACCGTGCTGCCGGTCCTCGAACTGCTCGCCGTCGTCGCCAACGCGGGCCCCGGACCCGACGGCACCTACCGCAGCCGCACCCCCGACAAGACGGTCCGCACGTTCCACGAGGCCGCCCGCGACCACAAGGCGCTGCTCCTGCTGAACATCCAGCCGGGCCGGGCCGCACCCCTCGACGAGGTGAAAGCCCTCCGGGAGTGGCTCGTGCACCCGGACGTCGGCATCGCCCTCGACCCGGAATGGGAGATGAGCTCGGGTCAGGTGCCGGGCAACACCTACGGCCACACCAGCGGCGCCGAACTCACCCGGATCGCCGCCTATCTCGCCTCCCTCGTCGAGGAACACGATCTTCCGGAGAAGGTGTTCGTCTACCACCAGGTCGCCTCGTCGGTCGTCCGCGACGAACACCGGCTGAAGGTGCCCGAGGGCGTCGCCGTCATCAAGAGCGCCGACGGGATCGGCACTCCGCAGCTCAAGCGCGAGACCTGGACACACTTGGTCGACGAGATGCCGCCGCGACTGCACACCGGCTTCAAGTTGTTCTTCGAGGAGGACGTCGAGGGCGGCAGCCGCCTGATGACTCCCGCCGAGGTGCTGGCCCTGACCCCGCGTCCGGCCTACGTCATGTACGAATGACACGCCGTACCGACGCGTGCGAACTCGCCGTGGCCGACGCCCGATCCACCACTCCGGGCGGATCGACTCACCTGAATCGTGACGGAGGAGAGCCGAACGCCCGTGAGAAGGCGGCGGTGAACGCGGCGGGCGAGGCGTAGCCGAGGCGGGAGGCGACCGCGGTCACGCTCTCGGTCGTCAGCAGCGGAAGGCTCGCCAGCAGACGTGCTTGCGCGCGCCAAGTCGCGGGGCTCACTCCGGTGAGCCCACGGAAGCGACGGTCGAAGGTGCGGGTGCTCATCACGGCCGAGC
The DNA here is from genome assembly GCF_044765445.1 of Streptomyces sp. NPDC102467. NCBI lineage: Bacteria > Bacillati > Actinomycetota > Actinomycetes > Kitasatosporales > Streptomycetaceae > Streptomyces > Streptomyces sp. NPDC102467. The sequence goes on along the minus strand of NZ_JBIWKA010000012.1, from coordinate 228,020 downwards.
GAGCCCAGTCCGTGTTCGTCAGCGTGACGTCGGGCGCGGCCAGATAAGCGCGGCAGAGCGTACGGAACGGGTCGTCACGCGGCAGGGAGATCGCGAAGGGCGCGGGCGTCATCCGGCGCAGCTCGTGCAGGGCGAGGCGCATGAGCGCGCCGTCGCGGCCGGCCGTGTCGTACTCCGCGTCGAGGTCGTTCGCGGCGCGGAGCAGTTCGCGCAGCAGGGGGCCGACGTCGATGACCGTGCACGAGGTCGGCCACCAGGGCGCGGCGTCCGGTTCGACGTAGAGGCTCCAGGTGGAGACGCCGAGCATGCGGACCTTGTGCGGTACTCGCGGGGGGATCAGCACGGCCCGGTCGGCGGGGACGGTCCACGATCCCTCGTCGGTCTCCACCTGCATCACGCCGCCGGTGCCGTGGAGCAGCTGCGCCCGGCGGTGTGTGTGCCGGGCGAGCAGGAAGTCCGGCGGGTAGTCGGAGCCGATGGGGAGCACGTCCACCGGGAGATGGTCGTGGTCGTCGATCGAGGCGTTGCGCACCTGTGCAGCCTAGGGTCCTGGATGCCGACGTCCGAGTCCGGGTTGGCCGACACACGAAAGTAATGGTCACGATGTCGATTGCTGGTCAGTGCGGTGGCGCGGTGTGATCGGAGCGTGTCCGCACTCGTGCTCGTCCTCATCGGTGTCCTCGTCGGTGTCACCACCGTCCTCTTCGGCTTCGGCGGCGGTTTCGTGACCGTCCCGGTGATCACGGTGGCGGATGCCGCGCTCGGGTCCGGCGCGGTACGCGTCGCGGCCGCGACATCCGCCCTGGTGATGCTGGTCAACGCGGTCGTGGCCACCCTCGCCACCAGGCGGGAGGTGCTCGTACGCCTACGAGGACGTGAGGCGCTGTTCGTCCTGCTCGCGACCGGTGGCGCGCTCGGGGCGGCCGCCGCCCGATTCACGCCGGGCGCCGTCATCCGCTGGGGTTTCGTGCTCTACGTCGCGGCGACCGTCGTCGACCTGCTGGTACGCCCGGGCTTTCGCAGGCCGGTATCCGCCGGGTCCCGAGCCGCCCGCGCGCACGCCGTGCCTACCTGGCTGGGTGCGCCGATCGGGGGGATCGCCGCGTTCCTCGGTGTGGGCGGCAGCGTGCTGACGGTTCCGCTGATGCGCCGCGCGGGCGCGTCGATGCCCGTGGCGGCCGCACTGGCGAATCCGCTCACCCTGGTGATCGTCGCCCCCGCCCTGCTCGTCTCGCTCGTCCTGCAGGGAAACGCACCCGATGCCGCGGGGCTCGTGGGCTCGGTGGACGTCGTGTCCGCGCTCGCTCTGCTCGCGGGATCGCTTCCGGTGGTCGTCCTGTTGCGGCGCCGACCGCCACGGATCCCCGACGCGCTGCACGCCTGGACCTACGTCGGCCTGCTGGTGGCGGCGGGGGCGACGGTGGCTGTGACGGGGTAGGGCGTCTCCGCCCCCGCCCGGGTCTGCTGATCGCGGCATGGCCGGACAGAACAAGGAAGGACAGAAACGGGCATATTCGCGCCCATTCCGTCGCCGGCAGCGGCGATCCGGAAGCCCGCCCCCCGTTTTCCAACATGCCACCGGCGAAACCTACGCGGCTCGCTACCTTGGGACCAGGAATCTTCTCGAGCCTTGGATTGGAGGTGAGTGATGGACGCGGCGCCTGTCGCCACGATCCCGGTACAGCAGCTCCGGGCGGGCGATCATGCAATTGCCAGCTACAGCGATGACGACGCGGGTCGTGACGTAATGGCCGCATTTACCTGGGCAGGCCTTGCCAAGCGCGAGAAGGTGATGCTCTTCGCCGCCCCGCAGGTGGCCGAAGCCGAAGTGTGGGACCGGCTGGATACACCCGGCCCGCTGCTGAGCACCGCCCGCGACCGGGGCCAGCTCGTGGTCAGCAGCATGCGCGCGCTCATTCACCCCGTCCGGAAGTTCACCCCCGAGCGGCAGTGGCAGCGCATCGAGGAGGAGACCGAGCAGGCGCTGGCGGAGGGCTACCGGGGACTGCGCACCTACATCGACATGCACTGGGTGGGGGACCTGGACGCCGATGTCGCGGTGATGATGTACCGCGAGTCCCACGCGGAGCATCTGTTCACCGACCGCCCCTACACCGAGGTCTGTTCCTACGACAGCCGCTGGTTCACCGCCGAGGTCCTGACAGCCATGCACGAAGCCCACCCGTGCCGGCTGCTGCCCCACCTCGGAGCCCTCCACACCGCGCACACGGACGGCGTCGTGCGGCTGGCCGGCGAGGCGGACATCGCCACCCGGGAGCAGTTCATCTCCGCTCTGCGCGAAGGACTGGCGCGCACCGCGAACGCCGGGCGGCTGACGGTGGATCTGTCGGGGCTCAGCTTCCTCAGCGCTGCCTGCACCATGGACCTGCTGCGCCTCGTCGGGTCCTGCGCGCACCAATCGATCGAGGTCCGCTGCCATCCGACAGTGGCCCGCATCATGCGCCGGACGGACCCCGGCCACCTGCCCCACCTCCTCATCAGCGAGGTGAGCCGCAAATGACAGCCCCCGACCTCGGCGACCAGAGCGCCACCCCCGTGCTGGAGTGCCCCTTCACGCAGGGTGACCTGCCCCGGCTACGGATGCTCATCGACCGGTACGCCGACCGCGAGGGCCTGTCCGAACCACGGCGCGGCGACTTCATCGTGGCCATCGACGCCGTGGCCACCAATGCCATCGAATATGCCGGCGGTGGCGGGACGTTGACCCTGCAGCGCGCCAATGGCCATCTGGAATGCCACATTCACGACTCCGGGCCGGGGTTCACCGCGGATGTCATCCCTCCGCAGGCTCCCCGGATCGACGATCGCTCCGGGGGAAGCGGACTGTGGATCGCCGCTCTCATCACGGATCAGCTGACCATCTCCTCGAACACGAAGGGCGCCATCGTCGCCCTCGTCATGCGGCTGTCCCATGCGTCGAGCGGCGCACCGCAGTAGCGCATCTCCTTGGAGCCTGTCCTTGAGCCCCTCCCCCAGCCAACGCCAGGAGGTGCCCTCAGCGCGCTGATGGCCTCACTTCGTGACCCGCGGGGCACGCAGGTGGGCGCGCTCTTCCAACTCCTCCTTGGAGACGAGTTCCAGCATGGGCATTCCCGGCGCGCACATCATGGTCACCACGAACCTGGTCGTCGCGTTGCCCAGCGCGTTCCCGTCCTGGTAGTGGATCACGTCGCCGCCCGGTTCCCAGAACGTGCCACCGGCCTCCACGACGCGCTCGGGTTCGCCCTCCAACTCGAAGCGGACCGCGCCCTCGACGACGTATCCGAAGGCGGGTCCCGAATGACGGTGCGGTGGTGTTCCCGGGTCTCCGGGCCCCCACTCGACCCGGATGGTCATCGCCGAGGCGCCTGCGGGGATCGTCAGCGGCGAGGCGTCCTGAAGCAGTTGTGCCGCCTTCATCCAGCCTTCCGGAGCCGCCTCGTCGCCGGCTCCGTGCATGTGCACCGCGTGGTTGTCCGACACTGTTGAGCACCTTCCGTGCGTCGCCGTGTCACGGGCGGGGGCGCACCGTCCGCCGGGCGCCCGGTCGCGGTTCCGTGACCCTTCACCGGTATCGACCGGACACGGTGCGGATCTGTGACACCTCTGACGGCCCGGCTCGTCCGGCCGTCACAGACCCAGGGGGCATCCGGTCTCTGTCTGATGCGGCGCGAGGACACCGAAGCCACATTCTCCCGAGAGGATTCGCATCATGAAGGTCGTAGTCATCGGCGGTACCGGACTCATCGGCTCGAAGCTGGTCGCCAAGCTCGACGGGCACGGTCACCAAGCGGTACCTGCCGCGCCCAGCACCGGTGTCAACACGTTGACCGGCGAGGGACTTGCCGAGGTGCTCAAGGACGCACAGGTGGTGGTCGACGTATCCAACTCCCCCTCGTTCGCGGACGATGCCGTCATGGAGTTCTTCCGCACCTCGACCGCCAACCTCCTCAAGGCCGAGGCCGACGCCGGTGCGACCCACCACGTCGCCCTGTCGGTGGTCGGTACCGAGCGCCTGCAGGCAAGCGGATACTTCCGTGCCAAGCAGGCGCAGGAGGAGCTGATCAAGGCCTCCGGCATGCCGTTCTCCATCGTCCATGCCACGCAGTTCTTCGAGTTCATGAAGGGCATCGCCGCCGAGGCCACCGACGGCGACACCGTGCGTCTGGCCCCCGTCAAGATCCGGCCCATCCACTCCGACGACGTGGCCGCCGTCGTGGGCCGCACCGCAGTCGGCGCCCCCGTCAGGGGTGTGGTCGAGGTTGCCGGTCCCGACACCTTCCGGCTGGACGAGCTGATCCGCGACGACCTCGCCGCGAAGAAGGACGCGCGCACCGTGGTGGCCGACCCGCACGCCACGTACTTCGGGACCGAGTTGCAGGAGACCACGCTCCTGCCCGGTCCCGACGCGCACATCACCGAGACGCGTTTCAGCGACTGGCTCGCCCAACAGGCGTGAGCCCCGGGGTGACCGCTGCCGCCAGGGTCACCCCACTCTCCTGTCTCCAGAGACGTTGGGAGCCAATGTTGGGAGCAATGTTGGGAGCGAGATGACACTGTCTCATCTGCTACCCCCGGCATTCCGAACTCCGACACACTGACACCCCCCCGACAACGCACCGTAGGGGAACTCGGAGGAACGGAGACAGAAGGATCATGCATCCTGAGACGCCCCCCGCAGAAGGTGCCCTGGACGAGGCCGTCGCCGTGTTCGTGGCGCTCCGGCCGCGACTCTTCGGTATCGCCTATCGCGTACTGGGAAGCGCGGTCGAGGCGGAGGATGTGGTGCAGGAGGCGTGGTTGCGCTGGCAGAAGACCGATCGGACGGTCGTGGTCAACCCCGTGGCCTTCCTCTCGAGCGCCACCACCCGGCTGGCGATCAACGTGGCCCGCTCCGCCCGGGTGCGGTGTGAGACCTGCACCGGCTCATGGCTGCCCGAACCGGCCGACACGAGCGGCGATCCGGAGGTGGGCGTCCAGCGGGCCGAAGCCCTGGAGCTGGCGCTTCTTCTCGTCCTGGAGAAACTGACGCCCACGGAGCGGGCCGCATATGTCCTGCGGGAGGCTTTCGACTACGCCTACGCCGAGATCGCGGAGTTGCTCCGCCTGTCGGTCGTCAACGTCCGGAAGATAGTGAGCCGGGCCCGCAAGCACCTCGCTGCCGGGCGGCGCGAGAGCGTCGACGTGGCGGAACACCGGCGCCTGCTCGAAGCGTTCGTAGCGGCCGCACGGCAAGGAAACACCGCCTCGTTGGAAGCACTGCTCACCTTGGATGCCGTCAACCGGTCCGACGGTAATGCCCTCGCGCATAGGCACTCACAAGGTCCGGCAATCATGCAACGTCGAACGGGAAAGTGTTCCCTACGTATGAGGGAAGGTGGTAATTCTGGTGGCGCCTGGCGGAATTCGAGGCGAGCGAGGCCGGGCGCGCACACGATCCACGGGTTGAGGACGAGAGGAACACATGGTCTCCGTGTCTCACGCGGCACACGACATCGAGGTCACCGCCGAAAGCCTGCAAGAGGACCTGGCCCGTCTGGAGGTGCAGAAGCAGGCTCTGGAGCGGGAACTGGCCGCTGTCGTCGCCCATCTCCGCTCCGTCCAGCGGGCTCTCGGTGCTTTCCAGGCCCTGCTGCCGTCCATCGCACCCTCCACCGTCAGCACCGCGCCCCCGCCCGTGGTCAGCGCCGCGCCGCGCGAGGAACTTCCTCCGGAGGCGCCCGTGGTGGAGCCGACGACCGCGCCCCAGGCCCCCGCACCAGCGGAATCTCTCGACGAGGCCGACACACAGACGAAGTACGGCAAGCTCACCGAACAGATCCTGGACTACTTCGCCGAGGCCGGCGACGTCGACGTACGCGCACGTACTGTCGCGGCGGCTCTCGGCCGCGACACGGACAGCGGCAGCATCAACGCCGTCCGCAGCACCCTTGACCGCTTGGTCGGCACATCCCGGATCCGCCGTGCGGGACGCGGCCTGTACCGCGCCGCATAACCTTTTCGGCCTTACTGCGCGATCCCCCGCGGCCCGCGGCGCAAATCGCCCCTTCTGAATCGCACCGTGCACTCCGTTTTACTGACACGTTGTTTTTGTGTGCCACGTAAACGTGTCACACGAGGATTGGAAGTCATCTTGCTCTCCACACAGTCGGCAACCGTCGTCCGTGCCACCCTTCCGGCGGTCGGGGCCTCCCTCGGGGCCATCACCGAACTCTTCTACCGCCGCTTGTTCGAAGAACGCCCGGAACTTCTGCGCGGCTTGTTCAACCGGGCCAATCAGGCCAACGGCGCCCAGCGCGAGGCTCTCGCGGGTGCGGTGGCGGCGTTCGCCACCGCGCTCCTCGAACGCCCCGACGAGCGTCCTGACGCCCTGCTCGGCCGCATCGCCAACAAGCACGCTTCCCTGGGCATCACCGCCGACCAGTACACCCTGGTGGGACGCCATCTGCTGGGTGCCGTCGAGGAGTTACTCGGCGACGCCGTCACCCCTGCCGTGGCAGCCGCATGGGACGAGGTGTACTGGCTGATGGCCCATGCCCTCATCGCCATCGAGGCCCGGTTGTACGCCGAAGCCTGCGTGGAGAACGGCGACGTGTGGCACGACATGGAGATCGTCGAGCGCGTCGAGGAGTCCCCCGACACCGCTTCCTTCGTCCTGAGCCGCCGCGACGCGCTCCCCACCGAGCCGTTCCTCCCGGGGCAGTACGTCAGCGTCCAGGTCGAACTCCCCGACGGGGCCCGGCAGATACGTCAGTACAGCCTGTCCACGGCTCCCGGACACAAGACCTGGCGCATCACCGTCAAGCGGGAACGCTCGGCCGACGGCCGCGTGCCCGAGGGAGAGGTGTCCTCCTGGCTCCACGCCCATGGGCGGCCCGGCCGGATCCTCAAGGTCTCTCTGCCCTTCGGCGACCTCGTGCTCCCGGACGGGGAGGGCCCGCTGCTGCTCGCCTCGGCGGGGATCGGTGTGACGCCCATGCTCTCCATGCTCGACCACCTGACCGCCACCGCACCGGACCGGCCCGTCGTCGTCGTCCACGCGGACCGTTCCCCCGCCCAGCACGCCCACCGGCTGGAACTGTCCGAACACGTGAGCCGACTCCGGCACGCCTCGCTGCACTTGTGGTACGAGAACGACGCCGACGCCCCTGGTGAGTCGGGGACACGAGCGGCACATGTACACGAAGGCCAGGCAGCCGTCTCGGGCCTGACGCTGCCGACGAACACGACCGCTTTTCTCTGCGGCCCTCTCCCCTTCATGCAGGCGGTCCGCAGCGACCTGCTCGCTCATGGGCTCGCCCCCGCGGCCATCCACTACGAGGTGTTCGGCCCCGACCTCTGGCTCAGCAAGTAGGAAACGCCTCGGTCGTTTCCGGGACAGACGAGTGCGCCCAGTCGGGTGGTCGCGCGCGCCCCGACATGCGCGCTGCGGGCGACCGGCTCACCGTGGGTCGTGTCGGACACAGACCCACCAGAGGAGTCGTCATGGCTGACCGGAACAACTGGCAGGACCCGAACACCGATCCGTTCGATCCGCAGGACGAGTGGTCCCGCCAGGAGCCCGGGCGTGAGCGCCACGAGCCGGAGCGCGAAACGCCCCGCGAGGACGGCACCCGGCCCCTGCTCCCCGAGAAGGACCAGCCGGGCTACAGAAGCCGCCGGGACAGCGACGGCTACCGGTAGAGCCCGCCCCCGCGTGACCACGCCCCCGGAGCGAGCACCATGGCTCCGGGGGCGTTCCGTCCACCGGCTCCCCCGGCGATACCGATTGCCCACGGCATTCGGGGGCACAGGTGTGCGCGGAGTGCACGCGGGCGCGTGCCCCACTGACCTGGGGAGCAGATGCAGATGGGCACGGCGACCAAGGTCCCCGAGACGCGGGACATGCGGGGCGACGAGCTCTCCGGCGACGAGGCGTTCGAGGCGCTGCGGCGCTACGGGGGACAGAAGCTGCTGCGGGATGCCTTCATCCGGTTCCGCTACGCGGACGGGTTCAGTCACGCCCGCGCGATGGCTCTGCAGACAGTGCTGGCGCTGATCCCGCTCGTCATCGTGTTCGTCGGCCTGTCGACGACGTTGCACACCGAGAGCGTCGGGCGGTTCGCGGAAGTGACCATGCACCGGATCGCTCCCGGCCCGAGTGCGGCGGTGGTCGACGACGCCCTGGCCAGAAGCCGGCGAACCGCGGGAGGTGGTACGCAAGTTGCTCTCTGGTTCGCGCTGGCGTTCTCGCTGTCCAACGTCACCACGGCCATGTGCCAGATCGAGCGCGGCGCGAATCGCATATACGGCAATGAGCGCGACCGCCCGTTCCTCAAGAAGTACGCGCGCGGACTCGTCATGGCGCTGTGCGCCGGACTCCCGCTGGGCCTCGGCTTCGTCATGATGGTGGCCGGACGCGATCTGGGGGCGGCAGCCGCCTCCGTCTACGACCTCGGCGCCGGATTCAACACCGTGTGGAATGTCCTGCGGTGGCCACTGGGGCTGGTGTTGGCCTTGCTCTCGGCGAGTGCCATCTTCAGACGCTCACCGCGCCGCCGGCAACCCGGCTACACGTGGCTGGCGTTCGGTGCGGCCATGTATCTGGTGTTGTGGTCGTTGCTGACGTGGGCGCTGAGTCTGTATCTCTCGGTCAGCGGTTCCTTCGACACGGTCTACGGACCGCTCAGCGCCTTCATGTCGCTGCTCCTGTGGGCGTATCTCACCTCCGTCGCGCTGTTCCTCGGCCTGTCGTTCGCGGCGCAACTCGAAGCTGTACGCGCCTTGCGGCCCGGCCCCGCCGCGCCCGATCCCGGAGTGTGACGCGGCGCGGACGGGGGCGGACGAGCTGCTCCGTGGTCACCCGGTCCTTTCCAGCGCCTTGCGGAAGGGAAGCGGGCTGTGCAGCGCCTGTTCGATGCTCTCCAGGCTTCGGCCCTTCGTCTCCGGCACCTTCAGGACGACGAAGACGATGCAGGCCACGTTCATCAGCGCGTAGAAGAGGAACGTCCCGGAACGGCCGATGGCGTTGATCGCCGTCAGGGCCGTCATGGCGATGAGGAGGTCGAAGCCCCATACGGAGAGCGTGGCCAGGCTGGTGGCCGGGCCGCGCACGCTCAGCGGCAGGATCTCCGGGCCGATCAGCCAGACGACGGCCTGCATCCCCACGCCGTTGAACAGGATGTACGCGAACAGCGAGATGATCACGGTCCAGCGTTGCGCGGCGGAGCCCGATGAGGTGGCGAAGGCGAGCGCGAGCACCACCATGGCGAGGGCCGAACCGGGCAGGAACCACAGCATCGTACGGCGCCGCCCGACCTTGTCGACGGCGATGGCGCCCACCACTCCCGCCACGACGAGCATCGCGCCGATGCCGATGCCGGTGAGCAGCGCCACCGAGTTCCCGAAGCCCGCGTCGTCCAGGATCGTCGGCGCGTAATAAACGATGGCGTTGATCCCGGTGAGCTGGGAGAACGCCGCGATGCCGACGGCGATCAACAGGGCCGGGCGCAGCCAGCGTTGCCGAAGTCGGCGCCAACTACCCTCACCGGTCGGCGCGTTGACCGTCACCGCGGTGATCTCGGCCGCCTCCGCCGCGACGTCCGCGCCGGCGGGCCGCAGCCGGCGCAGCGTACGCAGCGCGTCGTCACCGCGGTTCTGCTCGATGAGCCAGCGTGGGCTCTCCGGCAGGAACAGCATGCCGATGGCCAGGGCCCCGGCGGGGATCACGGCAAGGGCGAACATGACGCGCCACCCGCCGCTGCCGGACAGCGCCCAGCCGCAGAGGTAGGCGATCAACTGCCCGATGGCGACCATGAGTTGGAAGAGCACCATGAGCCGGCCGCGCACGGCCGCGGGCGCCAGTTCCGCGATGTAGACGGGCACCATGTTGGAGGCCCCGCCCACCGCGAGGCCGAGGACGAAGCGCGCGGCGATCAGTGTCGTCACGTCGGGGGAGAGCGCGGCCGCCACCGCACCGACGGCGAAGATCACCGCGACCGCCGAAACCACCTTGCGCCGGCCGTGCCGTACGGCGGTGCGTCCCGAGATCAGGGCGCCGGCCATCGCGCCGAGCAGGATGACGCTGACGACGATCTCCTGTTCGCGGGAGGAGAGGTCGAGGTCGTCGCGCAGGTGGAGCAGGGCGCCGGAGATGATGCCGGTGTCGTAGCCGAAGAGCAGGCCGCCGAGCGCCGAGACCGCGGCGACGGCGTAGACGAGCATCGGCGGGCGCCCCGCTCCGGCGGGGTGGTCCACTGCACGCTCGGCCACCGTGGTCGCCTCAGGCATCGCCCATGACCAGGCCCTCGATGGTGTGCTTCTGGGTGATGGGCGTCAGTTCGTCGACGACCGGGCAGTCCAGGTGGTGGCGCACCCGCTCCGGCAGCGCCTCCCAGTACGCCCGCGTGACGGCGGTGTCGTGGCGGTCGCCGTTGTTCGCCTCAGGACCGTCGAGGCCCAGCACGAGGACGGGCCGCGCCTTGGCCGACTCGTTCTTGGTGCCGCGGTGGATGGTGAGCGCGGTGCGTGCCGAAATGTCGCCGCGCTGCGGGTACTTGCGCACCGCCAGCTCCTCGTACCGGCCGTAGCGCTCGCGGGGCGGGAACATCCCGTGCTCGAAGTCGGTTTCGTCGTCCCACTGGGTGCCGGGCGCGATCTCGAAGGGGCCCATGTCCTCGGCGGTGTCGACCGCGGTGACATTGAACGCCAGGGAGGTGAGGCGGCGTTCGGTACGCGTCTCGTCGGGGAGGGGGAAGTCGCGGTGCCAGGGCTGGTTCACCGCGCCTTCGAGCGGTACGTCGAAGCCGAGTTCGACGATGCGGTAGTCGGGGCCGAGGACTGCGGTGGCCACCGACCTGACCCACGGGTGGTCGACCAGGTCGACGAATCCGCGCAGCTGCTCGGGGTGGATCTCCACGTAGTAGCGCTCGGGTCCGCGGCCCACGGCGCCGTCGGGGCGCGAGCGCGCTTCCTTGTACGCGGTCTCGATGTCCTCGCGCAGGCGGTCGACCCACTCCTTGGTGAAGGCCCCCTTCCGCGCGGTGATGCCGTCCGAGTACAGGTTCGCCGCGTCCTGCGTCACGTCGACGTCCAGGTCGGCGGGGCAGATACCAGGAAATCCGGGCGATGCGGACACAGTCATCCTTGCCTCCTTGCAAGCAGAGCTTCCGCCACCAGATTGCATCGTTGAATGCAACGTTGCAATACCCTTTGGCGGAGTCATTTTGTGAAGGGCGTCGCATGAAAGGATGACGCGGTGAGCAGTCGTCTGAAAGATGTGGCCGCCCGGGCCGGTGTCTCCGTACGCACCGTGTCGAACGTCGTCAGCGGATCCGCCACGGTGGCGGCCGAGACGCGACAACGCGTACAGGAGGCGATCGACGAACTCGGCTACCGGCCCAACCTCGCCGCCCGCAGCCTGCGCGCCGGCCGCACCGGCATCATCGGACTGGCCATCCCCGAACTGCACTCCCCGTACTTCGGCGAACTCGCCGGGCTCCTGGTGGACGAGGCCCAGCGCCGCTCCTGGACCGTGGTCATCGACCAGACCCGGGGCGACGCGGACGCCGAACGCCGCCTGCTCGCCCAGGGCGGTGGACGGGTGGTCGACGGCCTGATCATCAGCCCCTGGGCGCTGGATCCGGCCGAACTCGCCGCGACGGCACCGGCCGTTCCCCTCGTCCTGCTCGGCGAGCGCAGTCCGCAGGGAGCGGCCGACCGCGTCGCCGTCGACAACGTCGCCGCCGCCGTCGAAGCCACCGGCCATCTGATCGGTCTCGGCCGCCGCCGCATCGCCGCCATCGGCCTCCAGCCCCACCTGCACAACGGCACCGCCCGACTGCGCGCCGAGGGCTACCGCCACGCACTGGACCGCGCCGGGCTCCCCCGACTCCCCGACGCGCAACGCCCCGTCGCCGCCCTGCACCGGGCGGACGGCGCCAGGGCCATGACCGAACTCCTCGACGGTCCCGTCGCCCCGGACGCCGTGTTCGCCTTCAGCGACGAACTCGCCCTGGGCGCCCTCCACGTAGCGCACGAACGGGGGTTGCGCGTCCCCGAGGACCTCGCGATCGTCGGGTTCGACGACATCGAGGACGGCCGCTACAGCAACCCGTCCCTGACCACCATCGCGCCGGACAAGCAGCAGATCGCCGAACGGTCCCTGCAGTGTCTGGCCGACCGCATATACAGCCCCGGCAACGCCGTCCGCCCGCAGGAGTTGATCGTGCCGCACCGCCTGATCAGGCGCGGCACCGCCTGAACATCCGTCACTCGGCTTCCCGACGGCGGCCTCCCTCACGCCACCGGGCGGGGTCGATCCGGCCTGCGTACAGGGGGAGTTCGAGCGGCTGCTGGTCCTCCGCGAAGGGGGCCCACACCCGGGTGAGGCCCGCGGTTCCGTGCGAGCGGACCCTGCGCGCCTCGGCGAGGTCGAGCACATCCGTCAGGACCAGCTCCGGTTCGGGCCCGGCCTCGGCGCGTACCCGCCCCTCGGGATCGACCAGCACGCTCCGGCCGATCCCGTCCGGCGGCGCCGCGTTGACGCTGGCCATGAAGACCTGGTTGACGATGGCGTTGGCACGCGCGAGGACCACTTCCTGTGTCCGGTCCACGGTCGGCGTGCGCACCAGATTCAGGACGAGGTCGGCGCCCTGCCACGCCAGGTGCCGCGTGACTTCGGGGAACCATGCGTCGTAGCAGATCGACAGACCCACCCGCCCGTACCCCTCCATGTCGAAGACGACGAACCGCGAGCCCGCGGCCGTGGTCTCGTGAGGCCGCCACGGGAACATCTTGCGGTACGCCGCGACGCGCGCCCCCCGCGGTGAGTACACGACGGCCGTGTTGTAGATCTGCCCGTCCTCGTCCCGCTCGTAGACCGTGCCGGGGACGAGCCAGATGCCCAGCTCCCGGGCCAGGCCGGCCAGCATCGCGTCCCGCGGCCCGTCCAGCGGCTGCGCCGCCGCGCTCATGACCTTCTCGGGGTCCTCGTCCTTCGTGTGCCCGCACAGGTGCAGTTCCGGGTAGACCAGCAGCCGGACGTTGGGGTAGGTCCTGGTGAGCCAGGCTACTTCCGACGCGAAGGAGTCCAGGTCAGGGGCGGAGTGATGGCGGGCGGCAGCCTGCACGAGGCCGACCGAAAGGGGGCGGGACATCGGTTGCGGGACACCTTTCGGGCGGACGGCGGGAGGAGAGGGGCGGGGAGGGGCGGGGGGAGCGCGGACGAGCCAATCACCCTGTTCACCCAGGGACAAGGCCCCTCTTTCCTGCGCGAACCACAGGGTCGACCTGTCCCCTAGCCTGTCCCTCGGCAGGAGCAGACCTCATGACCTCATGGACTTCACAAACTTCACAGACCTCGCAGACCTCATAGACCTCGTAGACCTCATGGACGGCACAGGCAACGCATGACCCTCAACCAGCTGCGGGCCTTCGTCGAAGCGGAGCGACTCGGGTCGTTCACCGCAGCGGCGCAGGCCCTGGACATGGCCCAGGCATCGGCCTCCGAACTGGTCCGCCGACTGGAGACCGAACTCGACGCCGAGTTGTTCGTCCGCGGCAGCCGCACCCTGACCCTGACGTCGGCCGGACAGGAACTGCTGCCCTACGCCCAGCAGGCGGTGGAAGCGGCGGACCACGGGACGCGGGCGGTGCGCTCCCTGGGGTCCCTCGGGGGCGGCACGGCCACCTTCGGGGTGTTGCGCAACGCGGACTATTACCTGCTCTCCAACCTCGTGCAGATGTTCCACGCCCGGTATCCGTCCGTCCGGGTCCGGCTCGTGGGCCAGAACTCCGCCGAGACCGCCGCGGCCGTCGCCGCGGGCCGCATCGAGGCGGGCCTTGTCGTGCTGCCGATCGACGACGAGGGGCTCACGGTGAGCCCGCTCCTGCGCGACGAGGTCCGCTACGTCAGCGCCAGCGAGGAACGCACCCGCACTCCGGTGACCATCGAGGCCTTCTCGGCGGCTCCTCTCGTGCTGTACGACGCCCATTACGGCTGGCAGGACCCGACGCGGCGGCAGATCGCGGAGCGCGCCCAGCTCGCGGGAGTCACCGTCGACCCGCTCATCGAACTCGAACACGTCGAGGCCGCGCTGAAGCTCGTCGCCGCCGGGGTGGGCGACACGATCGCCAGCCGTGCGGTGGTCGCCGGACCCACGTTCCCGGCCGGCCTGCGCACCGCCTCCTTCGCCGAGCCTCTCTACGACACCATCGCGCTGGTCAGGCGCAGAGGGCACCCCCTCTCCCGCGCCACCCGGGAACTCGCCCGGATCGCCGAGGACACCCTCCGCGAAATCGGCGCCGGGCTCAGCCTGTGAACCAAGCACAGGGACACCCTGTAGGTCGGACAGGAACTACCCCTCTAGTCCTGTGCCGGCGCGGCGTCTAGCGTCCACGCCATGCAGATCACGCACGACGAAGCCCAGGCCCTCCCCCCTCTCCAGTGGCTGAAGAAGCCGGCCGTCGACGGCCCTCCCGCCCAGCGCGACCCCAAGGTGGTCGAGCGGGTGTCGCAGATGCTCAAGGAGATCGAACGCAAGGGCATGGACGCGGTACGCGCCTACGCCCAGGAGCTGGACGGCTGGTCCGGCGAGCTGGAGATCGGGGCCGCCGACCTCAAGAAGTCGGGGGACGCGCTGCCCCCGGACGTCCGTACCGCTTTGGAGATGGGGTACGAGCGCACCCACCGGTTCGCCGCCGCTCAGCGCGAGCACTTGACGGACTTCGAGATCGAGGTCGCCCCCGGCGTGGCCGGCGGCCAGCGCTACGTCCCGGTCTCGCGCGTCGGCGCCTACCTGCCGGCCGGCCGCTTCCCGCTGCTCGCCAGCGCTTTCATGACGGTGAACGTCGCCAAGACGGCGGGGGTGCCCACCGTGCTGGCGTGCACTCCCCCGTCGGGCGAGCACGGCGCCCACCCCGCCGTGCTGTACGGCGCCCACCTGTCCCGCGCCGACCGGGTCTTCGCCCTCGGTGGCGTCCAGGCCCTGGGCGCGATGGCCTTCGGTCTCCTCGGCGAGGCCCCGGTCGACATGCTGGTCGGCGCCGGGAACGCCTTCGTCACCGAGGCCAAGCGGCAGCTGTTCGGCCAGGTCGGCATCGACCTGCTGGCCGGCCCCTCCGAGGTCGCGGTCATCGCCGACGACAGCGCGGACCCGGTGTGGGTCGCGGCGGACCTGCTGGGCCAGGCCGAGCACGGCCCCAACTCCCCCGCCGCGCTGATCACCACGTCCGAGAAGCTCGGCCGTGCCGTCGTCGCGGAGATGGAGCGCCAGCTCGCTTCCCTGGCCACCCGGGACATCGCCGGACCGGCCTGGCGCGACTTCGGCTCGGTCATCGTGGTGGCCGACAGCGCCGACGCGGTCGCCGTGGCCGACGTACTGGGCCCCGAGCACCTGGAGATCCAGACCGAGGACGACGACTACTACCTGACCAACCTCACCTGCTACGGCTCCCTGTTCATCGGGCGCTGGTCCACCGTCGCCTACTCCGACAAGGGCATCGCCGGTACCAACCACGTGCTGCCGACCGGCAAGACCGCTCGCTACAACGCCGGCCTCTCCGTCTCCCGCTTCCTCAAGCCGCTCACGTATCAGCGGGCGGCGAAGGAAGGCACGGCGTCCCTGGCCCCCGCGGTCGAGCGCATCTCCGCCTTCGAGGGACTCGCGGCGCACGGTGCGACCGCGACACTGCGCATCGACGAGATCGGGCGGACGTCCGAGATGTTCGACGCCGTTCCGAAGGACCTGCGCGACCAGCTCTGATCCCCCTCCTCGCCGCCGCACCCGGTGCGGCGGCGAGGGCCCCAGCACATCACCCCGTACACGCCGTCTCCTCCCCCTCCAGGTCGCCCGCGCCCCACGCTCATCCGAGGATCCCTGTATGCAGCACCACTCGCCCGAGCCACCTCCGGCCGCCCCCGCCGACGCCACTCTCACCCAGGGCCTCAAGGGCCGGCAGATCACCATGATCTCCATCGGCGGGGTGATCGGCGCGGGCCTGTTCGTCGGTTCGTCCACCGCGGTGGCCACCGCGGGACCCGCCGTCCTGATCTCGTTCCTGCTGGCCGCCGCGCTCGTGGTGCTCGTCATGCAGATGCTCGGCGAGATGGCCGTCGCCCACCCCGACACGGGCTCCTTCTCCACCTACGCGGACAGGGCCCTTGGCCGCTGGGCCGGGTTCTCGATCGGCTGGCTGTACTGGTGGTTCTACATCCTCGTCATCCCCATCGAGGCCATCGCGGCGGGCGAGGTCATCGCCGCTCTCACCGGCCTGCCCAGCTGGATCCCGGCGCTGGCGATGATCGTGCTGCTGGCGGGCAGCAACCTTCTCGCGGTGCGCAACTACGGGGAGTTCGAGTACTGGTTCGCCCTCCTGAAGGTCGTCGCGATCGTGGCCTTCCTGGTCCTGGGAGTGCTCGCTGTCCTCGGCCTGCTGCCGGGCTCCGACACCAGCGGCGTCTCGAACCTGTGGAGCAACGGCGGCTTCGCCCCGAAGGGCGCCACGGCCGTCCTCGCCGGGCTGCTCACCGCGATGTTCAGCTTCCAGGGCAGTGAGATCGTCACCATCGCGGCGGCCGAGTCCGAGGAACCGAAGAAGAACATCAAGAAAGCCGTGCGCGCCGTCGTCTGGCGGCTCGGCCTCTTCTACGTCGGCTCGATCCTCGTCGTGGTCTGTCTCGTTCCCTGGAACTCCGCCGACCTGGCGGCGGCCGGCTCCTACCAGGCCGTCCTGGAGCGGATGAACATCCCGGGCGCGGGGCGGATCATGGACGTCGTTCTCGTCGTCGCCGTCAGCAGCTGCCTCAACTCCGCCGTCTACACCGCATCCCGCATGGTGTTCTCCCTGGCCAAGCGCGGCGACGCCCCGGCCGCCTTCGCCCGCACGTCCCGGCGCGGAGTGCCCCGCAACGCGGTCGTGGCCTCCACCGTCATCGGCATCGTCGCGGTGGTCGCCAACTACCTGCTGCCGAGCGTCTTCTCCTACCTCATCGCCTCCAGCGGCGCGATCGCGCTCATGATGTACCTCGTCATCGCGCTGACCCAGTACGCGATCCGGCGCAAGGAGGGGCAGCCGCGCGAGGTACGCATGTGGGGGTTCCCCTACCTCACCCTCGCCACGATCGCCTTCATCGCGGGGGTGCTGGTCCTCATGGCCGTGCTGCCGGGGCACCGCCTCGAACTGTGGCTCTCGCTCGGCCTCGCCGCGGTCCTCGTCGGCGTGGGCGTCCTGCGCCAGCGGCGGCAACGGGTGGGCCCCGACGACACGGACGGCACGGACGCCGCCGAGCCGTCCTCGACGGCGACCGCCGCGCGGCTGTGACGGTCAGGAGACGCTCGCATGAGTGGCCCTGGGGACGAACTCGGTCGGCAGCACCAGGCGTTCGCCCCCGGGGTCGACGTCCCCGCTGATGCGGCGCACCAGCAACCGGGCCGCCTGCCGCGACAGCTCCCCCAGGTCGTGCCCGACGGTGGTCAGCCGGAACACCTCCCAGGAGGCCATCGGAAGGTCGTCGAAGCCGATGACCGTGAGATCCTCGGGCACCCTGATCCCGGCCGCGAGGGCGGCGTTCAGGACGCCGATCGCGACCACGTCGTTGCCGCAGAACACCGCCGACGGCGCTTCGGCCGCCGCCATCAGGGCGGGCAGCGCGCGGTACCCGGTGTCGTACTCGAACGCGCCGCGTACCACCCGGTCCTCGGCGAGCCCGACCCCCGCGTCGGCCAGCGCCAGCCGGAAGCCCAGTTCGCGGTCGCGTCCCGTCGTGGTGTTGGCCGCGCCGAAGATGCCCGCGATCCGCCGGTGCCCCAGGGCGACGAGCTCCTGGGCCACCAGCCGGCCGCCCCCCTCGTTGTCGACGACCGAGGCGTAGTCGTCCGGCCCGCCGGTGTCGCGGTTGAGGAAGACGTAGGGCATTCCTCGCCGCTCGAGCTGGGCGGGCAGCCGGGAGTCGGTGGTCGCCGTCGCGAGGACGACACCGTCCAGCGACTGGTCCAGGAGCCGCTCCTCGGCGACCGCCTCGTCGGACCGCTGCGTGATCAGCATCATCCGGTAGCCCAGAGTGCGCAGTTCGTCGTGGAGCGGCGCGATCACATGCGGATAGAACGGGTTCGTCAGATCGGTCACGATGACGCCGACGCGCCGCGTGGACCGCGTCGACAGGGTCCGCCCCGCTTCGCTCGGCACATAGTTCAGCGCCTTGGCAGCCCGTCTGACCTTCGCCCGTGTCGCCTCCGACACCCGGGGGTCGTCGCGCAGCGCCCGGGAGACCGTCGGCTGCGAGACACCCGCCAGCCTTGCCACGTCGTGACTGGTGATCCCCATCGGTCCGCTCCTCGTCGCCGCCACTGCGCCGCCCCGGCGCGCATCCAAATCAGTATACGTATGCCGTATCCAGCCCAACCCCTTGACACAGACTCCCTTCAACACCTGTCATGGGAATGCATACGTATTCCAGATGCAACGCAGATGCTTTTCGGATCAAGGAGCGGTCAGTCATGCCCGATGTCGTCGTCACCACCAGCGAACTCGCCGAGCGCACGGTGCGCCGCAGCGACTTCGTCTCCTGCAACCAGGCCTTCATCGACTGCCGTACACCAGGCTCCGATCAGAAGGAGAACTACGCGATGATCGGTCCGGGCGTCTCGCAGGCGGCCGGTCAGCACGTCAACCTCCGGCTGCCGCACGGCTACAACATCGGCGCCGCGGCCATGCCGCACGGCATCACCAACAACCTCCACCTCCACTACACGGCCGAGGTGTTCGTCTGCACCGAGGGCGAGTACCTGCTGCGCTGGGGCGCCGACGGCACCGAGGGAGAACTCACCCTCAGGGCCGGTGACATCGCGTCCATCCCCACCTGGATCTTCCGCGGCTTCACCAACACCGGCGCGGACGACGGCTGGCTCTTCACCGTGCTGGGCATGGACCACACCGGAGGCATCATCTGGGGCCCCTCCGTGCTGCGTGAGGCGGAGAGCCACGGCCTGTACCTCAGCGCCGAGAACAAGCTGATCGACACGGTCGCCGGCGACGCCCTCCCGGCGGAGGCCGAACGCGTCAGCCCCATGACCCAGGAGCAGATCGACCGGCTGCGCCACTACAGCCCCGACGAGATGAAGCGCCGGATCGCCGCCGCGGACGAACTGGTGTGGTCGGAGCACCCCTTCCTCGACAGCACGCTGCCCGGCGGCGGTGTGCGCCTGAGCTGCGTCATCGGGTACGGCATGACCGAGGACCCGCACCAGGACCCCCGCATCTTCAACCCGCACGGCCACAACGCCGCCTGGTTGCGCGCCGATCCCGGCCAGGGCGTCTCGCTCCACCGGCAGCACGAGACCCAGACGTTGATCGTGAAGGACGGCCAGTGGGAGGTCACGCTCAACCACACCGACCCGGTGTCAGTACGCCTGGGCCCCCGCGACATGCTCTCCGTCCCGCAGGACGCCTGGCGGACCCTGCGCAACGTCGGCGACACCCGGGGAGACGTACTCGTGGTCAACTCCGGCGACGGCAGGGTCCGCCTCGAATGGGACGAGGAAGTCCTCAAGGCCGCCGCCGACGCGGGCCTCGGCATCGACCACAACGGCTACGTGGCCCCGTACGCGCTGCTGCCCCGCTCCGCCCGGCGCTGGTGACCGGCGTGCGTCGGGCCGGTCCGGCCCGCGGGCTTCCGGTGGTCGTGGTCCCCGGCATGCTCTGCGACGCGAGTCTGTGGTCCGGCGTCGACTTCCCCGGCGGCCACGATGTCCACCACGTCCCGCTGACCGAGCCGGACATCGGGGCGCTGGCGGAGGAGGTGCTGGCCACGGTGGCGGGACCGTTCGTCCTGGTCGGACTGAGCCTGGGAGCCATCGTCGGCTTCGAGGCGCTGCGCCGGGCGCCGGAGCGGATCGCGGGCCTGTGCGTGATGTCGGCCAACGCGGGCGCCCCGCGCCCCGAGCAGTACGCGGCCTGGCGGGCGATGGACGAGCTGATCGGCGCGGGGCGGTTCGCGGACGTGGTCGAGCAGACCCTGCCCGACATGTTTCCGGGCCGCCGCCCGGCTCCCGAAGCCGCGCGCCGCTACCGCCGCATGGCACACGCCGTGGGCCCGGACGCCGCCCGAGCCCAGCTCGCCGCGCAGGCGACCCGGACGGACGCGGAGGCCGCACTGCGCGGCGCCCGCTGCCCCACGGTCGTCCTGAGCGGGACGCGGGACTCCCTCTGCCCGCCCGCCTTCCACCGGACGATCGCGCACGCCGTGCCGGGAGCCCGGCTGCGAGAACTGTCCGACGCCGGCCACCTGTTGCCCTGGCAGCGTCCCGACGCCGTCACCAGCGCCCTGGGCGCGGTGCTCGCCGCCGCCGAGCGCGACGAACCGTCGGCCGCCTTGACCCCTGCACCCTGATCTCCACCCGACACCCCTCCCCCCAGTGAAGAGAGCCGTCATGCCTCGATTCCTCAAAACCCCCGTACCCGCCACCGAGGTGCGCGCCGCCCGCGCGGACGTCGCCGAGCGCGTCCACGCCATCCTCGACGACATCCGCGAGCGCGGTGACGACGCGGTCCGCCAGTACTCCGAGAAGTTCGACGGCTGGAGCCCCGACTCCTTCCGCCTGGCGCCCGCCGACATCGAGCGCATCATCTCCGGGGTCCCGACGACCGTCCTGGACGACATCCGCTTCGTGCAGGAGCAGGTCCGCACGTTCGCCCAGGCCCAGCGCGACTCGATGCGCGACGTCGAGATCGAGACGCTGCCCGGCGTCCACCTCGGGCACCGTCACGTGCCGGTGGCCGGCGCCGGTGCGTACGTGCCCGGCGGGCGGTACCCGCTGACCGCGTCGGCGCACATGACGATCGTGACGGCCAAGGTCGCGGGCGTCCCCCGGGTCGCCGCCTGCACCCCGCCGATCCGGGGCGAGATCCCCGCCGCCACCGTCGCCGCGATGCACCTGGCGGGGGCCGACGAGATCTACCTGCTGGGCGGCGTCCAGGCCGTCGCGGCGCTGGCCCTCGGGACCGAGACCATCGGGCGGGTCCCGATGATCGCCGGGCCCGGCAACGCCTATGTCGCGGAGGCCAAGCGCCAGTTGTTCGGCGAGGTAGGCATCGACCTGTTCGCCGGACCGACCGAGATCCTGGTGATCGCCGACGAGCACGCGGACCCGTTCGTCGTCGCCGTCGACCTGCTCTCCCAGGCGGAACACGGCCCGGACTCCCCCGCGGTGCTGGTGACCACGTCCGAGGAGCTGGGCCGCGAGGTCGCAGCGCACATCGACCGCCTGCTGCCCGGCATGCCGACGAAGGACTTCGCCGAACCGGCCTGGCGCGACCACGGCGAGATCGTCGTGGCCGACTCCCTCGACGAGGCCTTCGAGATCGCGGACTCCTACGCCAGTGAACACGTCGAGGTCCTGACCGAGAACCCGCGCCAGGCGCTGGACAAGATGCACGACTACGGCGCGCTCTTCCTCGGTGAGGGCACCTGTGTCTCCTACGGCGACAAGGTCATCGGCACCAACCATGTGCTGCCCACCCGGGGCGCCGCGCGCTACACCGGTGGCCTGTGGGTCGGGAAGTACCTCAAGACGGTCACGTACCAGGAAGTCACCGACGCCTCCTCCTCGGCCCGGCTCGGCGAGGTGTGCGGACGGGCCGCACGCGTCGAGCTGTTCGAGGGGCACGCCCGCTCCGGCGACGTACGGGCCGCCAAGTACGGGAAGGGCACCCTGCCGTGGAACGACGAGGCCCGCGCGTGAGCGGCCCCGCGACGCCGCTCGCCGGACGGACCGCGCTGGTCACCGGCGGGGGCAGCGGACTCGGCGCCGCCATCACCCGGTCCCTGCTCTCCGACGGCGCCCGTGTGGTGATCACGGGACGCAACGAGGCCACGCTCAAGGAGACGGCCACCCGGCTCGGCCCGACCGTCTCCCATCAGGTCTGCGACGTGTCCCGGCCCGACGACGTCCGGGAGCTCGCGGAGAACCTCGCGGGCGAGGAGATATCGATCCTGGTCAACAACGCCGGGATCGCCGGCCCCGTGGCCCCGCTGACCGAGATCGCGCCCGACGAGTGGGACGAGGTCTTCGACGTGAATGTGCGCGGGGTGTTCCTGATGTGCCGGGCCTTCCTCCCCGCCATGACGCAGCGCGGCACCGGCGACGTGGTCAACATCGCCTCGGTGTCGGGCAAGCGACCCCTGCTGCGGCGTACGCCCTACTGCGCCTCGAAGATGGCGGTCATCGGCCTCACAGCAACGCTGGCGGGCGAGGTCGGACCGCTGGGCGTCACGGTGAACTCCCTGTCCCCCGGCCCCGTTTCGGGCCCGCGGATGGAGCGCAACTTCCGCCTGGAGGCCGAGCGCACGGGCAGCACCCACGAACAGGCCGAGCAGGCCTTCGTGGCACGCTCCGCCCTCGGCCGCATGGTCACCGAGGACGAGGTCGGCGAGGCGGTGAGCGCGATGCTGCGGATGCGCGGCCTGTGCGGAGCCGACATCGACCTGTCGGCGGGGATGGTGGCACGGTGACGGCGCGAGGCGCGGAGTCTGCGCGCCGTAGCCTCAAACAGCGGCTGGCTGACGGCGAGCAGCTCCGGGGCGCGCTGCTGCGGCTGCCGTCGGAGACGCTCGTGGAGATGGCGGGCGTGGCGGGTCTCGACTATGTGGTCATCGACTGCGAGCACGGGCCGGCCGACACCGCGCTGCTCCAGCACCACATCACGGCCGCGGCAGCCCAGGGCATCGACGTCATCGTCCGCGTGGGCACGTCCGAACCGGCCTTGGCGCTGCGCTGCCTGGACCTGGGCGCCGTGGGCGTGATTCATCCACACATCGACAGTGCCGAGGACGCCCGGCGGGCGGTGGCCGCGTGCCACTATCCGCCGCTGGGTGAGCGGGGGTTCGCCACGTACAGCAGGGCGGGCCGGTTCGGCACGGTCTCCGCGGCCGAGCATGTGGACGCCTCCCGGGACACCCTGGTCGTGGCGATGATCGAGACCGAGCGGGCCTGCGCGGCCGCCGACGCGATCGCCGGCACACCGGGCGTGGACGCCGTCCTGGTCGGTCCTGCCGATCTGGCGGCGGACTGCGGTCTCCCCGGCCAGGACACCGTCACGGCGCTGATCGCCGGCGCACACCGGGCCACCCGTGCGCAGGACCGCGCGGTCATGACCATCGTGCCCGGTCAGGACGCGGCCCGGAAAGCCGAGCGGGCGGGCTCTCAGCTGATCCTCTTCAACATGGCGCAGGTCCTGATGGACACCCTGCGGGCGCTCGCCGAGCCCGGCGCCACGGAAACCACATGCACCTCGGCAACCTCTTGACGCCCCCTACCCGGCCCTTTAGCGTTCACCACGAGTTCATACGTATGCACGCGCTTCGTGCCGTTCCTCGCACCACCTCTCGCACCCCTCTCCCTGCGCGATCGGAGAAGCCATGTCCGCCGCAGCCCCTCCCAGTACAGCCACCGCTTCCACCACGGTCGACCCGGACAAGCGGAACGCGATTCGCCGAGCCATCGCCGCGGGAAGCATCGGCAACTTCGTAGAACAGTTCGACTACGGTCTTTATGGCTACATGGCGCCGATCATGGCCCCCGCGTTCTTCCCCGAGAGCGACAGGACCGTGGCGGTCCTCGGCACCTACGCGATCATCGCCGTGGCGTGCCTGTTCCGGCCGCTCGGCGGAACACTCGTCGGCCGCTGGGGAGACCGGGTCGGCCGCAAGCAGACGCTGCTGTGGACCATCGTGTTCATGGGCGTGGCGACCGCCCTCATCGGAGCGCTGCCCACCTACCACCAGGTCGGCATCCTCGCGCCGATCCTGCTGCTTGTGCTCCGCGTCGTGCAGGGCACGGTGTCCGGCGGCGAGTACGTCGGCGCGGTGGCCTTCATCGTCGAGTGGGCGGAGCCCGACCGGCGGGCCTACTACACCTCGTACGCCTCGAACAGCTGCTTCGTCGGCACCCTCGCCGGGGCCGGCACGGCCGCGCTGACCAGCTGGGTGTTCACGGGCCCCTCGCTCGACTCATGGGGATGGCGCATGCCGTTCCTGCTCGCGATCCCGCTCAGCCTGGTCGGGATCTGGCTGCGCCGGCACATCTCGGAGACCCCCGAGTTCGTCCGCGCCACCGCCGACGGGACGCAGGTCGTCAAGTCGCCGGTCCTCGATGCACTGCGCACCCAGCGACGGCCCATCCTGGTCTACTGCGGCATCTCGATCATGTGCGCGATCCTCTCCTACACCTGGGTCACGTTCTATCCGCAGTACCTGACGGACACGCTCGGCCTGCCGCGCTGGATGGGTCTCGCCTCGAACGCCATCTCGATCGCGGTCCTCATCCCGCTGCTCCCGCTGGCGGGCAAGCTCTCGGACCGGATCGGGCGCAGGCCGATGTTGATCACGGGCGCCCTGGCCTGCATCTTCCTGGTCCCGCTCGCCTTCTGGGTCGGCGAGGGAGGCACCTTCGGCGCCGCGGTCGCCAGCCAACTGATCTACCTGGTGCCGGAGTTCTTCCTGACCGGCATCATCACGGTCTGCGCCGCCGAGCTCTTCGCGACCCGTACCCGGTTCAGCGCGAGCGCCATCGCGTACAACAGCTCCTTCTCCATCTTCATGGGGATCACGCCGTTCGTGGCGACGCTGCTCGTCAGCACCTTCGACACCATCTACGCCGTGTGGGTCTACCTGGCGGCTGCGGCGGTCCTGGCCCTCGTCACGGTGACCACCTTCATGACAGAGACGTACCGGAGCCACCTGGGCGCGGACAAGTTCGCCCGATAGACCCGAGGCAGAACGACCAGGCCGCACTGCCTCCTCCCGGCCTCTCGCCTACATACGAATTCACACCTCTCAGAACGGAGCCATCATGCCCCTCGACCCCGTCGCCTACCTCCCCTACAAGGACCCGGACGACTTCATCCGTGAGGTGACCGACCGCATCTGGGTCGAGCGCGACATCGACCACATCGTCGAGAACTACGAGCCCGACTCGATCGTCCACACCAGCCTCGGCACGGTCGTCGGCCGCGACGGGGTGATCGAGGGCACCACGATGCGGATCGGCAGCACGCCGGGCCACATCGGCCAGGCCGAGGACGTGGTGTGGGAGGCCCGCGGCGACGACGCGTTCCTCAGCTCGCATCTGGTCTTCTCCGCCGACGAGCACCTCGTCGACGGCCGGAACATCCGGATCCGCAAACGCACGATCGCCAACTGCCTCTACCGCCGCGGCCGGATGGTCGAGGAGTGGGTGGTCCGCGACGAACTTGCGGACTGTCTGCAGCGCGGCATCGAC
The DNA here is from genome assembly GCF_044765445.1 of Streptomyces sp. NPDC102467. Classification (NCBI taxonomy): domain Bacteria; kingdom Bacillati; phylum Actinomycetota; class Actinomycetes; order Kitasatosporales; family Streptomycetaceae; genus Streptomyces; species Streptomyces sp. NPDC102467. The sequence goes on along the minus strand of NZ_JBIWKA010000012.1, from coordinate 202,764 downwards.
CCCGACGCTGCGGCCCGCGCCTTGCAGTTCCAGGGCTACAGCGGGTCCATGACCGAGGAGCCGCCCAAGGACGTGCTCCTGTCCGGCGTCAGCGGGCCGCGCCCGGACGAGTTCCGTCCGGAGTGCGAGATGGTGCTGGAGTTCATGGACGAGGTGTGGAGCCGTCGTCGGCTGCACAAGGTCAACGACTTCATGGCCCGCGACCTCTTCCTCCACACCGTCGGCGACCGCACCGTGATCCGGCCGGAGCGCTATCAGAGCGACCTGCTGGCCATGGTCGGTGCCTTCCCCGACGCCCGGTTCGCGGTGCGGGACATCCAGACCAACTACTCCGAGCGGCACGCGGGCCTGCGCATCGCCGTCCTGTGGACCATGCACGGCACTTACCGGGGTACGACGACCTTCGGCCCCCTCACCGGCCAGCCGGTCACGATGCTCGGCGTGTCCCAGTTCCTGGTCCAGGAGGGCCGCATCGTGAAGGAGTTCCGCGTCTACGACGAGATCTCCCTCCGCGCGCAGATCAACGCGGTCCGCGGCGACGGCCCCGATGTGGAAGCCAACATCTACTGACGCGGACGCGTGGCACGGCGACGCGATCCGAGAGCGGTGATGATGTTTACCGGGCGGCTGAGCGGCCAGGCGGATCCCCAGCACATGATGTCGACGCCAAGGGAGCGTGAGCGGGCATGACCGCCAACGAGAAGGCCAAGGCGAAGTTCGAGCAGGCCACCGGGGCCGCCGCAGCAGCCGCCGGACGCGCCGTGGGCAACGAGAGCCTCACGGCGAAGGGCCGCGCCCAGCAGATGAAGGGCGACGCCCGCCAGGCCAAGGAGAACACCAAGGACATCGGCAAGCACTAGTCACGGCGTCCCGGCTGACACAGTCGTGACAGACGTACGAGGGCGGCCCCGGTCCGGGGGCCGCCCTCGTACGTCTGTCTGCGCGCTCAGTCGGTTCCGTCGGCGGGACCGGCCCGGCGGAACTCCTCGTTCAGGCGCTGGGCCTCTTCGAGCTGGTCCTCGAGGATCACGATGCGGCAGGCCGCCTCGATCGGGGTCCCCTGGTCGACAAGCTCGCGAGCCCTGGCCGCGATGCGCAACTGGTATCGGGAGTAGCGGCGGTGCCCGCCCTCCGAGCGGAGGGGCGTGATCAGGCGTGCCTCGCCGAGCGCCCTCAAAAAGCCGGGGGTCGCGCCGAGCATCTCGGCCGCCCTCCCCATCGTGTACGCGGGGTAATCGTCATCGTCCAGCCGGCCGCTGAGCGGAGTATCTGCTGTCATTCCACCTCGATAGGTAACGCGTCAAGGGGGCCCTGGTGCCGTACGGCACCAGGGCCCCGAAGGAAATTCAACACCATCCGCCGACCCTGTCGCAGCACCGGCCTGCTGTTTCCGTACCCGACCCGCCAACCGTCGGGTCAACCGATCCTGTGTCTACGAGAGAAACCTTAGCGAACCCGATCGCCAATGTCTACTTTGGCGAGTGCAGGTTTTAGGCAACTAGGGCGGAAGATTCCGGGCGCTCCCCCGGTCGGGACCAGCGGTCGGGGCCGCCACCGCGGCTCGGCGGGGACCTGGGGAAGGTCTTCGGTCCGAATGCCGAATAGAATCTGCGGCCATGTCGAAGCCTGACGAACTGCTCACCGTGCTCGCTGCCACAGTCGAGTCCGAACAGAGCACACAGATGTCCCTGACGGTGGTCACCGGCGGCACTGTCATCACCGGTCGACTGGCACCCGAAGCCGTGTGGCGACAGCGCGTGTCGGAGGTCCTGAAGGACTCGGAGCGGCTCGGGCCGTTCTCGGTCGCCTTCACCGCGCTGGAGGCTCGGGTGGCCCCTGTGCCGCGCGGGGCGGACGAGGCGCCCACCCACCTGCATTTCCACGTCGCGCGCATCCTGCAAGGCACGATGGGGATCCCCGAGACGGGCGGCATGTACCGGGTGGCGATCTCGGACGTGAACGCGTGGACCGTCGGCGACTTCAGCTACTCCGACCACTGAGAGCCCAGCAACTGACGCACGGGCGCCGCCGACCGACCGGCGGCGCCCCTTCACGCCCCCTCTCACGCCCTGAACGGCACCTGTGGCGGCTGCGCTCATTCCGCGTGACGGGGAGAGGCGAGCGGCGCGATGCGGCTGTGCACGCGGAACCGGCCGATGGTGCTGCTCGCCGACGGCTGGAGGTGGACCGCCACCGGACCGGCGAAGGAGTAGCCCCGCTCCGCCGCGTGGCGCCGCACCGGGACGGCGAGATGACGGCCCACATCGGCGCCGTCCGCCGTCAGTTGATGATGGACCGGCGGGGGCACCTCGACGACGAAGGCGTTGGGCACCAGCACGCGCTCCCGGTCCAGGATCAGCGCCTGCTCGTCGCACTGCCGGCACAGTATGGAGACGACCTCACCCTGCTTCTGACGCGGGGGAAGCAGCAGCGTCCACAACGCGTTCGTCCAGCGCTCCATGGTCTGTTCGGCGGTGTCGACCAGTTTCATCGTGCTCTGCTGCCCGCGACCGGTGACCGGACACTCCCCCGATGGGGTGACGTGGCCAAGGAATGTCGTGAACCGTCAGCGGCGCAAGCGGCAAACAACCCCGCCGCAAGCACGTGGAGGGGCCCTGGTGCCATTGACACCAGGGCCCCGAAGGAATTGGTACGCCATCTGCCGACCTAGTACATCGGCCTTCTGTTTCCGCACGACCGTCCGTCATGCCGACGGGGATGCGGGGATCGCGAATGCGTGACCGGAGACCACCTGCCTATCGATGTCCTGCGGTACCCGGGTTCGGACGTCGGCCCGGGCGATCCTGACGGCGCTCGCTCCCTCCGTTCTTTCCCTCTGGGCCACTTGGTGGCCTGTACCTACTGAACTGATCCTGCGGTCTGCCGTGCGGCGGCCCCTGATCACTGCGGGCCGCCCGGTCCGATGGCCAGTCCCGTCGCCGTCGTACCTGCCTTGGCTTCGAAACTCCACCACCGCACCGTCATACGGGTATTGCTCCCCGACAGCTCGCGCTGCCGGGCCCTTCTCGATCTGACCTACAAGAGAAATCGTAGCCACGAGAGCATCCAATGTCTACCTCAGCCACGATAGATTTCTCGGCGCACCTCGGTGAGGTAACCCCTCCCGTCGGCCCCGGCACGCAGTGAGGGCCCGACCGGTGCGTCCGGTCGGGCCCTCACTGCTGTGTTCCGGGTTCTGTTAGCGCCGCGCGCCCGTCCCGTCGATCAGACCGATCGATCAGACCGACATCGAGGATCCCAGCATGTCGGAGGCCCGCTGGTACGGAGAGCCCACAGGAGCGGGCGCCGCCTCGACGGGTTCGGCGGCGGCGCGGCAGGTGAATCCCAGCTGGGCCATGGCGCGGAGGACTTCGCCCGCGCTGAAGTCACGTCGGTCCTGGCCCGTGATGAGCTGACCGACCTGCTTGACGGGGTAGTGGCGCCGCCCGATGATCACCGACTCCCCGGTGACCTGCTCGGGCCTGACGCCCTTCATCGTTTCAAGGACGCCGTTCTTCGTCAGGTCGAACGGGAAGCGAGCGATGACACAGCGCATGGGACCTCACAGGGAGAGAAAGAGGCAAAGCCTACCGGGTGACCGGGTTCAGCGGGCGAGGGCAAGAGCAGCGGGGGAACTGCCGTGTCCGCCGGTGATGTCACGCAGGCGGATCCGGTCCGTGTATCCGGAGCTGTCGCGGACGGCGGTGAGACAGGCCCGGGTGACCAGAGCGGTGCGCCGGCCGTCGTCGTCGCAGACGAGCAGATGACCGACGCCCGCACCGGACATGACGGACAGGGCGACCTCGACCGTCATGTCCTCCCACACCTGCGGACCGGCTTCCTCCGCGGCATCGTCCGTCGACTCGTGCACCAGGTCGGTACTCGCCGAGCGGAGATGCGGGCGGAGATGTATCTGAACCAACGTCAAAGGTGCCTCCTGCGGAGATGGGTTGGTTCTGGAGCGCGGAGCTGCTTACGCCGCGGCGTCGCCCGAGCGGCGTACGGGCGCGCGTCGCGCCGCCGACGCGGGGCGGCGACGGCCGCGCGAGGCGGAGCCGCGCTTCGGACGCTCGGCCGCCGGCTGGGCGATGACGACCGGGACGCCCGAGGGGGCCTGGGCGCCGGTGATGCGGTGCAGCTCCTCCTCGCCCGAACGGACCTGGGTGACCTGCGGGCGGATCCCGGCGTCCGACATGAGGCGGACCATGCTGCGCCGCTGGTTCGGGGTGACCAGCGTGACGACGCTCCCCGACTCACCGGCACGCGCGGTGCGCCCGCCTCGGTGCAGATAGTCCTTGTGGTCGGTCGGCGGGTCCACGTTGACGACGAGATCGAGGTTGTCGACGTGGATGCCCCGAGCGGCGACATTCGTGGCGACGAGCACGGTGACATGCCCCGACTTGAACTGCGTCAGGGTGCGGGTGCGCTGCGGCTGGGACTTTCCACCGTGCAGCGCGGCGGCCCGCACGCCGCTGTTGAGCAGGTCCTGGGTCAGCCGGTCGACGGCGTGCTTGGTGTCCAGGAACATGATCACGCGGCCGTCGCGGGCGGCGATCTCGGTAGTGGCCATGTGCTTGTCGGCTGCCTGGACGTGCAGCACGTGGTGCTCCATCGTCGAGACCGCACCGGCCGAAGGGTCGACCGAGTGGACTACCGGGTCGGACAGGTAACGGCGCACCAGCAGGTCGACGTTGCGGTCAAGCGTGGCGGAGAAGAGCATCCGCTGCCCCTCGGGGCGCACCTGGTCGAGGAGGGCGGTGACCTGCGGCATGAAGCCCATGTCGGCCATCTGGTCGGCTTCGTCCAGCACGGTGATACCGACCTGGTTCAACCGGCAGTCGCCGCGGTCGATGAGGTCCTTGAGCCGGCCGGGGGTCGCGACGACGATCTCGGCCCCGCCACGCAGCGCGGAGACCTGCCTGCCGATCGACATGCCGCCCACGACCGTGGTCAGCCGGAGCCGGACGGAGCGGGCGTACGGCGTGAGCGCGTCGGTCACCTGCTGCGCGAGTTCACGGGTGGGGACGAGGATCAGCCCCAGCGGCTGGCGGGGCTCGGCGCGCTGCCCGGCCGTCCGCGAGAGCAGCGCGAGGCCGAAGGCGAGGGTCTTGCCGGAGCCGGTACGCCCGCGGCCGAGTACGTCTCGGCCCGCGAGGGAGTTCGGCAGTGTCGCTCCCTGGATCGGGAAGGGGACGGACACGCCCTGCCTGCCGAGTTCGGTCAGCAGGGGCTCGGCCATGTCGAGATCGGCGAAGCCCTCCACGGCGGGAAGAGCCGGGGTAATCGTCTTGGGGAGGGCGAACTCGCCCTGCAGAGCGGCGGGCCGGCGGCCATAACCACCGGAACGGGCCGGCCGGTCCGAACGGCGCGGGGCGGGCGCACCGAAGCGGCTGCCGCCCTTTTCACTTCCGGCACCACCATTGCGGGTGCGTGCGAAACGGTCGTTCGTGCGTGTGCGGTTCATGTGGAACCTTTCCTCAATGCGGCGCACATCAAAGAATTTCTCCGGCGAAGAGCGGCGCAGAGAAGCACAAGACATGGACCGAATGGACGCGAAAGCGAGCCGGCCGGAGTGAAATCACCGCGGCTCAGGTGCTTGATGGGTGGCGCGATGCGGGCGCCTGCGGTCAGGATCCGGACACGGCAGCGACACTGCGGCAGATTCTCGGAGCCCGACGTCCCGCAGGTGGAACCACTGCGGGGAAAGTGCATGCAGCTGAGGCCCACACCCCGAAGGATGCGGGCCCCAGCTGCACGTGTGCGTAAGCGTCAGGCGGGAACGATGTTCTCGGCCGTCGGGCCCTTCTGGCCCTGCGCGATGTCGAAGGACACCTTCTGGCCTTCGAGCAGCTCACGGAAGCCCGAAGCCGAGATGTTCGAGTAGTGGGCGAACACGTCAGCGCCGCCACCGTCCTGCTCGATGAAGCCGAAACCCTTTTCGGCGTTGAACCACTTCACGGTGCCAGTAGCCATGTCAAATCTCCTTTGGGGCAGTACATCGGCATCCACACTGTGCGGATACCGTGTCGCCGCGATGATTACCCCGCCGGAAATGACCGGAGATACAAAAGTGCTCCTGGTGGCAAAGCCGACCAGGGGCACTTGAAGTTCGGGAACCACAACTGCAACTGAGATCGACAGTAGCACGCCACAAGGGGCCGCATGGGGTGGAGAATTTCACCTCGCCTGGTGCGCCAAAAATCCTCACCGCGGGCGTCGCCAAACCCTCATCCGGCGGTCTCAGATATTGATTGACTCGGAGCGCAGCATCGTCGAAAAAGGCGCTGCCCGCACGGAAAACGCGGGGTCCGTCCGCCGCCGAGCCGCAGGTGTGACGCAGTCTCCGGTCCACCACGCGGCGTCGGATGCGATCAGCGCGCCGGTCGCCCGGCACCGCCGGCCCGCCTGCGGGACCCGCCGCAGCACTCACCGAGCCGCTCGCGCCGTGGAGATTCGCCCATTCGGAGCCGTAGAGGGACCGCTTGCCACGTGGTGCGCGGTCGCCCCGTTATCCGTCGACCCCCGAGTGGCATAAGGCCCATAAGAAGATCATTCGTCTTTCCCTATTAGTTCGGGAGTGCTGTGTGATGCATATCCGCAGACAACTGCTGTTCATGGCGATCACGCCGGTGGCCATCGGAGTGGCCGCCTCGTCCGCCTGCGCCGACCCCCGCCCCGCTGCCCCCACCACGGCCGCGCGCCACCAGCCCGCGCCCTCCACCCGCACGGCCACGGTCGTCACCGAACTGAGCGCGCAGGAAGTCTCCGCCGGCTCCAACGCGACCCTGCAGGTGAAGGGACGGCTGGTGGAAGGGGACACCCTGCTCTACCCCCTGCCGAACCTGGCGGTTTCCGTGAAGATCAGCGGTGCCGACCGCACCGCCCCGCAGCGGTGCAACACCGCCACTACGCGCGAGGGCCGCTTCAGCTGCACGTTCCACGTCACGGCGCACACGACGACCACCGCCACTGTCATCTTCGGCGGCAATGCCCTCTTCTCCCCGGGCTCGGCCTCCACCAGCATCGGCAGCGCTGCCCAGCGCCCCCCGTCGCCGGCCACGACGCCCTCGCCGACCGCGACTCCTCCGGCTTCGCTTCCGGCCACGCCGACCGCCGTACCCGCACCCCTCAGCAACTCCCCCGCCGCCGTACTGACCGCGACAGCTCTCGGTGCGACCACGCGTCCTGCGCCCCTGCCGTCCGCGTCCACTAGGCCGACCGCATCCAGGTCATGACACCTACGGGTGTCGATGACCGGCCTGCCCCGGTGCGTCGGCGCCCGGGCTGAGAGCCCGGCGGGCACTGTCGTGTCATGCCGACTCTGTCTCAGACACGCCACCCGCTCCATTCGACCGTCCTGTCTCTCACCCTGGCCGCGGGGCTCTGCCTGGCTTCGGCAGGCGCAGCCACCGCGGCCGAGCACTCCGCGGCGCCCGGGGGACCGGCCACCGCGATCCAGATCCCGGACCCGGCCCCGGTCGCCGGCGGCCCGTCGTGGCGCCAGAAGTCGGTGGACTTCAGCCACGGCCGTATCAATTGCCGTGACACCGCGTCCGGCTTCGACGCCACCGGCGCCGCGTACTTCGAGCAGCGCCTCGTGACGGTGGGCGGGCCCGAAGGCTTCCGCTACACCGTCACCCGCTCGCACTCCTGACCCTCAGGGTGCCCACACAGACGTGTGCCCCGAAGTCATGGACTTCGGGGCACACGGGTCGGTCCGGCTCAGCGGCCGGACCGCACAGTGGACCGCGTCAGGAGTGCGAGCCCGTCGTGTTGCCGGCGGCGCCCGTCGGGCCCGCCACCTTCGTCGTGGTCACGAAGTACGCCTTGCCGTCCGGGGTGAAGCCACTGACGGTGGCCGACGTCCGGCCGCCATTGGCGTTCGCCGAGTTCTGCGCCTTCCCGTAGGCCGGGCCGCCGTCGTGGTCGTGGGCCGACGCGAGGCCGGCGGTGCCGATGACGAGGGGGGTCACGAGGGCACCGACAGCGACGTACTTGGCAATCTTGCGCATCTGTTGCGGTCCTTTCAGGGTTCGCCGGCCCAAGGCAAGCCCCGGCACCATTGCCAGGACTCGGCGGAACGAGCCACCTTCCGCCGCGATCGACCTTGCCGCCTCGATCTACAGCGCGCATCCGCTGACATCACTGTCCGTAGTGGTGATGCGAAGGCACTCCTCCCCAACACCCCGCTGAGCAGCGCAGACGCACGTAGAGACGCCCCCGGTACGATCAGCGGAATTCCCCCGCACGGCGGCTTCTGCCGCACATCGCGCTCGTCACGGCATCCCTTTGCGCGGCCCCGGCAGTCGACACAGACTCGAACCGCCCCCGGCCCACCGGCCCGGAGCCCCACCCCTCACCTGCCGGAGGATTCATGTCCCGCACCCGCAGAGGCGCCGCCCACATCCTGGCGCTCCTCGCCCTGACCACGGTCGCCGCCACTCTGGCGACCGGAACCGCCTCGGCCGACGACCGGCTCGACATCGTCGGAGCGACCACCACGAGCGACCGCGTCGACGTAACCGTCCGCTACCGATGCGACCCGCTCATGGGCACGGACACCCTCGGCATCGCTCTCGCCGACACCTCCGACGGCGGCATCTACTCCGCCACCGCCACCCCCGTCTGCGACAACAAGCTCCACAGGACGACCGTCTCCGCGGCGCGCAACGCCGGACCCGCCGCCGCGGCCGACACCGACGCCGTCATCACCGCCAGCCTCGGCATCAGCCCCGATCCCCACCTGTTCCCCACCGCCTCCACCCAGGCCACTCTGTCCTTGAAGCGCCAGGCCTGACCCACACCATGCAACTCCCGTGCCTGTAGCGGTAGTTGCTGGGGGCGGAGTCGATTGATCCAGGCTCCGCCCGACGCAAGGCACCTGCGGTGCAGGGGCAGTGACGCTGTCTCAGTTCCTGTCCACACCGCTACCTGGCAGGTCTGCGGGGGGGGTGGTCTCAACCCACCCGTGAATCTGTGTAGAGTGGGGACTACCGACGCGGGGTGGAGCAGCTCGGTAGCTCGCTGGGCTCATAACCCAGAGGTCGCAGGTTCAAATCCTGTCCCCGCTACGAAATGAAGGAGCCCGGCAGCCGCCGGGCTCCTTTTTCGTCATGGCTCTTCCGGGCCGTCCTCGTCGAGTTCGAACCACACCGTCTTGCCCTCCGGTTCGGGGCGGACGTTCCACTGGTGGGCCAACAGGTCGAGGAGGACAAGGCCGCGCCCGGAGGAGGAGAGTTCGCCCGGGGCGCGCCGGTGCGGGACGTCGTCGCTGCGGTCGGTGACCTCCACGCGCAGCCGCCGCCGACCGGGCGTGCCGCTGATACCGGCGCGCAGAACAGCGGCGTGTTCGGTGTGGACCAGGACGTTGCCGAGGAGTTCGGAGGCGAGCAGGACCGCTGTGTCGATCTGCTCCGGGCGTGCCCAGTCGTGGAGCAGTCCCTGGAATTCGGTCCGCGCGTCGCGCAGGGCCTGCGCCTGATCCTGTTCGAGGGTGAGGTGCAGGTGCCGTCCGGGGAGGTCCGCGTGGGTCGCGGAGGGATCACGGCGCAGCAGGAGCAGTGCGATGTCGTCCTCCGTGACGGAGGCGGGCCGGTCCCGCGTCGGCGGGGCCTGGGGGGCCACGACCGCGCTCAGCAGCCGGTCCGCCAGGCCGTCCAGGTCCTCGGGGCCGCCGGGCGACAGCGCATTGCGTACGCGCAGCCAGCCGGAGTACATGTCGTGGCCGCCGGACTCGATCAGGCCGTCGGTGCAGAGCATGAGGATCTCGTTCTCGCGCAGGGTGAGGACGTTGACCGGGTAGTTGTCCTCCGCGAGGTCGAGGCCCAGGGGCAGGCCGCCGCGCAGGTGCTTGAGCACGCAGGTTCCGTCCGGGAGGCGCAGCACCGGGTGGGGGTGCCCGGCCCGGGCGATGCGCAGGATGCCGGAGGCGGGGTCGGCCTCCAGGTAGATGCAGGTGGCGAAGCGGTCCTCGTCCAGCGCCGCCAGGAAGTGCGAGGCGCGGACCAGGACGGCGTCGGGGCCGTGGCCCTCGGCCGCGTAGGCGTGGATGGCCGTGCGCAACTGGGACATCAACCCCGCGGCCTGCATGTCGTGGCCCTGCACGTCGCCGATGACCAGACCGAGGCGCCCGTTGGGCAGGGCGAGGCAGTCGAACCAGTCGCCGCCCACCATGAGCCCTCCGCCGGTGGGGAGGTACCGGGCGGTGGTGGTGAGCCCGTCGACGCCGGGGCCGGTCCGGCCCATGCTGCTGCGCAGGCTCCGCGAGAGCGCGCGGTCGGCCTCGCCGGTGTAGGTCTGCTCGATGCTCTGGCCGAGCAGGCGGGCGATGGTCATCAGGAGGGCGCGCACGCTGTCGGTCATGTCGACCGGAGTGTCGAAAGCGGCCATCCATACGCCCGTGAGCTGGCCGTAGGTCATCAGCGGCAGGAAGGCCCAGGCCTGGTGCCCCTCGCGGTCGGCGAGCTGCCGGGTGGCGGGGAAACGAGCGTGGAACTCCTGGGGGGACTCCAGGAACACCGGGTGCCCGGTCTGCGCCACCTGTGCGCCCGGGTAGTCGCTTCCCAGCGGCACCCGGAAGGCATTGTCCTCACAGCTGCGGAAACCGAATTGGCCCACGCAGTGCAGAAGTTCACGGTCTGCCCGGAAGACCGCCTGACCGCACAGCGGCAGGGTGGTGTCGGCCAGCTGGGCGATCAGGGCCAGCGCCTCCCCCAGCGAGTCCGCGCGCGCCAGGGCGTGGCCTGTCACGAGCAGGTCGGCTCCACGGTGGCGCACCCGCGCCGACGCATCACCGGCCCCGCCTTCCGTCGGCCCCTCCAGCCGATTGAGGGCCTCGACCTGGCGCACCTCGGCGGCGTACTCCTCAGAACTGCCGTGCTCGCGCCCACCACCCACCTGCGGCACTCCCGTCTACTCGGCGCACTTCTCCGTCCCATGTTCCGCCGAGTGGATGCGAAGCGCCTGCTCGCCGGGGCCGGCCGGCTGCCTGCCGGGTGCGCGAACCCGTGTGCTCGTGTTCGGGGCCCTAAACCTGTTGTGGCCCGATTCGAGCCGGATGCGTGGACGTGGTCCTTGGGCATTGACCGGCCCGTGGCGCGGCGCGCGCGTCTCTCGTTGCTCGGTACATGGAGACCGACGACACCACTCCCCTGGCAGCCGCCCGGCCCACCGGCGCCTACTGGCTCGAGGCCCCGGCCATCCACCACGGCCTGTGCGGCTGTTGCCTCGACGAGGCGGAAACGTGTCGGCGGACTGCCGGATCGTTCCGCTACGCGATGATCGGGATGGCGTGCGCGCTGATCCTGACCGGCCTCGCGGTGGCCGTGGCCGGCTGACCGTCACGGGGCACGTGGCGGGCCCCGAACTGGTCCTGGCGGGGCGAGTGTTGAGGCGCGTGCGGTGCGAACGGCCGACTGCTGCATTTGGGGGAACCGCGTCCGCACGGAGGCGCGTATCCCGGGTTCTTCGGGGGCGGTGGACTAGTCGTGGTCGTATCCCCGACAGCTCCGACGAAGAGAGCCCCACCTGATGACGTCCTTGGAGAGCGCTGAGGCCCCGCCCGACGCAGCCGATTCGGAGGGTGCGCACGCGCGCCGCCCCGGTGCGATCGTGGTGAAGTGGCTCAGCACCACCGACCACAAGACGATCGGGACGATGTATTTGTCGACATCGTTCGCGTTCTTCCTCATCGGCGGGGTGATGGCGCTCTTCATGCGCGCGGAGCTGGCCCGCCCCGGCACACAGTTGATCTCGAACGAGCAGTTCAATCAGGCGTTCACCATGCACGGCACCGTCATGCTGCTGATGTTCGCCACGCCGCTCTTCATCGGCTTCACCAACTGGATCATGCCGCTGCAGATCGGCGCCCCCGACGTCGCGTTCCCGCGGCTGAACATGTTCGCCTACTGGATGTTCCTGTTCGGCTCGCTCATCGTGATCGGCGGTTTCCTCACCCCTCAGGGAGCCGCGGACTTCGGCTGGTTCGCCTACAGTCCGCTGACCGACACGGTGCACTCCCCGGGCATCGGCGGCGACATGTGGATCATGGGTCTCGCGTTCCAGGGGTTCGGCACGATCCTGGGTTCGGTCAACTTCATCACCACCATCATCTGCATGCGCGCACCGGGCATGACCATGTTCCGCATGCCGATCTTCACCTGGAACGTGCTGCTGACCGCCGTCCTGGTACTGCTCGCCTTCCCGGTCCTCGCCGCCGCGCTGCTGGCCCTGGAAGCGGACCGTAAGTTCGGCGCGCACGTCTTCGACCCCGCGAACGGTGGAGTCCTGCTCTGGCAGCACCTGTTCTGGTTCTTCGGCCATCCCGAGGTGTACATCATCGCGCTGCCGTTCTTCGGCATCGTGTCCGAGGTCATCCCGGTCTTCAGCCGCAAGCCGATCTTCGGATACTCCGGTCTGGTGGGCGCCACCATCGCCATCGCCGGCCTGTCGGTGACCGTGTGGGCGCACCACATGTACGTGACCGGCGGGGTGCTGCTGCCCTTCTTCTCGTTCATGACGTTCCTGATCGCCGTGCCCACAGGCGTGAAGTTCTTCAACTGGATCGGCACGATGTGGAAGGGCTCGGTGTCCTTCGAGACACCGATGCTCTGGTCCGTGGGCTTCCTCGTCACCTTCCTCTTCGGTGGTCTGACCGGCGTCATCCTGGCGGCCCCGCCGCTGGACTTCCACATCTCGGACTCGTACTTCGTGGTGGCGCACTTCCACTACGTGGTGTTCGGCACCGTCGTCTTCGCGATGTTCGCCGGATTCCACTTCTGGTGGCCCAAGTTCACCGGCAAGATGCTCGACGAGCGCCTCGGCAAGATCACGTTCTGGACGCTGTTCGTGGGCTTCCACGGCACGTTCCTGGTGCAGCACTGGCTGGGCGTCGAGGGCATGCCCCGCCGGTACGCGGACTACCTCGCGGCCGACGGGTTCACCGCCCTCAACACGATCTCCTCCATCTCGTCCTTCCTGCTCGGTCTCTCGCTCCTGCCGTTCCTCTACAACGTCTGGAAGACCGCCAAGTACGGCAAGAAGATCGAGGTCGACGACCCGTGGGGCTACGGCCGTTCGCTGGAATGGGCGACGTCCTGCCCGCCGCCCAGGCACAACTTCGTCACCCTGCCTCGCATCCGTTCCGAGTCCCCCGCGTTCGACCTGCACCACCCGGGCGTCGCCGCCCTCGACCAGCGGCAGAACACGCACGAGGCCGCGTCCTCATGAGCCCGGAGCAGGACGTCGAGTCCGGCATCCGGCAGGTGGAGGGCTATCTGCTGTGGACCTCGAAGGTGGCCGCGACGCGCACGCAGGCCGAGGACTTCACCCAGCAGCTCGAATGGCTCACCACGGCGCAGCGGGAGGAGATCGAGCGCGTCTTCACCGAGGAGCGCCTCGCCTTCCACAAAGGCGCGCTCGCGCAGCTCACGGCCCGCGCCCGTGAGCTGCGCGAGGAGTACGAGCAGCGCTATGCCCGGCTGAAGGCGCGCTGTCTCGGCGTGTGCGCGGGCGGGGTCGGCGCGGCCATCGGCCTGGTCTCGTACGTCGCCCAGAGGTGATCTGTGGGGCCGCGCGTCTTTCGGCGAACGCGCCGGACGCGCGGCCCCACGAGCCCTTTCAGTCCGCGACGACCACGCAGGCGCCGAGATGCCAGGTCTCGCCCTCCTTCGCGGAGAGTTCCAGGTCGATGTCCTTTCCTGACGCACCGCCGTCGAGGGGCACGCGGAGCCAGCGGAAGTCCCTGCCGTCGAGCTGCTCGCTCCGGGCCCGTTCGACTCCGTCCACGCTGATGATCAGTGTCCTGTTGAACGTGTTCGGGTCGCCGGTGAGGAGGTGGGCCGTGTGCCGTCCGGCCGGCACCTTCAGCCGCAGTACGGTCGGCGCGGCGGAACGGACGTAATCGCGTCGCAGGACGTCGAGCAGCCCGGTGTCGGATGCCTCCGGCGCGGTGCCGACCCAGCCGAACTCAGCCCCGTCGCTCCACTTGTCGGCGGGCGAGAGACGCGTATAGCCCTGGAGGAGCGCGGAGGAGGGTGTACCGGCGTCCAGGGCGTGCACGCACCGGGCGGCGGGCGGGGTGACCACGGCCTGCACCATGCCGAGGCGGGAGGAGCCGAGGACGGGCACCTCGCCCGATGCCGGTCGGGCGTAGATGCGGGCGAGGGCGGGGGACGCCGGCGGGACGACCGTCACCGCTGCCGTCGCCGCCTCCCGCGACGCGACATAGACGGTGGCCGACTCGGAGCGCCAGCCCTCGGGCACCTCGATCGAGGTCACCGTGCGCAGCCCCGAGCCGGTCGCGTTGGCGACCTCCACCGGCACGGTGTTGGGTTCACCGGCGAACAGCACGGAGTCGACCGGGTGGATCGCTGCCTGGATCCAGTCGCGGTGTTCGTCCCGGATGCGGCTCAGGCCGAACCAGTAGGCGGCCAGGGTGTCCCGCCACTGGGTCGCCGCGTCGATCTGCTCGCCGAACACCTCGTCGACGTCTTTCGAGCGCCGGCGATCGACGCGGCCGTGCAGTGCTTTCCAGGCTTCGCGCATCTGCCCGACGCGCTCCGCGCCGGAGAAGTGGGTGTCGTAGACGTGCTGGATGACGGTCGTACCGTCGTCGAGGCGGTGGGTGTAGGGCACGTGGTGGAGGAAGAGCAGCAGTTCCTCGGGGCAGTCCACCAGCGACTCGTAGGCGTCGCGGATCGCGGGTGCGTACAGCTCGGTGTAGCCGTCACCGGTGGCGGCGGTCCGGTCGTAGCCGATGCCCGTGCCGTCCGAGCGGTGGAACTGGGTCGTGGTGGTCGGACTGGCGTCGAAGTGGCCGGTCACCGAGCCGTCCGGCGGATGCGTCAGGTATCCCACGCCGAGGGGCGACGTGTAGTCCTCGTAGGTGCGCCAGGAGTTCAGGAGGAGGTCCCGCACGGTGTCGACGACTTCGGAGTCGTTGCCGAAGGTCATCCGGGTCCACTCGGCGGCCAGCTCCTGCGCGGACAGGTCGGGGTTCCACGCGAGTCGGCCGTAGCCGTGGGTGTTGGCGGCGGCGAGGTGGGAGCCGGTCCAGTTCCTGGCGTCGCCGAAGTTCATCACTCCCGCGAACCCGTGGTGGGTGTAGGAGTGGACGCGACCGGTGACGACCCGTGCCACGGTGCTGTTCTCACCGGCCTTGAGCGTGTCGAAGTCCAGCACCTCCTTCCACTGCGGAACGAGATAGCACAGGTGGGTGGCGTGCCCGGTGTACTCCTGTGTCACCTGCAGCTCGATCATCGAGTTCGTGTGCGGAAGGGACCCGAACAGGGGGTGGGCCGGCTCGCGGACCTGGAAGTCGATGGGCCCGTTCTTGATCTGCAGCACCGCGTTGTCCGCGAACTTCCCGTCCAGCGGCACGAAGTCGCGGTAGCCCTGGCGGTCCCACTCCTTGTCACTGTCGTGGACGAAGGCCCGCCACATCACGACACCGCCGTGCGGTTTCAGCGCACCGGCGAGCAGGTTCGCGCCGTCGGCGTGGGTGCGGCCGTAGTCCAGTGGCCCCGGACGGCCCTCGGAGTTGGCCTTCACGAGGAAACCGCCGAAGTCCGGGATCGTGCGGTAGATCTCCGCCGCCTTCTTCTCCCACCACGCCTGTACGTCCGTATCGAAGGGGTCGGCGGTGTCGAGTCCGCCCAGGTCGATGGGGGCGGCGAAGTTCGCGGTGACGTGGAGCGCGATCCCGTAGGAACGCAACACACCTGCCAGTGCGGCGAGTTTGCCGAGGAACGGTGTGCTCAGGTAGTCGGAGCTGGTGTTGACGTTGTTGATCACGGCGGCGTTGAGGCCGAGCGAGGCCAGCGCCCGCGCCCAGTCCGTGTACCGCTCGTCCAGCTCGGGGAGGCGGTCCCAGTGGAAGAACGACCGGCCCGCGTAGCCGCGTTCGATCGATCCGTTCTCGTTGTCCCAGTGGTCGGCCACCCGCAGCTGCGCGGCCGGTGACTCGGTGATGTCCACGCCGTCGACCGGTCGACGGGTCTGCACGAGGCGCAGCAGGTGGAAGGCGCCGTACAGCACGCCGCGGTCGGCTTGCGCCGCGATGACGGTGCTGGTTCTGCCGTGCTTCGTGATCTGCCGGATGATGTAGCCCTCGTCGCCCAGCTCGCTGAGATCGGCGGCCGGTACGAGCGAGCGGATCAGCGCGGAGCCGGCCGGGGTTCCCACGATCAGGGCCGCACCGGACGGGGCGGTGGAGCGGGGTGCCGGCCGTGTTCCCAGCAGTCCCTCCAGGCCGCGGACCAGTTCCGCGACCGCGGATCTCTGGACGGCGCCGCCCCCTTGCCACACCAGGGAACTCAAAGCGGCCCGATACCGCTTGAGTTGGTGGGCGTCCTCCACCGGGCGGTAGCGCAGCCAGAGTTCGTAGCCGTCCTCTGCCTCGAGTGTGTTCGTGGCGCTTTCGGCGGCGGGCTGCGTCTCCCGTAAAGAAGCCGATGCCGAGGCCGGTGTGGAGAGGACGAGTGGGGCCGCCGCGCTTGCCAGGCCCGCCGCCGCCAGGACGCTGCGACGACGTATGTCCGCGCTCATGATTCTCACTTTCCGTCGAGGAACGAACAGTGCACACAGAGCTGTTGAGCGTTTCGGGTGCATCGACAGACAGGCAGACAGAGAGACAAGCAGACAGGCGCCAACACACCCGAACACAAAGAAACATGAGGCTGCGCGGAAAGGGAACACCCGTGCAAAGTTCCACACACGGGCTGTCGGGTGCTCAGGGCGCCGAGCCGACCTGATCCGTACTGCGGGTGTGGTCCGAATTCGAGGAGGTGATCACCTCGGAGCGGCGGGTGCCCCGGTCCATGAAGCCCCCCGTGAAGGCGAGGCCGAGTCCGGCCACGGCGAGTGCCGCGCCGACGAGGTTGGGAGAGGCCCAGCCCCAGCCCGCCGAAATGGCCAGGCCGCCGAGCCAGGCGCCACCGGCGTTGGCCAGGTTGAAGGCGGAGTGGTTGGAGGCCGCCGCCATGGTCGGGGCCTTCTCCGCCTTGGCCATGAGCAGCATCTGGACGGGTGTGGTGATGAGGGAGCCCATCGCCCCGATGAAAGTGATCGTGATCAGCGCGGGCACGGTGCTGTGGACGGTGAAGTAGAACGTCACCAGCGCCACGGCGAGCAGCGCCATCCCCGCGTACAGCGTCGGCCGCAGGGCGCGGTCCGTGAGCGGGCCCGCGATCAGCGTGCCGAGCGTCATGCCGACGCCGTAGAGCGCGAGGACCAGCGTGGTCGAGGTGTCGGAGATGCCCGTCACGTGCGTCAGCATGGGCACGAGGTAGCTGTAGACGGCGAAGAATCCGCCGAAACCGACGACCGCCGTGGCCAGGCCGATCACCACCTGCTTGTTGCCCATCGCCCGCAGCTCGTGCCGGATTCCGGACTGCTTGCCGCGGGGCTGGTGCGGCACGAAGAAGGCCAGCGCGGCAAGAGCGACGACCCCGATGACGGCGACCGCCCAGTAGGCGGACCGCCAGCCCAGGTGCTGCCCGAGGGCCGTGCTCGCCGGCACGCCGACGATGTTCGCGACGGTGAGCCCGAGGAACATCTTCGATACGGCGCGTGCGGCCCGTTCGGGGGCGACCAGCCGGGAGGCGACGACGGCGCCCACGCCGAACAGCGCTCCGTGCGGCAGGCCCGCCAGGAAGCGCGCGGCGAAGAGCAGACCGAAGTTGGGAGCGAGCGCGGAGGCGATGTTGCCGACCACGAACAGACCGGAGAGGAGCAGCAGAAGTCGCTTGTGCGGGACGCGGGCGCCGATGCCGGTCAGTACGGGGGCGCCGACGACGACACCGAGAGCGTAGGCCGAGACGAGATTTCCGGCGTGCGGCACGGAGACATTGATGCCGTCGGCGATCTGGGGCAGCAGCCCCATCGTGGCGAACTCGGTCGTGCCGATGCCGAACGCGACAACAGCCAGGGCCAGTAGGGCCAGCGGCATGGTGCAGGAGACCTTTCGAAGACAGCGGTCCGTGAGCAGGGGGCCGGGCCCCGTTGCCCGGCGGCGCCTCATGGAGGGGCAAGCCCTCAAGGATGCAGCAGCGCCGCGGACACGCGCATTCCAAGATCGGCCCCCGCCTGCCAGTGACCTCGGTCACCCTTGCGCCAGTCTTGTCCCGCTGATCTGGGAGGTTCGGCGTCAAGCGGGTACACGACCGGACATGCACACTCACAGCCATTACGTACTGGCCGCCGCGGGCGGCTCCTCGCTGATCTTCGTTGTCGTCGGCATCGTCGTGGTCCTCGGCCTCATCGCCATGGTCGTCTTCGGACGGCGGCGCACGGCCCGCCGCACCCAGGCGACCACTCCCGCCCCCGGTGAGCAGCCGGTCCGCGCCGAGGCCCAGCGCGGCACCACCTGGCAGACCCCGGACGACGACCCCGAGCAGGGGCACCCCCGCCCCTGAGGCCCCATGCCGACGCGCGGGGCCGCCGTTCGGAGACGAGCTCTCAGGCGGCCCGCGCCAGGCAGTCCTCGACCACCTGCTTGTCCAGGGCGGCCCGGACCAGCGCCGCCGCCACCTCGCCGCGCGGCGCGTCGCCCGCGAGGCCGATCAGCGCGGCCGGGTCCTTGGGCAGTCCCAGTCGTTCGGCGCCCTGAATCGTCTTCGCGTCCAGATAGGGCGCGTACTCGGGCCAGACGTCCTGCACCTCGCGCAGGAAGATGTCCGCTCCGGTCGGGCCGAGGCCGGGTGTCCGGCGCAGCAGCGCGCGCACCGTGTCGACGTCGCCGTCCGCCTGCTCGCGCACCGCCCGCAGATCGCCGCCCCACTCGTCGAGCAGCAGCTGGGCGCCGTCGCCGAGCTGGGTGGCGGTCCGCTCGTCGTAGCGTCGGTATCCGCCCTCCCCCAGCGCGTCGACGCGCTGCTGCCACGTCGCGTCGACCATGCGCCGTGGATCGCGCAGGCCCGCGTCGTACAGCGCTCGCGCCGTCGCCACCGCGACGGAGGCCCGGATCCGGGCGCTGAGCAGACCCGCGAGAACCAGGGTCCGGTACAGCGGCTGAGGGGTGTTCTTGAGGTGGATTCCTGCCTCGGCGGCATAGGTCTGCCCGTGTCCGCGGAGGAGTTCCCGCATCACGTTCTTGTTGCTTGCCCTGTTGTCGGTCATGACTTCGCTTGCTCCCTGACGACGTCGGTCGGCTTCTTGTCGTCCCGTAGTCCCTGATAGCGGGGATGGCGCAGCATGCCGTCGCGCGTCCACTCCGAGAAATCGATCTGCGCCACGAGGCGCGGCCGCGCCCAGTGCGCGCCGCTCTGTACGACCCGGCCCGCGAACGGCGACGCGGCCACGTGGAGCCCGTCGAGCTTCTCCCGCAGAGCGAGCAGGGTCCGCCGGTCGAACCCGGTACCGACCTTGCCCGCGTAGCGCAGCAGCCCGTCCTCGTAGTAGCCGACGAGGAGGGCACCGAGCCCCTCGCGGCTGCCCGCGGGCTCGGTGAAGCCGCCCACCACGAACTCCTGGCCCTGCGTGCACTTCAGCTTGAGCCAGTCGTCCGAGCGGCGCGTCCGGTACGTGCTGTCGGCCCGCTTGGCGATGAGTCCCTCCCACCCGCGCCGACACGCGTCCGCGAGGAGTTCGGGGCCGCCCTCGTTGCGGTGGGCGGTGAACCGCAGCGGCGCCCGGAACGTCATCGCGCGTCGCAGCAGGGACTTGCGGTTGCGCAGCGGCAACCGCCGCACGTCGGCGCCGTCCAGCCGCAGCAGATCGAAAACGTAGTACGTGACGGCGACCTTGCTCGCCTCGACATCGGCGCGCCGGGTGAGTCCCATGCGCTGCTGAAGTCGGCCGAAATCCGTCCGCCCGTGCGCGTAGGCGACGATCTCGCCGTCGACGGTGAAGTCCGCGCAGTCCTGCGCGGCGAGCGCGTCGACGATCTCCGGATAGGTGGCGTCGAGCCGGCGTCCCGACCGCGACCGGAGCGTGACGTCACCGTTCTCCCGCACCGCGAGCACCCGGATGCCGTCCAGCTTCCGCTCGAAGACCCAGCCCGCGGGGAAGTCACGGCGGTCGCTGAGCGTCGCCAGCATCGGGGACGCGGCAAGTTCGACGCCCGGCGCCGCGGCACGTGTACGTCCGTCAAGGTCGGGCGGC
The DNA here is from genome assembly GCF_044765445.1 of Streptomyces sp. NPDC102467. Lineage (NCBI taxonomy): Bacteria > Bacillati > Actinomycetota > Actinomycetes > Kitasatosporales > Streptomycetaceae > Streptomyces > Streptomyces sp. NPDC102467. The sequence continues at coordinate 182,664 of NZ_JBIWKA010000012.1, read as the reverse complement.
AACGTTTCCAGCAGGCCGGTCATTTCTGCCCACCGCCGTCCGACTCCCAGGTCGGCGCGTCGGGCGCCTGGGCGACCTGACGCAGCGTGCGGCCGCTGCGGACCGAGCGGGCCCGCCGCGGGTCGGGGGTGCCGCGTCCCGAGCCGCGCCCTGCCCGGGACGCGGACCCGGTTCTCACGAGGAGCCAGGTCGGTTTCCCCGCCGAGCCACCGCTCTTCTCCTCGCGGCTGTGGAACCGGGTGAGCGCGTACTGTCCGCGCAGCTTCTCGCCGTGGAGCTCGAACGTGACGTGCCCCTTCTCCAGGGCCTCCCCGAACGGCACCGAACGGTTCCTCTTGTCGTGGCTGGTCGACCGGTACGTGCCCCGGTCCCAGACGATCACCGTTCCGCCGCCGTACTCGCCCCGCGGGATCACCCCCTCGAAATCCCGGTACGTCATGGGGTGGTCCTCGGTGGGGATGGCGAGCCGCTTGTCGTGCGGGTCGGTGGACGGGCCCTTCGGCACCGACCAGGACTTGAGTACGCCGTCGACCTCGAGGCGGAAGTCGAAGTGCATCGTGCTGGCGTCGTGGATCTGCACCACGAACAGGGGGTCGTCGGACGCTGACGGCGCGGCACCTGCTTCTGCCTCTGCTTCTGCTTCTGCCGCGTGCTCGCCGCTCGGCTCACCGGTCCTGTCGAAGTGACGCTTCCCGCGGTAGGTCCGCAGTCCGTCCTTCTGGCCGTCCTCCCGGCCGTCCATCTGGCCGTCCTTCTGGCTCACGACGCCTCCTCTGCGTGGTCAGGCGGCCCGCCCCTGTCCGGCGGGCTGGGCGGCGTGGTCACGGACCGCCGCGCAGCTGCGGGTGATGAGGCGCGAGACGTGCATCTGCGAGATGCCGATGACCTCGGCGATGCGCGCCTGGGTCATGTCCTCGAAGTAGCGGAGGTAGAGGATGCGGCGCTCGCGTTCAGGCAGGTATTTGAGCCCGACCTTGGCGGCTTCCCGGTCGGCGACGAGGTCGTAGCCGGACTCGGACGTACCGAGGGTGTCGGCGAGGCTGAATCCGTCGTCCGCGGCGCCCGTCTCGGCGTCCAGGGACAGCGCGCTGTAGCTCTCCAGCGCCTCCATCCCGTCGCGCACCTCGTCGCAGGTGAGCCCGGTGTGCTCGGCAAGGTCGACGATGGTGGGTTCACCGTCGCCGCCGGGCCCGTTCATGAGGTCACGGCGCGCGACGCGGACCTTGTTGCGCAGGTCCTGGACGCGGCGGGGCACCCGCACGTCCCAGGTGTGGTCACGGAAGTGCCTGCGCAGTTCTCCGGTGATCGTGGGGACCGCATAGGGCTCGAAGGCGCCGCGCTCGACGTCGTACCGCTCGACGGCCTTCACCAGGCCCATGGCCGCGACCTGCTCCAGGTCCTGCATGTTCTCGCCCTTGTTGCGGAACCGCCTGGCCAGGCGGTTCGACATCGGCAGCCACGCCTCGACCAACTCTTCGACCAGCAGCTCGTGTTCCGGCCCTGCGGGGCTTTCGGCCATGTGCACAAACGTCTGCTCGGTGTCGGGGGCATCGTCGTGCGGGTGGTGAGTGGCCATCGAGAACTCGCTCCTCAACGCTTGAAAGCAAAACGCGAGAAGCAGCCAGACCGCATCCGGGTATACCGCTCCCCGCAGACGCGCCTGTGATCCCAAGCACTCACTTCCGACTGCCCGTCGTCCGTAGGGACAAACAACTCAACCGGTAAACAACGGCCCACTCATCACGCTACGCGCGGGACGTGTGCGGCGCATACGGAGGGCGGCGCAGAGCACGGAGACCGCGGCGAGCGGTCCCGTGCGGGACTGGATGCGGGACTGGATGCGGGACTCAGTGCAGGACGCTGACCGCGCGGGCGATGACGAGAAGGGATGTGAGGAGGGCGGACACACTCTGCACGCTCATCAGAGCCTTGGCGCGCGTGGACAGGGGCATGGTGTCCGTGGGACTGAAGGCCGTGGAGTTGGTGACCGACATGTAGAGGTAGTCCACCAGCGTGGGCACCCAGTCGGACGAGCCGCTGGCGCCCTCGGCGACTTCCTGGACGGCGTCGTCGTTCTCGTCCTGCGAGAAGCGGAAGTCCGCCAGGGGCAGCGCCGAGCGGGGCACTTGGGTACGGCTGACCGGGCCGCCACGATCCAACTCCCAGTAGGCCAGGCCGAAAACGATGATGTTGGTGAGCCACACCTGCAGCGCGGCCACCAACAGCGCCCTGCCATCCTGCACCCCGGCCCACACCAGCTCATGGATCAGCATGCCGAGCGCCACGAGGTTGCTCGCGGCGATGACCGCCACCAGGGTGAGCGACAGGACGCGGAAGGTCTTGGTCTGCCGGGTCAGGCGCCTCGGATTGATCGCAACGAGCGGCACCAGGAGAACGACTTCCAGAGCGGGCAGCACGTAGCGCGGGGCGATCAGCAGTTGCTGCGGGAGGAAGAGGTACAGCGCGATCGCGGCGAGGGTCGCGATCACGGCGGGCAGCCGGGCCTCTCCCCGCCGCTGGTGCCGGGGGTGCCTGGTCCGAGCTTCCGCTGCTCGCGTACGCGGCACTTCTCATCCTCCTGAATCGCCGTCGGGCGGCTCGCCGGTCACTGGTCGCCGGTCGTCGACGCTGAACGTCACCATGCATGCCTCGCTACGCCCGAGCATGCCCCCGCGCAGCGTTCTCTCACCTGGCGGCGCCTCCGCGGAGCGGGTACCCAGGAGGAGGTCCCGGGCATCCTCTCCGACCTCGGACAGGTGCCCGGACCTGCTGTCGCGCGCGATTCCGCGCTCGCGGTGCCCGACACATCTGTGCCGTTTCACCCGTTCCGCGCAGCGCCTGGCGGGTACTCGCCGCCCCGCGAGATCCGATACCGCGGGATCAGTTCCTGGAAGGCGACGCATGACGACGTACGGCTACTTTCTCTCATCCGAGGAGTTCACTCCGGCGGAGCTGCTCTCCCAGGCCCGGGCCGCCGAGCAGGCAGGGTTCCAGGCGCTGGCGATCTCCGACCACTTCCACCCGTGGAACGACGAGCAGGGCCAGAGCTCTTTCGTCTGGTCGATGATCGGAGCCCTGTCGCAGGTCACGTCGCTGCCCGTGACGACGCTGGTCACCTGTCCCACCGTGCGGATGCACCCCGCGGTCAACGCGCAGGCCGCGGCCACGGCGGCCGTACTCACCGAGGGACGCTTCCGGTTCGGGATCGGCACCGGCGAGGCCCTCAACGAACACATCCTGGGGGACGCCTGGCCCGAGGCCCCCCGGCGCATGGAGATGCTGGAGGAAGCGGTGCACGTGATGCGCCGGCTGTTCACCGGCGAACAGGTCACCCACCGCGGGGCGCATTACACGGTGCAGAACGCGCGGCTCTACACCCTGCCCGACAACCCGCCCCCGCTCTACGTGTCCGGGTTCGGCCCGCAGGCCGCAGCGCTGGCCGGGCGGATCGGCGACGGCTTCGTGACGATGAGCCCGGACGCGGAGCTGGTGGGCCAGTTCCGCCGGGCGGGCGGCGGGCAGAACCCGGTGATCGGCGGCCTGAAGGTCTGCTGGAGCGCCGACCGGGCGCAGGCCGTGAAAACCGTGCACCGGCTGTGGCCCAACGAGCAGCTCCCCGGCGAGCTCCCGCAGGTCCTGCCGACGCCCGCCCACTTCGAGCAGGCCTCCGGCCTCGTCACCGAGGAGATGGTGGCCGACGCCGTCGTCTGCGGCGACGACAGGGACGCGCACCTGGGTGCGGTGCGGGAGTTCGCCGACGCAGGCTTCGACGAGGTCTACGTCAACCAGATCGGCCCCGACCAGCAGGGTTTCTTCGACTTCTACCGCGCCGAGATCCTTCCGCGGCTGCAAGACGCGGCACGCCCGTGATGCCGTTCCTGACGGCGGCCGCCTTCACCACCTGCTTGTGCTGGGACCAGGTCCGCGAGGCCATCGAAGGGGGACGCCGATGACGCGCGACAGGGCACAGCCCGTCCCTGTGCGGCTGGTGCCACTGGGCGGCGAGGGTCCCGAACACGTCACCGGTGACGGCAGCGGCGGGCTGCTGACCGGGGTGGCGGACGGCCGCATCCTGAACGTCGATCCCGCCACTCATCGTGTGCGCGAAGTGGCCCGCACGGGTGGACGCCCGCTGGGCATGACGATGCGGGCCGACGGCACCCTGCTCGTGTGCGACGCCGAACGCGGGTTGCTGTCCGTCGATCTGACCACGCGTGCGGTGCGCGTCCTGCTCACCGCTGCGCAGGGAGTTCCCCTGGGCCTGTGCAGCAATGTGGCGGAGGCCGGGGACGGCACGGTGTACGTGACCGACTCCAGCGCCCGGTACGGCCTGCGGGACTGGAAGCGCGACCTGCTGGAGCATCGCGGCACCGGCCGGCTGATCCGCCTCGCGCCCGACGGATCGGTGGACCTCCTCCTCGACGGGCTCCGGTTCGCCAACGGCGTGGTCCTCACCGAGGGCGGGTCCTGTGCGGTGGTCGCCGAGTCGGGCGCGTACCGCGTCGTCCGCGTCCGGCTCGACGGTGCGCGGGCCGGACAGCACGACGTCCTGGCCGACGCGCTGCCCGGCTTCCCCGACAACCTCACGCTCGGCGACGACAGCCTGATCTGGACGGCGATCGCCGGGCCCCGCGACCCGCTCGTCGATCTGCTGCACCGGGGCCCGCCGGTCCTGCGCCGGTCGCTCGCGGCTCTGCCGCCCCGGGCCCTGCCGGGGCCCCGGCGGTCGGTCCGCGCGCTCGCCCTCGACCCGGCCGGCCGCACGGTCCATGACGTGCGACGCCTCCCCCGCGGCTTCACCATGGCGACCAGCGCTCATCGCGCCGACGGAGGGCTGTGGTTCGGCAGCCTGCGGGGCACGGCACTGGCGGTGACACAGCTCCCGCGGGCATGCGCGTCCGAATGCCGGTAACCCGGATCCCTACATCTCATCGACGCATGTATCGCATCGGCACAACAGCACGAAAGGACTTCTCCGTGACGACGAAGGTCTCCGACCACATCCTCGAGCGCCTGCGCGAATGGGAGGTCGAGCATGTCTTCGCCTACGCGGGCGACGGCATCAACGGTCTTCTCGCCGCGTGGGGACGCGCCGACAACAAGCCCGAGTTCATCCAGTCCCGCCACGAGGAGATGTCCGCGTTCGAAGCGGTCGGCTACGCGAAGTTCTCCGGCAAGGTCGGTGTCTGCGCCGCCACTTCGGGTCCGGGCGCCATCCATCTCCTCAACGGCCTGTACGACGCCAAGCTCGACCATGTGCCCGTGGTGGCGATCGTCGGGCAGACCAACCGCAGCGCCATGGGCGGCTCGTACCAGCAGGAGGTCGACCTGCTGAGCCTCTATAAGGACGTGGCCTCCGACTTCTGCGAGATGGTCACCGTCCCCGAACAGCTCCCGGGCGTCATCGACCGCGCCTTCCGCACGGCGTACGCGCGCCGCACCGTCACGGCGATCATCGTCCCCGCCGACGTGCAGGAGCTCGACTACACGCCGCCCACGCACGAGTTCAAGATGGTCCCCTCCAGCCTCGGCATGGCCTCCTACGCGCCCGTCCCCGCCGACGAGGATCTCCTCAAGGCCGCGGAGATCCTCAACGCGGGCGAGAAGGTCGCCGTGCTCATCGGCCAAGGCGCCCGCGGAGCCCGCGCGGAGGTCGAACAGCTCGCCGAGGTGCTGGGCGCGGGCGTCGCCAAGGCGCTCCTCGGCAAGGACGCGCTGCCCGACGACCTTCCCTACGTCACCGGGTCCATCGGCCTGCTCGGCACCCGCCCCTCGTACGAGCTGATGCAGGAGTGCGACACCCTCCTGGTCATCGGGTCCAGCTTCCCGTACGCCCAGTTCCTTCCCGAGTTCGGCCAGGCACGCGCGGTCCAGATCGACATCGACCCGCACATGATCGGGCTGCGCTACCCCTTCGAACTCAACCTCGTCGGGGACGCCCGCGCCACCCTGACCAAGCTGCTGCCGCACCTGAAGAAGAAGAAGCACGGGAAGTGGCGCAAGAAGATCGAGAAGGACACCGCCCGCTGGTGGGAGGTGATGGAACGGCGTGCCGCCGTCGAGGCCGACCCCATCAACCCCGAGCACGTCGTGCACACCCTCGACGCCCTCCTCCCCGACGACGTGATCCTCGCCGCGGACTCCGGCTCCGCCGCGAACTGGTACGCCCGGCATCTGCGGCTGCGCGGCTCGATGCGCGGCTCGCTCTCGGGGACGCTCGCCACGATGGGCCCGGGTGTCCCGTACGTCATCGGGGCGAAGTTCGCGCACCCGGGGCGCCCCGCGATCGCGCTCGTCGGCGACGGGGCGATGCAGATGAACGGCATGGCCGAGCTGATCACGGCGGCCAAGTACTGGCAGGAGTGGGAGAACCCGCAGCTCATCGTCGCCGTACTGAACAACCAGGACCTCAATCAGGTCACGTGGGAGATGCGGGCCATGTCCGGGGCGCCACAGTTCCTGCCCTCGCAGGCGCTGCCCGACGTGGCGTACGCGGACTTCGCCCGCACCCTGGGGCTCGGCGGTGCGCGGGTGGAGAAGCCGGGCGACGTGAAGAGCGCCTGGCGTCAGGCCCTCGCTTCCGACCGGCCGTTCGTGCTCGACTTCCGCACGGACCCGGCGGTGCCGCCGATCCCGCCGCACGCCACGCTGGAGCAGATCGAGGCGGCGGCCACCGCGATCCTCAAGGGCGACAGCGACACGGTGGACGTACTGAAGCAGGGGTTCAAGTCGAAGGTGCAGGAGATGCTGCCCGGCGGGCGACGGGACAAGTAGGGCCGGTCAAGTAGGGCCCAGGGTGCCCAGGCCGGCGACGCCCGGCCTGGGCACGGGTCTTACCCGCGTGGCTGGGTCCAGCGGAGCAGCGCGCCGAGCCCGCCGGAAGGTCCCGATCCGGGTGCGGCCGCGGCGACGGACAAGGCCTCCGCGCCATTGGCCGCCGCGCACCGCATCAGCGCGTCGTCGGCCCGGGCCGGGGCCGGCTCGTCCGCGCCCAGGGCCAGCACGTCCGTGCGCCGCATCGCCAGCTGGTCGGGCTCCTCCCCCACCCAGACCTCCCGGTGCGCGTCCGGCCCGTCCGCGTCCACCAGCAGCTCGGCGACGCGGTGCTGGCGTGCCGCGTCGACGAGTGCGGGCACGCCGGCCGCCGCCGCTTCGTGACGGCCGCGCTCCGCGGCGAACCGATCGAGGTCCTGCTCGGCCCGGTACGCCACGCACGCGGCGCGGGCGCGCTCCAACTCGGCGTTCAGCAGTGGGCTTCCCGCACCGTGCCGGGCCCTCATGGTCTGGGCTTGCAGCGTCTTGGGCAGCCGGCCCTGGACCGCGGCGCACTCCCGGGCGTCGCCGACGAGCACCAGAAGGTCGGCCCGCGTCTCTGCCTGGCAGCTCGCCAGCGCCGAGGCCAGCTCGGCGACGTTCTGTTCCCAGCTGTTCTCCCCGCTCAGCCGGACCTGCTGTTCCGGCCGGCCGGCGCACGCCTCGATGTCGGCGCCCCTGCGATCGATGTAGGCGACGAGGCACACCGGCTCCGCACCGGCCAGATCGAGCAGGGGGGTGGTGCGAGGCAGCGGCCCCCAGTGCGGCCGGGCGTTCGGCGGCGTACTCAGCGGCACGTCCATGACGACCTCTCCACGGGTGGCGAAGAGCGCGCGGCCGATCGGTTCCCGCGTGTGCTGCAACTCGTCGACGGCCGTCCGGACGGCACGGCAGGTCGCCTCGTCCGCTCCCGCGGAGGCGAGAGCGCGCCGCACTTCGAAGGCCTCCACGGACCGCTCCTCGGTCGTGGACTCGCGGTGCCGGTGTGTGTCGACGTAGACGCTGGCCCACGGTCCGGGCCGGTCGTAGAGCGGAGTGAGGAACGCAAGGTCCATAGCCGCCTCCCACAGGTGTCGGGTGTGTCCGTACGGTGCTGCGTCCGCGGCGCGTACCCGACCTCGGCCCGAGCAGACATGAGGTGCCGCAGGAGATGACGGGAGCATCGTCGAACGCCCTGATCGGAGCTGTCGCAGGAGGAAATCGCGACGTGTGCCCGTGCCGCCGGGGGGTACCCAGGGCCGCATCCCCTACTTCAGGAGTCGCTCGTGACCCAGCATCGCCAGAACGTGTTCGTCCTCGGTCTTGACGAGGGCAATCTGCCTGCCGTCCAGGCCGTCCCAGGCGCTCAGGACCTGCACTTCCACCCCCTCCTGTCCATCGAGGAGCTGCAACAGGGCGAAGTCAGCGTTCCCGACCTGATCGACCGTGCCTGCCAGGTGCTCGACGCGTTCGACGGTTCGATCGACGCGATCGTCGGCTTCTGGGACTTCCCCGTCAGCACGCTGGTGGCCGTACTCGGCGAGCGCTACGGTACCCGTGCCACGAGCCTGGAGTCGGTGGTCAAGTGCGAGCACAAGTACTGGAGCCGCCTCGTCCAGGCGGAGGTCGTCTCGGAGCATCCCAATTTCGGACGGGTCGATCTGGACGCGGACGATCCGCAGCCGCCGGAAGGCGTCTCGTTCCCGATGTGGCTCAAGCCCGCGCTGTCGTACTCCTCCGAACTGGCCTACGGCGTCAAGGACATGACCGAGTTCCGCGAGGCCGTCGAGAACATACGGAACGGCATCGCGCGGGTCGGCCGCCCCTTCGAGTACATCCTGGACCAGCTCGAACTCCCGCCGGAGATGGCCGGTGTCGGCGCTCAGGTGTGTCTGGCCAAGGAGACGCTCGAAGGGCTCCAGGTCGCGGTCGAAGGGTACGTCCACGACGGTGAGGTCACCGTCTACGGCGTACTCGACTCGATCAACTACCCGGACTCCACGAGCTTCCTGCGCCACCAGTACCCGTCGGCGCTGCCGGCCGCGGTGCAGCAGCGGCTGCGGGACGTCTCCGAGCGGGTGATGCGCCGCATCGGCATGAACGAGGCGACCTTCAGCATCGAGTTCTTCTACAACCCGCGCACCGACTCGATCGCGATCCTGGAGATCAACCCGCGGCACTCCCAGTCGCACGCCGAGCTGTTCCAGTACGTCGACGGCGTGCCCAACCACCACTGCATGCTGGCGCTCGCCCTGGGTGACGACCCCGCGCTCCCGAACCGCGAGGGCCCCTACGCGCTGGCGGCCAAGTGGTACTTCCGCTGGTTCGCCGACGGTGTGGTGCGCCAGATCCCGTCCGCCGACGAGGTGACCAAGATCGCCGAGTCGATCCCCGGCGTCCGTATCGACGTCGTCCCCGAGGAGGCGCAGCGCCTCTCCGACGTCGGCCAGCAGGACAGCTACAGCTATGAAGTGGCCCACATCTTCACCGGAGGTGACAGTGAGGAGGAGCTGCGCGAGAAGTACGACCACTGTGTGGCAGCCCTCCGCCTGAGCTTCGACAGCCCGACCGCCCACTCCTCCTGAGAGAGCCATGCGATACGTCGAGAACCTCCCGCACGCCACGAAGGAAGAGGACAACGTCAGGATCCCGATGTCGGACGGCATCCACCTGTCGGCCCGCATCTGGCGTCCCATCTCCTCCGACGGCACTCCCGTCCCCGCCGTCCTGGAGTACATCCCCTACCGCAAGCGGGACCTGAGTTCGGTCCGCGACTCGATCCACCATCCGTACATCGCCGGTCACGGGTACGCGTGCGTCCGCGTCGACCTGCGGGGCACGGGCGACTCCGAGGGCGTGCTCACCGACGAATACCTGGAGCGGGAGCAGGCCGACGCCGAGGAGGTGCTCGAGTGGCTGGCGGCGCAGCCCTGGTGCGACGGCAGCACCGGGATGATGGGCATCTCCTGGGGCGCGTTCGCCGCCCTGCAGGTGGCCGCCCGCCGTCCGCCGAGCCTGCAGGCCGTCGTCATCTCCTCGTTCACGGACGACCGCTACGCCGACGACATGCACTACATGGGCGGGGCGCTGCTCTCCGACAACCTCGGGGAGGCGGGCACGATGTTCGCCTACTCGACCTGCCCGCCCGATCCCGCGACGGTCGGCGACCGGTGGCGCGAGATGTGGCACGAACGGATGGAGTCCGTCGAACCGTGGGTGCTCAACTGGCTGCGCCACCAGCGACGCGACAACTACTGGCGGCACGCCTCGGTCTGTGAGGACTACACGGCGGTCCAATGTCCCGTGCTCGCCTCCAGCGGCTGGGCCGACGGGTACTCGAACGCGGTGGCACGGCTGCTCGGGCGCCTCGACGTGCCCCGCAAGGGCCTGGTCGGCCCGTGGTCCCACAAGTATCCGCACCTGGGCGAGCCGGGGCCCGCGATCGGCTACCTCCAGGAGGTCGTGCGCTGGTGGGACCACTGGCTCAAGGGCGCGGACAACGGCGCGATGGACGGCCCGATGCTGCGCGCGTGGATGCAGGAGAGCGTGCCGCCGTCCACGTCGTACGAGGAGCGCCCCGGCCGCTGGGTGGGTGAGACCTGGCCGTCCGAGCACATCGAGGACACCCCCTATCAGCTCGGTTCCGGCCGGCTGTCGTCCCCGGCCGAGAAGGCCCGGACGCCGTCGAGCCCGAGCATCCAATCGCCGCTGTCGGTGGGCCAGTTCGCCGGAAAGTGGGCCTCGTACAACGCGCCGCCCGACCTGCCCTACGACCAGCGCGAGGAGGACGGCGGCTCCCTGGTCTACGAGACGGAGCCGCTCCCGGAGCGCCTGGAGATCCTCGGGACCCCGCGCGTCGAGCTGGAGGTGAGCGCGGACCAGCCCGTCGCGATGGTCGCCGCCCGGCTCTCCGACGTGGCACCCGACGGCCGCGCCACCCGTGTCACGTACGGCATCCTCAACCTGACGCGCCGCGACAGCACGGACGAGCCCACCCCGGTGGAGCCGGGACAGCGGTACCGGGCCGTGGTCGACCTCAACGGTGTGGCGCAGGCCTTCCCGCCCGGCCACCGCATCCGGCTCTCCCTGTCGACGTCGTACTGGCCGCTCGCCTGGCCGCCGCCGAGCCCCACGCTCCTGACGGTCCATGAGGAAGCCTCCCGCGTGGTGCTGCCGGTCCGTCCCACGGAGAGCGACGACGCCACGGCGCCGGCGCTTCCCTTCGAGGAGCCGGAGGGCGCGCGCCCCCTCACCACCCGGGCCGTGACTCCCCCCGAGGAGCGCTGGGAGGTCACCCGTGACCTGGTGGACTACGGCTCCACCCTGGAGATCGTGAAGGACCGCGGCACCGTCCACTTCGACGCGATCGACCTCGACGTGGCCTGCCGTGCGGTGGAGCGGTACACCTCCACCGCCGACGACTTCACCTCGCCCGCGGGTGAGTCCACCTGGACCATGCGCTTCCAGCGCGACGACTGGGACGTGGAGGTCCGCACCAGCACGACGCTGCGCTGCGACGCCACCACGTTCCAGGTGAACGCGACCTTGGACGCGTACGAGTCCGATCGCCGCGTCTTCTCCCGGACATGGAACGAGACGCTCCCACGGGACGCGCTGTAGGCGGGTTCAGCCGCCCTGCCCCGGCCCCTCGCTGTCAGCGGTCAGCGGTCACCCGCACCGTACGCAGCGAGGGGTCGGTCGCGTCCGGCAGGTTCATCCCCGCCTCGACGCCGGAGGACAGGTAGGCGAGGACGGGCTCGGTGAGGCGTTCGCCCGGCAGGACGGCGGGGATGCCGGGCGGGTAGGGCGTCACCATTTCGGCGGCCACCCGGCCCGCGGCCTTCTCGACGGGCACGTCCTCGGTGCGGGCGAAGAACGCGTCCCGCGGCAGGCACGCCTGCTCCATCCGCAGGGCGCCGGGGTCCGGGACCTCGACCGGCGGCGCCGCGTTCCAGTCCCGGGCCGCGTCGGCGAGCTCCCGCAGCGCCTCCAGCAGCGGCTCGGTGGTCTCCCGGCTGTCCGCATGGGTGATCTGGACGTTGATGCGGCGGTGGTCGGCGAGGTGGACATTGATGTCCCGGTGTGCGCGCAGCCAGTCCGCGGCGCGGTACCCGGACAGCGCGGGCCCGGCGAGGTCGACGACGACAGGGAGCGGATCGAGATCGTCGGCGAGCCCCGGCCCGCAGAAGTCGGCCCGGTCGTTCACATGCATTCCGTCGATCGCCTCGATGCCCGCGCGGACTTCGCCCGCGAGCTCCAGGGCATGGGTCAGCAGTTCATGGCCGTGCAGGGCCATCTGGCGCCGCCAGCCGTCCAGGCCCGCGTAGATGAGGACCGAGGGGCTGGTCGTGCCCCACAGATCGGCCCGGTTCTTCAGCACGGACGGGGCGACGAGGTCGCCCTGCAGATGGAAGACCGACCCTTGTTCGAGACCGCTGCCCATCTTGTGGATGCTGGTCACGCAGACGTCTGCTCCCCCGTCCATCGCCCAGGTCGGGAGGTCGGGGTGGAACGGCAGGTGTGCGCCCCACGCCTCGTCCACCACGAGTGGGCGGCCACGGCGGTGACATACCTCGGCGATACCGCGGAGATCCGCGCAACTGCCGTACGGGGTCGGGCTGGTGACCAGGGCCCCCGAGGCGTCCGGGTGAGCAGTGAAGGCGGCTTCGAAGTCCGCGGGGGACGGCGGGTGGGCCAGGTGCCGCTCCGCGTCCCAGCGCGGCTCGACCCACACCGGCCTGATCCCGGACAGGATCAGGGCGGAGACCACCGCCTTGTGGGCGTCGCGTCCGATCAGCAGCCGCTCGCCGGGGCCGGCCACCGAGAGCATCGCCGCCTTGACCGACAACGAGCTGCCGCAGGTGGTGAAGAACGTGTGCTCGGCGTGCACGGCGTCGGCCATGAGGCTCTCGGCCCGCTTCAGGTACTGGCCGCGCTGGCGCCGGTCGTCCAGGCCGCCGGAGGCGAGCAGGTCCCCGAAGAAGACGGCGTCCCCCAGGATCCTGCGGGTCTCGGGGTCGGCGCCGCGGGCCTGTTTGTGACCGGGCGGGGTGAAGGCCAGCGTGTCGGCCCTGCGGTATGCGTCGAGGGCTTCCAGCACGGGGGCCTGCGTGTGATCCATGGGCATGCTCGCACGTGTTCCCCGAAGTGCTGCTCTTCCCACCTGGAACGCCTGGAACGCACGTCTGCCGCTGCCCCCGGTCGGGGGCAGCGGCAGACGCCTGCGCGGGTGGGTCAGGCCTTGTGCTGCATGCTGCTGCGGGCCGGGTTGGCCTGCTCGGCGGCCTTCGGGTCCTTCTCGCTCGCCTTGGCGCGTACACCCTGCTGGATGCGCTCGCCGATGGACTTGTCGATGTTGGACCAGTACTCGAACGCCCGCAGGAGCACCGGTTCGCTCACGTCGTTGAGCAGGTGCCCCACGACGTTGTCCACGAGGCGGTCGCGTGCGGCGTCGTCGAGGACCTCGCGCACCATGGTGCCCGCCTGGCCCCAGTCGTCGTCCTCGGCGTGGTCGACGTAGGCGGCGCGGGTGATGTCACCGTCCGCGTACCAGCTGGGCGGTGTGCCGTAGCGGTCCGTGTCGGCGGCCGGGCCGCCCTTGGAGTTCGGCGCGTAGACCGGGTCCGTGGTCTTGCGGTAGGCCATGGCCCCGTCTTTGGAGTACGTGTTCACGGGCGCGACCGGGGCGTTGACCGGCAGTTGCTGGTAGTTGCCTCCGATGCGGTGCCGGTGCGCGTCGGAGTAGGAGAACAGCCTCGCGAGCAGCATCCGGTCGGGGCTCGGGCCGATGCCCGGGACCAGGTTGTTCGGCTGGAACGCCGCCTGCTCGATCTCGGCGTGGTTGTCCGTGGGGTTGCGGTCCAGGGTCATCTTGCCGACCTCGACCAGCGGGTAGTCGCCGTGCGGCCACACCTTGGTGAGGTCGAACGGGTTGAAGCGGTAAGTGGCGGCGTCGTCGTACGGCATGATCTGCACGTACAGCGTCCAGCTGGGGTACTCGCCGTCCCGGATGTGCTCGAAGAGATCCCGGGTGTGGTAGTCCGTGTCGGCCGCCGCCATCTGGTCACCCTCGTGCTGGGTGAAGTGTTCGACGCCCTGGTCGGTCTTGAAGTGGTACTTCACCCAGAACCGCTCGCCCTGGGCGTTGATCCACATGTACGTGTGCGAGGTGTAGCCGTTCATGTGGCGCCAGGAGCGCGGGATGCCCCGGTCCCCCATCAGCCAGGTGACCTGGTGCGCGGACTCGGGCGAGAGGGTCCAGAAGTCCCACTGCATGTCGTGGTCGCGGAGATTGTTGTCCGCGCGGCGTTTCTGGGACCGGATGAAGTGCTGGAACTTCATCGGGTCCTTCACGAAGAAGACCGGGGTGTTGTTCCCGACCATGTCGTAGTTGCCCTCGGTGGTGTAGAACTTCAGCGCGAAGCCGCGCGGGTCACGCCACGTGTCGGGGCTGCCGCGCTCGCCGGCGACGGTGGAGAACCTGGCCACCAGTTCGGTCCGGGTGCCGGGCTGGAAAAGGGCGGCCTTCGTGTAGGCGCTGACATCCGCGGTGACCTCGAAATGACCGAAGGCACCGCTGCCTTTCGCATGCGGCTGCCGCTCGGGAATCCGCTCCCGGTTGAACTGCGCCATCTGCTCGATCAGATAGGAGTCCTGCAGCAGGATCGGGCCCCCGGCGCCAACCGTGAGCGAGTGTTCATCGCTTTCGACCGGAGCACCGGAATCCGAGGTGGTCGCTTTACCTGTGACGTCACTCATGGGCTACGTGTGCCTTTCGGTTGGTGATGTTCTCCACGCCTTGACGGGCCCTGGCTCCGGTTCGGCGCATACGGGGGCGCACCGACGTTGTCACCATCCTGCGGCCTCTTCTCCGGCACGGCCATTTATCGGTGTGCGCTCCGACAGCCTCCGAGTGCCCGGGTTGGCGTCGTCGATACGACCCGGCCGGTGACTTTTTCTCCACCGCATCCGTCGTCGCCTTCCTCATCTCATTGAGTCATCTCATTGAGTCATCTCATTGAGTCATCTCATGGCGAAGGTGTCCGGATCCGCGGCCGCCCAGTCGGCGGCCCAGCTCTCGGGCGGCGCGGCCAGCAGTTCGCCGGGGGCGAGCCATGCGTACAACTCGGCGTAGGAGCGGAAAGCGCCGTGGTCCTCGCGGCGCCGCAGCAGGTGGGGGCCCAGTTCCGCGGTGTCGCGGACGCCCATCGCCGCCATGATCTGCAGCGCGCTGTGGACCGTGGCCTGCTGGTAGCGCGTGACCCGCGCGGACTTGTCGACGACGTCGAGGGCGCGGGCGCGGCGCGCGTCCTGGGTGGTCACGCCGGTCGGGCAGTGGTTGGTGTGGCAGCGCTGGGCCTGGATGCAGCCGACGGCGAACATCATGGCGCGGGCCGCGTTGGTGTAGTCGGCACCCAGGGCGAGGCGCTTGACGATGTCGGAGCCCGTCGCCACCTTGCCGCTGGCGCCGATCCGGATCCGGTCCCGCAATCCCGTACCGGTCAGGGCGCTGTGCACGGTGAAGAGACCTTCGGTGAGCGGCATGCCGAGGTGGTCGGCGAACTCCAGCGGTGCCGCGCCCGTGCCGCCCTCCGCGCCGTCCACCACGATGAAGTCCGGGGTGACCCCTTCCGCCGCCATGGCCTTGCACACGGCGAGGAACTGGGTGCGCGATCCGGGGCAGAGCTTGAATCCCACCGGCTTGCCGTTCGCCAGTTCCCGCATCCGGGCGAGGAACCGTACGAGTTCGCGCGGGGTGGAGAAGACCCGGTGGTACGGCGGTGAGACGACGCTCTCGCCTTCGGGAACGCCGCGTACCGAGGCGATCTCGGCGTTGACCTTGCGGCCGGGCAGGACGCCTCCGATGCCGGGTTTGGCTCCCTGGGACAGTTTGAGCGATATGCAGCGCACGGAAGGGTGCGCGGCCTTCTCGGCGAACTGCCGCTCGTCGAAGTCTCCGTCACGGGTGCGGCAGCCGAAGTAGCCGGTGCCGATCTCCCAGACGAGGTCGCCGCCGGGTCGCAGGTGATGGTCGGAGAGTCCGCCCTCACCGGTGTCGTGGGCGAAGCCGCCGCCTGCCGCACCCTTGTTCAGGGCCACGACGGCGTTCGAGGAGAGCGAGCCGAAACTCATCGCGGAGACGTTGAGGAGGGCCATGTCGTAGGGCTCGGTGCAGTCGGGGCCGCCGACACGGACGCGGGGTGGCTTGTCGGCCACGTCCACCGGCGCCATGGACGGCACGAGGAACTCGTAGCCGCGTTCCTGCATGTCGCGCTCGCTGCCGAACGGTTCCTCGGCGTCGACACCCTTGGCCCGTTCGTAGACGATGCTGCGGGTGTCGCGGTCGTAGGGCCTGCCGTCGTAGTTGCGCTCCACGAAGTACTGCTGCAACTCCGGGCGCACCTTTTCCATCAGGAAGCGCAGGTGGCCGAGGACGGGATAGTTCCGCAGCACGGAGTGCCGCCGCTGGGCGAGGTCGTACGCGCCGGTCAGCGCCACGGCCAGGAACGGACCCGCGGCGATCCACCACCACGGGGATGCCAGCAGCGCGAGCAGCACGCTGCCCACCGCGCAGGCCATCAGCAGACCCACGGTCGCGAAACGCTTCATGTTCCTCGTCCCACCTGAAATCTCATCCGAAATCTCACCTGCAGACCCACCCGCAGTCCCACCCGCGGTCCCCCTTGGATCCGGCCGGACCTGCGACGGAAAGGGCCGGGCCGCACAGAGCGGCCCGGCCCTCTCTCCTGCCACACATGGGACCGGCCGTCAGATCGTGGGACGGCCGGGCGTCGTCGGCCCCGCACCCGGAGTACCGGGTGCGCCGGTGCCGGGCCCGCCGTGCGTACCGGGGGTGCCGGAAGAGCCGGGAGCGCCGTAGTACGTGCCGACCTGCTCGTGATAGCCGGCGTCGCCCAGGTGCTTTTCCTTGTCGAACTCCGGCGCGCTCTTGATCTCGTCCTTGGTGCGCGCCACCTGGATCGTCTTCGCCTCGGCGTCGATACCCGTGATGGTGCCGGCGGGCAGCAGGACCTCCTTGCCGAAGATCCACACCCCCGTGTCCACCACGATGTACTGCGAACCGACGTCGTTGGAGTGCTTGTCCACCTTGCCGATGCTGCCGTCGGTCGCTTCGACCTTGTAGCCCGTCAGATCGGCGTTCGGAGTGTGACCAGCACTGGCCGGGTAGTTCCAGATGTTCTCGGTCATGGTGGTACCTCCGTACATCAGTCGCTGTCGGTCAGGCGATACAGGGCTGCACCGTGCGTCCTGTCCGGCGACTCCACCCGACTATCCGAGCGACCCGCCTCTAAACGGGTCTGCTCGGACATGGCCGTAATGGCGAGAATTACATCGGAGTTGTGTTTCCCGTACACCTCTGACCGGCACTGTTACGCCTGGGTCGACGGGCCGCCGCGTCCCCGGTGCGGTCGCCTACTTCTGCCCGTTCTCGAACCACTCCGCCAGTTCGGCGCTGACGCGGGGCACCGTGACGGGGCGGCCGTCCGCCCGCAGTGACTCCGTCGCCGCGACGCCCGCGGCGACGGCTTCGCGGGCCGCGACCGGGCTGGTGTCCGTCGCCCCACCGCTGCGGACGAAGCGCAGGAACTCCGCGACCAGCATCGGGTCGGAGCCACCGTGGCCGCCTTCGCCGGGCGGCGGCATCGGGACGACGAGGTCGGCGTCGGCCCGGTATCCGCTGCGCCGCTTCCAGACGCGGACCTCGGCGGTCTCCCCGTGGTCGCCGAAGTTCTCGAGGCGGCCCTCGGTGCCGATGACCGTGTAGTTGCGCCAGTAGTCGGGGGTGTAGTGGCACTGCTGGTAGCTGGCATGCACGCCGCCTTCGAGGCGCATCACCATCATCGACAGGTCCTCGACGTCGACGACGGGGTTGAGCCCGGTCAGGGACAGCGGGGGCCAGTTGTTCTCGGGGTCGTACCAGTCGGGCATGACGGCGCCGGGCGCCTGTCCCGAGCGGTCGGTGATGTCGCCGTAGACGGTGAGCCCGCCGAGCGCGCTGACGCGCTCGGTGTAGGCGCCGGCCAGCCAGTGGATGACGTCCAGGTCGTGGGCGCCCTTCTGCAGGAGGAGGCCGGTGGTGTTACGGCGGTCGGCGTGCCAGTCCTTGAAGTAGAAATCGCCGCCGTGGCCGACGAAGTGCCGGCACCACACGGCCTTGACGTCGCCGATCTCGCCGCGCTTGATGAGGTCGCGCATCACCCGCACCACCGGCATGTGCCGCATGTTGTGGCCTACGTACAGGCGGGCGCCGCCGGTGCGCGCGGCCTCCAGGACGCGGTCGCAGCCCTCGGTGGTGATGGCCAGCGGCTTCTCCACGAAGACGGCGACCCCGGCCTCCAACAGGTCGATCGCGAGGGCCTCGTGGGTGTGGTCGGGGGTGATGACGAAGACGGCGTCCAGCTCTTCGGCGGCGATCATCTCGCGGTGGCCGGGGTAGGTGTGGACGTCGTCGCCGAACCACTCCCTGGCCCTGCCGAACATGTCGGGCGAGGTGTCGGCGACGGCCACCACCGCGGAGCCCTCGCCGGGGTGGTGGGCCTCCAGCGCGAGGGTGGCGCGCAGACCGAGGCCGATGACGCCGAGGCGCAGGTCGCGCGTGGGCGTACTGCTGCCCGCCGGGGTGGTGGAGACGGAGGAGGTGTCGGTCACGCGTACTCAGCCCTTCATGCCGGAGAAAGCGATGCCCTGGATGAACTGGCGCTGCATGGCGACGAACACCACGATCACCGGGAGCGTCGCGAGGAGGGACCCGGCCATCAGCACCGGGTATTCGGTCAGGTGAGCGCCCTGGAGGGAGGCCAGACCGGCCGACAGCGGCATCTTCGCCGGGTCGGTGTTGACGATCAGCGGCCACATCAGGTCGTTCCATGACCAGAGGAACGTGAGGATGCCGAGGGCGAGGAGCCCGGGGCGGGCCAGCGGCAGGGCGATCCGCCAGAAGACGGTGAACGGGTTGGCGCCGTCGAGGCGTGCCGCCTCCTCCAGCTCCTCGGGCAGTCCCATGAAGAACTGGCGCAGCAGGAAGGTGCCGAAGGCGGAGAACATGCCGGGGACCACGAGGGCCTGCATGGAGTCCAGCCAGCCGAGGCTCTGCATGATCTGGTACTGCGGCAGCAGGAAGAGCTGGCCCGGCACCATCAGCACGGCGAGGAAGCCGAGGAAGATCGCCCCGCGCCCGGGGAAGCGGATGCGGGCGAAGGCGTAGGCCGCCATCGAGCAGAGCACCAGTTGGGCCGCGGTGCGCAGCAGCGCCATCACGACGGTGTTGATGAACTGCTGTCCGAACGGGACCCCGTCGAAGACCTTCTTGTAGTTCGAGAAGTCCCAGTGCGAGGGCAGGATCGTCGGCGGTACCTGTACGGACTCGCCGAAGCTCTTGAAAGAGGTGAGCAGCTCCCACACCAGGGGGAAGACAGTAATGACCGCGCCCAGGGTGAGCAGGACATGGGCGGGCCACATCCGGCCCTCGCGGCTCGCGCGCCGCGTCGACTCACGCATAGTGGACCCACCTCTTCTGCAACCGGAACTGAACGGCTGTCAGCGCCATGATCAGGACGAACAGCACACAGACGATGGCCGCTCCGTAGCCGCGCTGGTTGTCGAAGAACGCCTTCTGGAAGAAGAGCATCACGACGGTCTGGCCCTCGCCGTAGGCGGGGTTCTGGAGCGAGTTCTGCGTGTTGGCACCGATGATCAGATACACCAGGTCGAAGACCTGGAGGGACTGGATCACCGAGAGCACGGTGGTGAAGAACAGGGTGGGGCTCAGCAGCGGCAGGGTGACCGAGAAGAACTGCCGCACCCGTCCCGCGCCGTCGAGCGCCGCCGCCTCGTAGTAGTCGCCGGGGATGCTCTGGAGCCCGGCGAGCAGCAGGATCATGTTGTAGCCGACGGTCATCCACACGCCGACGATCGCGACCGCGAAGCGGATGGTGTGCGGGTCGGAGACCCAGTAGGTGCCGTCGATGCCGATCGAGGACAGCGCGTGGTTGAGGATGCCGGCGTCGCCGTTGTAGAGCCAGCGCCAGACCACGGCGACGGCGGCGGGCATGGTGACCACGGGCAGGAAGTAGAGCGTGCGGTACACGCCGGTGCCGCGCAGGCCCTTGATGTTGAGCAGTACGGCGAGCGCCATCGACAGCGGGATGCCGAGCAGCACCAGTCCGGTGTAGATGCCGGTGTTGCCCAGGGAGTGCCAGAACTCCGGGTCGCTCACGAGCGTGCGGTAGTTGGTCAGGCCGATCCAGCTGGTCCCGCCGAAGGCGCCCCACTCGGTGAAGCTGTAGTACAGCGTCTGCACCACGGGCCACAGGTAGAAGACCGTGAGACCGAGACCGGCCGGGGCGATCAGTGCGTAGCCCCACCACTTGTCCCGGTGCCGGAAGCGGCGCTCGCGTCGGCGCAGCGCCCGCTGGTCCAGCGTGTCCGGCCGGCTGCGCTGTGCCGGTACGGCAGTGTCCGTACGCACGTCGAGGCTCATCAGGACCGGCCCTTTCTCTCCTGCGCGAGCAGCAGGTTCATCGCGTCGGTCAGGGAACCGGTGGCGCCCTTGAGGCTCTCGTCGCCGCTCCACGCCTTGGCGAGCCACATCTGTTCCTTGTGCTGCCAGGCCGAGCTGTTGGCGGAGCCGGGGAAGGGCACCGCGTAGTCGAGTGCGTCCAGGTGCACCTGGAGGTCGAAGCGCGGCATTCCGGCGGCCCACGGTTTGGCGGTGCCGTTGCGGGCCGGGATGGCGGTGCCGTACTTGCCTTGGAGCAGCGAGGCACTCTCGCTGCCGAGGAACCTGACGAACTCGCGGGCCAGTTCCGGGTGGGGCGTACGGGCGTAGACGACGTTGGCCAGGCCGTGCAGGACGGTGGCGCGCCGGCGGCCCTTGGGCATCGGCGCGACGTCCACCTTGGCCCGCAGTTCGGGGTCGGCGTAGAACGTCGCCGCGTTGTAGGACGCCTCGTAGGTCATGGCCAGCGTCCCCGACTGGAACATCTGAGTGGGGTCCGTGTCGGTCATCTGCTGCAGGGACGGCGAGGCCCGGTAGCGGTGGATCAGGTCGATCCAGAGCTGCAGCCCTTCCCGGGTGTGCTCGTCGGAGTACCCGGAGTGCCGCTTGTCCTTGGAGATGACCCAACCCCCGGCCTGGGGTATCGAGTTGTAGTAGTTCTCCTGCGCGCGGACCGGGGCTCCGACACCGTAGATGCCGCGTTTGCGGTCGGTGAGCCGCTGGGCGTTGGCGATCAGGTCCTGCCAGGTCCAGGTGTCATCGGGGTAGTCGACCTTGGCCCGGTCGAAGAGCTCTTTGTTGAACCACAGGGCGACGGTGTCGAAGTCCTTCGGAGCTCCGTACTGGGTGCCGTTCCAGCGGTAGAGCGACATCAGGTCCGCGGGGAAGTCGCCGGGCCGCAGCACGGCGTCGGCCCCTTCGGTCTCCAGGGGCAGGAGTTGTCCCGCGTCCGCGTAGAGGCCGAAGTTGGGGCCGTTCATCCAGAAGACGTCCGGGGCGGAGCCGCCGGTGCACGCGGTGCGCAGTTTGGTCCAGTACGTCCCGTTCGGAGTGAGCTGGACATCGACACTGACCCCGGGCCGGGTGCGCTCGAACTCCTTGGCCGCCCGCTTCATGGCGGGCAGCTGGTAGACGTCCCAGACGCCGTAGGTGATGCGGCCGCGCCGGGAGTCGCCGCCGGACGAGGCCGATGGTGACGCGGAGGAACTGCAGCCGGACGCGAGCGGGGCCGCCGCGAGCGTCGTGGCGGCAGCCGCCGTGAGGAGGGAACGTCTGCGCACGCGGGGCCTTCCTGGGTCGGACCGGGGCCACGGCCCCGCCCGCGCGGGAGAAGCCGTGAAGCCACCAGTGGTCGATCCGGGGGGCGCCGCCCCACACCGGAATACCCAGACGCTATTTGCTCGAAGTTGACGCGTCAATGGCTGTTTGAATCAACTTTACGCATTCGATGCCCAGGTCGCGGCGCGATGTCCGGGCAGTCGAACAGCCGCTCAGTCGATTCCCGAGCGCTCCACCCCCGCCACGATCCACCGCTGGAACAGCAGGAACACCACGAGCAGCGGCACGATGGACACCGCGGCCGCGATGAACAGCTCGTGCAGGCGCACCACTTGGGACGTGCTGAACGAGGACAGGGCCACCTGCACCGTCCACGCGTCGCGGTCCTGGCCGATGACCAGCGGCCACAGGAACGCGTTCCAGGCGCCGATGAAGACGATGGTGCCGACCGCCGCGAACACCGGCCGGGCGTTCGGCACCACCACGAGCCAGTACGTGCGCCAGTAGCCGAGCCCGTCGACCCGGGCCGCGTCCTCCAGCTCCCCGGGGAAGCCGAGGAAGTACTGCCGGAAGACGAAACAGGCGAACGCGGAGAACAGCGTCGGGACAATGAGCCCGCGCAGGGTGGAGACCCAGCCGAGCGACGACACCAGGACGAACGTCGGCACGAACGTCACCGCCGCCGGGACCATGAGCGTGCCGAGGATCGCGTAGAAGACCTTGTTCGCGTGCCGGTACGGGATGCGGGCGAGACCGTATCCGGCGAGCGAGGCGAGCAGCAGGGTGCCGAGGGTCGTCGCGACGGCGATGAGCGCCGAGTTGAGGAGGGAGCGCGCGAAGGGGACCGAGGTGTCGCCGAACAGCTCGCGCAGATTGCCCCACTGCACACGCGAGGGGAAGAACGTCCAGTCGGGCGAGGTGATGTCCTGCTCCGTGGCGAGTCCGTTGCGGACGAGCAGGTAGAAGGGGATGAGGAAGAGCGCCGCCAGGGCGATCAACAGGACGAGCCGCACGGCTCGCCCGGCGCGGACGAGGGCGTCGCCCTCCTGGATGGGCGGCATCAGTCCGCCTCCTTCCTGCCGAGGCCGAACCACCGCGCCTGCCCGATCGTCACCACCGCGATGATCAGGGCGAGCAGCACCGCTCCGGCGCTGCCGAGGCCGAGGTTCTGACCCTGGCCGAGGGCCGTGTAGTAGAGGTAGACGAGCGGCGGGCGCGCATAGGGCGGGTAGCCACGGGAGTCGGAGAGCAGGTTGTAGAACTCGTCGAAGGCCTGGAAGGCGTTGATGACGAGCAGCAGCACCACGGCGACGGAGGTGGCGCGCAGCTGGGGGAACGTGATGTGCCGGAACACCTGCCAGCCGGGCCGGGCCCCGTCGACGGCCGCCGCCTCGTACAGCGTCGGGCTGATCCGTTGCAGGCCCGCCAGGAAGAGGATCATGTAGAAGCCCGCCTGGAGCCAGAGCCGTACGGTGACGATGACCAGCCAGTACCAGGGCGGGTCCGTGGTGGACAGCCAGGCGACCGGGTCCGAACCGGCGTACCCGAGCAGCGTGTTGGCGAGCCCGAACCGCACTCCGCTGAAGAGCGACATCTTCCAGATCAGCGCGGCGACGACGTAACTGCAGGCCGCGGGGAGGAAGAAGACCGAGCGGAAGAACGCCTGGGCGCGCTTCAGCCGGTTGACCATCAGGGCGAGCGCGAGCGAGGCGGCGTAGGTCGTCGGCACGATGAACAGGGTGAAGACGCAGAAGGTCAGAAGGCTGCTGCGGAACGCGTCGTCCCGCAGCAGCGCGAGGTAGTTGTCGAGGCCGACGAAACGGTCGGGGGTGACGGTGTTGTGGGCGTCGAAGAAGCTCAGCCAGACACTCCAGCCGAGCGGGACGTACGTGAACAGGCCGAGGCCGAGGACGAAGGGGCCGACGAAGACCCAGAACCACCACGTGCGGCTGCGTTCGGCCCGCCGTCCCGGCGCGTGCGGCTGCGCGGCGCTCACTTGGACGTCACGCGGGCCAGCTCCGCGGACACCTTCCGCACGACTCCCTTCAGTTCGCTCTCCGGGTTCGCGCCGTTCTTGATGACGCGGCTGAGGGCGTCCTGGTACGCGGTCTGGGCCGCCGGGGTCCACAACAGCGGCTGCGCGTAGCCGTGTTCGGTGGTGAAGCGGACGGCGTCGGCCGCCGCGCCGTCCTTGAGCCGGTCCGCCTTCTTCGCGAGCGAGATACGGGCCGGGATGTGGAAGCCGTACCCGAGCGCGAAGTCCTCCTGGTAGTCGGTGCGGTCGATCCACAGCCACTTCAGGTAGTCCTTGCCCGCCTGCTGGTGCGCGCTGCGCGTGGAGACCGCCGCGGAGTACGCGCCGACCGGCACCGACGGAGCGCCGTGCGTGCCGTCCCCGGGGAACGGCAGCACGCCGAAATCGTCGCCGAGTGCCTTCTGGATCGCGGGCAGCGCCCACAGCCCGGACCACTGCATGGCGGTGAGCCCCTGGGTGAACGCCGACGGGTCCGACCAGTCGGTGGGCGCGCCGAGCAGCAGTGACTTGTCGGCGTACAGCTGGTGCAGCTTGCCGAGGGCGCGGGCGGCCGCCGGGTCGTCGAAGCCGACCTTGCCGTCGTCGGTGACGAACGAGAGACCGGCGGCGTAGAGCGGGGTACCGCCGAGCGCGCCGGCTCCCGCGTCGTTGCCGAGGAAGAGGCCCTTGACCTTTTTACTCGTCAACTTCTTTGCCGCGTCGACGAGTTCGTCCAGGGTCCCGGGCGGCCGCACTCCGGCGTCGTCGAGCAGGCTCTTGCGGTAGAAGAGCATCTGCATGTCGATGACCTGCGGGATGCCCCAGATCTTGCCGTCGTACGTCTTCGGGGCGAGCACCGCCGGGTTGAAGTCGTCCTTGACGCCTTCGAAGAGGTCGGTGAGGTCCGCCACCTGCTTGCCCTGGATCTGGTCCAGGGTGGGGCCGTTGACCTCGAAGACGTCGGGGCCGGACTTGGTGAGCAGGGCAGCGGCCGTCTGCTGGTCGTAGTTGCCCGGCCGCCACTGGACGCCGACCCGTGCCTTCTTGTAGGCGCCGGCGTACTTCTTCACGGCCTGCTCGGTGCCCTGCTCGCCGTACTGGTGGTACCACTGCGACAGTTCCGGTCCGCTGCCGGATCCGCCCGCACCGTCGCGGCCCGTGTTGGACCCGCAGGCGGTGAGCAGTCCGAAGGCGGCGCCGGTGGCGAGCAGTCCCCTGCGGCTGATGGTCATGTCGGTTGTCCCCAGTCTCCATCGGCCGGGCGCTCTCGTGTCTGCCCGGCGGTCTCGGTGCGGTGCGAACCTCGTGTGTCTGTCCCGACGGCCCAACGATCAACCCTGCACGGGGTTTTCGACAGAAGTGATACGGGCGTGTGTCACCGTGGGCGGACCGCTCCGGCCCACGGCAGGGCGCCCGGCACGTCTCAGTTCCGCGTGCCGGGGAACCCGGGGTCCTGTGGCCGGCCGAGCACCACCTCCGCCTCGTCCGCGACGAGCCGGACCTCGCGCACGTTCCAGACCCGCCCGGTCATCGGGGTGCCCGCGGCCGTGGTGTGGGCCGCCACGGCCAGGGCGAGGTCGCCCCGGTCGGAGACGAGGAGCTCTGCCTCGGCGGTGACGTCGTCGGAGAAGTGCAGGGCGATGCCGATCGGTACGGGATCGGCGCCGAAGCCCGCCGGATCGGGCAGGTCCCCGATCCGGCAGCGGGCGCCCGCGAAGAGGTGGGTGTGGGCGCACTCGGCCGGGAAGGAGCCGTCGCGTGGGGAGCCGGGGCGCGGATCAGGCATGGGGGACCTCCGGGATGTGAGGGATCCAAAAGATTCAAGGGATGCGAGGGATGCGAGGGATGCGACGAAAGAAGTCTGCCCATCGGCCGGCGCGGTTCGGTCTCGCGGACGCCCCGCCGGCGCGCAGGGGCAGGCACATGGCCGCACATCGCATCACAGGGCAGGGATCCCCGCCCGGGACAGGAGGAAACCGTGGCTGACTTCGACGCTTTCACCGCATTGGCCGACTCCCCCATCCACGTCGTCACCACGGCCGCCCACGGGGAACGCGCGGGCTGCCTGGTCGGCTTCGCCGGCCAGTGCTCCATCGAACCCGTCCGGTTCGTCGTCTGGCTGTCCAAGGTGAATCACACCTACCTCCTCGCCCGGACGGCGCAGACCTTGGTGGTCCACCTTCTCGACCGCCGGCAGCACCGTCTCGCCGAGCGGTTCGGGGCTCTCTGCGGCGCCCGGCACGACAAGTTCGCGGACCTGGACTGGTCCGAGGGGCCGGGCGGGGCGCCTGTCCTGACGGACGCGCTCGCCTCGTTCGCGGGCCACATCCGCGACCGGTTCGACGGTGGCGACCACGTCGCGTTCCTCCTCGACCCGGACCGCATCCGTGCCTCCGCGACGGACCGGGGACCCGCGCTCTCGCTGCAGGACACGCTCGGTATCACCGCCGGACACCCGTAGACGCCGTCTCGACGCCCCCTCTCGGCGTGCCGCTCGGTGCTGTCTGGCACAGGCTGAGTACGCGCCACGTCCATCTCAGCCGACGCGTCACCTGAGGGAGCAGTGCACGATGCCCACCGATGCCTTCCATTCGGAAGTGTCTCTGACGGTCAATGGCAGCCCGTACTGCCTCCCTCTCGACCACCGCGCGACGGTGCTGGACGTCCTGCGCGAGCAGCTCGGTCTCACCGGCGCCAAGAAGGGCTGTGACCACGGCCAGTGCGGCGCCTGCACGGTGCTCGTCGACGGGCGGCGCGCGAACAGCTGCCTCATGCTGGCCGTCGCCCACGAGGGCGCCGACATCACCACGGTCGAGGGGCTGCGCGGCGCGACCGAAAACGACGCCGCCGACGCCGCCGACACCGACGCGCTGCACCCCCTCCAGCAGGCCTTCCTGGAGCGTGACGCCTTCCAATGCGGGTACTGCACGCCGGGGCAGATCTGTTCCGCCGTCGGCGCCATCGCCGAGGCCGCCGCGGGAGACGCCTCCCACGTCACGCTGCCCGGCGCGGCCACCGGCGCGCCCGTGACACTGACCAGGGACGAGATCCGCGAACGGCTCAGCGGCAACCTGTGCCGCTGCGGCGCCTACCCGCACATCGTCGAAGCCGTCGAGGACGTGATCCGATGAAGCCCTTCAGCTTTGTGCGCGCCCGCACCGTGGAGGAAGCGACCGCGGCCCACGCGGGCCGGCCGGGCTCCCGGTATCTGGGAGGCGGCACCAACCTCGTCGACCTGATGAAACTCGGCGTGGAACAGCCGCAGACCCTGATCGCCGTCGACGATCTGCCCCTGGACTCCGTCGACGAACTTCCCGACGGATCCCTTCGCGTGGGCGCCACGGTGAGCAACAGCGGCCTCGCCACCCATCCCCTGGTCCGGGACCGCTACCCCGTGCTGGCGCAGGCCCTGCTCGCCGGTGCGTCGGGCCAGTTGCGGAACATGGCCACGACCGGCGGCAACCTGCTGCAACGCACCCGCTGCCCCTACTTCCAGGACACGGCGAAGCCCTGCAACAAGCGTGAGCCCGGGTCCGGGTGCGGCGCGCGCGACGGTGTGCACCGTGATCACGCGGTCCTCGGCCACTCGGCGCAGTGCATCGCGACGCACCCCTCCGACCTCGCGGTCGCGCTCGCCGCGCTCGACGCCCGGGTGGAACTGCGGGGCGCCGCGGGCCCGCGCTCCCTGCCCGTGACGGAATTCCACCGGCTGCCCGGCGACCGCCCCGACCGTGACACCGAGATCGAGCACGGTGAGCTCATCACCGGAGTTCTGCTGCCTCCCACGGCCGCCGGGCTGCCCTCCGCGTACCGCAAAGCACGCGACCGGGCGTCGTACGCGTTCGCCCTGGCGTCCGTGGCGGTGGTCCTCGACGTGCGGGACGCCGTCGTCCACGATGCCCGTATCGCCTTCGGCGGTCTCGCTCACCGGCCCTGGCGCGCGCTCCGTGCCGAGCAGGAGCTGGTGGGCGGTCCCGCCACCGACGACGCGTTCCGGCGGGCTGTCGACGCCGAACTCGCCGCGGCGCTGCCGCTGCGGGACAACGCCTTCAAGGTTCCTCTCGCCCGCAACCTCGCGTGCGACGTGCTGCGGCGCCTGGCCGGCGCCCCCGCCTCCTGACTCGCCGCCTCCGCCCACAGGGAGAGACAACATGCCGGACACGGTCAGCGCACTCGGTTCGCCCGCCGGGCGCAGGGAAGGCCCCGCCAAGGTGACCGGGACCGCCCGCTACGCGGCGGAACACACGCCCACCGGTTGCGCCTACGCATGGCCGGTCCCGGCCACGGTGGCGCGCGGCAGCGTGACCGGCATCGACGACGCGGAAGCCCTGGCGCTGCCCGGTGTCGTCGCGGTCCTCACCCACCGGAACGCGCCGCGGCTGACCGAGCCGGACGACGCGACGCTCGGCGTGCTGCAGGACGCGCGGGTCCCGCACCGGGGGTGGTACGTCGCTCTCGTCGTCGCCGACACCCTGGAAACGGCGCGCGAGGCGGCCGCCGCCGTGCGGGTCACCTACGCCGAGGAGCCTTTCGAGGTGACCTTGCGCGCCGATCATCCCGATGCCCACGTGCCGGAGGACGAAGACGGCACCTCCGGGGAACACGTGCGCGGCGACGCCGACGCCGCGTTCGCCTCCGCGGCGGTCCATGTCGATGTCCGCTACCGGGTGCCACCCCTGCACAACCACCCCATGGAGCCGCACGCGGCGACCGCCAATTGGCAGGACGGGCGGTTGAGCGTCCACGACTCCAGCCAGGGCAGCACCACGGTGCGCGACACCCTCGCCGCCCTGTTCGCCCTGCCGAAGGAACAGATCACGGTCGTCTCCGAGCACGTCGGCGGTGGCTTCGGCTCCAAGGGGACGCCCCGCCCGCACGTGGTGCTCGCCGCCATGGCTGCCCGGGAGACCGGACGGCCGGTCAAACTCGTCCTTCCGCGGGGGCAGTTGGCTGCGGTGGTCGGCCACCGCTCGCCCACCCTGCACCGCGTGCGGCTCGCCGCCACCGCGGACGGCACGCTGACCTCCGTGGTGCACGAGGTCACCGGGCACACCTCCCGCATCAAGGAGTTCATGGAGACGGGCGCCGCCGCCACGCGCGTCATGTACCCCTCGCAGCACGCCAGGACGACCCACCGTGTGGTGCCCCTGGACGTGCCCACACCCTCCTGGATGCGGGCCCCCGGCGAGGCGCCGGGCATGTACGCGCTGGAGTCCGCGATGGACGAACTCGCCGTCGCCCTGGACATCGACCCCGTCGAACTGCGCCTGCGCAACGACACCGGCACCGAACCGGACAGCTCCAAGCCCTTCAGCAGCAGGCACCTCGCCGAGTGTCTGCGCGAAGGCGCCCGGCGCTTCGGCTGGTCCCAGCGCGACCCGCGGCCCCTCTCACGCGCCGAAGGCACCGTGCTGATCGGCAGCGGCGTGGCGGCGGCGACCTACCCGACGCTCGCCTCGCCGAGCCGGGCGAGCGCCCACGCCCACCCGGACGGCAGCTTCGAGATCCGGGTCAACGCCACCGACATCGGGACGGGCGCCCGTACGGTCCTGGCCCAGGTCGCCGCCGACGCGCTCGGTGTGCCGCTGGACCGGGTGCGTACGGAGATCGGCGACAGCGACCTGCCGGCGGCGCCGCTCGCGGGCGGTTCCTCCGGTACGGCGTCGTGGGGGTGGGCCGTCCACGCGGCCTGTACGCGACTTGCCGAGAGCCTGGCCGAGCGGCAGGGGCAGCCGCTGCCGCCGGAGGGCATCAGCGCGAAGGCCGACACCAAGGGCACGGCCGACGCGGACAGCGACTACGCCCGTCATGCCTTCGGCGCACACTTCGCGGAGGTCGGTGTCGACACCGTGTCCGGCGAGGTCCGGGTACGCCGGCTGCTCGGCGTCTACGCGGCCGGGCGCATCCTCAACCCCCGCACCGCCCGCTCGCAGTTCATCGGGGCGATGACGATGGGTCTCGGGATGGCGCTGACGGAAGGCAGCACGATGGATGCCGCTTTCGGCGACTTCACCGAGAAGGATCTGGCCGCGTACCACGTGCCGGCCCACGCGGACGTGCCCGACATCGAGGCGTACTGGGTCGACGAGGACGATCCCCATATCAACCCCATGGGCAGCAAGGGGATCGGTGAGATCGGCATCGTCGGCACGGCCGCCGCCATCGGCAACGCCGTCCATCACGCCACCGGGGTCAGGCTGCGCGAACTGCCCCTCACACCCGACCGGATCCTGAACGGCGAGGTGTGAGGGACGATCGGCCTCAGGTGATGTACTCCGGCCGGAAACACGCGGTGACGTCCTTGCCGCGCGGGCACGGGTAGGCCCGCCAGGTGTCCGCCAGCGCGTCGATCAGGAGCATGCCGCGCCCGCCGAGCGCCTCGTCGTCCGGCTGCCGCGGCTCGGGCGGGCGCGGCGAGGAGTCGTGCACGGTGACATGCAGGCAGTCGCCGTCCCAGGTCAGCACCAGCTGGGCCGCGCTGCGCGCATGCACGTGCGCGTTGGTGACCAGCTCCGACACGGCCAACAGCACCGCGTCCACCGTGTCAGGCGCGCTCTTCAGCCACCCCAGCGACGCGAGATGGTCGCGGGTCCAGTCCCGGGCCGCCTTCACCCCGCTGCTCACCGGCAGCGAACGGGCCCACCCCACGGCACGCAGGGAGGAATCGTCCATCGTCGTGGCTCCTAGTCTGTCGAGGGTCCCCCTACGTCTGCCCTCGAACCGCGCGATGAGACGACCCCGTCAGGGGTGAGTACCCTCGAACCGCGCGATGAGACGACCCCGTCAGGGGTGAGTACCCTCGAACCGCGCGATGAGACGACCCCGTCAGGGGTGAGTACCGCGCCGCGTCACTCTTTCCGTTCGGGTTTGTTCGAGCGGTCGCGGCCGCCGAGGGGATGCCACAGCCGCAGCCAGACGTCGCGGGCATGCCGGCCGGCCTCCGTACGACTGCGCGCGACGAGCGCGCGGGCCTCGTCGGGGGTCTCCACCATCGGCCCGGATCCGCGCAGCGGACGGCCCGCCGTCTCGTGCAGGAAGAGTGTCGACACGAACCCGATCGCTCCGGCCACCATCAGATAGAACGCCGGCACCAGCGTGTTGCCGGTCGTGTCGACCAGGAACGAGGCGACCAGCGGCGTGGTGCCGCCGAAGAGGGAGACCGAGATGTTGAAGGCGATCGACAGAGCGCCGTAGCGCAGCCGGGTGGGGAACAGGGCCGGCAGGGTGGCCGCCGCCGTCCCTGCGAAGCAGACCAGGAGGAGGCCGAGGATCGCGCAGCCGAAAGCGGGCAGCAGGATGCCGCCTTCCCTGATCAGCAGGAACGCGGGGACGGCGAGGACGATCATCGCGATGCTGCCGCCCATGAACAGGGGGCGTCTGCCCCACCGGTCCGAGCTGCGGCCGACGACGGTGATCGTGAGCACCACCAGCAACATGGTCCCGAGGACCAGGAGTTGTGAGGTGGTGTCGCTCTCCCCCAGCGTCACGGTCATGAAGGTCGGCAGATAGGACGTCACCATGTAGTTCGTGACGTTGTAGAGCAGCACGAGCCCCATGCAGATCAGCACGGCCTGCCAGTGGCGGGTGAAGATCTCCTTGAGCCGGCCCTTTCCGGACTGCCGGGCCTCCTCGACGGGGTCGCCGTCGTCGCCCTCCCCCGTCTGCCGCTCGGCCGCCTCGTTGGCCGCCTCCTTCTGGAACGCGGGGGTCTCCTCCAGCTTCAGCCGCATGTACAGGCCGATGAGGCCGAGCGGTCCTGCGACGTAGAAGGGGATGCGCCAGCCCCAGCTCTCCAGTCCGTCGGAGCCCAGGGTCAGCGTCAGTACGGTGACCAGACCGGAGCCGAGGGAGTAGCCGATGAAGGTGCCGAAGTCGAGCCAGCTGCCGAGGAATCCACGCCGCTGGTCGGGCGCGTACTCGGCGATGTACGTCGTGGCGCCCGCGTATTCGCCGCCGGTGGAGAAGCCCTGGACCAGTCGGCACAGGAGCAGCAGCAGCGGCGCGGCGAAACCGATCGAGGCGTACGACGGCAGGAACCCGACCGCGAAGGTGCTGGCCGCCATCATGATCATGGTCGTGGCCAGGACCTTCTGCCGGCCGATGCGGTCACCGAGCGGTCCGAAGACCAGGCCGCCCAGCGGGCGGACCAGGAACGCCGCGGCGAACGTGGCGAAGGTGGAGACCACCTGGGCACCGGGGGAGCTGGAGGGAAAGAAGACTTTTCCGATCGTGCCCGCCAAATAGGCGTAGACGCCGAAATCGAACCACTCCATGGTGTTGCCGAGTGCGGCGGCGGTCACCGCGCGCCGGACCGTCGGCCGGTCCGACACCGTCACGTCCTCGGGGCTGAGGGATTTCTTGCGCTGCCGCAAAAGAGTGCGCGCCATGCGATCCGTCGCCGACCTGGACGTGCGTGTCGCCTTCGGCTCCCGTACCCGGGGCCGTTTGGGCGTCTCGCGCGGAAAGCCTTTCACCATCAGGCTTTTCTCTCCCTGTGCTGGTGCCGCTCTTGGCCGTCAGCCCTGAAAGTCGTCTCGGCGCAAAATTAAGCCGGGCGCATGGGACCGGCAACTTCTCCGGCGCGGATGACGAAGGGTGAAGAAGACCTTCGTCCCGGTGTACGAGGCCGATACCGGGAAAGCCGGGAAAGGGGGAACACACACTCAGCAGAATGGAAAGGACGAACTCGTGGGCATCATCGCCTGGATCCTGATCGGACTCATCGCGGGAGCGATCGCCAAGGCACTCACTCCGGGCAAGGACCCCGGCGGCTGTCTCGTCACGATGCTGATCGGCATCGTGGGAGGCCTCCTCGGCGGCTGGCTGGGGAAGGTGATCTTCGGCGTCCACTCCATCGACGGCTTCTTCAGCCTGTCCACGTGGATCGCCGCGATCGTCGGTTCGGTGATCGTGCTGCTGATCTACCGCCTGGTGACCGGACGCTCGCGCTGACACAGGTACCTACACGCCGGCAGGCCGTGCAGAACCGCTCATGATGCGGCTTCGCACGGCCTGCGGCATGTCTGCGGCATGTCGGGGGTCAGTACAGCGCGGCGGCCGGGGCGTCGAGCATGCCGTGCCGACGCGCGCCCGCGTGGCGACCTCGTCATCCACCCCTGTCACACCCGTTGACGCATGTTCGTACGCCGACGAAGAATGACCGGCACCCCTTGTGACAACGTTGTCCACAGAGAAAGGCCATGTCCCGTGCCGTTCATACCCCTCCCGGTCGACCGCCGGCGTTTCCTGCAACTCCTCGGCGTCACCGGCGCCGTGGCCGCTCTCCCGGCGGCCGTCGGCACCTCCGTGGCACGGGCGGACGGCCGCGCCGGCACCCCTCCCGACTCCGTCGCCGCCACGTACTACCGCGTCCTGCTCGACCACACGCACTGGTCCGAGACGCAGTGGGACGACGCCAAGGGCTATTACACGGACAAGGACTTCGGATTCGCCGTGGTTCTCGGCAACGCCGTGCTGCTGACGCACGGCACCTACGACAGCGACAAGGCCGGCATCGACCGCGAGACGCTCAAACGCCGCACCCTTGCCACGATCCGCCACTTCGCCGCCTCGAACCGACTGACGGGCGGCGCCCAGTGGGGCCGCAAACTCTTCTTCGACACCACGTTCCAGTCGTACTTCATCCTCGCCGCGCGCCTGCTGTGGGACGACCTGGACGCCACGACACGTACCGCCGTGGACACCATCACCCGTGAACAGGCCGCATATGCAACGGGGTTGGGCACCGGCGACGACCCGGACTCCGGGGACTGGACGCCGAACGGGCTGACCGGCGGCTACGTCGGGGACACCAAGCTCGAGGAGATGGGCCTGTACGCGCAGACGCTCGCGCCCGCGCTGGCCTGGGCCCCTGACGACCGGCGCCGCTCCGCCTGGGCCTCCGCCTACGGCACCTGGTCGCGCAACGAGGCCGGGCTTCCGCCGGCCGACCTCGCCAACCCCGCGCGCGTGGACGGCGTCCCGGTCTCGCGCAACACGGCCCGCAACCTGTACGACACGTTCATCGTCGAGAACCACGGCTCCTTCGGGCCGCACTACCAGGAGGAGTTGTGGCGCACCTCGGGCCGCAACTCCGCGCACTTCCTCGCGGCCGGACAGCCCCTGCCCGAGGTGCTGACCAAGCAGCCCAACGCGCAGCCGCTGTGGCGCACCCTGCTCGGTGTGATGAGCGACGCCGGTGAGCCGCTGATGCCGATGGTGAACGACCGCGAGCACCTGTACGGCCGCGACGTCATCCCGCTGGCCTTCCTCGCCCAGGTGACCGGTGACCGGGCCGCGGCCCGTGCGGAGGAAGAGCTCGCCGCGCGCCTGGAGGCGTACCAGGCGTACCCGCCGGAGTACCGTCTCGCGAAGTTCTCGGGCGAGCCCAAGTACGAGCCCGAGGCCCGCGCCGAAATCGCCATCAGCTATCTGCTGCACGTGTGGGCGGCCGCCGAAGGCCGCCAGGTGAAGCCGCTGACGCGGACCGAACTCTTCACCCGGGCCGCGGGCGTCACCGACTTCGGCACCGGCCCCGGCCTCGTCTCCCACCAGACGCCCGCGGCGTGGGCGGGTGTCGTCACCAAGCCCGGCTTCGTGAAGTTCACGTGGCAACCCGCCCACGACGACTGGCTGTTCCGGCTCAGCGGCGGCACCCCGATGTTCCTGCCCTCGACCGCCGCGAAGGTAGCCACCAGGACGGTGCGCCTGTACGAGTCCGTCCGCGACGGCTTCGACGGCAGCGCGACCGTGCTGCGCCTCGACACCGGCTACGCCGGATACACGACGCTGCCGACGGGCGCCGTCGTCTACGCGAGCACCGGAACTGCCGCCGCCGAGGGGCACCTTGAGGTCCACAACCTGACCATGCCGGGTGTGGCGGGTCTGGACGGCGCCCGCTCCTACCGCTTCGAGGAAGGACAGGTCTCGGTCCGGGCCAAGGACACCGCCACACCCGTCCCCACCACCGGCCGCGTCGACGAACTGACCTTCACCGCCACCGAGGTACGGCACGTCCGCATGCTCGGTGTGCGGCCCGATCCGACGTACGGCTACTCCCTGTACGCCTTCGAGGTCCGCGGCGGGGCCGACGGGACCGACCCGGCCCGCGGTCGTGCGGCGACGGCGTCCTCCGCCGACTCCGGCAAGGGCCCGGCCCTGGCCGTGGACGGCGACGCGGCGAGCCGCTGGGCCGTCGCCAAGGCCGAACGCGCCCGCGCCGACAGCTGGTGGGCCGTGGACCTCGGCTCCGCCCAGGAGATCGACGGCGTCACCCTGCGCTGGGAGGCGGCCGCCGGCCGCGCCTACCGCGTCCAGGGCTCGGCCGACGGCGAGCACTGGAACGACCTCGCGGCCTGGCCGACGCCGGCGGTGAGCAGCCGCGGCGGATGGCTCGACATCGACGGCCGGGCCGGGCTGGTCGTCCGCGGCGGCGAACACCCGATCGCGGTCTACGACGACACGATCGTGCTGGCCGACGGACCGGCCGGGCCCGTTCTGGTCGAGGGCCTTCCCGGTGCCTCGGCCACGACGCTGCGTGCCCTCGCGCGCCAGGCGGCTCCCCGCGCGGACGACGACGCCGTGCGCGCCGCGCTCACCGACGATCACCTGAGCCTGTTCAACCTGTCGGACCGTTCGGTGACCACACAGGTCGACGTGGCGCAGACGGGCGCGCGCAGGACGGTCTTCGAGGGCGTGCAGACGGTGACCCGGGACGGTATCGCCTACACGACCGAACTCGACGCCGCCGCGGCCCGACTGCTCGCTCCCCGGTTCTCCCTCACCGCCTTGTCGGGGCGGACGGTGCCCACGGGGCTGCGCGTCGAGGTCGTCGACGGTGCGACGCTGCGCCTCTCGGGCCCGGCCTGCCGCCTGCGCGTCGAGGCGCAAGGGCACAGCGCCGTCGCGACGGTACGGTCCGGTCGGGCGACGACGGTCACCCTGCGAGGCGCCGCCCGCCACCCGCACGACGATCTGGCGCTCGGCAGGAACGTCTTCCCGACCACTCCCCTGCCTGCGGGCATGTCCGACCCGGCCGCCGCGGTCGACGGCGATCAGGACACGGCGTGGACCCCGGGCCCCGACGGCCGTCTCGTCGTCGACCTCGGGGCGGAGCGAGCGCTACGGACCGTAGAGGCCGAGTGGAACCACGGCGACGCCCCCGCGGCGCAGGTCGAGTTGAGCCGGGACGGCATCGCGTACCGGAGCGCGGGCAGCGTCGGCGGTCATGGCCGCGTGCGCCACCTCGCCGTCACCGGCACGGCTCGCTACATCTCCTTCAAGGTTGCCGGGGCGGCCCGGTCCGGCACGCGGCTCGTCCGGCTGTCCGTGCAGTGACCGATCCCGCTCCTGTCGGTCCGCGCGCCTCGGGTGCGCGGACCCCGACGGGTGGTTCTCTCCCTCGGGGTTAGCATGCGTCGCATGCCGGACGCACTGCCTCTCCCGACGCCGTTCACCCCGCGGACCGCACCCGCCGCGATCGAGGATCTGCGCGCACGGCTGCGCGCGACGAACTGGCCGGACGCGCCCGAGGACGCCGGGTGGTCGCTGGGCACCGACATCGCCTACCTCCGCGAGCTGGTCGCCTACTGGGCGGACGGCTTCGACTGGTCGGCTCAGGAGGCTGCCCTCGCCCGGCTGCCCCACTTCCGTGTCCGGCTCGGCGGCCTGGGCATCCACTACGTGCACGCACGGGCTGTCGCGCCGACCGGCCCCGTCCTGCCGCTGGTTCTCAACCATGGCTGGCCGGACTCGTTCTGGCGCTACTCGAAGGTCGTCCCACTCCTGACGGATCCCGGGGCACACGGCGCCGACCCCGCCGACGCGTTCGACGTGGTGGTGCCCGACATGCCGGGCTACGGCTACTCCGACCGCCCCACGGGGCCCCCGCTCAACTCGATCGCTGTCGCCGGACTGTGGGCCGAGCTCATGGAGGTACTCGGTTACGAGCGCTTCGGTACCGCGGGCGGCGACGTCGGCAGCCACGTGAGCCGCTACCTCGCGCTCGACCATCCCGAGCGCGTCGTGGCCGTCCACCGCATGGACGGGGGCCTGCCCGCCTTCACCGGGGACCCGGCCGAGCTCACTCCGGAGGAGCGTGCCTGGTTCCAGGACGTCGGCGTCTGGGGCGGGAGCGAGGGCGCTTACGCCGCCATGCACCGCACCAAGCCGCAGACCGCCGCCGTCGGACTCACCGACTCGCCTGCCGGACTCGCCGCGTGGATCGTCGAGAAGCTCCGGTCATGGAGCGACTGCGACGGCGATGTCGAGCGCAGCTTCACGAAGGACGAGATCCTCACGAACGTCACGCTCTACTGGTTCACCCGCACCATCGGCTCGTCGATGCGGATGTACCACGCGAACGGCGCGATCGACCCCGCGCAGCTGGCCCGCAGGGTCGAGGTGCCGTCCGGCTTCTCGCTCTTCCGCGGTGACATCGTCCGCCCGCCGCGCGCCTGGCTGGAGCGCATGACCAACCTCGTCCACCTCACCGAACCCGCCCGCGGCGGCCACTTCGCGCCCTTCGAGGAACCCGAGCTCTACGCGCAGGAACTGCGGGCGTTCTTCCGCCCCTACCGGACGGTGGGAGCGGGGACAGCAGGCTGAGGTCGGCGCCTCCCTGAGAAACCGGGGCTCAGGGGCGCGCGAGTTCGGCGTACACGATGAGGTTGTCGACGGGGTGGCCCTGCGGGTCGAACGCGCCGTCGCAGGTGATCAGGCGCAGGGCTCGATCGTTCGTCGACCCGTAGACCTTCTGCGTCGGGAAGGCTTTCTTGCTGACCGACTCGGTGGCCGTGACGGTGAAGTGGGCCGTGCTTCCACGGGAGTTGCGTACGGCGATGTCCGCGCCCTTGTGGAGCTCGCGCAGGTCGTGGAAGACGGCTTTGCCGAACCTCGTGTCGTTGTGCCCGATGATCACTGCCGCGCCGCGTTCGCCCGGCACCGCTCCTCCCGTGTACCAGCCGGCGGTCATGCCCTGCTGTGCGGGCGGGACCTCGACCGTGCCGTCCTGGTTCAGGCCGAGCGGGAGGAGTGCGCTGTCGACGCCGATGGAGGTGATGGTCACCCGGTCGGGGTCGGTGGACACGGTGCGCTCGGGCGCGGGGGCACGGCTGACGGGTGCGGTGGTGCCGGCGTCGCCGCTGATCCGGGCGCCGCTGCCCGATGAGCACGCGGTGAGCGAGGCGAGGAGGACGAGCACGGGCAGAGCGACCGCACGCCACGTCGGCTGGTGCACAAGAAACTCCAGGTGCAGGAAGGAGGGACGGCGCCGCCCGGGGGACGGGCGGCGCCATGAAGAGGCAACCGGCTTGCTCAGTGCTGCGACGAACGGCGGCGCAGCACGATCGTGCCCGCGCCCGCGAGGAGCGCCGCCGCGGAGAGCGAACCGACGAGCGCGGTGGAGGTGGACGTGCCGTCGGACGCCGGGCGTTCGCCCGCGGCGACCCCGCCGCGCGGCGCCTCCGCGGCGGCGGCGGCACGCTTGCGCGCCGCGGCGCGGTCCCGCGCCGGAGCGGGGCTCTGGTCGGCCTTCCCCGCGGCGGCGCGGTCGCTCGGCACCGGCGTGGGCGTGGAGTCGGAGGCGAGCGCGGTACCGGTCGGGACCAGCACCCCGGCGGCCACCGCGGCGGCGACAGCGGCGGTGCGCAGGGACAGCCGGTGGGCCGGCCTGTGGGACAGTCGGTGGGACATGGTGGTGACTCCAATGCCTGGTCGCTCACGGCCGGTCGGCCGGGAGACGCCGATCGCCGGGCGGCAGCCCTTGATCGACGGAGTCAGGCTCGCGTGGAGGTGTGAAGAAGCTGTCAGACCGCTGTGGTCATCCCATCAGGACGGGTCCGCGGCGGCGCGGCCCGCGAGCGGCAGCCGCAGCGCGAACACCGATCCCTCGCCCTCCGTGCTGGCCGCCGTCGCCGAACCGCCGTGCGCCTGCGCGAGTTTGCGTACGATCGACAGGCCGAGGCCGCTGCCTCCGGTACGCCGGTTGCGGGACTTCTCCGCGCGCCAGAAACGGTCGAACACGTGCGGCAGGTCCGCGGCGGGGATGCCGCTTCCGGTGTCGGCGACCTCCACCACGACCTCGTCACCCGAGTCGGTCACGTATGCCCGCAGGGTGACCGTGCCGTCCGGGTCCGTGTGACGTATCGCGTTGGACACCAGATTGGCGACCGCCTGCCGCAGCCGTACCGGGTCCGCCGTCAACTGCGGTACGGGCGTGCCTGATTGTGTGACGGACAAGGTCACGCCGACGGTCTCGGCGCGCACCTGGTGGGCCGCCGCGACCTGGCCGAGCAGCTCCTCCACGTCCACCGCCCGCGGGTGCAGGCGCAGCGCGTCCGCGTCCGCCGCCGCCAGATCCTGGAGGTCGTCGATGAGGTGCTGCAGTTGCAGGGCCTCTTCGAGGAGCGACTCGATGAACGCCGGATCGGGGTCGGCGACTCCGTCCTGCGCGGCCTCCAGCCAACCGCGGATGGTGCTCAGCGGCGTACGCAGCTCATGCGCGACGTCGCTCACCATCGCCTTGCGCTGTTCTTCCAGCCGCGCCCGGTGCGCCGACATGTCGTTGAAGGCCGCCGCGAGCCTGCCGATCTCGTTGTCCGTGGTCACCGGCACCGGCTGCGTCTCCTGGCCGTCCTTCAGCCGCTGGGCCGCGCCGGTCAGTGCGTACAGCGGTCGCACCAGGCGGGTACCGGCGATCACGGACGCCCCGACGGTCAGGGCGAGGACGAGAGCGGCGACGCCGGCGATCTTCGCCGTGTTCAGGGGAGACAGGTCGAATCCGGGGACGGTGGCGCCACCCTGGTCGCCGATGAACAGGAGCGCGGGTGCGGCGACGTACGAGGTGAGCTGTTCGCGACGGGCCGTACTCACGCAGGAGGCGACCGCGCGGTCGTCCTCGACCTCGGTCTCGGCCGGAACCGGGATCGGCGCCGCGTCGCGGGCCGCCGCGGCCTTCTGGGCCCTTTGATCCAGTACCGGGCGCGGTCCTTGCTGCCAGGTGAGGTCGAGGGCGAGCTCGACGCTGTGGTGGTCCTGCCGCTTGAGGCAGGAGTTGGTGAGGCGGCTCAGGGAGGTGAGCGCCTTGCCCTCGGTCGTCGTCGGCTCGTCGAGGGCGCCCGTCGCGCAGGTGAGGTATCCCCGCTCGGCGGCGCCGGAACCGACGGCCTCCACCCGGGGACGCCCGCTGGGACCGACCACGATGTCGGCGGTGATCCCGACCGCGCGCAGGCATGACGTGTTCCGCTCGGCGAGGTTGTGCAGCGTCGACCGCTCGGCGGCGGGGAGCCGGAACGGGCCGACCGCGCGTGCGTCGATCCGGTCGCTCGTCGCGGTCCGGGTCGTCGCGGTTCGGGTCGTCGCGGTCGGCGTCCCCGTCCCGCCCGAGGCGAGCGCCGTGTCCACGGTCAGCGGGTCGACGGTCGCGGAGGCCTGCGCGGGCAGCGTGTCCGGTGTGGTGTGCCCCGCCGAGTCGGCGAGCGGAGCGCGCGCCTGGGTCGTCACGGTGATGTGGCGTCCGGTGGAGCGGGCCAGGTCGCGCACGGTCGTTTCGACCCCGTCCCACCGGGGGTGCGTCGCGGCGTACCCGAGAAGGGTGTCGTAGATCCTCGTGTCGTCGGCGAGGTTCTGGCCCTGCTCCTGCTTGATGGCGCCGGACGTGGTCTGCACGGCGAGCCAGGCCGTCGCCGCCACGGAACAGGTGGCGACCAGGACGGAGACGGCCAGCAGCCGTCCGCGCAGGCTCTTGCGCAACGGCGGCCGGTCGGCGGCAGTCCTACGCCGACGCATCGCGGGCGCCCTTCGCCGGGTCCATCAGCTTGTAGCCGACGCCGAACACGGTGAGCAGGCGGACCGGGCGGCGCGGTTCCGGTTCGATCTTCTTGCGGAGGTTCATGACGTGCACGTCGACCGTGCGGTCGCCTATGTAC
The DNA here is from genome assembly GCF_044765445.1 of Streptomyces sp. NPDC102467. Taxonomy (NCBI): domain Bacteria; kingdom Bacillati; phylum Actinomycetota; class Actinomycetes; order Kitasatosporales; family Streptomycetaceae; genus Streptomyces; species Streptomyces sp. NPDC102467. The sequence goes on along the minus strand of NZ_JBIWKA010000012.1, from coordinate 142,136 downwards.
CGGTCGAATCCGTGCAGTTCGGCGAGGAGCAGCTGACGGCTGAAGACCCGGCCGGGTTCGGCGGCCATCGCCGCGAGCAGCCGGAACTCGCCCGGCGTGCACTCCACCGAGGCACCGTCGACCGACACCTCGTGCCGGTCGGGATCGACGACCAGCGAGCCGACCCTGAACTCCGGGGAGCCGGGCGCGGCATGACCGCCGCGGTGGGTGCGGCGCAACAAGGTACGGACCCGGGCCATCAACTCGCGCGGGCTGTACGGCTTCGTCATGTAGTCGTCGGCCCCCAGATCGAGGCCGAGCAGCAGATCGTCCTCGGTGCTGCGGGCCGTCAGCATCAGCACCGGAATCTCCCGCGCCTCCGCCCGCAGCACCCGCACCACGTCCAGGCCGTCGGCCCGGGGCATCATCACATCGAGGACGAGGAGGTCGGGTTCCCTGTACCGGATCTCCTCGATGGCCTGCCGCCCGTCCCGTACGACGGTGACGGCGTGGCCTTCCCGCTCCAGATAGCGGCGGACCAATTCGGCCTGTTTCTCGTCGTCTTCGGCGACCATGACATTTGCGCACACCTCGCAGAGCGTAAGCGAGACGCGCTGCGGTCAGGAACCGGCTCCGGCGGGGCGGCGGGCGATCCACAGCTGTCGCGTCGAGCGCACCTCGAGGTCGGCGCGGTGGCGCACGTCCTGCGCGCCGCCGTCCAGGAGGGTGTCGAGCGCCTTGAGGTCGGCGGCTTCGACGAGGCCGTCGACAGCGTCGCGGATGCGGCGCAGGGTGAGGTACGCATAGCGTCCGGCTCTCTCGCGCAGCGGGCTGTCGGCGGCGGCCGGGCGCAGTTGCCCGGTCTGTTCGTACGCGATGTCGAAACCGGCCGCCGCCAGTCTGGTGCCCCAGTCGGATCCCAGGTGGGGCACCTGTTCGGCGTGGAGCGAAGTGAGCGCCGTACGGCATCGGGCTTCCAGGCCCGGCCGGTCGGGCACCGCGTCGTCGGGCAGGAAGTAGGGCATCCCGTCCAGCTCGGCGACGGCGAGGAGCCCGCCGGGGCGCAGCGCGGCGAAGATGACGTCCATGGCCGCGGCGGGGTCGTCCAGGTGGTGCAGGGAGGCCGAGGCCCAGACGAGATCCGCGTCGCTGACGCCCGGGAGGCTCTTCCCCGCGTCGGCCCGCACCGGGTGCACGCGCGCGGCGAGGTTCTTGCCGGCGGCGGTCCGGGTCAGCTGTTCCAGCATGGGGGCGGAGCTGTCGACGGCGGTGACCCGGGCGTCGGGGAACTGCCGCAGCAGGGCGAAGGTGCCGGTACCGCTGCCGGCGCCGAGGTCCACGATGTGCCGGACGCCGCCTTCCGACAGGTCCGCGATCTTGCGGTGCACGGAGTCGAGGTAGGGCGCGAACATCTCCGCATCGAGGTCCAGGATCTCGACGAGGTCGTCCGGGGGCTGTTCCATGCCGTGGGCGTGGGCGTGGGAATCACGGTCGTGACCTGCGGATACGTGGTGCGTCATGAGATCAACGGTACGTACGTACGCCCGCAACGCATAATATTTTGCTTATAACGCAAGAAGGTTCCCCTGCCTGAGGCCCGGCGCGCAAAGTCCGGGTCACGACGTGCCGGCGAGCTCGACGAGGTGCCCGGCCGTTCCGGCAGGGTCGACCAGCTGGTGCAGGTGGGCGCCGGGCTGGTGGGCCACACGCCAGCCGCGGTCGCGCGCTTCGGCGGCCAGGTCCTCGTACGGCGGGCCGAACAGGAGGTAGGAGCACGGGTGGTCGTCCCAGCAGTCGGGGACCGGGATGTGCTGCTCGTAGTAGGACAGCGGCAGCATGGGCTGCTCCTCGACGACCGTCCGCCGTACCGCCGGATCGGCGAACATGGGGGCAACGTCCGCCTCGTCCCACCAGTCGGTCCAGCGCGGCAGCCTGCCGTTCACCGCCTTGGGGCGGAGAAACTCCAGCAGTTCGGGCGAGGCGACCGGGGTCGGCCCGGTCCGGGCCGGCAGCGCCGCGTCGACGAAGATCGAGCCGGTCACGCGGCGGTCGAGGCCCGAGCGGATCGCCGGGAGGAACAGGCCCGCGTTGCTGTGCGCCACCAGCACGACGGGGTCGGCGGCGGGGAGCTGCCGCAGATCGTCGCGGACGGCATCGACGACGCCGGGCCAGAACGGCGGCGCCCCCGCGCCGACGTGCACCAGGGACGGCACCCGTACCCGGTATCCCGCCGCGGTCAGCTGCGCGGCCACGGGGTGCCAGGTCGAGGGGCCCACCGACGGACTGTGTACGAGGACGAAGACCGGCTGCATGGGACGAGCGTGCCGACCGGGCCGTGGAAGCCGCGACCGACTTGGCCGACAGCAGAACGGCTCAAACCACCGCTCGCCGCAGCCTGATCGGCGCGTAGACGACGAGCGCGGTGCCGAAAGCGACGTAGTAGCCGAGGTCCGCGCCGTGGAGCGCTTCGGCCACGGGGCCGACGTAGAGGCTCGTGTTCATGAACGGGACAGTGGCGGCGAACGCCGCAAGGAACGCCAACAGGGCGGGCAGGAGCGGCTGTTGACGCCTCTGCTCCTCAGCGAGGTCGAGGGGGGCGCCGCGTCGCGCGCGGGCCCGGGCCAGCCAGTCGACGAGGACGACCGCGACGAAGCCGGGGATCCAGTACCCCACGAACAGGAGGACGTTCTGGAAGCGGGCGGCGGTGTCGGCGGCATGCATCCACAGCACCAGCGGGTACCCGAGGAGCGCGGCGAGTCCGGCGGCGAGCGGGCGTGGCAGGCGGGCGCCGATCACCTGGAGAGCCAGTGAACCGCTGTAGTCGTTCATCGCGTTGCTGCACAGCGCGGCCAGCGCCACGGCGAGGAGCCCGAGGGAGCCGATCACCCCGCCGCCGAGCAGCGTGTCGACGCCCTGCGCGGTCTGGTCGGTGAAGACCGAAGCGCCCCAGAGTCCGAGCGCCTGCACGGCGGTGAAGGAGACGACGACGCCCGCCAGCGTGCACCAGAACATGCGGGCCCGAGAGGTGGCGCGTGGCAGGTAGCGGCTGAAGTCGCTGGCGTACGGCGCCCAGGAGATGGCCAGACTCAGCGCGATGGTGGTCGTCAGGGCGAACGCGCCGAGACGGTCGGCGCCCTGCGCGCTCCCGTGGCCCGCGGGGGTGACGCCGGCGTGCGCCAGACGCAGCGCCAGGGCCCAGAAGGCGACCGCGAGGACGGCCGTCATCCACTTCTGCAGGCGGTGGATCGCCTCATAGCCCAGCGCGCCGAACGCACCCTGGGCGGCCATCATCACCAGTGCCCCCAGCCAGAACGGCCAGCCGCAGAGCCGGGCGAGCGCGTCTCCGCCGAACAGGCCGATGAGCGCGTCCCAGGCGATGGACGACAGCCATTGCAGAACGCCGGGTACCACGACTGCCCGGCCGAACGCCAGCCTCGCCAGGGGCAGTTGGCCCGCCCCGGTGCGGCTGCCCCACGTGCCGAGGTACGCGGTGGGCACGGCGCCGAGCAGGGTACCCAGGACCACGGCGGCCAGCGCGGTGGCGAAGTCCAGGCCCAGAGCGACGCCGACCGTACCGGTGAAGACTCCGCTCATCGTCAGGTTCGGCGCGAACCACACGGTGAAGAGCCGTCCGGCGCCGCCGTACCGGTGGTCCTCCGGGACGGGGGCGATCCCCCGCGCTTCCGGCCGCCAGTCCCCCGGCGCGGCGGGCATCCGCCCGTCGAAGGCGCCCGCGCCGTGCCGCTCGGCGGCTCGCGGGTCCGTGGAAGCGTGCGACATCGACATCGCTGACATCCCTCCGCCAGTGTTAACTGGTTCAGGTTCTACGGGTGTGATCTCAGCCCCGTCGCTGTCGCGGGGCACCCCGTGTCGGGCAGTACCGGTGCGAACAGTAGCCGCTCCGTCGGTGTGCGGTGGCGGCGCCCCCTCGTGCGGGCTCTGCGTGCGGGCTTCCCGCCGCCGCGCATAGGGTCGTGCGATGAAGACCATCGGGTTGATCGGCGGAATGAGCTGGGAGTCGACCGCGGAGTACTACCGGCTGCTGAACGAGCTGACCCGGGAGCGGTTGGGCGGACTGCACTCGGCGCGATGCGTGGTGTACTCCGTGGACTTCGCGGAGATCGAGCGGTTGCAGATCGAGGGCGGCTGGGAGCAGGCCGGTGAGATTCTCGCCGCGGCCGCCAGGTCCCTGGAGGCGGCCGGCGCCGACCTGCTGCTCCTGTGCACCAACACGATGCACAAGGTCGCCGATCAGGTGCAGGCGGCCACGGCCGTCCCCCTGATCCATCTGGCCGACGCGACGGCCGACGCCGTACGCGCGGCCGGTGTCCAGCGGGTCGGCCTGCTCGGCACCGCGTTCACGATGGAGCAGGAGTTCTACCGCGGCCGCCTCGAACAGGGCGGGCTCGACGTGCTCGTCCCCGACGACGCCGGGCGGGCGCTCGTCCACCGGGTGATCTACGAGGAGTTGTGCCTCGGCGAGGTGCTCGACGCGTCACGCGTCGCGTACCAGGACGTCATCGCCCGGCTCGTCGACGCCGGCGCTGAGGGGATCGTCCTGGGCTGTACCGAGATCGAGCTGCTGATCGGTGCCGGGGACAGTCCGGTCCCCGTGTTCCCCACGGCACGGCTGCACGCCGAAGCCGCCGTGCGGGCCGCGTCGGGCGACGGCGCGCCCTGAGCTCCTGTCCTTGAACGGCCCCGGCGGCCCCGGGGCAAAACCCTGTCCGTACGGACGGCCGGTGTCTCCCGGTTCAGGAAGCCGGCTCCCCCAGCTCTTCCGGAGCCGAGGCCCAGCAGGCCTCGATGGCGTCCGTGACGGTGTCGTGCAGGCCGCCCGCAAGCCGGCCCGCGCCCTCGGCGTGCAGCGCGGGGCGCGTGGCGGGGCTCGCGACGACGGCCAGGAAGCCTTCGTCCGGCAACGCCTCCGCGTCCAGGCTCGTCCGGACGAACTGCCGGACCCCGCCGGGCTCACAGCGCCCGGCTCCCCCGAAGTCGACCACGAAAAGCCGCTGCCCGGTGCCTGTCATGCGCGCCAGCAGGCCGCACAGTTCGGTGGCGGCGACGCCGTCGAACTCTCCGACGACCTCGACGACCAGGACGCCCCCGGCTTCCCAACGCGCCGGGAAACTCGCCCGCGCTCGCTCCATCCTCGACCCCTCAGCCCTGCGGGCCGCGCACCTGTCGCAGCCCGTGTGCGGTGCGCCTACCCAGGGCCCGGCGAGGCACGCCTCCCCTTCCTTCGGGCCGGATATCGGTGAACAGCAGCACCAAGAGGCGACAAAAGCGGCTTCCCACGTTTCGTCCGCACCGTGCAGGGGACTTCGTGCGGCGGCGGCTTACGCCCGAGTCCTTCCCGGGAGGGTTCGGCAGTGAGCTCGCCGCCCCGCTCTCCGCCGATCCGGCGGAGAGCGGGGTCCTTCACGGGTTGTTGCGGTGAGCCCACCGCGCCCGTCGCTCGGTGGGCTTGCCGGGCGCGGTACGGGGCAATCGAGCGGCATGAAGGCAGCGACGAAGAGATCTGCCCGGTACGTGGCCGTCGGGCTGGCGACGATCCCTCTCCTGGCGGCGTGCGGCGGGGCCGGCGGCGACGGTCGAACGCCCGCGGACGGTGCCGGGTCTGCGGCTTCGAACCTACGGCTGACCATCACCACGGACAACGGGGTGCGCCTGCGGCCCGCGGACGACGACCAGGTGGGCGTCGACCCGGCGGTGGCCCATCACTGGTCCCGGCAGGGCCGTACCCAGGTCCTGGATCTGTCGTGCAAGGGCCGCGACCATCCGGACCGGGAGTGCCCCCGCATGCCGGAGATCGACGTCCCCGCCGGCACGTCCGTGACGGTCACCGCCCGCAACGCCGGCATCGACGTCGCCGGAGTGAGCGGCCCTCTCGACCTGACCACCGTCAACGGCGATGTGGCGTTGGCCGGTTCGGGCCGGGGCGACGCCACGGTGCGGCTCGTCACCCGCAACGGCTCGGTGCGCGCGACAGCCGTACACGCCGCGGCACTGCGGGCCCGTACGGTCAACGGCGACGTCACACTCGGCTCCGCCACCGCCCCGCGCCGGCTCTCCGCGCGGACCGTCAACGGCTCGGTGGACGTCTCCGTTCCGCACGACTCTCCCGCCTACCGGGTGACCGCGGCCACGGACAACGGCCGTCCGATGATCACGGTCCCGGACGGTGGCGAGAACACCGGCCGGTCCGGCCAGACCGACCGGACCATGGAACTCACCACGGTGAACGGCGACGTGCGGGCCGCCCGCGACTAGGACATCTCCGAAATCTCCGGCTCGGGCCGGGGCCGCAGGCTCAGCACCAGTTCCCGGGGCAGACCGTGCGTGTCGTGCAGATAGTGCAGGTCCTCTTCGTCCAGCGTGCCCTGGAAGCGAGGACGGGCGAGCACCTGCCGCCCCCGCCGGAGCAGCCCGCCGAACCGGCGTTCCTCGTCGAGGAGCACCCTGCGCACCTCGTCCGGGTCCGTGGTCTGACGGAAGTGGTCCAGCGTGTGCGACACCAACTCGGCCGGGAGATCGCCGAGTTGACGCGAGGGGTCGTCACGCCACAGGACCGTCAGGGCGCGGCGCACCAGTCGTCGCAGCACATAGCCGCGGCCCGTGTTGCCCGGCCGCACGCCGTCCCCGATCACCACCACGGCCGAGCGCAGGTGATCGCAGACGAGGCGCAATGACGGTTCGTCGAGGTCCCACAGGCCGGGCACCCGGCGGCGCCACGGGGTGAAGACGTCGCCCTCGAACACCGAGTTCTTGCCCTGGAGCAGTGAGGCCAGCCGCTCCAGGCCGAGCCCGGTGTCGACGTTGCGCTGCGGCAGGGGCACCAGCGATCCGTCGGGAAGGCGGCGGTGCCGCATCATCACGTGGTTCCACACCTCGACCCAGCGGTCGTCGCGGGTGGGCGTCGACTGCGGCGGTGTGTCACCGGTCCAGATGAAGATCTCCGAGTCGGGGCCGCACGGGCCGGTCGGCCCGTTGGACCACCAGTTGTCCTCGACGGTGCGTTCCACCGGAACCCCGTGCCGCTGCCACATCTGCTCGGCGGCCGTGTCCGGGCCCACCTGCTCGTCGCCGCCGAAGACGGTGGCGTGGATCAGGCCAGGATCGACGCCGAACCCTTCGGTGAGCAGCCCGTATCCCCAGTCGAGGCTCTGGGGGCCTTCGTAGTCGCCGAGCGACCAGGTGCCGAGCATCTCGAAGACCGTCAGATGGGTGGGGTCGCCGACCTCCTCCAGGTCGGTGGTCCGCAGACAGCGCTGCACGTTGACCAGCCGCCTCCCCAGCTCGTGCGGCCGGCCCTCCAGGTACGGGGTGAGGGGGTGCATGCCGGACGTGGTGAAGAGGACGGGGTCGCCGGGCGGCGGGAGCAGCGTGGATCCGCTGATGCGGTGGTGGCCGCGCTCCTCGTAGTACTCGACGAACGTTCGGATGACGTCTTCGGTGTTCATGGGGGTGGCTCCTTCGCGACTGCGCGGGGAGGCACCGGACACGGGTCCGCACGATCACCGGAAACCGTACTGAAGGCTGAGGAACTGCCACGGAACCATCGGCGGGCCGTCTCCGGTCGCCGAGGGAAGAATGAAATACGTCAGGCGGCGGCAACCGGCGAGCTGGTCGCTCGCGCGGTTGCGGTGCTGCTTGGGCCGATGACGTTCATACGGACCAGGGTAACGCGGCCCACTCGGGAACACACCTGCTTTATAAGGCGTCTCACAGGGTCAGCGGCGGCCCTTGAGCCGCTCGATCCCCACGACGCCCAGAGCCGCCAGGCCGATCTGGATGGCCAGTTCGATCCAGTCGATGCCCCGGGTGTCGGCGACGTCGAACGCGACGGCGATGGCCGTGCCGATGAGCGCCGCGACGATGCCGACCAGGATCGTCCACAGCACTCCGATGTGCTGGCGGCCTGGGATGACGAGACGTCCGAAAACGCCGATCACGATGCCGATCACGATCGCGGTGAAGATGCCTGAGATCTCCATGTCTGCACGCCTTCCGTTGGCGAGGCAACTCTTCTGCGGAGCGGGACAGGTGAAGTCGGTCAGGTGTCACGTTCCCCGGCCGGAGGCCTTTGCGCTAGGCCTCCGGCCGGAGGACGTCGTCAGACGTTGACGCCGTAGTCCTGGGCGATTCCGCGCAGCCCCGACGCGTAACCCTGGCCGACGGCACGGAACTTCCACTCGTCATTGTTCCGGTACAGCTCGCCGAAGACCATGGCAGTCTCGGTCGAGGCGTCCTCGGAGAGGTCGTAGCGGGCGATCTCCTGGTTGTCGGCCTGGTTCACCACGCGGATGAACGCGTTGCGGACCTGGCCGAAGCTCTGGCCGCGGCTCTCCGCGTCGTGGATGGAGACCGGGAAGACGACCTTGTCGACGTGCGCGGGCACGGCCGCCAGGTTCACCTTGACCGACTCGTCGTCGCCCTCGCCCTCACCGGTGAGGTTGTCGCCGGTGTGCTCGACGGAGCCGTCCGAGCTGGTGAGGTTGTTGTAGAAGACGAAGTCGCGGTCGGACAGAACCCTGCCGTCCGCACCGCACAGCAGCGCCGAGGCGTCGAGGTCGTAATCCGCACCGGTGGTCGTGCGAACGTCCCAGCCCAGGCCGACCAGGACTGCGGTCAGGCCGGGCGCCTGCTTGCTGAGAGAGACATTGCCACCCTTGGCCAGGGAAACACCCACGGAAACTTCCTCCACATGTACGAGCCGGTCGGGTCGCCCCCCATTGTTCCATTACTTGCGCAATATCTAAAGCTTGATCGTCGCGCCGCGTACAGGGGGCACCGCGGGCCCGACCAGTTCCGACAGCACGTCCTCCATCGTCACGAAACCGATGACCGTTCCCCGGTCGCCGATGACGGCGGCGAGATGGCTCCCCTGGGCGCGCAGCGCGGTGAGCGTGTCGTCGAGCGGCGTGTCGATACGGACCCGGGTCAGCGGGTGCGGTGCCGCGCGCGGGAAGGGCAGGTCCCGGTCGGCGAGTCCGAGCGTGTCCTTGATGTGGAGGTAGCCGAGCAGTTCCGTCCCGCCCTTCTCGGTGACCGGGAAGCGGGAGAACCCGGCGCCCGCCGCGACGCGCTCCAGCTCCGCTGGGGTGATCTCCGCCGACACCGTACGCATACGCTGCGCGGGCACGACGATCTCACCGACGGGGCGTGTCCCCAACTCCAGTGCGTCCCGCAGCCGTTCGCCGTCGGCGGCGGACAGCAGACCGGCCGCGCTGGAGTCGAGCACCATACGTGCCAGCTGGTCGTCGGTGAACACGGCGTCGACCTCGTCCTTCGGCTCCACCTTCAGCAGCCGCAGGAGAGTGTTCGCGAAGGAGTTGATGCCGAAGACGAACGGCTTGAGCACGCGCGTGACGGCGACCAGGGCAGGACCGAGCAGCAGCGCGGTGCGTACGGGCGCGGCCAGCGCGATGTTCTTGGGGACCATTTCACCGAACAGCATGTGTGCGTACGTCGCCACGGTCAGGGCGATGACGAACGAGATCGGGTGCACGAGCGCGTGCGGCACCTGGACGGCTTCGAAGCCCGGTTCCAGGAGGTGCGCGATGGCGGGCTCGGCGACCGCGCCGAGGACCAACGACGAGACGGTGATGCCCAGTTGGGCCGTGGCCAGCATCGCGGAGATGTGTTCCAGGGCCCACAGGGTGGAGCGGGCCCGCTTGTCGCCTCCCTGAGCGCGCGGTTCGATCTGGCTGCGCCGTACGGAGATCAGCGAGAACTCGGCGCCGACGAAGAACGCGTTGCTGAGCAGCGTGAGCGCGCCGATGGCGAGCTGCAGGACGGACATCGTACTCATCGGGCGTCCTCCATCAACTGCTCAGCGGTGCCTGCCGGTTCGGGTGCGGTGATCCGGACCCGGTCGGCGCGGTGGTGGTCGACATCGAGCACGGCGAGCTGCCAGCCGTCGAGGTCGACCGTGTCGCCCCGGGCGGGGATGCGGGCGAGCCGGGAGGCGACAAGCCCGGCCACCGTCTCGTACGGGCCGTCGGGCGCGGCCAGTCCTATCGCGGCGAGCTGATCGATGCGGACGCCGCCGTCGGCATCCCATCTGGCCCGGCCGTCCGGGGCCGGGCCGGCGGGCTGCAGATCGGGCGTCTCGGCGGGGTCGTGCTCGTCCCGCACCTCTCCCACGACCTCCTCCACGATGTCCTCGACGGTGGCGACTCCGGCCGTGCCCCCGTACTCGTCGATGACGACGGCCATGGTCCGGGCCTCCCGCAGCCGCCGCAGAAGCCGGTCGGCGGGCAAGCTGTCCGGCACGAGCAGCGGCGGCGTGGCCAACTCGGTGACCGGGGTGAGCAGGCGCTTCTCGGGCTCCAGGGCGAGGGCGTCGCGGATGTGGACGGTGCCGATGACGTCGTCGAGGCTGTCACGGTAGACGGGGAAGCGGGACAGGCCGGTGGCGTGCGCGAGGTTCGCGGCATCGGCGGCCGTGGCGTGCGCCTCCAGTGCCTGTACGTCGACGCGGGGCGTCATGACGTTCTCGGCGCTCAGCTCGCCCAAATGCAGGGTGCGCACGAACAGTTCGGCCGAGTCGGCCTCCAGCGCGCCCGCGGCGGCGGAGTGCCGGGCGAGCGCGACGAGCTCTTCGGGGGTGCGTGCGGAGGCCAACTCCTCGGCGGGCTCCAGGCCGAAGCGGCGGACGAACCGGTTCGCCGTGTTGTTCAGGTGCCGGATGAACGGGCCGAACGCCGCCGTGAAGCCGCGCTGCGGCCCCGCGACGACCTTGGCCACGGCGACCGGACGGGCGATGGCCCAGTTCTTCGGCACCAGTTCACCCACGACCATGAGGATCACCGTGGACAGGGCCACGCCGAGCACGGAGGCGACCGACGGCGCGGCGCCGCCCAGACCGGCCGCCTCCAGGGGACCGCGCAGCAGCACGGCGAGCGAGGGCTCGGCGAGCATGCCGATCACCAACGACGTGACGGTTATGCCCAGTTGGGCGCCGGACAACTGGAACGTCAGGCGGCGCACGGCTTTCAGCGCCCCACCGGCGCCCCGCTCCCCCGCCTGCGCCGCACGCTCCAGATCGGCACGTTCGACGGTCGTCAGGGAGAACTCGGCCGCCACGAAGAGGGCGCACGCGAGGGTGAGGAGCAGTGCGAGCATCAGCAGCAGGATCTCGGTCACGACCCACTTTTCTCGTTCGGGGGATCGGCTGATCCCTGGCCGTCATCAGGCAACATATGCTTCTACGCGCCTGTAGAACGAAGGGCGCGGCACCGGTGTTCCCGACGCCCGCAAGCATCGCCGGAACTCTCGTGATCCCCGTACGCACTCAAGCGCAGACAAAGGAGTGAGCGCCTCGATGGTGTTCAAACGACTGCTCGGCTCGCTCGGCGTGGGCGGCCCCACCGTCGACACCGTCCTCGTCCCCGGGGCCACCGCGCCCGGCGGCACCCTTTCCGGTCAGGTCCATCTCAAGGGCGGCAGCGGTGACTTCGTCGTCGAACACCTCACGCTGGAGCTCGTCGCCCGCGCGGAGGCCGAGACCGACGAGGACGGGGCGGGCGAGAGCCACGGCGTCGTGGTCTTCGACCGGTTCGTGGTCGGCGGCGGGTTCCGGCTGACCGAGGGCGCCGAGCACAGCGTGCCGTTCAGCGTGGTGCTTCCCTGGGAGACGCCGATCACCGAGTTGTACGGGCAGCAGCTCGGCATCGTCCTCGGTCTGCGCACGGAACTCTCGGTCGCCGGAGCCAAGGACCAGGGCGACCTGGACCAGCTCGCCGTCGGCCCGCTTCCCGTACAGGAAGCCATCCTCGAAGCCTTCGGACAGCTCGGCTTCGGCTTCACTTCCGCCGATCTCGAATACGGCCGGATCGGTGGGACCGGCCAGCACCTCCCCTTCTACCAGGAGATCGAGCTGGCCCCACCGCCCCAGTACGCGCACGACGTAGCCGAGATCGAGGTGACCTTCCTCGCCACGCCCGGCGGCATGGAGGTCGTCCTGGAAGCGGACAAGCGCGGCGGCCTCTTCTCCTCAGGGGATGACGCGGTCACCCGGTTCACCGTCTCCCACGACGGCGTCCCGCACCAGGACTGGAACACGCTCGTTGACGGCTGGGTACGGCAGTTGATCGAGCACCGGTCCGCCTACGGCAGCCATGCCGCGTACGGGCAGAGCCACGGCGGCTACTACGAGGACCATCAGCACCATGACAGCGGCCACCGCTCCGGACCCGGCATGGGCACGGTCGTCGCCGCGGGCGCGGCCGGGCTCGCCGTGGGCGTCGTCGGGGGCATGGTCGCCGCCGAAGTCGTCGACGAGGTCGGGGACTTCTTCGAGGGGGAGGACACAGACGAAGGCGACTCAGGCGACGAGGGCGACGAGGACTGAGCGTTCGGCGCCGCACAAAGTTCTGTCCGACCCCTTCTGCGTACCGACTGGTCGGTACTAGCCTCGCGCCGGCGAGCACGCGCTGTGGCGTGCGGCTGACCAGCACTGGGAGGCAAGGTGTCGATTTCGCCACCGGCGACGACAGGGCCCCGCACGACAACGGCACCCTCGGCGCTGCGGGACCTGGGCAGACGACGGCTCGACCGCTACCCCGAACGCGGCGCGAGGTATTGGTACTTGGGCATCGTCGTGCTCGTCACGATCGTTCTCTACTACCAGCTGTACATTCAGTACGCGGTGTCGACTGCCATCATCGGCGAGTACGACATGACGTTCCTGTACTTCGTGTACATCTCGGTGGCCGCCAACGCGGTGGGCGCGTTCTCCTCGCTGGTGGCCGGCCTCGCCGACCGCTGGGGCCGGGCGAACATCGTGGTCTACGGTCTCCTGGCGGTCGGCCTGCTCACCACGTTCGCGCTGCCGAACGCGCCCGGCAAGGTGAGCTATCTGCTCGTCTACTCGGCCGTCGCGCTGGTCGAGGGCATGATCCTGGTGGCCACCCCGGCGCTCATCCGTGACTTCTCGCCGCAGCTGGGCCGCGCCTCGGCCATGGGCTACTGGACCATGGGCCCGATCATCGGCAGCCTCGTGGTCACCGCCGTCACCTCGCGCACGTACGGCGGCGGCACCACCTGGCAGGACGAGATCCGCTTCGCCGGGATCAGCGGCCTGGTCCTGTTCGTGGTCGCCCTGTTCGGGCTGCGGGAGCTCGCCCCTGCGCTCCGCGACCAGATCATGGTGAGCCTGCGCGACCGTGCGCTGGTCGAGGCACGGGCCAAGGGGATCGACACGGACACGGCGCTGGGCGGCCAGTGGCGGCAGATGCTGCGCCTCGACGTCATCGGCTCCGCCGTCGCGATCAGTCTCTACCTGCTTCTCTACTACGCCGCGGTCGGCAACTTCGTGCTCTACTTCGCGACGACCTTCGGCTACTCGGCGCAGCGCGCGAACGCGCTCCTCAACTGGTACTGGGGAGCGAACGCGATCTCTCTCGTCGTCGCGGGCCTGCTCTCCGACCGGCTGCGCGTCCGCAAGCCGTTCATGCTGCTCGGCGGGCTCGGATCCATCGGCTTCACCCTGTGGTTCACCCTGCGGGCCACGGAAGCGCACACCGGCTACTACACGTTCGCCATGATCGTCGCGGGCATCGGCGTGACCAGCGGCATCGCCTACTCCCCCTGGATGGCGAGCTTCACCGAGACCGTAGAACGGCACAACCCGGCCGCCACCGCGACGGGCCTCGCCATCTGGGGCTGGACCGTCCGCATCACGGTGGCCCTGTCCGCCGCCTTCATCCCCCTCGTGGTGAACACCGTGACCCCGCTGATCGAGCACGGCCCCGCGGTCGAGCAGGCCTCGGTCCGGGCGGCCCCGGCGCTCGCGGTGACGGAGGCACACCCGAAGCTCTTCGAGGAACTCGGCGCCTACGCCCCGGACAAGGTGCCCGCCTCCCTGCTCGCCCGCGCGGAGAAGGAGGTCGGCGCCGAGCAGCTGCGTACCGTGCAGAAGGCGGCTCCGCAGCTGAAGATCCTGCGGGAGCACGGGGCCGAGGTGGCGCGAGCCAGTGCCGACAACCCGGGCAAGTGGCAGACGTGGTGGTGGGTGTGTCTGGGCGGGCAGGTGCTGTTCCTGCCGTTCGTCTTCGTCATGACCGGACGCTGGCGGACACGCGACGCCCGCCGCGATCTCGAGGCCCACGAGGAGGCTGTGGCCCGGCAGGTCGCCGAGCTGCGGGACGGCGCCGACAGCGCCGGCAACGCGGTCAGCGCGGACCGCACGGACGGCGCACAGGAAGGACGTACCGCATGAGCGGCCCCACCCGGCTCCACGAACTCACGGCGCTCGAACAGGCCGCCGCCGTCCGCAAGGGTGAGGTGGGCGTCGTGGAACTCGTACGCCATCACCTCGCTCGCGTCGAGCAGTTCGACGAGCGCTACGGCGCCTTCGTGACGCGGACACCCGAGGCCGCACTGTCGGAGGCGGCCGCTCTCCAGGACCGGCTCCACGGGTCGGCGTTGTGCGGCGTGCCGACCGCGGTCAAGGACCTCGTGGACACGGCCGGTGTCCCGACCACGTACGGGTCGAAGGCCTTCGCCGACCATGTGCCCACCGTCGACGCGCACAGCGTGACCCGGATGCGCGCGGCGGGCACGATCAGCCTCGGCAAGACCAACACACCTGAGTTCGGGTGCTGTTGCTACACCGACAACGATCTCGTGGGCCCGGCCCGCAACCCCTGGGACCCGGAACTCTCCGCCGGGGGATCCAGCGGCGGGGCCGCGGTCGCCGTCGCGCTCGGCCTGGTCCCCGTCGCACACGCCAGTGACGGCGGCGGTTCCATCCGGATCCCGGCGAGCGTCTGCGGCCTGTTCGGCATCAAACCCTCCCGCGGTCGCGTCAGTTCGGGCCCGGCCGGCGCCGAGGTCACGGGTCTTTCCGTACAAGGACCGCTGTCGCGCACGGTGCGGGACGCGGCGGCTCTGCTCGACGTGCTGGCCGGCCCCGAGCCGGGCGATCCCCATGGGGCGGCGCCGCTGCCGGACGGCGAGACGTTCCTCGGCCACGCCGACCGCTCCCCCGGCAGGCTGCGTATCGGCCGGTACGCGACACCCGCCGCCGAGGGCCTGACGGTGGACCCTGCGTGCCTCGCGGCCTGGGAGCACGCGTCACGGCTGCTGGAGGAGCTCGGGCACGTCGTGGAGGACATGCCGACGCCGTTCGGTCCCGAGATCACCGAGCATTTCGTGACGGCGTGGAGCGTGCAGTCGCTCGGGCATCCGTTGGACGCCGGGCGGGAGGCACTGCTGCGGCCGGTGACCCGGGCCTGGCGGGAGTACGGGCGCGGGGTGTCGGGCGAGCAGTTCGCGGCGGCCGTCACCGGGATGCAGCGCGCGGCGCGGCGCGCGATCGTGGCGACGCGGCCGTACGACGTCGTGCTCACCCCCACGCTGGCGACGCTGCCGCGAGCCGTCGAGTACTTCGACGAATCGGGCGACCCGCTGGTCAACCTGCACCGGCAGAGCGCGTTCAGCGCCTTCACCAGCCCGTACAACATGACGGGCCAGCCGGCCGTCGGTCTCCCCCTGTACTGGACCGAGGGAGACCACCTCCCTGTCGGCGTCTCGCTGGTCGGCCGCCCCGCCGACGAGGCCACCCTGATCGCCCTCAGCGCCCAGCTGGAGGAAGCCGCTCCCTGGCGCGACCGGTACGCGCGGCTGCCGGTGTCGTGAGGACGGGCGGTGCCGTGAGAACGGCCGGTGGACCCGGACGTCGATATTCCGTGACACACCGAACGGGTCTGTGACGCGCCGGAGGACAACGGTCCACAGGCTCCGCGGGTCGTATGTGATGTGGACGGCGCCTCACCCGGCGCCGCTCCGTCAGGGTTCGAACAAGCGGACCCGCGCGACGACTTGGGGGAGATCATGGCGATGAGCCGACAGACGAAGGTGCGGGGAGCGGCGGTTGCCGTGGCGATGGCAGCGGCGGGAGCGGCCGTCACCGTGCAGCCCGCCGCGGCCGCCGCCGACGGCCCCCGCTTCCTGGCACCGGCCGAGCTGCCGCCCCACCCCGCCTCGAAGTGGTTCGCGGGACCGGTGACGGCCGGACAGCCGGACCCGCTGCCGTTGTGTGTGGGAGAGGCGCTGCCGTCCACGTCGGTGCACCGCGTCTTCCGTACGGACTACGACACGGGCGCGCTACAGGTGACGGTGGTCGAGCGGAGCACGCAGCGGGCGAAGGCCTTCGCGGCGCTGCTGCGCGAGAAGCTCGACGCCTGCGCCACGACGGTGATGAACGAGCAGCCCGACATCACCGCGACCCAGAAGTACTACGGGCGGGTGGCCGTCGAGGACGGCGCGTACGTCTACGGGGTCCACACCGAGTCGACGGGGGGCGCCTCCGATATCAACCTCTTCTCGGTCGGGCGGGACGGCACGGCGGTGACGGTCGTCCAGTGGGGTCAACTGGGCGGTTACGAGGGTGCGCCGGTCGCCAGCTTCAAGAAGACGACCGCGACGGCGGTGCGCAAACTGCAGTGACGTAGCCCACACCATGAGGCGTGTGTGACCGGGTAGGCGGGAGCGAGCTCGCCTGGACAGGTCCAGGGAGAACCACAAGAAGCACCGACCCTGGGAGGTAGCGATGTCCTCGAAGCGACGCCGTAAGAAGAAGGCCCGCCGCAAGAACGGCGCCAACCACGGCAGCCGTCCCCAGTCCTAGGGGCGCGCAGTCGAGGCGGGGCGGCACATTACGTGCCGCCCCGCCCCTTTTTTTCTCGCATATTTTTCTATTGCGCGCACAACCATTTCAACCCCACCGCTCTCCCCTGCCCGGCGGCAACAAAGACAAAGTTTCTTTGGATTTACTGGAACTGGCTCGGCGAATTGCGCATCTTAAGCTGTGTCCAAGCAAACACGCAGTAGACGCAGTACGGGGAAGGCACATCAGATGCGCAAAAACATTCGCACCCGTTTCATCGCCGCCGGAGGCGTCGCCGCCGCTCTGACGCTGGCGGCCGTCACTCCCGCGCTGGCCGGACCGACCAGCAGCGGGACGCAGAGCGTCGCGGCGGCCGCTACCGCCCCGCAAGGCGATCCGCGCAGCACCACGAACCGTGTCAGCAATTTCTATGGCGCATACATCGACGCCGTGTGGGACAACGAGGACGCGGGGTCCGCCGCCGACGCCAAGGCACTTCGCGCTTTCTATCTGTCCGCCGCCGCACAGAAGAAGGTCGCCGCTTTCGAGGCGCGGGAACACGCGGACGGAATCCTCTTCGCGCAGAACGTTCCGGTGAAGTGGGCGGTGACGTACACGGGGTCGGGGGCCGGGCATTCCACGGCGCTGGTGACGCTCACGTGGAGCGACGGAAAGAATCCCGAAATCACCAAGATCAAGGTCCAGTCCGATCTGGCCACCCGGAAGATCACGGACCTGGCGCCGGCCGAGTGACCGCCTCAGCCCCGGGGAAGGTCCCTAGTCCGGCACGACGAAGTCGCACCATACGGCCTTGCCCTCGCCCCGGGGTTCGACTCCCCAGCGCGACGCGATCGCCTCCACCATGAGCAGTCCGCGGCCGGAGGTGGCGGTCTCCCCCGGAGACTTTCTGCGGGGGCGGGTGCTGGAGCGGTCCTTCACCCACAGGCGGACCCGGCACGGCGGGCCGGAGAGCACCTCAAGGGTGAGGATGGCGCCTCCCTCGGTGTGGAGCAGGGCGTTGACGAGGAGTTCGCCCGCCGCGACTTCGACATCGTCGGCCACCGCCCCGAGGCCCCACTGTGCGAGGTGTTCCCGCAGCGCGGCCCGCGTGTCCGCGAGCCCTTCGGGGTCGGCCTGGTGGACGTACCGGTGGATACGCGGCTCCTGCGGTGTCCCGGGATCGGGGAGTCGCCGCAGCACCAGGAGCGCCACATCGTCACTGCTGCCCCAGCGCTCCCACAGTGCGCGTGAGAGGTGGTCCGCCAGTTCCTCGGCCGGCTCGGGGCCTGCGCGCAGCACCTCCGCCAGATTCTGGATACCGGTGTCGAGGTCGAGACCGGAGTCCTCCACGAGCCCGTCCGTGCACAGCACCAGGGTCTCGCCCGGCACGAGGTCGAGCCGTACTTCGGGGTAGTCCTCCATGCCGAAGTCGGTGGCCAGTCCCAGCGGGAGCCCGCCACGGACCCGCGGCACGCCGACCTGGCCGTCGACGTGCCGCACGAGGGGCGGCAGATGTCCGGCCCGCACCGCGCGCACGATGCCGGTGGCGGGGTCGAACTGGGCGTAGGTACAGGTGGCGAAGCGCTCGGTGTCCAGCTCGGCCAGGAACCGGGAGGCGCGGGAGAGCACCGTCGCGGGCGCGTGTCCCTCGCCGGCGAAGGCGCGCAGGGCGATGCGCAGCTGCCCCATGATGGCCGCGGCATGGGTGTCGTGTCCCTGTACGTCGCCGACGACCACGCCGATGCGCCCGCGGGGCAGGGTGATGACGTCGTAGAAGTCGCCGCCGACGTCACGTCCGCCCCAGGCGGCGTGGTAGCGCACGGCGACCTCGGCGTCCGCGACCTCGGGAATGCCGCGCGGCAACATCGTGGCCTGCAGGCTCTTGGCGAGGTCCCGTTCCTCGTCGAACAGCATGGCGCGCTGCAGCGACTGGGCGACGATGCCGGAGAGACCGATGCAGAGGTTGCGGTCCGCGTCGGTGAATTCCTTGCGGCCGCGGTAGAAGAGCGCGAGCCCGCCGATGGCGCGGTCCTGCGCGACCAGGGGCAAGAACGCCGCCGAGTCCAGCTTCATCTGTTCCATGTAGGGCCCGAGACGGGTGAAGTTCCGGGCCCGCGTGGGCAATGAGCCGACGAAGCGGGGCCGGCGGGTCATGACGGCTTCGGCCAGCGGCAGAGAGGAGTCGACTTTGTGCAGCTTGAGTTCGTCGAGGGCCTGCATCGTCTGTCCCACGAGGGCGATCAGCTTCAGGTGATCGCCCTCGACGAGACCCAGCACGAGGCCGTCGGCGGCGAACCGGTCGAGGCCGCTCGCCCCGGAGAGCACGGCCACCACGTCGTCGACGGTGACAGCGCGGGAAAGCGCGTCCGTGGTGCCCTGCACCATGAGGGCGATGCCCTGGCGGCGCTCGTCCCTGGGCTCGACGGCCGCGAGCTCCGCTCCGTCGTCCGCGGCCGTACGGATCACGCCCACGGCGCGTACGGGCCGCCCTTCCGTGTCGCGCAGGATGCGTCCACGGACGTGGTCGAGGTGGAGTGTGCCGTCGCGGCGGCGGAGCCGGAAGTAGACGCCGTAGCAGTCGGCGCCGGAGGTGATCGCCTCCGTGACGGCGAAGGTGATCCGCACCATCTCCTCGGAGGGCACGCGCTCCTGCAGCGAGGCGACGGTGCCGCCGAACTCGCCGGGAAGCAGGTCGAACAGCTCGAGAGCACTCGCGTCGAGGCTGACCTCTCCGCTGTCCAGATCCCAGTCGAAACTGCCCGTGCCGGTCAGGGACATGCGCTGTTCCGGACCGATGGATGACTTCCTGGCTGGTGTCATGGCTGTCTCCGGTACCCCGTTCGGCCACCATAAGCGCCGCGTACGCGAAGTGCGCGGCCACCTTGCTCCCCACGCGCCTCAGCCGACCCGCCCGGCCCAGAAAGTGGATATCGCCCTTCCGGTGATGCGCCGGACACATGGGGTAATCGGGGTTTTCCGCGGCCCCGACGGCCGGGGAACGAGCGGAGGACACCAGGTGTCCTCAGGAAGGAGCAGGGCTCATGAGGGGCGGTAGAGGGATGACGGCCGCGGTCGCCGGGGCGGCCTTGGTGGCTCTCGCGGGATGCGGTGGCAGCGGATCGGGCGACGACAAGCCCTTCGCGGGCAAGAGCGCCGACGAGATCGCAGCCGACGCGGTCAAGGCCACCCAGCAGGCCGACTCGATGCACGTGAAGGGGACCGTGCGGCAGTCCGCCGGGGCCACGGTCACCGTCGACCTGTCGGTCGACCAGCGCAAGAACTGTGACGGCACCATCAAGACCCAGGGCGCCTCCGCGGACGTACGGCACACGAACGGCACCATGTACCTGCGCGGCGACAAGACGTACTGGCAGAACGCCCTCAAGGGGCAGCCCGGCGGCGACAAGATCGTCCCGAAGGTCTCGGACAAATGGGTGAAGGCACCTGCCGACGACTCGATGACGCAAGGTCTGTGCGACAAGCAGGGACTCACCTCGTCCATGGACGAGGACAAGTCGGAGCGCAACGGCATGAAGAAGGGCTCGACGACCACCGTCGACGGCACCGAGGCGATCCGGCTGACCAAGAAGACCTCCGGCGGCGAGACGCTCACCCTGTACGTGGCCACCAAGGGCAAGCCCTACATCCTGCGGACCACGTCCAGCGGCGGCAAGGACCCCAACACCGCGACCTTCAGCGACTACGGGAAGCCGGTTCAGCCGCAGAAGCCGGCGTCCGGCGAGACCGTCGACCTCAAGGAGCTCGCGGCGTCCGCGCAGAAGGCCTGACTCGGGCCGGCGTGCTCCGGCCCCGAAGGGGTAACGGAGCCCCGTGCTGCACGGGCCCGAGGAGCCCGTGGCCACCCCCGTCCCAGGAAAGAGGTGCGCATGTCCGCGTCCCTGCTCGAGTCCGTCGATCTCCAGGCCCCGGTCTCCGTCGCCTGGGAGCTGTGGAGCGATGTGTCCCGGTGGCCGTCCTTCCTCAGCCACGTACGTCTGGTCGAGCCGATGGATGAGCGACGTTTCGCGTGGCAGCTGGAGCTGCCCGGCGCGGAGAAGAACTTCGTCGCCGAACTCACGGAGGTGGTTCCCGAGAACCGGATCGCCTGGCACACCGTCGAGGGGGTGGAGCACGCCGGAGTGGTGACGTTCCACCGCCTCGGTGACACCACGAGCCGGGTGACGCTCCAGATCGAGTACGACCCCAAGGGCTTCGTGGAACATGTCGGTGCCCTCACCAATCTCGACTCCACGCTGGCCAACTACGACCTCGGCGAGTTCCAGAAGCTCGCCGAGGCGACCGCCGCCCAGCGGCTGCGGGGCTGAGAGCCCGTATGTGAGACGACGGCGCGGCGCCCGTCCCCCTCGGGGGGCGGGCGCCGCGGTGTGTCAGCGTGCGTCGGGCCCGTGCTCCTCGTCCGGAGGACTCATAGGCCCGCGGGTACCGCGCACCGTGGCGGCCCGCCCGCACATCACCCGGTCGGCGAACGCCGCGTGCGCGGAGCCGCGGCGAGGCGGCTCCGCGACGGTGTCATGCGGGGTTGTCGATACCGGTGACGGCCGGCGGGCCCAGCGGAGCCTCGTCCTCGCTGAAGCCCGCGGCGCGCAGCGCGTCCGCGGCCGTGCGCTCGGCCTTGTGCTGGGCCTCTTCGCCCGCGCCCGCGGTCACTTCCAGGCGCATGCTGAAGGTGTTGTCGTCGTTGACGGTGAGCAGGTCGAGGTCCTCCTCGCGGCCCAGCTCCGTCTGGTTCGGGTCGGCCGGGCGCAGGCGTTTGGCGATGTCGGCCCGCGCGCGCTCGTCCGCCTCGCGCAGGAACGTGCCCGGGATGGTGATGACGAATGTGGTCACGAGAGAAGCCTTCCTAGTCTCGGCGGCCCGCCTCAGAGGTGCTCGGCGACGGCCTGTCGTGCGGTGGACGGAAGCGCGCGAACGGCGTCGGACGCTCCTCGCAGTGTCTGTGCGGCCTCCCGCTGCGCTCGTCCCGCGGTCTTGCGTCCGGTCGCCGCGGCGCCTCGGGTGCGGTAGGCCACCGACGGCTTTCCGTGCGTATCGGCCGCGGCGATGAGCAGTCCGCCGAGCAGGGAGAGGTTCTTCATGAACTGCGTCCGCTGCCGCGCGCGCTGCTCGGGATCCTTCTCCTTCCACCAGGCGTGACCGGCGATCGTCGTCGGCACCAGGGAGCCGGCGAGCGCGAGGGATGCGACGCGTGGCCACTTCCCGGCCGCCAGCAGCACCCCCGCTCCGACCTGCACGGCCGCGTTGATCCTGACCAGTTGTTCGGGGTCCTCGGGGAGTCGCGGTACGCGTGCCGCCACGGGCACCGCCACCGGCTCCGCGGCGGGCGCGACGCGCGCCGGATCGCGGAGCGTGGACAGCCCGCCGGTGACGAAGACCGAAGCGAGCATCGGACGTGCGGCTTTCCTCAGTACGGTCATGCCCGCACGCCTTCCCCCGGTTCACCCGGTCACTCCGTGTCGCTGTCGTCGTTGTCGGGTCAGAGGGGAAGCACCGCGGTGATGGTCTTCCCGCCGCGGTGCGGATGTACGTCGACCCGGTCCGCGAGCCGGCGCACCAGAGGCCAGCCGAACCCTCCCGGGCGGGTCGCGTCGTCGGGTCCGCGACGCGGCGTCGCCGGGCTGTGGTCACGTACCGACACCTCCACCGTCCCGGGGCCGGTCCGTAGCCGGAAGCCGGCCAGGCCTCCCGCGTGCCGTACGGCGTTGGTCACGAGCTCGGAGACCACGAGCAGGACGTCCTGGGCGGCGACGCTGTCGTCGGGCGCGGCGTCCCGCAGAAATCTGCGGGCCAGATCCCTCGCGCGGGCCGCGGTGTCCGAGCCGGCGCCGAACAGCGACTCGCCGCTCTCCTCACATGCGTGCACGATGCCCAACCTCCGGTACGCGTTTCCTTCGTGCTGCACGAGTACCCCGAAAACCGGGCACTCGCCTGTTCCGGTCGGCCTCAGGCCGCCGTGGTGTGATGCTCGGAGGCGGCCGCTCGGTGGCGTCCCGCGCGTCCTCCTCCGGGAACGAGGCGCAGATGCCACACGCGTCGGCCGGTCGCCGGTCGCGCCTCCTCGTTCAGCAGGTCTTCGATCCGATCCATGGCGATCATCAGGAGTCCCATGGCCGGCAAGAGCAAAAGAGCGACAACTAGCATCGGCAGCGTCCTCCTCGCGGCGTCTCTTCTCGACTGCCCCTGAGCGTCATCTCCACCGTCCCGATGATGTGAAGAATCCGCAACGCCCTCTTCACGGCTTTTCATCCGCTTCGATCCGCCGTCGGCCGCCGCCTGGGGCACGAGCGTCCGGGCTCCTCTCCGGCGCCGCTGGACCACTCGGGTGAGGCGACGCGCGGCCGCGCCGGGCGGGGCTGGGCAGGGACCGGTGCAGGATGGGAGACCCGCACGCCCCCCGACCACGAACGGACCCCCTGTGCACGTTCTCCTCTTCGGCGCCTCCGGCATGATCGGCCAGGGCGTGCTGCGCGTCTGTCTGGACGATCCCCGGGTCACCTCCGTGCGGGCCGTCGTGCGCGCGCCGCTCGGCGTCGCGCATCCGAAGCTGCGCGAGCTCGCGCACGAGGACTTCACCGACTTCTCCGCACTGGCCGCCGAGTTCGCCGGGATCGATGCCTGCTTCTTCTGCCTGGGCGTCTCGTCGGCGGGGCGCGGGCAGGACGAGTACCGGCTCATCACGCACGACTACACGCTCGCGGCCGCGCGCGCCCTGCCGGCGAACCCGGAGCTGACCTTCACCTACGTCTCGGGCGAGGGAACCGACAGCACCGAGAAGGGACGTTCCGCGTGGGCGCGGGTGAAGGGACGCACCGAGAACGAGCTGCTCGCGATGGACTTCCACGGCTACATGTTCCGTCCCGGCTACATCCAGCCCTCGCACGGTGAGCGTTCCAGGACGCGGTGGTACCGGTGGATGTACGCCGCAGGGTCGTGGCTGTACCCGGTGCTCCGTCGGCTGGCGCCGAAGCATGTGACGACGACGGAGAACCTCGGGAAGGCGATGCTCGAGGTCGCCGGCCGACGCGGCGCGGGCGAGCACATCCTCCACAGTCCGGACATCAACCGGCTGGCGACGGTCACCACACCCTGAGGCACACGCCACTACCCCGCGTTTGCAATTAACCCGCGTGTGCAATTATTGTGGTCGCTCGTAAGGCCCCCTCGCATTGTCGCGGCACGGCACGACCGCAAGAGACCAAGGGACGACCACATGTCCAGCATCCCCACCGTCACCCTCAACAACGGCGTCACCATGCCGCAGCTCGGCTTCGGCGTCTTCCAGGTCCCCGACGAGGAGACCACAGCCGCCGTGGCCACCGCCCTCGACGCCGGCTACCGCAGCATCGACACCGCCGCGATCTACGGCAACGAGCGCGGCGTGGGCCGGGCGCTCGCCGACTCCGGTATCGCCCGCGACGAACTGTTCGTCACCACCAAGCTGTGGAACGCCGACCAGGGCCACGATGCCACGCTCGCCGCCTTCGAGACCTCCCTGGACAAGCTGGGCCTCGACCACGTCGACCTGTACCTCATCCACTGGCCGACCCCGGCCCGTGACCTCTACCTCGACACCTGGCGCGCCCTGGAGAAGCTGCTCGCCGACGGGCGCACCCGCGCCATCGGCGTCTCCAACTTCCAGCCCGCCCACCTCGATCGCCTGCTTTCCGGCGCCTCCGTCGTCCCGGCCGTCAACCAGATCGAGCTCCACCCGGGCCTGCAGCAGCGGGAGTTGCGCGAATTCCACGCCCGGCACGGCATCGCCACCGAGGCCTGGAGCCCGCTCGCCCAGGGCGCCGTCCTCGGGGACGACGCCGTCGCCACGATCGCCGCGCGGCACGGCAAGAGCCCGGCCCAGGTGGTCCTGCGCTGGCACCTGCAGATCGGCAACGTGGTGATCCCCAAGTCGGTCACCGAGGCCCGGATCCGCGAGAACCTCGACGTCTTCGACTTCGAGCTCAGCACGCAGGAGCTCGACGCCCTCGCCGCCGCGGACCGCGGTCTGCGCACGGGCCCGGACCCCGACACCCTCAACTGACCCCCCGACACCCCCCCCACGCAGTACGGATTGAGGCACCACCATGAGCATTCGCTCCCTGCTGCCGGGCCGCATCGGCTTCGGCACCGCACCGCTCGGCAACATGTTCCGCGCGATCCCCGACGAAGAGGCCGCCGCGACCGTGCAGGCGGCCTGGGACCAGGGCATCCGCTACTTCGACACCGCGCCCCTGTACGGCGCGGGCCTCGCGGAGATCCGCCTCGGCGACGTCCTTTCCCAGCAGCCGCGCGACGCGTACGTGCTGTCCACGAAGGTCGGCCGGGTCATCCTCGACGAGGTCGAGGACCCCGCGAGCCGTGAACTCGGTGAGAAGGGCGCCCTGTTCGAGCACGGCCGCCCCAACAAGATCGTCAACGACTACAGCGCCGACGCGACGCTGCGCTCCGTCGAGGACAGCCTCAAGCGCCTGAAGACGGACCGCCTCGACATCGTCTGGGTGCACGACGTCGCCCAGGACTTCTACGGCGACGAGTGGGTGAACGTGTACGAGAGCGCCCGCACCGGCGCGTTCCGTGCCCTCACCCGGCTCCGCGAGGAGGGCGTCATCAAGGCCTGGGGCCTCGGCGTCAACAAGGTCGAGCCGCTGGAGATGACCCTGGACCTGGACGAGCCGCGCCCCGACGCGTTCCTGCTCGCCGGCCGCTACACCCTGCTCGACCACGAGCGCGCCCTGCAGCGCCTGCTGCCCGCTGCCGCGGAGAGCGACGTCGACATCGTCGTCGGCGGGCCCTACAGCTCCGGCATCCTCGCGGGCGGCAGCCACTTCGAGTACGCCGAGGCGCCCGCCCACATCGTGGAGAAGGTCGGCCTGATCAAGGCTCTCGCCGAGGAGCACGGCATCGGCATCAAGTCCGCCGCGCTCCAGTTCGTGCTCGCGCACCCGGCCGTCGCCGCGGTCATCCCCGGCGCGACGCGGCCCGCCCGTATCGCCGAGGACCTCGGCGCGCTCGCCCAGGACGTCCCGTACGCCTTCTGGAAGTCCCTGCGCGACCGCAACGTCATCGCGCACCAGGCGCCGGTGCCCGTGAAGGATGCGTCGTGACCGCGGCATCCGTCACCCTCGACGTACCGCGCGACGCCGACCATGTGTGGCAACTCATCGGCGGCTTCGGCTCGTTGCCCGACTGGCTGCCGTACATCACGGAGAGCCTGCCGAGCGAGGGCGGCCGCGTACGGACCCTGACGAACGCCGAGGGCGGGGTCATCGTCGAACGCCTCGAAGCCTTCGACGAGGCGGACCGCGCGTACAGCTACTCGATCGAGCGGGCCCCGTTCCCCGTCCGGCAGTACCGGTCGACCCTGCGGGTCGTCGACCGGGGCGCGGACGGGTCGCGGGTGGAGTGGTCGGGCACGTTCACCCCTGACGGCGTCACCGACGCCGAGGCGAGCGCCCTCTTCGAGACCATCTACCGTGACGGGCTGGCGGCTCTGGCAAGGACGCTGGCCGGCTGATCGGCCGACCCGCCGGAGTCGAGGGGCCAGGACATCCTGGCCCCTCTCGCTGTCGGCACTCCCCCGCCCGGCGCGGTCAGCGGCGCCGGAGCGACGCGTCGAGCAGAGCGGGCGGCGTGTCGGACTTCTCCTCAGGGGCGAGGTCGGTACCGGGAGCGACGATCTCGTCGATCGCGTCGAGCACGTCGGCGGAGAGCACGGTGTCCGCCGCGGCGAGCTGCGCGTGCAGGTGGTCCATCGTGCGGGGGCCGATGAGCGCACCGGTCACAGCGGGGTGTGCGGTCACGAAACCGAGCGCGAGCTGAATCATCGTCAGGCCCGCCTCGTCGGCGACCCCGGCGAGGCGCTCGACGGCGTCGAGCCTGGCGCGGTTGGCCGGGACGGCGAGATCGAAGCGCTGCGGCATGAATGCCGAGCGGCTGGTGGCGACGTCCCGGCCCGCGCGGACCGCGCCCGACAGCCAGCCCGACGCCAAGGGGCTCCACACCAGCACCCCCAGCCCGTACTCCTCGGTCACCGGCAGGACGTGGGACTCGATCCCGCGCTGCAGGACCGAATAACTGGGCTGTTCGGTGACGTAGCGGCTCAGGTGGTGCTCCCGGGCAGCCCACTGCGCCTGCACGACGCGGTACGCGGGGAAGGTGGAGGAGCCGAAGTACCGGATCTTGCCCGCGCGTTGCAGGTCGGTCAGTGCCGACAGTGTCTCCTCGTCGCCGGTGGCGGGGTCCCAGCGGTGGATCTGGAAGAGGTCCACGTGGTCGACGCCGAGGCGGCGCAGACTGTTGTCCAGCTCGGTGACGAGCCAGCGGCGCGAGCCGCCCCGGTGGTTGCGCTCGTCGCCCATCGGCAGGCCCGCCTTCGTGGCCAGCACGAGGTCGTCGCGGCGGCCGGCGATCGCCTTGCCGACCATCTCCTCCGACTCGCCGCCGCTGTACGCGTCGGCGGTGTCGATGAGGTTGATCCCGCCGTCGAGCGCGGCATCGACGAGGGCGGTGACCTCGTCCTGAGTGGTGCGCCCGATCGCGCCGAAGTTCATCGCGCCGAGCGCGAGAGAGCTGACCTGTACACCGGTGCGGCCCAAGGTGCGGTACTGCATGAGGACATTCCTCCATGGCGAAGGAGGGCACGACTTGGTCGTCGGGCCCCTGATCTGACATCATCGATTAAACGGAACGTTGCTCCGCTAACGATACGGAGCCGTGTTCCGTTTAGCAAGGTGATGCGTTTCCCGTGGTGGAGAGGACGGCGCGGTGCAGGACAGCGACGACAGGGCAGGGCAGGCGGCCCGGCCCAAGCGGGCGGACGCGCGGCGCAACGAGGAGACGCTGCTCGACGCCGCCGCCGCGGCCTTCGTGGCCTCGGGGGTGGAGGTTCCGGTGCGCGCCATCGCCGCCAGGGCCGGGGTCGGGATGGGCACGATCTACCGCCACTTCCCGACCCGGGCGGACCTCATCATCGCCGTGTACCGGCACCAGATCGAGGCCTTGGCCGAGGCCGGCCCCTCCCTCTTGGCGAGCTCCCCGAGTCCGCATGCCGCACTGGGCCGTTGGGTCGACCTCTTCGTCGACTTCCTGGTGACGAAGCACGGGCTCGCCGGCGTGCTGCGGTCCGACGACACCGGCTTCGACGCGCTGCACGCCCACTTCCTCGACCGGCTCCTGCCCGTCTGCGCCGAGCTGCTCGAAGCCGCGGCGGCCGCCGGCGAGATCAGCCCGGGCATGGACGCCTATCCCCTGATGCGTGGCGTCGGCAACCTCTGCATCGGCGCGGACAGTGACGAGCGCTACGACGCGCGCCGACTGGTGGAACTCCTCATCACGGGACTACGGATCGGCCTCAGCCAAGAATGAGCGGGAGGCGCGCCGCGAACGCGCCGAGCGCGGCCGCCTGCGCATCGGTCGGCGCGCGGCGTCCCGTACCGATCAGCAGTGCCTGCGTGTCGGAGAACGAGGCCGGGAACGCGGCGCCGCCGATCTTCTCCAGCGAGGCGCGGGCCGCAGCGAGGGTCTCGGCGGGCGGACGCGGGGCGGACGGCAGATGGGCGACGAGGTCGAGGTGGTGCAGGGTCCATTCGAGGACGTACGCCGAGAGGTAGTCGCCGACGGTAAGCACCTCGTCCTGCGTGCTGACGCAGGCGGCGGGGTCGGCGAGTTCGGCGGCGCGGCCCGCGGCGGAGCCGACATCGTCGAGGTGGAACGTGAGCCACCGCGGCTCGCCGTACGCCGCGGCCAGCCGGGGGATCAGCGCGTCGAGCGGGTCGTCACCGGTCGGAGGTTCGGCGGCGAGCTCCCAGTAGGTGGCCGCATCCACGGTCGGTGCGGTGTCGGCGGGTGTGACCAGGGTGATCAGAACGTCCTGGGCGTCGATGACCAGGTGACACACCAGGTCCCGCACGAGCCAGCCGGCACAGCCGGACGGCTGCTCGAAGTCGGCGTCGCGGAGACCGGCGACCGCCGCACGCAGAGCCGTCCATGAGCACGAGAAGAGATGCACGTCGGCACGGTAGGCCCGGGACGACGGCCCGGACAAGCACATTCCGCGCCGCCGGAGCACCGGGATCAGAGCGAGACGGAGGTGCCAAGCCCCCCTTTGGTCGCTCATAAGTCAGCCTTATGAGCCCATAGATCGGACCCGCCTGCAAACTAAGGCTTGCCTTACTTTAAGATTGTTCGGAGTACTCCGCTTTCCTTCGAAGGGAACCTGAACATGCCTCGCCCTCTGCGGGTCGCCATTGTCGGAGCGGGCCCCGCCGGCATCTACGCCGCCGACGCTCTGCTGAAGTCCGCAGTGGCCGCCGAACCCGGCGTGTCCATCGACCTGTTCGAGCGCATGCCCGCTCCCTTCGGCCTGATCCGCTACGGCGTGGCGCCCGACCACCCGCGCATCAAGGGCATCGTCACCGCCCTGCACCAGGTCCTCGACAAGCCGCAGATCCGCCTCTTCGGCAACGTCGACTACCCCCGCGACATCGACCTCGACGAGCTGCGCAGCTTCTACGACGCCGTCGTCTTCTCGACCGGAGCCACCGCGGACCGGGCCATGGGCATCCCGGGCCTCGAACTCGACGGTTCCTACGGCGCGGCGGACTTCGTCTCCTGGTACGACGGTCACCCCGATGTGCCCAGGACCTGGCCGCTGGACGCGGAGAAGGTCGCCGTCCTCGGCGTCGGCAACGTCGCGCTCGACGTCGCCCGCATCCTGGCCAAGACCGCGGAAGAGCTGCTGCCGACCGAGATCCCGCCGAACGTGCACGCCGGCCTGGCGGCCAACAAGGCCCGCGAGATCCACGTGTTCGGCCGGCGCGGACCGGCACAGGCGAAGTTCAGCCCGATGGAGCTGCGGGAGCTCGACCACTCCCCCACCATCGAGGTCATCGTCAACCCCGAGGACATCGACTACGACGACGGCTCCATCGCGACGCGCCGCGCCAACAAGCAGGCCGACATGGTCGCGAAGACCCTGGAGAACTGGGCGATCCGCGATGTCGGCACGCGCCCGCACAAGCTGTTCCTGCACTTCTTCGAGTCGCCCACCGAGATCCTCGGCGAGGACGGCAAGGTCGTCGGGCTGCGCACCGAGCGCACGGAGCTCGACGGCACCGGCAACGTCAAGGGGACCGGCGCCTTCACCGACTGGGACGTCACCTCGGTCTACCGCGCCGTGGGCTACCTCTCGGACGAGCTGCCCAAGCTTCCCTGGGACGTCGCGTCCGGCACCGTTCCCGACGAGGGCGGCCGCGTGATCCAGGAGACCGGCGAGCACCTGCGGTCCACGTACGTCACGGGATGGATCCGGCGCGGTCCGATCGGTCTCATCGGCCACACCAAGGGCGACGCCAACGAGACCGTCGCCAACCTGCTGGACGACCACGCCCACGGCCGTCTGCACACCCCCGCGGCCCCGGCCCCGGAGGCCGTCGACGCCTTCCTCGGCGAGCGCGGTGTCCGTTACACCACGTGGGACGGCTGGCACCGGCTCGACGCCGCGGAGAAGGCCCTCGGTGAACCGCACGGCCGCGAGCGCGTCAAGATCGTCGAGCGCGACGGGATGCTCGACGCGAGTGGTGCCTGAGCGCCCGTCTCAGTAGAACCGGGAAAGTCCCTGCCGCGGATCGCGGCAGGGACTTTCCCGTCTGTCGGCCGGACCGCCTCAGGCCGGTTCGTCGAACGGCGTCACGCGGCGGTACGCGGCCCGCGCATGCAGCACCCGGCCCGTGATCGTCCCCACGAGCGCCGCGGCGAAGAGGCATGCCATCCAGCCGGGGTCCCGGTGTCCGGCCCAGGAGAGTTCGCCGGTCGGCTCGGTGCCGAGGACGTTCAGGCAGGTCCAGCAGAGGAGTGCGGTGCCCGGGGCCGCCGTGAAGCGGCCCCGCATGCCGAGGAGCCCGGCCAGCAGCGAGAGGACCATCAGCGCGAAGCCCGTACGGTCGAGGAAACCGAGCACGCTCAAGAGGCCCACGAGCGCGAACGCGCCCAGGTACGCGGCGGTCCAGATGAGCGGTGTCGCCCAGGGTTCCGGGACCTGCCGCACTCCTCGGCCGATCCGTCTCCACTCCACCATTGCCGGCTCCCTCCCGCGCACCCCCTCCGATCGGGGCACATCGGCCGGCCCCCTCCAACGGCTGCCCCGCAGAACGCTACCGCCCGCGGGAGCGGCGGGGTCAACCGGCCGTCGGCTGTGCCCGCTTGGGCAGCTTCCAGTTCGGCCGGGGGAAGTGGCAGGTGTAGCCGTCCGGGTAGCGCTCCAGGTAGTCCTGGTGCTCCGGCTCGGCCTGCCAGAAGTCGCCCAGCGGCTCCACCTCGGTGACGACCTTGCCCGGCCACAGCCCACTGGCGTCGACGTCGGCGATGGTGTCCAGGGCAACGGCGCGCTGCGCCTCGTCGGCGTAGTAGATGGCCGAGCGGTAGCTGCGGCCGATGTCGTTGCCCTGGCGGTCCCTGGTCGTCGGGTCGTGGATCTGGAAGAAGAACTCCAGCTGGTCCCGGTAACTGGTGACCGACGGGTCGAAGACGATCTCGATCGCCTCGGCGTGGTCGCCGTGGTTACGGTACGTGGCGTTCGGGGTGTCGCCGCCGCTGTAGCCGACGCGCGTGGACACCACTCCCGCCTGCTTGCGGATCAGGTCCTCCATACCCCAGAAGCAGCCCCCGGCCAGCACGGCCTTCTCGGTTCCCACGGTCATGCGAAACTCCCTGCCCACGTTGGTTCGTCCGTTCCATTGTGCTGTCGGACGGCGCAGGGTGTAACGCTCGGCGGGGTCAGCCGATTCCCTCGATCCCCTCCTTGAGCCGGGCCACGTTCGCCCGTACGTCGCCCTTGCTCAGGTCGCTGCCGATGCTGACGGTGAAGGCGCCGGCCGCCAGCCACTGCGCCGCGTTGTCGACCGTGACACCCCCGGTCGCCGCGATATGGGCACCGGGCAGGACCGAGAGCACCGACTTCAGGTAGGCGATGCCGCCGACGTGGGCGGGGAACAGCTTGGCCACACCGCGGTCGGCCGCCGTGCGCAGTTCGCTCGGGGTGAGACCGCCCTCGATCAGAAGCCGTCCCGCGGCGTCCGCGACGGGCCGCACTTCAGGCACCTGGAAGGGGCTGACGAGGAACTGCGCCCCGGCCGCCAGGGCCCGTTCGGCGATATCGGCCGAGTTGACGGTGCCCAGGCCCAGCGTGACCTGGGGCGCCTCGCGCGACCACGTCTCCACGAGTTTCTCCCAGCCGGGGGTGGTCGCGGTGAACTCGAAGGCGGTGATGCCGCAGTCGACGAGGGTACGGGCCACGCGGTCGGCGGTATCGGCGTCGGCCTCGCGGACGGTCGGGGTGACGCGGGCCAGGCCGAGACGTGCGATGACGTCGGCGGGGGCGGGGCTCATCGGGGTCTCCGGGAGGGTGGGTGCGCTGTCGGTCATGCCGGGGCCGCGATCCGGGCCAGCTCGTCCAGGACGGACTCGGCGTCGGTGCCACTGGCGCGCAGCACGATGGCGTCGCCGCAGCGGATGTTGAGGGTCATCAGGGACAGCACGCTGCGCGCGGGGACCTCGTGGCCGTCCTCACGGGCGACGGTGATCTCGGCCGCGCTGCGGGCGGCGGTCTGGGCGAACGCGGCGGCCGGACGGGCGTGCAGCCCGGCTTCCTCGGTGACGACCAGGCGGCGTTCGACGACGGTCATCGGCCTTCTCCCTCGAGCAGTGCGGTCAGCTGTCCCACGAGGCGCTCTTCCTCGTCGGGGCGCAGGGGGCGCGGGTCGATAAAGAGGCGGCCGGTGAGGGCGTGGTGGTCGCGCAGATGGATGCCGTGGGCGGCGAGTTCGGCGGCGAGGCGACTCGCGTCACGGCCGGCCTGCTCGGGGTCCACCGTGAGTTCGGTGCGGTGGATGGCGCGGCCCGCCTCGTCGGCGACGACCCGGGTGGTGATGCCGGGCAGCGCGGCGAGGCGGTCCGCGAGCTTCTCCATCCGTTCGCGGTGGTCGACGGGGGCGTCGGTCCCGTACTCGCGCAGCGCCTGGACCAGGCCGAACAGGGTCTCCTTGCCGACCTTCATCGGGCGGGCGATGCCGCCGTACTGGGCGCGGCAGGCGGTCATGAGCGCGGCGCTGCCGCAGATCATTCCGGAGGTGGGGCCGCCCACCGCCTTGCCGCCGCTGTAGATCACGAGGTCGGCGCCGGTGGCGGGCCAGTGCCGCAGGTCCCCTTCGGCGGCGGCGTCGACGATGACCGGGATGCCGTGGCGCCGGCCCACCTCGACGGTCTCCGCGAGGGTGACCATGCCCTTCTGCACGGCGTGGTGCGACTGGACGTAGAGGAGTGCCGCGGTGCGCGGGCCGATGGCGCCTGACAGGTGCGCGGCGGTGACCTTGTTCGCGGCGCCGACCTCGACGGGGCGGCCGCCGCCGAGGGCGACCAACTGCCGGACGGGCGCGCCGAAGTGGACGGAGTGGCCGCGCGGCAGGATCACCTCGCACGGTGCGTCGCCGGGGTCGGGAAGTGCCTCGATACGGGTCAGGTCGGTGCCCGCGATCACGGCGGCGACCGCGATGGCGACGCCGGACGCGGCGCCGGTGGTGGGGCAGCCGTCCTCGGTGCCGGTGGCGCGGGCGATCTCGCGGCCGACGGCGATGATCAAGTCGTCCATGACGACGTGTTGGCGGGCCGCGTCGCCCATCGCGGCGATGACGCCGTCGCTGAGGACGCTGCCGCCGAGCGCTGTCATCTTTCCGCTGGCGTTGATGGCGGGCGGGACGCCGAGGGTCTGGTGGAGAGTGTGCACGCTGTTTCCTTGAACTGGGGTGGGGGCGCTCACTTGCCGGAGATGGGGAAGAAGAAGCCGGCGAGCATCGCGCCGATGATGGCGCCGCCGGTCAGCGGCTTCTTCCACTTGTAGAAGAGGGCCGCGCCGATGGTGGAGCCGAGGCCCACGGGCAGCGAAGCGGTGGCGGCGGAGATGATGACGAGCGGGCCCAGATAGCGGCCGGCCGAGTTGCCCGCGCCCATCATCACGTCGGCGCCGAACGTCGAGGTGCCACCTGTGGAGTTCACGGTGGCGCGGCGGATGACGACGATCGTGATGCCGATGAGCCCGCCGATCAGGGCGCCCACGGGAAGCGCGAGCCAGAAGTGCTGGAGCGGCGCGGTGAAGCCCGCGCCGAGGAACATGGCGGGGATGCCGATGCCGACGCCGGTCTGCAGGGAGCCGCCGATGTCGAGGATGCCGACCATCGGGCCCTCGATGATGCGGGCGAACAGGAATCCGGCGCCGAATGCCGCGGCGGCACCGTAACTGCCGTTCTCCATACCGGCCTTGAGCATGGAGGCGACGGCGACGTCGCTGAACACGCCGGTGTGGTAGACGTAATAGAGGTGTGTACCGGTGAAGATGCCGGCGGCCAGGCAGGCCACGAAAAGGGGGAAGGCCCACTCCGCGAGCCAGAAGCTGCCCTCGCCCGGCACCTTGCTGAGGAAGCCGCCCTTGGCCGGCTGTGTGCCGGAGTTCTGCTCGGGTACGCCACCCGCCGCGGCGGGCGCTGTCGTTGATGAGTCGGTCATGTCGGGGCCTGCCTCACTGGGGCTTGGTGCCGGTCGCGTCGTGGAACTGCAGGAGCCAGTGCGGGATGTCGACCTTCATCTGTGTGAGCAGGGTGAGGTCGGAGCCGCGCAGGATCGCGCTGGCCGCGAAGAGCACGATCACCACGCCGGCCAGGGCCTTGGTGACCTTGGTCCAGCCCAGGTCGTCGACGCCCTTGGCGATGACGATGCCGAGCACGATGCCGGGCACCGCGTTGCCCATCACGAGGTGGCCGAGGCCGCCGAGGACGGTGCCCCAGGCTCCGGCGCGGCGGCCCGCGTCGACGGCGGCCATCCAGAAGATGATCGGCATGACGGGGTTGATCAGCCACTCCGACGCCGGTCCGAGCACCTTGGCCGCGACGTCCTGGAGGGAGTGCGGGATCGAGGCGGCGGTCGTGTTGAGGAGGGTGACCAGGACCATGCCGACGACGGTGCCGGTTATCGCCATCCGCCGCGGGTTGTGCAGCGTCGCGTCGAGGTTGCGATTCTTGATCATCGCAACCGACGCCGCCCAGTGCGGCACGATGCGGTGATCCACGTCGGAGGTCAGGGCGCCGGTGCCGACCGCGCTCGACCAGGCGTTGAAGAGGAAGCCGAGGCCGAAGGAGAAGTGGGCGACGGGGTCGTTCTGGCAGGCGTTGAGTTCGCCGAGGGTGCGGAAGGCGCCCATGCCCTGGACCTTCGGCGCGTGGAACATCCGGGCCACGCCCGCGCTCGCGCCGAAGCCGATCAGGCCGCCGATGACCAGGGATTCCAGCAGGACGGTGAGTGTGTCGTTCATCGGGTCACCTCATGTGCAGCGCGTGCTGGAGCGGTGAGAGCCGCTCCTCGCGCAGTGCGAAGTCGAGGGTGTCCAGGTCGAGTGAGGCCACCTGCACGTCGATGCGCAGCGTGATCTCGAAGCGCCGGCGGGTGCGGGGGAAGAGCAGGCCGAGGAACCGTTCGGTCCAGCGGTGTTCCACCGCGGAGACGACCTCGAGGTCCAGGGGTTCGACGCGGAACGAGACGCCGTCGGTGCGCTTGCCGACGGCGGACTGCACCTGGCCGATGGCCGTGGCGAACGCCTTCTCCTTGGTGGGTCCCGACCCGGTGAGCCGCAGGGTGTGCCGGGTCTGGTTCACGAGGCCTCCTTGCCCAGCTTCTTGAGCAGCGCCTGGGTGACCTTGAAGCCGAGCTCCTCGCTGTCGAGGAAGCCGAAGCCGAGGACGGTGCGGCCCTGTTCGACGGCGGTCACGCCGGCCTGTGCGGAGCGCATGCCGAACTCGATGTCGTGCCCGTACTTGGCCTTGGCGGTGACCGCTCCGGCGCCGCCGCTGCCGCAGAAGGAGATGCCGAGGTCCGCGCCTTCGGCGGCCATCACGTCGCCCACCTTCATGTCGGCGCCGGGGCCGGGGATGAGGACGGGCTCGCCGCCCGCGGCGCGGATGCCGTCGGCGACCGCCTGGCCCTTGCCGAGCCGGTGTCCGATCACGATCTTGACTGTCATGGCGGTGCTCCCTGAGGGGTCGGTCATGCCTGCGCGGTGGGCTGGTGCTGGTGCTGGAGCTGTGCCGCCGCCTCGAAGTGCAGGGCGAGCAGCAGGACTTCGGTGTCCCGGGCGGGGAAGTCGCGCGGGGTGCAGTAGGTGTCGATGAGCGAGCGGACGGCGGCCATCCGGCCGGGGGCCACTTCGGCGGCGAGCTGGTCGTCGAGCGCGTCGAGGTGCTCGGCGGTACGGACCCGGCGGACGAAGGCGAGCGCGTGCACGGCGAGGGCGAGGGAACGCGTCTCGTCGAAGGCGATGCCGCACGTCTCGGCGTAGACCTGGGCGAGCGGGAGGAACGCCGTCAGGTCCGTCCGGTCCTCGTCGGTGACGGGGCGGGAGGTGTCCTCGACGGCCGTCGCGAGCCGCTCGATCAGGGGGCTGGTCATGCACGGGCCTTTCGGTGGTTCGGTTCGGTGGGGCGTGGTGCGTGCGTTACGGGGCCTGGAGGGTTCGCGGGGTTCCGGCGCGTACGACGGCGACCTCCTGGAGCCGGCTGGTGCCGGTGCGGGTGGCGCCGTCGGCGTCGGTCAGCGTCGTGGTCTCCTCGGTGTGGCGCAGCAGCGTCAGATCGGCCGCCGACCCGG
Source organism: Streptomyces sp. NPDC102467 (assembly GCF_044765445.1). NCBI lineage: Bacteria > Bacillati > Actinomycetota > Actinomycetes > Kitasatosporales > Streptomycetaceae > Streptomyces > Streptomyces sp. NPDC102467. The sequence continues at coordinate 105,844 of NZ_JBIWKA010000012.1, read as the reverse complement.
GCCGCAAGGTGCCCAACTCCCCGTCCATGCCCAGGACTTGGGCGGCGTGCAGGGTCGAGCAGCGGATCACCTGCTGCGGGGTGAGACCCAGCGCGAGCAGTTTGGTGAGGGTGGTGACCAGGGAGTGCACGGGGCCGTCGACGTTGCGATTGTGCAGATCGGTGCTGATGGTGTGCGGGGTGAAGCCGGCGGCGAGTGCCCGCTCGGCGGTGGCGAAGCTGAGGCTGGCACTGCCGTGGCCGACGTCGAGGCGGACACCGCGCGCGACGGCGGCGCGTGCCTGCCGCTCGCTGCCGAACAGGCCGCCGGGTTTGCCGTGGAAGGCGTGCGTGACGACGTCGCCCTCCCCCAGCAGGTCGAGTACGTCGCCGAGGTGCGGGGGTTCGTTGCCGACATGGACCATCACGGGCACGCCCACCCGGGCCGCCACCCGCTTCGCGGCCTTCAGGGGTGCGAGGCCGCTGTCGCCGAGCACCGAGGCACTCATCCGTATTTTGATGCCGCGGGCTCGTCCGGAGTGCGCGCGCAGCACCTTCTCCGTGGCCGCCTCGTCGATGTCGTCCGGGCCGTGCGAGAGCTCCTGGCGTCCGTGCACGAGCCCGTGCCTGGAGATGTTGAGCCAGCTCAGTACGCGGGTGGTGGCCGGTCCGACAACGTTTTCCGTGAAGTCGTCCCAGGCGTCGCTGCCACAGCTGCCCGCGTCGACCACGGTGGTGACGCCCTGGTCGACGCCGATCGCGTCCACGGGGACGCCGAGGTCGGTGCCGGGCGCGTAGACGTGGGTGTGCAGATCGATGAGGCCCGGCGCGACGAGGAGTCCGGTGGCGTCCAGGCGCTCCGCTCCGGCGAGGGAGCCCGGGGCGCCGACCGCCGCGATCCGGCCGTCGACGACGGCGATATCTCCCGGTACGGGCTCCGGCCGCAGTGGATCGGCCAACAGCCCGCCCGTGACCACGAGATCGAATCGTTGCGGGCCCACGGAGGAAGATCCGCGCACAGCCATGGACGGCCGCCTTTCACGAGCATGAGAGTGGTGTCTGTGAAGCCGCCGGTGCGACGACCGGCCGGTTTCGCACCACGAAGAGAACCGGAGAAGCTGAGAATCCCGAGCGCGTTCCGTAGCGTAGAATGGTGTTCCGCCGTACGGACCGATTGGCAACATAGCCCGCTTCTCCTCGGAGGGTCAATGGAACCGAGCAAGCCCGCGAATTCCGTCGTCAAGGCGCTACGGGTGCTGCACGCGGTGGCCCGCGCCGACGGGCCGCACCGGCTGGGCGACATCGCGGAGCGCTCAGGCGTCTCCAAGGCCTCCACCCACCGGGTTCTGGCCACCTTGGTCGAGGAGGGGTACGCCGCACCCGACGGCGAGGGCCGCTACGGATGCGGCGTCCAGCTGCGCGCACTGGCCGCACAGGTGCTCGCCGACGACGCGGTCGGCATCGACGCCGTGCTGCGCGCCCTGCAGCAGCGGCTCGGGCAGGCCGTCCACCTGGCCGTGCTCAGCGGCGACCACGCGACGTACACGCACAAGGTCGACCCGGGCCACGCGTACCGCATCGCCACCGACGTCGGCACGCCCCTCCCCCTGCACGCCACGGCTTCGGGCAAGGCCCTCCTTGCCCACCTGCCACCCGGCGAAGTGGCCGACATCCTGGGCCGCACGGGGCTCCCGGCGCGCACGCCCCGCACCCACACCGACCCCGCCGCCCTGGCCGACGAGCTGGCGAACATCCGCGAGGCGGGGTACGCCACGGACTACGAAGAGGCGGACGAGTCCATCTGCTCGCTCGCCGCGCCGGTGCTCGACGCCGACGGCACCGCGGTCGGCGCCGTATCGGTCTCGTCCCTCACCTTCCTCGTCGCGGAAGGGCAGTTGGCCGCGTTCGCACCGGCGGTCAAGCAGGCGGCGCAGGACGTTTCCCGCAGGTTGTGACTGAGGGCCCTTGGCAAAAAAGGGATGCGGCCCCTCCCGAGAGAGGCCGCATCCCGCGGTACCGCGCGCTCCACCCTCAGAGGATGTGGATGCGCTCCAGTTCGCCGTCCGCGCCACGGATCATCAGCTCGTGCCCCTTGGCCCGCTCGCGCTCGACGAACCCCAGGAGGAGCACAGCGCGGTTGATGACGTCCGCCTTGCTCACGCTCCCGCTCTCGGCCAGCTCATTGACCGCGAAGACGGCCGGGGGCGCCAGCGTGACCGAAAGGCGTTCGCTGGGCGGGTGTTCCGGATGTCCTGCCATGAATGTGGCCTCCAGTTCTGCGCGTCCGTCCGACCGAGTGAACCACAGGCGCATCGGATACGCACCACATATGCACCACTCTGCCGGTGATGGCGATGCGGCCGGAGGAGGTCATCCATCATCCGTCGTCCGCCGCACCCGGCAGCCGGGTATCACCGTCGGACCAGTGGTTGATCCAGCCGCAAGCACCGCACGCGTAACGGCCGTTGACCCCGGCGACGACCGTGCCGCACCCTCCGCACTGCTTCTCCGTGACCTGCTGACCGGCCAGGAACTCCGCCGCGGCCGCCGCTGTCTCCACGTTCTGATCATGCGAGTTCATGGCCCGCGCCTACCCACTGGAGCGCTGAGTCAACAACCACTACCGCCGAGTAGGATCCCGCGTGTCCTGTTCCGCCCGGTACCAGCGTCGTCGGGAGCCCCCGTGTCACCCATCTCCTCGTCTCCCCGCATCCAAGTCGGTTCAGTCGTAGAGGACTTCACCCTGCCCGACGAGACGGGCACCCCCACGTCCCTGTCCTCGCTGCTCGGCGAGGGCCCCGTGGTGGTGTTCTTCTACCCGGCCGCGATGACACCGGGCTGCACCGCCGAGGCCTGCCACTTCCGGGACCTGGCCGCCGAGTTCGCGGCGGTCGGCGCCCGGCCCGTGGGCATCAGCTCGGACGCCGTGGAGCGGCAGCGGGAGTTCGCCGGGCAGCACACGCTCGGGTTTCCGCTGCTCTCCGATCCCGAGGGCGCGGTGCGCGGGCAGTTCGGGGTGGCCCGTGGGTTCGGCCCCCTGCCGACCAAGCGGGCCACCTTCGTCATCGGGACCGACCGTCGCGTCCTCTCCGTCGTGCGCAGCGAATTCCGGATGAGCGCGCACGCGGACCGGGCGCTGGCGGCACTGCGCGCGGCCGACGCCCGGTGAGCGCCTCTCAGCGCCGGCTGCGGACCAGCAGATAGACGAAGTACGGCGTTCCGATGAGTGCCGTCATCAGTCCGGCGCCGAGCTGGGCCGGCGCGATGACGGTCCGGCCCAGCAGGTCGGAAGCGCACACGAGCGTCGCCCCGAGCAGCATCGCGACGGGGACGACCCGCACGTGCCGGCGGCCCACCAGGGCGCGGGCCGCGTGCGGCGCGACGAGCCCGACGAAGCCGATCGTGCCGGCGGCGGCCACCGCCGTGGCGCTGAGCAGGACGCTCAGCACGAGGAAGCCGAGCCGGCCGCGCCCGAGGTCCAGGCCGAGCAGGCGCGGGGTGTCCTCGTCGAGGGAGACCAGGTCGAGTTCCCGGCGCCGGGCGACCGTCACGACGGTGGCGATCACGAGCACGGCGGCGACGGGCAGGATGTCGGGGAAGGTGCGCCCGTACGTCGAACCCGACAGCCAGATCAGCGCCTTGGTGGCGCTGAACCGGTCGGTAAGCACGATCACCAGGCTGATCAGCGCGGTCGTGCCGGTGGCGACGCCGATGCCGATCAGGACGAGCCGGCTCTGCTGGAAGCCGCCCTTCGCGGCGAGCCCGAACACGAGCGCGGAGCTGACGAAGGCGCCCACGAGCGCCACGCCCGCGATGCCCCATGACCCGGTACCGGGCGCGGACGTGACGAGCAGGACGGCGCCGAGCGCGGCTCCGCCCGAGACACCGAGGACGCCGGGTTCCGCCAGCGGGTTGCGGGTCACGGACTGCACGAGTGTGCCGGAGAGGGCGAGCGCGGCGCCCGCGCACAGGGCCGCGAGGACGCGGGGCACGCGGGTGTCGAGTACGAAGCTGACGGCCTGGCCGGCCTGCCCGCTCGCCCAGTTGACCACGTCGCCGAGGAGCAGGGTGCTGTCGCCGACGAGAACGGCGGCGACGGTCGCGCCGACCAGGACGGCCGCGAGGACGATCACGGTGACGGTGAACACGGCCCGGCTCGGGATGCGCAGCTTGTCCTGCGCCGCGGCGGTGTCGCCGTCGCGCATCCGCACGGCCATGACGACGAGGAAGACGGCACCGACGACGCTGGTGACGACGCCTGTGGGCACGGTCACCGCCGTCTCGGCCGAGGTCACCGTACGCAGCAGGACATCGGCACCGAGCACGAGAGCCGCGCCGACCAGCCCCGCGACGGGGATCCGGATGCGGTGGCGTACGAGCGAGCGGACGCGGCGCGCGAGCGGCCGGACGAGGGCCGGCGCGCACAGTCCTACGAAGCCGATGGGTCCCGCGAGCGTCACCGCCGCCGCGGACAGCAGCGAGGCGAGGACGACGGCGGTGATCCGGGTGCCGCGGACCGGGACGCCCAGGCCGCTCGCCGCCTCGTCCCCCAGGGCCAGTGCGTCGACCCGGCGGGACAGGAGCACGAGCCCGACGAGGGCGGCCAGTACGACGGGGCCCATGCGGACGACCCCGTCGAAGCCGTTCTGGCTGATGCTGCCCTGCGCCCACTGGTAGAGCCCGTCGGTGGCTTCCGGGAACAGGAGCAGCAGCGCCTCGGTGATGGCGTTGAGGCCGAGGGTGAGGGCGCTGCCTGCGAGGACGAGGCGGACGGAGCCTGCGCCGCGTCCGGCGAGGGTGAGGACGATCGCGGCCGCGGCGAGCGCGCCGACGAACGCCACCGACGAGGACGCGAGCAGCGGCAGGCTGACGCCGCTGACGGTGAGCACGCCGAGGGCGAGGTACGAACCGGCGTTGACAGCGAGGGTGTCCGGCGCGGCGAGCACGTTGCGGCTGACCGCTTGCAGCACGGCGCCGGCCGCGCCGAGCGCGACGCCGACGAGAATCCCGGCGGCCATGCGGGGCAGTCGGGAGGCGACGACCACGGAGGCGTCGCCCTGTTCGGCCCGGCCTATGAGGGCCTTCCACACCTGGCTCGCGCCGACGGAGGCGGTGCCCTGGGTGATGTCGACGACGGCGAGGACGACGACGAGAAGGATGAGCCCGACCGTCACCGCGGCCGCGCCCGAGGGGGACGAGGCCGTGCGCTCGGACGTGGCGGCGGGGGTGGCGGTGACGGTCATGGCCTACTTCGTGAGAGTGCTGACGACAGCGTCGATGTACTGCTCCATCGACTTCGGTCCACCGAACATCCAGATGCCGTCGGGGAGCCGGTCCACGTCACCGGACTCGACGAACGGCAGCGACTTCCAGACGGAGTTTCCTGCGAGATCCTTGGTGAAGACGTCGGTCTCGGACTTGTTGGCGATGTAGACGAACCGCACGTCGTCGCCGAGCCCGGTGAGCCCCTCCACGTCGGTGGTGGCGAGGCCGTAGGCCTTGTCGCCCTTGAGCTTCCAGGCGTTCTTCAGGCCGAGGGCCTCGTTGACGGTGCCGATCTGGGAACCGCTGGTGTAGCCGCGTACGGACACCTGGTTGGAGGCGGAGTACCCGTCGGCGGAGGCGATCCTCGAGCCGTCGGCTCCGGCCTTCTTCAGGGCCGCCCGGCCTTCGGTGACCTTGGCCTCGTAGGACGCCTTGACGGTCTTGGCCGCGCTCTCCTTGCCGGTGGCCTGCGCGATGACGTCGAGCGTCTTGTTCATCTGCCCGATCTGGTCGGCGCCGTTGGCGGCCTTGACCTGGACGACGGGGGCGATCTTCTTCATCTGCTTGATCGCGGACGCCGACAGGTCGGTCGTGGCGACGATGAGGTCGGGGGTGAGCCCGGCGATCGTGTCCATGCTGGGCTCGCCGCGGGTGCCTATGTCCTTGGGCGAGTTCGTCAGCGGGGCAGCGGTGTCCCACGCCTTGTAGCCCTTGACGTCGGCGACACCGACGGGGTCGACGCCGAGTGTGACCAGGGACTCGACGACGTTCCACTCGGTGCCGACGACCTTGGTGGCCGCGCGGTCCAGGGTGACCTTGGCGCCGTTGGCGTCGGTGACGGTGATCTGCCGGGACTTGTCGGCGGTGGCGTCCTTGGCGGGCTCGGACGTGCCGCAGCCGGTCAGGACGAGAGCGGCGGCGGTGCCGGCGGCCGCGGCGAGGAGGAGGCTTCTCATGACGTGCTGTGGAGCCTTTCGCTTCTGCTGTGGTGGCGGCCTATCGCGCGTGTGCGCAGTCGGCCGGTGAGGGGGTCTGTGTCGACGTCGATGCGGATGCCGTACGTCTCGGAGAGGCGCTCCGGGAGCAGGACGTCCTCGGGCGGTCCGTCGGCGATGATGCGCCCGGCGCTGAGCAGGGCGATGCGGTCGGCGACGGCCGCGGCCTGGTCGAGGTCGTGCAGGACGACGCCGACCGCGATGCCGTCGTCGTCCGCGAGGTCGCGCATGAGATCGAGGAGTTCGACCTGGTAGCGCAGGTCGAGGTACGTGGTGGGCTCGTCGAGCAGGAGCACGCCGGTCTGCTGGGCGAGGCAGCCCGCGAGCCACACCCGCTGCAACTGGCCGCCGGAGAGCTGGTCGACACCGCGGTCGGCGAGTTCGGCCACGCCGGTCATGACGAGCACGCGGTCCACGACCGCGGCGCAGTCGGGGTCCGTACGGCCCCAGCGGCCGCGGTACGGATAGCGCCCGAACTCCACGACGTCGCGGACGGTGAGCCCGCCAGGCGTGGGGCGGCCTTGGGTCAACAGAGCGACACGGCGTGCGAATTGACGGGCCGTCAGGTCGAAACCGTCGGCGACGTCGGCCGTTCCGGGGTCGAGGGTCAGGGTGCCCGTACGGGCACCCTGCAGCCGCGCGATCGTGCGCAGCAAGGTCGACTTGCCGCTGCCGTTGGGGCCGACGAGGGCGGTCACTTCGCCGGGCCTGAGGGCGAGGGCCGCGTCGTGCACGACGTCGACGCCGTCGTACGACACGGTCACTTGCGCGGCCGACAGCTCGTGACCGCGCGGACGTGGGGCGCTGCCAGCGCGTTCACCAGTTCTCACGGCGTGAAGGTTAGCCTAACCTTATCTGGCGCGGAACCATCCCCCTTGGGCTTGAACCCGCCCCGTCGTCCACCGAACTCCGAAGCCTTGCCTCAGAGGCATCTGATTCACCCGTAAATCAACATTCTGTTTATGCTCGGGGTCCTGCCCAGCCCTGCCCGGAGCATCGATGACCCCGCCCCCGTCCACCGCCGCCGAACGACCGCACCCCCTGCACGTCCTGCGGGCCACCGTCTTCGCGATCGGCGCCCTCCTCCTGCTGGTCGGCGTCGGCGTCCTGCTGCGGCAACCGCTGCTGATCCCTCCGCTGGCGGCCAGTGCGGCCCTGGTGCACGGCGCGCCCGGGCTGCCGATCTCCCAGCCGCGCAACCTCGTCGGCGGTCAACTGATATCCGCCGCCCTCGGGTTCGCGACGCTCGCGGTGACCGGGAGCAACGGCTGGGGGGCCGCTGTCGCAGCGGGCCTCTCCCTGGGCGCCATGATGCTGACCCACCTCTCGCACTCCCCCGCCGCGGCGACCGCCGCGATCGTGGTGCTGCAGGCCCCGCACCCGGTCCCGTTCCTGCCCCTGCTGGCACTCGCGACCGTGCTGCTGGTGCTGATCGGCCTGCTGCCGGGCCGAGTCGGCGGCCACCCGGTGCGGTATCCGGTCTCCTGGTGAGCGCCCGCACGACTGCGCCGGAGCTCCCTGTGCTGCTACGGTTTTTCGGACCTTCCGCGTTGAGTTGAGGAGACAGAACATGGCGGGCGACGACGACATCTCCGGGTGACACCCGGACCTGACAGGCCATCGGCCGGTGCCACGGAGCACCGCCGTCATGGCCCTCACAGTCGTCCCCTTTTCCTGTTCTGCCTGTTCCGGGCGGCCCGCCGGGCCCGCCCGCCTCTCACCCGAGGTCTCTGACGATGCCCGAACCTGCCCTGCTCGCCCACGATCTCGTCCGGACCCTGGGCGCCCGACGCGTCCTCGACGGCGTCTCCCTCACCGCCTCCCCCGGCCATCGCATCGGACTGATCGGCGAGAACGGTGTCGGCAAGTCGACTCTGCTGCGACTCCTCGCCGGGGTGGACACACCCGACGCGGGCACCGTCGAACGCCCCCGTGACCTCGGCTTCCTCCACCAGGAGATGCCCTACGACGCCGCGCAGACCCTCGCCGACGTCCTGACCGACGCGCTCCGCGAGGCCCGCGCCGATCTCGCGGAGCTCGAACGCCTCGGCGCTCTCCTCGCCCGGACCGCCGAGGACCGTCCCGACTACGCGGAGCTGCTCGACTCGTACGGGCAGCGGCTCGAACGTGCGCAGGCGCGCGAAGTCTGGGACGCCGACCGGCGCGCCGCGATGGTCCTGGCCGGGCTGGGACTCGACGGGATCTCGCGCACCCGGACCCTGCGGTCCCTCTCGGGCGGGCAGCGGGGCCGGCTTGCACTGGTGGCGCTCCTCGTGCGGCGCCCCTCGGCACTGCTCCTGGACGAGCCCACCAACCACCTCGACGACAGCGCCGCCCTCTTCCTCGAGGAGCAGCTGCGCGCGCTGCCGGGCGCCGTGGTGCTGGCCAGTCACGACCGGGCCTTCCTCGACGCCGTCTGCACGGACCTGATCGATCTCGATCCGGCCCTGGACGGTCCCGTGCGATTCGGCGGGAACTACAGCTCCTACCTGGCGCAGCAACGAGCCGGGCGCGTGCGCTGGGAGCGGCGGTACGCCGAGGAGCAGCAGGAACTGGAGGAGTTGCGGACCTCGGCCCGGGTGACCGCACACCGCGTCGCCCCCGACCGGGGGCCGCGCGACAGCGAGAAGATGGGGTACGGCCTGCGGGCGGGGCGGGTGCAGAGCCAGATCGCCCGCCGGGTGCGCAACGCCGCGCGACGCCTCGACGAGCTGGAGCGCCGGCAGGTCGCCGAGCCGCCGCGTCCGCTGCGGTTCCGGCCGGTCGCACTCGGCGCGCCGCCGCAGGATGCGCAGGATGCCTCCGACACTTCGCACGCTTCGGACGCCGACGACGCACTTGTCGTCTTGCGCGACGTGCGCGTGCCGGGCCGTCTGGATCTGGCCCGGCTCGACGTGTCGCCCACCGACCGGCTCCTGGTCACCGGGGCCAACGGCAGCGGCAAGTCGACGCTGCTGGCCGTCCTCGCCGGCCGGCTGCCTGCAGAGGGCGAGGTGCGTCGACGCGCGGGCGTCACGGTCGGGCTGCTCGCCCAGGACTCGGAGTTCGCGCACCCGGAGCGGACCGCACGGGACACGTACACGCGGGCGCTCGGCCTGGAACGGGCCGACGCCGTGCCGCTGCGCTCCCTCGGCCTGTTGCGGGAGAGCGATCTGGGCAAACCGGTGGGCCATCTCTCCGTGGGACAGCGGCGGCGGCTCGCGCTCGCCCTGCTCGTGGCGAGCCCGCCCGAGCTGCTGCTCCTCGACGAGCCGACGAACCATTTGTCCCCGCGTCTGTGCGACGAGTTGGAGGACGCCCTGGGCTCGGGCCCCGGCGCGATCGTCGTCGCCAGCCACGACCGGTGGCTGCGCGGGCGCTGGCAGGGACGTGCCCTCCGGCTGGAGACGGGCGGGCGCTGACCGGAGAGGTCCGGCACCGGTGGGGCGCGGTGCGCCACCGCGCCCCACCGGTGCCGTTCGCGCCAATCGACCGCACTTTTCACGCTTCCTTCGCGCCGAAACGTCCTGTTAACCCAGCGATCACCTTTGCACAGCTAATCTTCCTCTTGACCATCGGTTGACCAACCGTTGGTCTCGTCTTGAATTATGGACATCCGGGAGGAGGGCCGCGTGTTCCGAGGTGGGAAGGGACGCACCTGGGTGACCCTCGTCATGGCCGCCGTACTGGCCCTGCCCCTGGCCTCTTTCGTACAGGCGTTCACTCCCGCACACGTCTCGAACCCGTGGTCGGTGTCCGCGTCGAGTGCGCACGTCCCGGCGGCCGCCCCCGGGGGCCATACACACCCTCAGGACCCGGTCGAGGTGCTCCGCACCCGGGACCGGCACCGCGCGGCCGCGAGCGGCACCCATCTCCCCTGTCCCACCCCGCTGTCACCGACGCCGCGCCCCTCGACCGTCGTCCCGCCCGGTCCCCTCGGGGACCCGCGCACCCGCCCGAGCAGATCCGTACCGGACCTCACGGCGGCGACCCTTCAGGTCTTCCGCTGCTGACAGGGACATCTCCGTCCCCACTTGTCCTGCCAGCCCGACGCGCCCCACGCGCGCCAGGAGGAATCACCACGACATGCAGCCCCTCATCGACAACGCCCGCACGTTCGGACAACGCCCTGAGGAGTTCGCCCGGCTTGCCGACGGCCAGTCCCCCCAGGTGCTCTTCATCACCTGCTCCGACTCGCGGGTCGTGCCGGCCCTGATCACCGGCGCCCGCCCCGGAGAACTCTTCGAACTGCGCACCGCGGGCAACATCGTGCCCGCCCATTCCACCGGCCGTCCCTGCGGGGAGACCGCCACCATCGAGTACGCCGTCGAGGTGCTCGGCGTCCAGGACATCGTCGTCTGCGGCCACTCGCACTGCGGCGCGGTCGGCGCGCTCGTGCGCGGCGACGATCTCGCGGCGGTGCCCGCCGTGCGCGACTGGCTCGCGCACGCCGCCGAGAGTCCCGCCACCCAGGACCCGTCGGACCCGACCGTCGCGGCAGCGGTCCAACAGCACGTCCTCACCCAGCTGTTGCGGCTGCGCGCCTACCCGTGCGTGCAGCGCCGCCTCGCGGACGGCCGCGTACGCCTGCACGGCTGGTACTACGAAGTCCACACCGGATGCGTACGCCAACACCGCCCCGAAACCGACACCTTCGAGGCGCTGTGAGCACCGCGATGAGCAAATACCCCCATCTCAAAGCGGACTTCACCGCCTCCCTCGTCGTCTTCCTGGTCGCACTCCCGCTGTGCGTGGGCGTGGCCGTCGCCTCGGGTGTACCCGCCGAGCTCGGCCTGGTCACCGGCATCGTCGGAGGCATCGTCGCCGGGCTGATGCGCGGCAGCAGCCTGCAAGTGTCCGGCCCCGCCGCAGGGTTGACCGTGCTCGTGTACGAGGCCGTGGACGAGTTCGGCCTGCCTGTGCTCGGCGTCGTCGTCCTGGCGACCGGCGTGCTCCAGATCGGCATGGGCGTCCTGAAACTGGGCCGCTACTTCCGGGCCATCTCCGTCTCGGTGGTCGAGGGCATGCTGGCCGGCATCGGGCTCGTGCTCATCGCGGGCCAGTTGTACGCCGTCCTGGACGCCAAGGCCCCGGAATCGGGGCTCGGCAAGATAGCCGGGCTGCCCGAGGCCCTGATCGACTCCCTGAGCAGCACCGGATCGCTCGCCTCACTGGCCCTCGGCGCGGGCACCGTCGCCGTCCTGGTCCTGTGGAAGCGACTGCCGGCGCGCGTGCGGGTGGTGCCCGGACCACTGGCCGCCATCGGACTCGCGACCGCCGCGGCCGTCGCTTTCGACGCCCCGGTGGCGACGGTCGAGGTCAACGGCCTGCTCGGATCGATCCAGCCGCCGTCCCTGAGCGCCTTCGGGGAACTCGCGGGTCTCGGCCTGATCGGCACGATCGTGGCGTTCACGCTCATCGCCTCCGCCGAGTCGCTGTTCAGCGCCGCGGCCGTGGACCGGATGCACGACGGGCCCCGGACCGCGTACGACAAGGAACTGGTGGCGCAGGGCGCGGGCAACGCGCTGTGCGGAGTGCTCGGCGCCCTGCCGATGACGGCGGTGATCGTGCGCAGCGCGGCCAACGTCCAGGCCGGGGCACGCACCAAGGCCTCGCGCGTGCTGCACGGCGTCTGGCTCCTGCTGTTCGCGGCCCTGCTGCCGGGCGTCCTCGCGTACATCCCGATCCCGGCGCTCGCGGGTGTGCTGGTGCACGCCGGGGCCAAGCTCATCCCGGTGCGCTCGCTCGTGAACCTGTGGCGCCAGCACCGCGGCGAGGCCGTGATCCTGATCGTCACCGCGGTGTCGATCGTCGCGGTCAGCATGTTCGAGGGCGTGCTCGTCGGCGTCGCCCTGTCCGTCGTCAAGACGGCCTGGGACGCCTCGCACGTGAAGCTGGAGGTCATAGACAAGGGTTCCGGGCCGGTCCAGGCGTACCTGTCGGGCAATGCGACGTTCCTGCGGTTGCCGAAGATCCTCGACAGCCTGGAGGCCCTGCCGAAGAACCGTCCCGTGGAGCTGCACCTGTCCGGGCTGCACCATCTGGACCATGCGTGCCGGACGGCTCTGGAGAGCTGGGCCGAGCGGCACAGTTCCGCCGAGACGGAGCCGGTGAAGGTCACAGCGATGTGACCGGTCGGGCCCAACTGCCGTGTGAGCACGGTAGTTGGGCCCTTCGCTGTACTGCGCGGTCAGTCGTCGAGAACGGCCGCGACCGCCTCGACCTCGACGAGCTGCTCGTGGTAGCCGAGCACCGTGACACCCATCAGGGTGCTCGGTACGTCGTGCTCACCGAAGGCGTCCCTGACCACTTCCCAGGCCGTCACGAGGTCCGCCTGCCGCGTCGACGCGACGAGCACGCGGGTGCTGATGACGTCGTCCAGATCCGCTCCGGCCGCGGCGAGGGCGACCCGCATGTTCTCCACGCACTTCGCCGCCTGACCCGCGTAGTCCCCGATCGCCGCGGTCGCCCCGTCCTTCTCCAACGGGCAGGAACCGGCGAGGAAGACGAGCCGGGCATCGGCCGGCGCGGTCGCCGCGTACGCGTACTCGGCGACGTCGGACAACGCGTCGGAGCGGATGAGGGTGACGGCGCGGACCATGAGTCTGGACATCCCTTCGGGCAGCGGCAACAGGAACGACTGGGCTGGGCCCGGTCATGCTGTCACATCACGGCTGACCGGGCAGGGCCCCGCAGTTGGAGCCGGCCGGCTCGCCGGAAAGGCGGTCGGTCAGCCACGTGACGGCGCTGCCCTGGTCGGTCAGCAGCGGCGCGAAGTGATTGAGCAGCGCGCGCCCCACGTCCGGCAGGACCACCGGCTTGTACGTGACCTGCGCGCCCCGGCCGCACCAGTCGACGGCCAACTGGCGTGCCTGGCCGTGCGGGACGAGGTTGTCGCTGACGCCCGTGGCCACCCGGACGGGACTGGCCGGCTTCATCGTGCCGATCCGCTGTTCGGCGAGGAACGCCTGGAGCTTCGGCTCGGCCTGGATGATCTCGGCGAGGGACTTTCCGTCGGTGGTCCAGGAGGAGCTGCGCGCCGAGTTGTACGCGAGGATGGTGTCGCCGACGCACATCGTCGACAGGTCCTTCAGCGCAGCGCGGCCCTTGTCGCTGAGGTACGCCTCCGCGATCGGCTTCAACTCGGGGTCGGACTGCAGGAACCCGTTCAGGGACCAGCCCAGGGCGCCCGCGAGATCGGTGCCGTCGATGCCCTTCGTCGTCTCCGTCAGGTCGGCGGGCGGCGCCCCCGCGTACGTACCGGAGAGGGTGATGTCGGGCGCGTACGCCGGCTGCAGTTCGGCGGCGGCCGCGGTCGCGCCGCCGCCCTGGCTGTAGCCGAACAGGCCGACGCGCGAACCGGAGGTCACGGTGGCCCCCTTGAGCGCGCGTGCGGCGCGGACGGCGTCGAGTACGGCGTGGGCCTCGTCGAGCCGGTTGACGTAGGTGTGCAGGCGGTCCGTCGCGCCCAGGCCGATGTAGTCGGTGACGACGACCGCGACGCCCTTGGCGAGGAGCCGGTAGATCGCCAGGTCCTCGTAACCCACCGAGACGGTCTGCCCGTTGAGGCTCAGCGGGTGCTCCAGGCCGAGGGAGGCGGCGCACTGGTCGCCCTGCCCCATGGTGCCGGGGGCGAGCGCGACGAGGGGCCGGGGTCCGTCGCCGCGCCATTTCGCCGCGGGCTCGATGTAGGCGCCGGTGACCGCGGCGGGGCTGCCGTTCGCGTCGGTCGTCCGGTACATGATGCGGGTCGCGGTGCCGGGCAGCGGGCCGTGCAGGGTGGGCAGGCTCAGCGCCAGCGGCAGCGGTTCGCTGCGGATCAGCGCGCCGTTGGCGGCGGGCAGTTCGGCGGGCGGGTTGTAGAAGGCGGGGATCGTGACGCCTCGCGAGACCTCGTTCTGCGAGCCGGTCGACGCGAAGGCGGGCACGGCCTGCGCGCCCAGACAGGCGGCGGCGGTGATGGTGGCGGCCAGCAAACGGGTGGGTACGGGCATGGCAAACCTCCTGGGTGCAGGCGGAGTCGGACTCCGGACCTGTCGGCGGACGGCCGTGAATCGGGCAGGCCGACGATGCGTGCGGCCGGTCGTCCCATCGGCCCCACGCGTCGCGGGGACGTTACCGAGCAGTACGTTACTGCCGGTAGCACCCAGGAGGTTACGGTTCAGTAACTTACTGTCGAGACAGCCGCGTTCACGCGTTGACGTCGAAGGGAACGCCGGACGGAAGCGCGGCGGCGAGATGGCCGGCGAAGTTGCCGTCCTTCAGGCCGAAGGTGGCGCTGCCGAAGTCGTACGCACTCAACTTGTCGCGCAGACCGGCCGGATAGCCGTTCCAGCCGACCAGGGTCGGGAACTGCCACGTACCGCGGTGGTTCTCCGGCGGCTCGTCATGGGAGTTCGCCGGACGGAAGCAGTGGGTGCCGATGCCGTCCTTGTGGTACACGACCTTGGGGTGAGTGCCGTCCCAGCGGATCTGGTCGCGGGGGTAGATCTTGAAGGCCCCGTGGGCGGAGGTGGCGACGTACGCGGCCTGGCCGTCGTGCACCCAGACGACGACGTGCTCCCAGTCGTTGCGGTGGCCGCCGAGCCCGCTGCCTGCCACCGCCTGGTCCTTCTCGAAGTACAGGCCGTACATGACGGCGCACCAGCCGTTGTTGCACTTGGAGCGGGCGTAGCCGTTGGTGTTGTCCAGGTCCGATGCGTCGCGGCACTGGCCGTTGAGCGCGCCGCTCGGATTGAGACCGCCGTTGACCGTCCCGTCCGGTCCGATCGCGGGGGTCGGGTAGCAGCCGTCGGTGTCGTAGTCGAACGCGGGCTGGTACGTCTGCTCCGTCGCGTCGGCGTTGGCGGGCAGGGCCCCGGGCGGGGCGGCGAGGGCGGGGCCCGCGAAGCCGACCACGAGGGCGACGGCGCCTGCGGCGGCAAGGGAGGCTCTGCGGATGACTCTGCTTGGATTCACTGTGGTCTCCTGCGTCACTGTGGGGGCATGACATTTCTGTCATGCCCCCGACAGCGGCAAGAGACTCACGCATGCAACGCACGTGAATCACAGGCGAATTGACGGGTGACCGAACAGCGCCCGACCGGCCTGGATCAGGCCGTGGTCAGGGTCAGGCCTCGGTCAGGGTCAGGCCTTGGTCAGGGTCAGGCCGTAGCGGCTCAGGATCTCGTTGATGGGCTGGTACCAGGTCTCGCCGCCGCTGGTGCAGTTGCCCCAGCCGCCCGAGGTGGTGCCCTGCGCCTGGTCGCCGCTGATGAACGAGCCGCCCGAGTCGCCGGGTTCGGCGCACACGTTCGTCTTGGTCATCTGATGCACGGCGCCCTGGCTGTAGTTGACGGTCTCGTTCTTGGCGAGGACGGTGCCGCAGTGCCAGTGCGAGGTGGAACCCGAGCGGCAGATGGAAGCGCCGATCGGGGCCTCGGCGGAGCCGCGCACGAGCTGGTCGGAGACCGTGCCCCAGCCCAGCACCACCGGGACCGTCCACCAGCCGCTGCCGACGTTGACCCACGCGTAGTCGTTGTCCGGGAACGACGAACCCTGGAAGTTCCCGACGTACGTGTTGTCCCAGCCGTTCACCGCCTGCCCCGCGCCGCCGCAGTGGCCGGCCGTGACGAATCCGCCCTGGACGGAGAAGCCTATGGAGCAGCGGACGTTGCCGGTGTAGTACGGGTCACCGCCGACCGTGCCCGCGGCGAGGGTGGTGGGCGTGTGCCGCGTCGACCGCACCGTCACAGGGCCCGCCTTGCGCGCGTCGGCGAGGAAGGCCTTGACATCGTTGTCAGTCTGCCGGGCGCTCTGCACCTCGACGACCACGCGGTTGGTCTTCCAGTCGACGTTCCAACTGCTCACGCCGGTCGGGGCGTCGAGCGCGTCGATGCGCTTCCTGGTGGCGTCGAGCTGCGCGGCGGTGCGGCTGACGAGCCGGACGGTCGCTCCGGTGGCCCGTACGTCCGCGGCCTTGGCGCGGTCGGCCACGGCGACGGTCAGCTCCTGGCTCTTCGGGGTGAACCAGGAACCGGCGTAGGAGGATCCGGCGGCCTTCCGGGCCTTCTTCTCGGTGACGGTCGCCTGCTTCTCGGCGGCCAGCCGCGCCTTCGCCTCGGGCGCGGTGAGGCCGAAGTCGCGCTGCATCGCGGTGAGTACGCCCTCGGACGCGGCGGCGCGCTCGGTCCGCGGGGTGTCCGCACCGGCGGCCTGGGCCGGGAGGAATCCCGCGGTCGCGCAGGCTCCGGTCACCAACAGCGCGGACAGGACGGCACGGATGGGTCTGGTACGTCGCATGGGTCGGCCCTTCGTTGTTCCCGTGTGGTGGGGGTGGAACGTGGGTGGCACATGGTTGGAACCCGGGTGGAACAGCAGAGCTGGGAGCGCTCCCGTGTCGTGTCGGTGGGGAGCCTAGCGATGGATCATGAACAGGTCCATGCCAATGACGTAGTGCGATCCGGGCATTGTCGAACCCATGGGTCCGGTTCGCTGGAGAGCCAACTGCGCTACGAAACACGCGAGTTGGGAGTTCTGTCCGGTACGCGACGCGATCGGGCGGTGTCTTGTTCACCGGTGTTGACAAGTGCGGGGGCAGCCAGAGTTCGCTCCGTGCCGTGTTTCACATCCGCTCTGCCCGGCGGACCCCGTACCGCGCGGCCCGCCCCGGTCATTCCCCGGGCGGCAGTTCCAGGACTCGGCGGATCGTGCGCACGACCCCGTCCTCGGTGTTCGAGGGAGCCTGGTGGCGGGCGCGGCGGCGCACCTCCGGGTGGGCGTCTGCCATGGCGTACGACCAGTCGGCGGCGTCCAGCATCTGCAGGTCGTTGAGGTAGTCGCCGAACACCATGGTCTGGGCCGCGGTGATGCCGAGCTCGCGCTGCAGGCGGCGTACGGCCACACCCTTGTTGGCATCGGGGCTCATGACGTCGACCCAGTGTTCGCTGGAGACCACGACCTGGTGGGAGTCGACGAGGGAGGTCAGTGCCGGGGCCGTGGTCTCCTCGGCGCGGCCGAAGTCGAAGAGGGCGACCTTGATCACGTCGTCGTCGACGGCGGAGGCGTCCTCGACGATCTGATGGCGGTGGTAGTACTTGCGCACCTCCGTCATGAACGCCTCGTCCGACCGCTCCACGTACGCGGACCGTTTGCCGCAGACGACGGCCCCCGCGTCCACCCCGTCGTCCACGAGTCCGCGCACCGCCTTGACGAGCCAGGAGGCGACGGCGGGGTCGAGCGGGTCGGAGCTGAGTTCGGCGCCGCCGCGGACGACATAGGTGCCGTTCTCCGCGATGTACACCATGCCGCCGTCGTCCACGGCGGCGAACTGGTCGGCGAGGGTGGCGTACTGGCGGCCGCTGGCGGGGCAGAAGACGATGCCGCGGCGGTTCAGCTCGGCGAGGAGTGGCCACAGGGAGTCGGGGACGCGTCCGTCGGCGTCCAGGAGGGTGCCGTCCATGTCGGTGACGACGAGGCGGATGTCGGGCCGGTGGTGCGTGTTCACGATCGTTTCGTTCCTCAGTACGGGGCTCATCAGGCTAATGGATCGGGCGTCATCCTCTTGATCGTCCGGCGGGTGCGGCCTACCGTGCCGTGACCGGCCACGCGGTGGACGAACGACCACGTCAGGAGTGCTCGATGGACCAGCTCACGGTGGCCGGCGCCACCTTGCGGTACGACGACCTCGGGCCGTCGGAGGGGGTCGTGGTCGTCCTGGTGCACGGGCACCCGTTCGACCGGACCCTGTGGCGGCCGCAGGCCGAGGCGCTGGCGGCGGCCGGATACCGGGTACTCACGCCGGATCTGCGGGGCTACGGCGCGAGCGATGTCACGCCCGGCAGCGTGCCGCTGTCCCGGTTCGCGGACGACGCCGCCGCCCTTCTCGACCACCTCGGAGTCGAGCGTGCGGTGGTCGGCGGTGTCTCCATGGGCGGGCAGATCGCCATGGAGTTCCATCTGCGCCACCCGCGGCGGACCCGCGCGCTCGTCCTGTCCGACACCTCGGCGCCCGCCGAGACGGCCGAGGGCAAGGTACTGCGCAACCGGCTCGCCGACCGGCTGCTCGCCGAGGGCATGGGCGGGTACGCCGACGAGGTCATCGGCAAGATGCTCGCCGCCTACAACGTGACGGCGTTGCCGGAGGTCGCCGGGCGCGTCCTGGGCATGATGCGCGCCACCGATCCGCGGGGCGCGGCCGCCGCGCTGCGCGGGCGGGCCGAGCGGCCCGACTACCGGGACAGTCTCGCGGCGGCCCGGGTGCCCGCGCTGGTCGTGGTCGGCGCCGACGACGTCTACACGCCGGTCGCCGAGGCCGAGTCGATCGCCCGGCTCGTCCCCGGCGCGACCCTCGCCGTCATCGAGCGGGCCGGACACCTGCCGGGCGCCGAGCGGCCCGAGCAGTTCAACAGCGTGCTGCTGGACTTCCTGCGCACCCACTGCCCGACCCCGTAGGGCAGCTGCGTGAACCGCTCCGCGGCCGACCGCCTCCTCGACGTTCTCGGCGCTTTCGACCAGGCCCATCCGGCGCTCACGCTCACCGAGCTCGCCCACCGGGCCGGTCTGCCGCTGCCCACCGCGCACCGGCTCGTCGGCGCGCTGGCCGGGTGGGGCGCCCTCGAACGGGACGACGCCGGCCGTTACCACGTGGGGCTGCGGCTGTGGGAGATCGCCGCGCTCGCGCCCCGGGGCCTCGGCCTGCGACAGGCCGCACTGCCGTTCCTGGAGGACCTCTACGAGGCGACGCACGAGAACGTACATCTCGCCGTGCGCGACGGCGTAGAGGTCGTCTACATCGAGCGCCTGTCGGGCCGTTCGGCAGTCGGCGTGCACTCGCGGGTGGGCGCGCGCTGGCCGCTGCACGCCACGGGCGTGGGCCTGGTACTGCTCGCCCACGGCGGCCTGGAGCTTCAAGAGCGTTACTCCGCCGACGAGTTGGCGGCGTTCACTCCGTACACGGTCACCGATCCGCAGCGGCTGCGACGGATCCTGGCCGACGTTCGGCGCTGCGGTGTCGCGGTGAGCGACCGTCAGATCACCGACGACGCACTGTCCGTGGCGGCGCCCGTGCGCGGGCCACGCGGTGACGTCGTCGCGGCGGTCTCCGTCGTCGTCCCGGTCACCGGGGCGCGGACACCTGCCCTGATTCCGGCGGTCCAGCTGGCCGGACGCGGCATCTCGCGGGCCCTGGGCTGGCAACCCGTCTCGCCGCGGCCCCCGGCTTCCGCCTGACGGAAGTCCCGTTGTGGCGTTGTGACCCCGGTCATGACTCTGGTGGGCGACGCGCGGCGACGGTGCCGCGCGCGGTGACAGGAGGACGCCTGCCATGACCGCACACTCGGGTCACTCGGCCTTCGCCCGCGACCAGTGGTATGTCGCGGCCTGGGGATCGGAGGTCGGCCGTGAACTGCTCGGCCGTACCGTGCTCGGCGAGCCGATCGCCCTGTACCGCACGGAGGCGGGTGAGCCGGTCGCCCTCGCCGACCGGTGCGTGCACCGCAGGTTCCCGCTGTCGGCGAGCGGACTCGACGGCGACCGGGTGGTGTGCGGCTATCACGGCTTCACGTATGACACGACCGGTACGTGCGTATACGTACCGGGGCAGAAACGTGTTCCGCGTACGGCGCGGGTGAGTTCGTACCCCGTGGCGGAAGTCGACGCGATGGTGTGGGTGTGGCTCGGCGATCCGGCGGCGGCCGACGTCAGCGCGATTCCGCGGGCGCCGCATCTGGCCGAGGACGGCTGGGTCACCGTGCAGGGCATGGAACCGATCGACGCCGACTACATGCTCCTCGTCGACAACCTGATGGACCTGTCGCACGAGACGTATCTGCACGGCGGCTACATCGGTACGCCCGAGGTCGCCGAGACACCCATCACGACGGAGGTCGACGAGGCGGCGGGGATCGTCCGGGTCTCGCGGCACATGCTCGACGCCGAGTGCCCGCCGTTCTACGCCCGTTCCACGGGGATCGAGGGGCGGATCCAGCGCCTCCAGGACATCGAGTACCACGCGCCCTGCCTGTATCTGCTGCACAGCCGCATCAGCCCGGCGGGCGCCGACGCCCCGGTGTTCCGTACGGAGATCACATACGCCATCACGCCGTCGGCGCCCGGCAAGGTCTACGACTTCTGGGCGGTCTCACGGAACTTCGCGGTGGAGGACGAGGAAGTCACCACGTTCCTGCGGGACTTCAACCACACGGTGGTCATGCAGGACGTGAACGCGCTCAATCTGCTGCAGCGCACCCTGGACACCGAACCCGCCGGGTATCAGGAGCTCAGCATCAACATCGACACCGGTGGTCTCGCGGCCCGCCGCATCCTCGGAAAACTGGCCGCCGGATGAGCGGCCAGGTCTTCCGCGTCGAGTGGCTGCCCGGCACCGACGTGCTCAGTGGCCGCTGCCATTGCGGCGCGCTGCACTCAGGCCAGGACCCGGTCGAGATGTGGGAGTGGATGCTCGCCCACCCCGATCACCCCGGCACGAACCATCACCCCGCCACGGAAGAGGGCCGCGCCTCGTGACCGATCCGCTCGACACGCTCGACCTCGTCGTCGCCGAACGTCGCCAGGAAGCCGTCGGCGTCGTCTCCCTGATCCTGCGCCGCCCGGACGGCGCGCCCCTGCCCGGCTGGGAGCCGGGCGCGCACGTCGATCTGCTCCTGAGCGAGGGTGGGGAACGGCAGTACTCGCTGTGCGGGGGTGACGAGCGCTCCTGGCGGATCGCCGTGCTGCGGGAGCCCGGCGGCCGGGGCGGCTCGGCCCACGTGCACGACGCACTGCGCCTTGGCAGCAGTGTGTCGGTGCGCGGCCCGCGCAATCACTTCCGGCTCGAACCCGCGCCCGCGTACCGGTTCGTCGCGGGCGGTATCGGCATCACCCCGATCGTGCCGATGCTGGCGGCGGCCACGGAGTGGTCCCTTTTCTACGGTGGCCGGTCCCGCGGTTCCATGGCGTTCGCCGAGGAGTTGACCGCCCGGCACCCGGCCGATCGGCTCCATCTGTGCGAGGGGCCTCTCGATCTGGCGTCCCAGCTCGCCGGGCTGCGCCCCGGTGAACTCGTCTACGCCTGCGGCCCCGAGTCGCTCCTGACCGCGGTCGAGGCGCTGGTGCCGCCCGAGGCGCTGCGCACCGAGCGGTTCACTCCGACGGTGACCGACACCGGCGGGGACACGCCCTTCGAGGTCGAACTGGCCCGGTCGGGGCGCACGGTGACGGTGCCGGCCGACCGGACGATCCTCGCCACGTTGCGGGACGCCGGGATCGAGGTCCTCTACTCCTGCACCGAAGGCACCTGCGGCACCTGTGAGACCGACGTGCTGGCGGGCGAGGTCGAACACCGCGACAGCGTGCTGAGTCCGCGGGAAAGGGCCTGCAACGACACGTTGATGGTGTGCGTGTCCCGGGCGAAGGGGGCCAGGATCACGCTGGATCTGTGAGGGCGACGGACACGGGCGCGCTCCCCCGCTCGGCCCGGCGCAACAGCGTCGCCGCGACGAGCCCACCGGTCAACACAGCTGCCGCGCCCACGAGTTGCCCTGTTTCGAGGGCCGAGCCGAACGCCCGTGTCACCGTGTGGCGTTCGGCGGCCGAGTCCGCCGCGGCCAGGGCGGCGGGGAGCGAGGCCGCGGCCACCGGGGCGAGCGCGGAGAAGCGGGCGCTGAGTACGGCGCCGAGGACGGCGACGCCCAGGCCGCTGCCGAACTCGGTGACCGTGCCCTCGATGCCCGCGCCGGCGCCCGCCTTCTCGCGCGGGATGGCGCCGAGGACGGCGACGGCCATCGCGGGGTTGGCGAGCGCGCAGCCCACGCCCATCAGGACGAGACCGGCGAGCAGCCCGCCGTATCCGTCCACGACGTGCCCGGCGACGGCGACCGCGGCCAGCCCGCAGGCCAGCAGCGTCATGCCGAGGGCCACGGAGCCCGGGATCCCGAGCCGGGCGGTGAACCGGGCCGACAGGCCGGTGAAGTTGAGCAGGACGACGGTCAGGGCGAACGGCGCGGTGCGCAGCCCCGCCTCCAACGGGCCGTAGCCGAGCACGAACTGGAGCTGCTGCGTCAGCAGGAACAGGGCGCCGCCGCTGCCGAACGTGATGAGCAGCGCCCCGAACACGGCCCCGGTGAAGGTCCGGTCGCGGAAGAAACTCATGTCCAGCATCGGGTGCGGGAAGCGGCGCTCCCAGCCGACGAAGGCGGCCAGCGCGCAGCCGCCGAGGCCGACGCCCGTGATGACGTGGCGCGAGGTCCAGCCGTGATCGGGCCCCGCGACGACGGCGTACACGAGCGCGGCCATGGCGACCGTCGACAGCAGGGCGCCGAGCAGGTCGGGGCGGTGGCTCTGCCCGGCCCTGCTCTCCGGCACGAGGACGGCGACGGCGCACAGACCGAGGACGACCACGGGCAGGTTGACGAGGAAGAGAGCGCCCCACCAGAAGTGGTCGAGGAGAACACCGCCGACGAGCGGCCCCGCGGCGAAGCCGAGGGCGTTGACCGCGGCCCAGATGCCGATGGCGCGGACCCGTTCGTCCTCGTCGAAGACCTGCATGGCGACGGCCAGTGTGGTGGTCAGCAGCAGGGCGCCGCCGATGCCCATGCCCGCGCGGGCGGCGGTCAACTGGCCGGCACTCTGGGCGAGTCCGGCCGCGAGAGATCCGGCGCCGAAGAGCGCGAGGCCGGCAAGGAGCAGCCGCTTGCGGCCGTAGCGGTCGGCGGCGGCGCCCGCGGTGAGCAGGAGGCCGGCCTGCACGAGGACGTACGCGTTGATGATCCACTGGATGTCCGCCGTGGTCGCACCGAGATCGTCGGTGAGGGTGGGGACGGCCACGTTCAGGATCGTGTTGTCGAGGATGACGACGAGTTGCGCGAGGCAGATCACGCCGAGGATCAGCCAGCGGCGCGGGTCGCGGGGCAGGGCGGGCGGCTGCTCGGCGGCGGGCGTCGCCGTCATGCGGGCTCCTTCATGGACAGGCGCGGGAAACACCGGGACACCCCGCGAGTTAGGTAACCCTAACCCGACGGGGCGTCCCCGGTGGAACCGCCCTACAGCGCCCGGTGCATGATGTGCAGCCCGACCCGGCCGTGGCGCGGGTGGTCGTAGGCGTCCGGCACCGTGCCGAGAATCGTGAAGCCGAGCGAAGTCCACAGACGTACGGCCGGATTGGTCTCCACGACCGCGTTGAAGACCATGGCGCGGTAGCCGTCCGCCCCGGCCTCGGCCAGCACGTGCTCGGCCAGGGCGCGGCCGTACCCGTGACCGGCCCGCGCGGGGTCCACCATGAACCCGGCGTTGGCGACGGCCGCCGCCGGGCCGCCGTAGTTGGCCTTGACGTACGCCGTGGCGACGATCGCCCCGGCGTCGTCCGTCACGACGAACACCCGTCGGCCCGGCCCCGTCCACAGCGCTCGGGCCTCGGGCTCGGTGGTGTCCGGGTCCCAGGTGTACGTCTCGCCGGCCCGGACGATCCGCTGCCAGAACGGCCAGACCCGTTCCCAGTCACCGTCCCGGGCATCTCTGATCTTCATGCGCCCGAGTCTGGCACGGGGCCGTGGACCGGCCGTCGGCGAAGGTCGGCAGCGCGAGAGTGTCGGGCGCACTCCGTTCTCGACTCCCCACTACCCCCACCCGGAGATGGTGGTCGCGATCTGGTTGACCCCGTTGCTGATGGCCTGCCCGAACGCGCTGGGAGCGATGAGCACACCGAGCACCAGCATGATCGCCATCACGAGAGCCGTGTCGCCCCGCTTTCTCGGGCCGACCGGGCGACGCAGCAGCATGAAGGCGATGATCGCTAGTATCAACGTGACGCTGACTGTGACCATTTGACGGCCCTCCCCTGTCCACCGCGGGGCCCCCGCTTCTACCTTTCTTATGTAGCGGGAACGCGGATGGGTGTCCGGGGGTTGTACACCATTGGCCCGAAGCGGCCCAGGGCGCGGGCGCCGCCAGGATGTCTGCCTGCTCGCCCGCAACTCCGGTGCGGGTACGGACCACATCCCCATGCCGATGCGCTCGCCCCGGTAGCGAAGACTCTCCCGTGGAACCCCGTCCTCGACATGCCACCTCGCCCCTTCGCCGACCCGTCGATGAGGGCACGGGCGGCGCGGGCCACCAAGTCCCCTCCCTCCGCCGCGGGTTCCAGCCAGCGGCCCCTCGGCGATGCACCGCTCGACACCGCGTACCTCGTCATATCTCCGCGTCACCGGGCTCCGCGGTGCTACAACTCGGCGCGGCCGTCGCCGAGCTGATACTGCGCCAGCCCATGGCCGAACGACCAGTCGATCGACGCGTTCTCGGTGAGAGTGATGAGGATGTTGCGAGGCTCCGTACCGGCGTACTCGTGAGCGAGCTCGGCGATCCGTCGGTACAGCGCCCTTTTCGTATCCGGCGTGCGGCCCGCGCGCAGGGTGATCCCGATGAACACCACGTCGTCGTCGCGCCGTACGCCGAGGTACTGGCCGTAGCGCAGGACACTGCGGTCGCCGTCGTGCCGGGCGAGTATCTGAAAGAGGTCGTCCGGCGGCGATCCAATGGTGTCCGCGAGCGCGTCGTGCACGGCGCGCCCCAGCGCGTGGAGCCGATCGCTGTCGGCGTTCAGGGCGTCGATCCTGACCAGGGGCATGGGCGTACTCCTTTGACGGCGAACAGCGAACAGCGAACAGCGATCTGCGATCTGCGATCTGCGAACAGCGCTCGAACACTCCGTACATACTAGTAGGTACAATTTCGTGCCACCCCGGCTGGCCCCGGCGCGTCGGCGACGCGTAGGGTCCCCCTTTGTCCCGAACCCCCAGGTGGCCCCCACGCCACAAAGACCAGGAGCCTCGCACCGTGCCCGCACCGTCCACCGCCCCGGCGCCCATTTACGACCGTCTCGTCGACGAGCACGGCGACGTCCTCGCTGACGTACGCGAAGCGGCGCAGCACGCCGAGCGCACCGCGGAGGATGTGCTCGACTTCGGCCGCGCACACGACGCCCCGCAGGCGAGCTGAGCAGAGCCCCCCCAGTCCCCCCCCACACCGTCACGCAGCGCCTGCCGCACCGGCCCGGCGCGCGGGGGTGAGCTCCGCGGCCACGCCCCGCCGCGGAACGCGGCGCTCCTCGCCACCATGAGACACGGCACCGGGCGCGACCGTGGCGGATGTCGCTGTTGCCGAAATGCCCTAGTTCGCTCCCTCTCGCGCGCGTCGCGAGGCTCCGGCGCCCGCGCGTCAGACGCCCCGGCCCCTCGGCCTCCCCAGGTCATGACCGCAGGCCACCACCCCGTGCACGCCTATTGACTCATATTCGAACTCGTCGGTAGCTTCAACTATCAGCGCTGAACACCCCTGTCTCACACGGAACTTGGCCATGGGCCGAGCGGGTTTCGAAGGAGCAACAGATGGCGATTCGCGCGTTCTGGAAGCGCCTCGCGGCGGTAGCCGTGGCGACGGGGGCGGCGGCCCTCGGGCTCGGCGTCCCGGCACAGGCCGCACCGCAGCCTCTCCCCTATGTCGCGCTGGGCGACAGCTACAGCGCCGCTTCCGGGGTGCTCCCCCTCGATTCCAGCGCGAGCCTGCTGTGTGCCCGCTCCACCGCCAACTACCCGCACGTCGTTGCCAAGCGCACCGGCGCCGTCCTGAAGGACGTGACCTGCGGCGGAGCCCAGACGAAGGACTTCGCCGGGTCGCAGTACCCCGGCGTGGCCCCGCAACTGGACGCGCTCGGCACGGACACCCGCCTGGTGACCATGACGATCGGGGGCAACGACAACAGCACCTTCATCAACACGATCCTGTCCTGCGCGACGGCCGGGATCGCCTCGGCCGGGCAGGGACATCCGTGTTCATCCCTGTACGGGAGCAAGTTCGCCGACGAGATCGACACCAAGACGTACCCGGCGGTGAAGGCGGCCCTGGAGGCGACCAGGAGCAAGGCGCCGCAGGCCCGCGTCGCGATCCTCGGCTACCCGTGGATCATGCCGGCCAAGGCGCAGACGGGTTGCTTCCTGAAGATGCCGATCGCGTCCGGCGACGTACCGTACGTGCGCGACATCCAGACCCACCTCAACCGTGCGGTACAGCGGGCCGCGGCGGAGACCGGGGCGACATACGTCGATCTGTCCCGGGCGTCCGAGGGGCACGACGCGTGCCAGGCGAGCGGGGTGCGCTGGGTGGAGCCGGCGCTGTTCGGCACGAACTTCGTGCCGGTGCACCCGAACGCGCTCGGTGAGTCGGCGATGGCGGACCTCACGATCGACGCGCTCGGTCTGGGCTGACGGCGCCCCCACAGCCCCCTCTGCGAGTACGGCCCCAACAGCGCCTAGACGAAGCCGACTTCGGGGAATCGGGCCGAGGGGCCGTCGAGGAGACCGCCGTCCCGGCCTCGGAGGTGGCGGTCGAAGAAGGCGGTCAGGTAAGCCCGTTGAGCCGCGACCGCGCGGGCCGTGGGGACCGTGCCGACCCAGCCGGTCAGCGTCTCGGCGGGCAGCCCGAGGCGGCCGGCGATCTGCGGGAGCAGCGTCGCCGCGTCGGTGTATGTCGCGTGCTGCGAGCCCTTGAGGGTCAGGTCGCGGCGCCAACCGGTGCTGTGCCGCCACAGTTCACGCCAGGACGGCACGTTGGTGCGGTCGTTGCCGTCGCTGCCCATCAGCAGCACCGGCCGGTCCGTGCCCTGGGCCGACACGGTGGAGAAGTGACCCTCGTCGTGGTCGTCCTGGACGTAGGCGAGGACGCCGTCGAGGTCGGCCGCGGCGGTGATCCGCCGGTCGTCGTGGAGTGCCTGGACGGCGGCGAAACCGCCCGCGGACTGGCCGAACGCGCCGATCGGCGCCCGGTCGAGGCGCCCGTCGCCGAAGGCCCGCGTCACGGTGTCGACGACGAAGCGAAGGTCGCCGAAGCGGACCGCGGAGGTCTTCTTCAGGAGCGCGGTCACCGCCGCGCTCCCTTCCTGCTGCGCCGCGGTGAACTCCTGTGGCAGCCGGCTCGTGACCACGCGTCCGTCCGGGAACTCGACGGCCGACACGTCGTAGGGATGGTCGATCGCGATCACCACGTAGCCCCACGAGGCGAGTTCGTCGGTCAGGGTGGTGCCCAGCGTGCGCGGGTCGAGGACGCCGGGCGAGTACAGGACCACCGGGTGCGGTGCGCCGCGGTCCAGCGGCGCGCGGGCGTGGGCGAAGGTGCGCGTGGCGGCCCAGTCGACGCGGCCCGCGGGCAGCCCCTCGAAGTTGTTGAGCCCGTCGAAGCCCGCCGCTTCCCGCGCCGTCATCTGAGCGGCGCGGCGATACCCGGTCACTGAGCGGGCCGGGTAGCGCACATCCACCATCAACTCCCGTACGGGGCCTGCCGTCCAGGGGTCGCGGCGGGAGCGGTCCACCAGGTGCAGCGCCCTCGTCCCTACGGAGAAGGGGCCCGTCGGGGCAGGCAGCCGCAGCCGTACGCGGTCCGCAGAGGGGGTTCGCGTGGTGGCGGCCGCGGCGGGTGTCGCGGTGAGCGCCAACAGGGCGGAGCCCACGGCGAGTACGGAGCGTCGGGAGGGCCTGCCGGGTGCGGTGATCTCGTGATCGTCCATGGCCCAAGCCTGGCCGGGAGGGGGTGGGCCGCACCATCCGGCAGGCCCGCCACGGCGTCTGGGGGGCATCCCCCAGACGACGTCCACGGGCCCCGACAAGGACGGGGACAGCCCCTGAACGGCGCACTCCGACAGGGAGCCGGGCCGCTGCCCGCCCTACTGTGAGGCGTCGGGACGAACCAGCGGCAGGGCGGAGGCCCCGTGGGCGGCGAGCGCAGGAGACGGCACGTCTGGATCGCGGGCGCGGTCTCGCTCGGGCTCGCCGGTGCCGGGATCGGCGCCTGGTCCGCCTTCGGCGGCGAGGAGGCCCCGCGGACCGGACCGCTGTCGGCGTCGGAGGTCCGCTCGGCGGCGAACGGCTTCCTCGGCGCGTGGACGGACGGCGACACCGGCGCCGCCGCGGACCGCACGGACGACGCGCGGGTGGCCGGCGCCGCACTGCGCGACTACAAGGAGCGCGCCCACCTCACGGCACGGGAACTGCGGCCGGACGCGCCTGCCGGGCCGCGGGTGCCGTTCTCGGTGCGGGCCGAATTCGCTTACGAAGGTGCCCGCGCGCCCCTGACGTACCACTCCGCGCTCACGGTGGTGCGCCGGGCCGGGGACGGGAAACCCGTGGTGCGCTGGGAGCCCCGGGTGCTGCACCCGGGGCTCGGGCAGGGGAAGCGGCTGATGGTGCGGCGGGCCTCAGCCGCGCCGCTTCTCGCCGTCGACCGGGCCGGGCAGGCGCTGGACAGCCGGGCGCTCCCCTCGCTCGGCTCCGTCGTGGACGGACTGCGGCGGACCTACGGGAAGGCGGCGGGCGGCAGACCGGGCGTCGAGCTGCGCCTCGTGCCGCGGGCCGCGGCCGGCGCGGACGCGGAGCCGCCGAACGGCACGGCGTTGCTGTCCGTGCCGGAGGGTGCGCCCGGGCGGCTGCGGACCACGCTCGACGCGCGGGTGCAGAAGGCGGCCGAGCGGGAGGTCGCCCGGCGCACCGACGCCTCGATCGTGGTGCTCAAGCCGTCGACCGGGGAGATCCTCGCGGTCGCCAACTCCCGTGCGGGCGGCCCGGACACGGCCTTGGAGGGGCGGCTCGCGCCCGGCTCGACGATGAAGATGATCACCGGGTCGCTGCTTCTGGAGAAGAAGCTGGCCGACCCGGACAAGCCGCACCCGTGCCCGAAGACCGCCTCGTACGGCGGCTGGCAGTTCCACAACGTCGACGACTTCGACATTCCCGGCGGCACCTTCCGCGCCGACTTCGCGGCGTCCTGCAACACCGCTTTCATCACGCAGGCGGGCAAGCTGGCCGACGAGGACTTGTCCCGGCAGGCCCGGGACGTCTTCGGCATCGGCGCGCACTGGTCGGTCGGCGTCGCCGCGTTCGCCGGGGCCGTGCCGGTCGAGCACGCCGCGTCGAAGGCGGCCTCGATGATCGGTCAGGGCGCGGTCCGGATGAACCCGCTGACCATGGCTTCGGTCGTCTCGACGGCCAGGACCGGGCAGTTCAGGCAGCCGTACCTCGTCGCGCCGTCCGTCGACCACCGCACGCTCGCGTCGGCGCGGCGGGACCTGGCCCCCGCCGCGCACGCGCAGTTGCGGGACCTGCTGCACACGACCGCCGCATCGGGCTCGGCGGCGGGTTCCATGGTGGGGCTGAGCGGGGACATCGGGGCGAAGACCGGTTCGGCGGAGGTCGTGGGGCAGAAGGAACCCAACGGCTGGTTCGCGGCCTGGCACGGTGACCTCGCCGCGTCCGCCGTGATGCTGCGCGGCGGCCGGGGCGGGGAGTCGTCGGGCCCGCTCGTGGCGGCCGTTCTGAAGGCGGCGGACGGGGGACGGTGACCGGCCGACGGCCCCGGCCCCCACCCGCTTTCCGTTACGTCACCCGGTCAGCGCGGCGAGCTCCGTGCCGGCCAGGAGGAAACCGCCCACGCCGAAGTCGGCCGTGCTGTCGTACGTGATCGGCTGGCTGGACTCGGGCCGGTCCCCGACCTTCTGGACGTAGCCGAGGAACCCGTCGGGGTGCACAGCCGTGCCGACGAGGCCGTGCCAGGCACGCGCCGCGACGGGCAGCAGCGCCGCCCGGCCGACGAGCCCGGCGCGGATCGCGTACGCGGTGCCGTACAGGAAGAAACTGGTGCCGCTCGTCTCGGGTCCGGGAAGGTGCGCGGGGTCGGCGAGGTTCACGTTCCAGAAGCCGTCGGGGCGCTGGACGGCGGCCACCGCGTTGACCAGGCGGGTGAGCGTGGCGCGGTATTCGGGGACGTCCGGATGTGAGCCCGCCAGCGCCTTCAGGGTTTTGGCGTGGCCGCCCGCGACCCAGCCGTTGCCGCGCGACCACAGGACCGGCTTGCCGGAGGGGGCGACGATGCCGCCGGGCAGAAAGCGTTTGTCGCGGTACCAGAGGCCGGTCGTGTCGTCGTAGAGGCCGGGGCCGCCCTCGGTGTGCTTGGCATGGGCGTAGAGGCGGTGCAGCTTCTGCGCGTACGCGGGATCGCCGCGCAGGGCGCCGAGGCGGGCGAACGGCGGCATCGCCATGTGCAGGGCGTCGTCCCACCACCAGTCGTCGTTCTTGTCGGGCTGGTCGGTGAAGGTCATGCGGTGCAGATTGGCCTCGAGGGCGGTGAGCTTGGCCGCTTCGGGCTCGGCCTCGTACAGGTCGAGGTAGGCCTGGGCCGCGCACTGGTTGTCGGCGTGACGGGTGGTCTCGCCGCCGTTGAGGGCGTAGTCGTGCTGCTCCGCCCAGTTCCGCGCGTAGGCGAGGTAGCGGGCGTCACCGGTCAGGCGACGCAGGGCGAGCAGGCCGCTGAAGAAGGTGGCGTTGGCCCAGAGGTTGTCGCCCGGGTCGGTGTGGGCGCCGATCCAGTGGTCGGCGACGCGGCGCAGGACCGCGACGATCGCGGCGCGGGGCGGCAGCGCGGCAGGGCGCGGGGCGGCGTGAGCGAGGGGGGCGAGCGCGGCCGTCGCCGTGAGGGCGGCGCCGCCGGCGAGGAAGTGGCGTCTGCGCATGTGGGGGCCTTCTCTCGGGTGCGGGTACGGGTTCGGAAGCAGGTACAGGTGCGGGTTCGGGAGCAGGTACGGGTGCGGGTGCAAGTACGAGCCGGGTGCGGTTCAGCCTGTTCCAGTCGTCCGGTGGACGACATCGGAGCTCGGTCCGTGGCGGAACGCCCGGATGCGGTATCGCGCGTGCCGCTCGTCGGGCAGCGTGGTCAGGCCAACGGTGTCGATGTCCGGGCCGACAACGGCGACGACGCGCCAGGCGCCGGCGCCGCGCGGGCGGTCCTCCAGGAGGAAGCCCTGTTCGTCGGTGGAGCGGTCGGACCAGTGGAACTCGATGCCGTCGGCGGCGCGGACGGCGGCCTTGACCTGGTCGGGCGCGGCCGCGGCCGTGCCGGTGGCAGCCGGGTCCGGGTCCGGGCGGCCCGTGGTCCGGGGCCGGGCCCAGGGCCGGTCGTCCTCGCTCTGCCGGTAGCGGGGCAGGTCGACGGCGACGGGCCGGGACGCGAGGCCGTAGTAGGGGCGCAGGCGGTAGTAGAAGGTGGTGTGCGGGATCAGGTCCCGGTGGTGGAAGGTCGTGCGGTCCGGGGGCAGGTACTGGAGCAGGGTGTACGGGCCGTGGGGCGAGGTGGCGAACTCCAGGGCCTGGCCCGCCGCCCGGCTGTCGCCGGTCCGCCAGGTCAGGTCGGTGTCGACGGGCGAGACGCGGGTGGCGGTCAACTCGCTCGCATCCCGCGCCGGCCCGCGTCCGTGGGTGGGCCCGGCACAGCCGGTCGGGCAGATGAGGCACAGCAGAACGAGTGGGAGCCACAGGTGCGGGCGGCGGGCCGGGACCACGGGCGGCCTACTTGTGCCAGAGCGTGACGTTGCTCCAGGTCACCGAGATCGGCCCGGCGCCGCTGCTGGTGCGGTAGGCGCCGAACTTGTCGTAGTAGCTCCCCGAGGCGCTGGAGACGGTGTTGCGCAGCGAGCCGTTGATGTAGGTGCGGTGGGTCCTGCCGACCTCGTTGACGGTGTTCACCCGGACGGTCGCACCGACCGTGGCCGCTCCGGAGTCCACGGTGGCGCCGCCCTCGACGCTGTAGAGGCGGCCGCCGCGTTCGGCGGCGAGCATGAAGAACGGGCCCTGGTCGCCACTGGTGTCGCGGAAGGTCTGCTTCAGGCTGACGCGGCTGCCACCCATTCTGTTGATCTTGAAGTAACCCTCGAACTGGTGGGTGCCGCCGGTGTAGGTGGCGTACCGGCGATCGGCTCTCTGCTCGCCGCTGCCGTCGGAGCAGCTGAGGATGAACGTCAGGCCGTTGACGTCACCGCAGCCGCGCTCCTGGGTCGTGTACGACGGGGAATCGGAGGTCCAGCCGCCGGGCTCGACCTCGGCGTGGGCGTAGGGGGCCGCCATGAGCAGCGCCCCGGTCGCCGCTGTCGTCAAGTAGACGCGTCGCTTCATCGACATGTGTGCCTCACATCCTGTGGGGGGTCAACTCGGCCCGATGGAGCCGCGATTCAGGTCTGTGAACACCGCGTATCAATATGAACCACGGCAGGAGCAGTAAAGGACTAGGCCATGCTCACGTCAAGGCCTGGTTCGCATCCTCGTATGCTCGGGGGCAGGAACGACGAATCGATCTTGGAGCGACGCAGGTGACCCAGGTGGCACGACGGCCGACCCCGACCCGGACGTGGGACCGCTTCGTGGCGTCCGACCCGGGGCTGCTGCGGCTGATGGCCGGACTGCGGACCATCACCGCGATCGGCCTGGCCCTCGCCGTGCTCGGCCTGCTCGGGACCCCCGTCACGTACATGGTGGCGGGCGCGATGGCGGCGATGGTCGGCACGTTCGCGATCCGCGAGAAGACCGTGCGCGGACAGGCGGTCACCCTCGCGTTCAGCCTGCCGGTGGCGCTCACGGCGATGGCGCTCGGCGCCCTGCTGCACAGCCGGGTGATCGCCGGCGACCTGTTCTTCATCGCGCTCATCTTCGGCGCGGTCTACTGTCGCAGATTCGGCGACCGGGGCACGGCGCTCGGGCTCATCGGTTTCCAGGTCTACTTCGTGTCCCTGTTCGTGAACGCGACGGTGGATCAACTGCCGCGCCTCTTCGGTACGTTGGCGATCGCCTTCGCGTGCAGCGCGGCGGCCCGTTTCCTGTTCGTGCCGGAGACACCGCAGCGGGTGCTCGGGCGGCTGCGCGAGGCGTTCCGGGCGCGGCTCGCCCAGCTCGTGACCGCGCAGACCCGGCTCCTCGACGCTCCCCCCGAGGAGCTCGACGGCCTCCTCGACGACCTGCGCCGGAACACGGCGCGGCTGCACGAGACGGCGCTGATGATTCAGGCCCGCCTGGAGGACGGCACCCGGGACGAAGCCACGGCCGCGCTGATCCAGCGCCGTGTCGCGGACGCCGAGGTCGCCGCCGAGCGCCTCGGCATGCTGCTCCTGAACGCCCGCAGCGCCGAGCGCGCCGACACGCTGACGCTGCACCTGCCGGGCGCGCCGGTGCCCGCGGCGGGCGCGCTGCTGCCCCGTGAGGACGAGGCGACGGCCACGCTCCGCCGCGACCTGGGCGCTCTGCACCTGATGGTGGCGCGCCCCGCCGACGCGAACCGGGGCACCGCCGTCGCCCATGTACGCAACCGGCTGCTCGGCTACCGCGACGAGGAGGCCATCCCGCCGGGTGCGACGCTCGCCGCACAGGACGTGTTCCGCGGTATCGGTGAGGCGGCCCGCGCCGTCATGGGTCTCAGGCTCGCCCTCGACGGGCCGCAGGACGAGTCCGACGACTCCCCCGCCACGACGCGTTCGCGCGAGGAGTTCGACGCGGAGGACGTGTCCATAACGGCGGAGAAGGAGGCGCCCGCGAAGGAGGAGGCGGCGGAGCCCACCGGTCTGCGGCGGCCCACGACACGCGCTGCCTTTCAGGTCGCCGTCGGCTCGGCCCTCGCCATCGTCGGTGGCGAGTTCCTGTCCACCCAGCGCTGGTACTGGGCGGTGCTGACCTGCTGGGTCGTCTTCCTGAACACGGCGTCCACGGGTGAGATCGTCGTGAAGGGCTACCGGCGGCTGCTGGGCACGGTGCTCGGTGTCGTCGCGGGTGTGGCGCTGGCCGGGGCCGTGGGCAACCACACCTGGCTCGCGTTCGTGCTCGTCCTGCTGTGCGTGTTCGCGATGTTCTTCACCGCTCCCCTGTCGTACGCGCTGATGTCGTTCTTCGTGACGGCGATGCTGGGCCTGCTGTACACACTCCTGAACACCTACAGCGTCGACGTGCTCGTGCTGCGCATCGAGGAGACGGCGCTGGGCGCGGCGTGCGGCATCTTCGCGGCGATCCTGGTGCTGCCGGTGCGGACCGACCACCGTACCGACGAACTGCTCGGCACCGTTCTGGAGCGGCTCGGAGAGGTCGTGGCGGGCGCGGTGGAACAGCTCAGTGGCGGCCCGGCCATGGACCTCCTCGACAAGGCGCGGGAGCTGGACACGGCGCTCGACGATCTGCGGGCGTCCATCCAGCCGCTGACCCATCCGATCACGCCGCTGCGCGAGCGGCGCCAGACCGCCCGCTACCTGGTGGCGCTCCTGGAGACGTCGGCCTACCACGCGCGGTCGCTGGCGGCGACCGCCGAACTCGTGCCCTACAGCAAGCGGGTCGGCGCCGATCCGCGCCTGGGCCGGGCCGCGCGCCGCATCGCCCACAACATCGACGTGCTCGTCGCGCACGTGACCGAGACGGACACGACGGGCAGCGTCGAATCGGGCGCGAGCATCGCGGCCATGCTGGAGACCGACGGCCTGGGTGTTCCGGCCGCGAACACCGTCACGTTCCGCGTCCTGCGTCACCTGCAGCGTCTCGACGAGGGCATCACGGGTCTGGCCAGGCCGCTGGACGTACCGGTGGGGCCGCGCAAGTAGGCCGCGCGGCTACTGCCCGGCCCACCGCTCGATGGTCGCGGTGGCCGCGTCCCGCTCGTCGGCCGGGAGCGCGGAGATCCGGGCGTTGTGGTTGGAGGCGGGCACCACGTACTTGTACGAGTCGCGCTTGCCGGGGGTGAACTGCTCGGCGCTCCACGGGTCGTTCTGCCCGTACACGAACAGCATGCGCCGCGACTCCGTCCGCACCCATTTGTCGACGCCCTTGACGACGGCGCCGTCGTAGCCGGTGCGCATGTCGGCGGGGAGCACCGAGTTCGGCTGGTAGATGTCCGGGTAGTGGCGCACGCCCTTGAGGTTCTTGAACGCCAGGTCGGCCCAGCCGAGTTGGGCCGCGGCCTGCCGGTAATAGGGGCCGGATCCGTTGGCGCCGAGCGTGGAATCCTCGTAGAGGGAGAGGCCGTGGTCGAGCGACCACTGGTACAGGGCGTCGTCGGAGACGGTCTTCGCGTCGGGCACGGTGGGACAGTTGTCGATCGTGCCGGACTGCCAGAAGTTCCACACCTGGTCGAGGACGGCGAACTCGTAGGCGCGGTCGGTGGTGCCGAGCGTGTTCGTGAAGGTGTAGCCGGCGTCGTCGGCGGTCTTCTCGAACTTGGGCAGGAGCGCGTCCCGCCGTACGAGCATCTCGCGCTGGACGGCGGCGAGCGCGTCGCGGCACTCCTTCGTGCCGACGGTCTTGAAGAAGCGGTCGTACGTACTGTCGTCCTTGTTGTTCGCGTCGTTCGGGGCGACGTAGGCGACGACGCCGTCGTAGTCCTGGGGGTAGAAGCGGTAGTGGTAGGTGGCGGTCATGCCGCCCTTGCTGCCACCGGTGGCGAGCCACTTCGAGGACTTCTCGTACAGCGGTCTGACGGCCCGCACGATGGCGTGTTCGTCGGCGGCCTCCTGCTGGACGGTCATCTTCTGCCACGGGGTGGCGCCGGCCGGCACGGACGGACCGAAGAAACGGTGCTCGACGCTGAGCTGGTTGGCGTCGAGGATCGTGGTGGGTTCGCGGGTGGCCGAGGACAGTCCGTAGCCGCCGGTGTAGAGGACGACCGGCTTCGCCGTCGACTTGTGCCAGAGCGTGAACCGCTGCTGGAAGGTGCCCGCCCGGGGCCTGTCGTGATCGATCGGCTGGGTGATCGACAGGGAGACGAGCGGGAAGCCTTCCTTGTCCGTGACGCCGGTGACGGTGACGCCGGGTATCGCGCGCAGCTGGTCCTCGAAGTTCGCGGACGAGGCGGACGCAGTGGTCGAGGCGGTCGCCGGTGCCGCGGTGACGGCCAGGGCTCCTGCCGTGAGGGCGGCGGACAACAGCAGCGTGGGCAGGGTGCGCAGACGCACGAAGGCCTCCCGGGTCGGGGCGGATCAGGGGGAACGGTGAGGTGGATCACCGTTCGGTGCCCGAGACCTTAGCCCGCGGCGCCTGCCGGGGAGTTGGGGTTCGCGTCTTACTGTCCTGTTACTGTCCGGCCGACCGACCCGCGGGAGCCCGGTGACGGCAAAAGCCGGGGCCCCCGCCTCTGTGGCGGGGGCCCCGGCTGCGTTCGGGATCGATCAGAGCTGGCCGGACGCGGAGATCGTGATCTTGGCCGAGGTGGCACCGCTGCGCGAGCCGAGGGACTCGATCTTCTTCACGAGCTCCAGGCTCGTCTCGTCCGCGACCTCGCCGAAGACGACGTGCTTGCCGTCGAGCCAGTCGGTGACGATGGTCGTGATGAAGAACTGCGAGCCGTTGGTGTTCGGGCCCGCGTTGGCCATCGAGAGCAGGCCCGGCTTGGTGTGCTTGAGCGTGAAGTTCTCGTCGGCGAACTTGTCGCCGTAGATGCTCTTGCCGCCCGTGCCGTTACCGGCGGTGAAGTCGCCGCCCTGCAGCATGAACTGCGGGATGACGCGGTGGAAGGACGAGCCGGCGTAGCCGAAGCCCTGCTCGCCCGTGCACAGCGCGCGGAAGTTCTCCGCGGTCTTCGGGACGACGTCCTCGAAGAGGTTGAACGTGATCCGCCCGGCGGGCTCGTCGTTGATCGTGATGTCGAAGTAGGTCTTGATTGCCATGCCGCAATCCTTGCATCACGGCCCCCGGATCGCCGACTCGGCCCGGCTGCTCGGCCGAATCCGCACGTTCCGTTACCAGGCGCTTGCACAACGCGACATGTTCCTCACGCCCGCGTGCTGGCAGACGGCGAGCCGGTCCCGGGCCTTGTACTCCGTCGCGCAGCGGGCGCGTCCGTACCGGTCGAGGCGGGCCCGCCAGAGCTGGTGGAGCCTGCCGGGCGCAGCGGCGTAGGTGAGCAGTTTCTCTCCCTGAGCATCATGGGCATCGCGAGTGATTGATCTGCATGGCGGCGCTGATCCAGATCGGCAAGGTGCCGGTGGCCACGGTGCGGGAGGTGCTCGGGCACGCTGCCGCAGCCGCCGGAGGCCCCGGCCGACGATAGTTACCGCGCGCTGATCAGCACCGTCGCGACCGTCGCCCGGATCGGCTACCCCTTCGATCCCGAGATGCTCATTGTCTTCGCGCGGCACATGGAGGAGACGGCACGGCTCGACATGGACCAGCTCGACGCGTACGAAGGCGACACCGCGAAGGCCGAGGCGGCCGTGGCGGCGGCCGTGCTCCTCGATCCGGTGCTCCTGGCGCTGCGCCACCTCGCACAGGAGGAGCATTCGACGCGTCGATACGGCTTGTGAGGGCGATGTGCGCGCTGCCTACGATGGCGCCCTGGCCCCGGACTCTCGGCGGTGGCCATGGACCGGGAGGGACCAGGAATGATCATCTTCGGCACGCGGGGCTACGCCTTCCAGCTGGCGATACTCACATTCGTCTGCGGCAACTGCGGGAACCCCTCAGCTCACACGCTGCGCAAGTACGTCACGAAGTTCACGCTGTTCTTCGTCCCGCTGTTCCCGATCTCGACGAAGTTCCGTACGCAGTGCACGTTCTGCGGCATCGAGCACCAAGTACCCAAGGAGCACGCCGAGGCGATGCTCGCGCAGCCCGCCGCACCGCAGGGTGGCGCCGCGCAGCAGCCCCACCATCACCAGGGCTGAAGCTCCGGCGGGGCCTACGCCGCCACGACATGAGAAGGCCCCGACGCCTCACAAGGGGGGGAGAGGAGGCGGCGGGGCCACAGGCTCGAGCGCCCGGGGGGGTGGGCTGCTTGAGCTGCTCTCCCTGCTGGTGCCCGGGATCCGCCGAGGCATGCATGCCTTATGCCAACTTTCTTTGGGGAGTTCGCCGGAATACCCCTCGCTTCGCCCTGACGCCCGGTGACGGCTCGGCGATCCACGGGTCCCGCTGCGAGGAAGTCAGCCGTCACAAGCCGGCCGACGATGGCTGAAATCTTTCGTTCGTCAGAGGGGTGAGGCGGTCGGGGACGGAGATCCTGGCTGTCGTACGGGGCGCGCGGACCCGTGAACAGCGCCCCGGAACTCCGTATTTCCTTGACCCAGGGGGATCGTTCCCGCGCTAGCACAATCCGGCCAGGTGACAGCGAGTTCACGACGAAGTTGCCGGTGAGGCGTACTGCCCTACTTGTCCGGCCTTCCGGGCGCGCGGCATGGCTAGCATGAACGTTCAAGCGGTCCGGAAGATCAGCGTCCCCTTCGATGCCCGCTGACCGGATCCGCGGCCGACACGACTGGTCGGCTCATCGCTTCCCGCACTCAAGGACCGAGGGACCCGCGGAATGTCAGTGCCTGCACCCCCCAGCCCGCACGCGATGGCCAAGGCAGGGCGCTCCTCGCTCGGCGCGGCGCTCGCCGTGCTCGTGGTGGCGGCTGCCGCCGCCGGCGCGGCGGCGGCGCTCGCCCCGTCGGCCGCCCGCACCTGGGCCGTGTGGACGGCCGTGATCGCGTGGGCGTGCCTGGCCCTCGCCGTCATGACGGGCGCCGTCATGGTCGGCCGCGCCCGGCGCACCGCCGCCCGCGCCCGGCAGGAACTGGCCCAGGCCCAGGGCCGGTTGACGCAGCAGTCGGCGGAGGCGGCGCAGCTGGTGAACGTGACGCTGCCCGGCATCGTGCGACAACTGCGCGAGACGGCGAGCGCGGGTCCGTCGACGGCACCGTCCGACCCCCTGCTGCGCCGCATCATGGAGGAGTTCACGGCGACCGTCGAGGCCTCGGTGCGGGAAGCCGTGCACGCCGCGGCGGAGCGCGACGCGGCCCGGGGCGAACTGGAGCGCGGCGCCAAGCAGATGGAACGCCTCAACGCCGAAACCCTCCCCGCCGCCGTGGCTCGGCTGCGCGAGGGCTCGTCCGCCGATACCGTCCTCGCGGAACTGCCCTGGCCCGAGAGCCCCTTGCTGAGGCTTCCCGCCGAGGGGTTCGTCCGCGAACTCGCGCTCAGCGAACGGCGCGCGGCCGCCGCCCAGGCCGCCTCGGCCAAGGCGCTCAGCCGGGTCCAGGCGAAGTCCGTGAGCATGCTGGCCGACCTGCGCGGCATGCAGGAACGGCACAGCGAAGAGGTCTTCGGTGATCTCCTGCGCCTGGATCACTCGACGTCCCAGCTCGGCCTGATGACCGACCGCCTCGCTCTCCTCATGGGCGGCCGTTCCAGCCGCGCCTGGAACAAGCCGATCGTGATGGAGAGCGTGCTGCGCGGCGCCGTCGGCCGGATCGCCGCCTACCAGCGGGTGCGGCTGCACTGCGCCACGGACGCGGCGATCGCCGGGTTCGCGGCCGAGGGCGTGATGCACCTGCTGGCCGAGCTGATGGACAACGCCGCCAACTTCTCGCCGCCCATCGACGAGGTGCACGTCTACGTCGAGGAGCGCTCCGCCGGGCTCGTCGTCACCATCGAGGACAGCGGCCTGAAGATGGCCTCCGCGGCCATGCGCCGCGCGGAGCAGGCGGTGTCCGGGCAGGTCACCGACCTGGCCTCGCTGCAGGGCACCCGGCTGGGACTCGCCGTCGTCGGCCGGCTCGCCGCGAAGTACCGCATCGACGTGAACTACCGCCCGTCCTCGCGCGGCGGCACCGGCGTCGTGGTCCTGCTGCCGCCCCAGCTCCTCGCCCAGCAGCGGGACATCGTGCAGTCCCTGCCGGTCCCCGCGCCGCGCCCGGAGCCGGCTCCGGCACCTGCTCAGGCGGAGGCGCCCGCCCAGGCGCCCGCCTCCGCGCCTGCCGAGATGCACGAGCGGGCCGAGCCCGCCGAGCCCGGCCTGCCCCAGCCCGCTCCTTCGTCGGAGGCCACCCCGAACGGGCTGCCGGTGCGCCCGCCGGGCCGCACCATGGCCGCTGCCGAACAGCTCCGCGAGCGACCTGCCGCCGCGCCCCGGCCCGCTCAGCCCGGCCGGGACGCGGGCTCCCGCTTCGGCGCCTTCCACCGCGGCCGCAAGGCCAGGGACGACGACCGGCCCGAGTAGGCCGTGGCACGTCCCGAGGATCCCCGACCCCCGCTCAACACCGTGAGATTGGAGGCACGGGCGGTGTCCGGCAGCGCCGGACGAATCCCCGCCCGACCCCACCATGCAGACCACTGACACCAGTCTGACCTGGCTCCTGGAGAGCCTGCTGGAGCGCACCCCCGGCACTCGTCACGCCCTCGTCCTGTCCCGGGACGGGCTGAAGTTGTGCTGGAGCGAGCACCTGACGCTCGACCAGGCGGACCAGCTCGCGGCGATCTGCTCCGGCATCCAGGCCCTCGCGCAGGGCGCGTCGGTGGAGTTCGGCGACGGGTCCGGCGGCGTACGGCATTCCATGACCGAGTTCCACGGCGGGCTGCTCTTCATCGTGGACGCGGGCGAGGGCGCTCACCTGGCGGTCGTCGCGAACGAGGACGCCGATCCGGGTGTGGTCGGCCACCAGATGACGGAGCTGGTGGAGCAGATCGGGGAGCACCTGCGGGCCGCGCCGCGCCAGTCGCCCGCCGGGGGCGGCGCCTCGTGACGCGCCGGCCGGTGGACACCGGCGATCCGGACCGGCTCTACACCGTCACCGGCGGCCGCAGCCGCACCGACGACACCTCGTTCGACCTGGTGACGCTGATCGTCAGCGAGTGCGAGCCGGTCGCGGGGATGCAGTCCGAGCACGTACGGATCCTCGAACTGTGCCGGCAGCCGGCGGCCCTCGTGGAGGTCGCCGCCGAGCTGAAGCTGCCGATCACCGTCGTGCGGATCCTGCTCGGTGATCTGCTGGCCGGCGGCAAGATCACGGCACGCCATCCGCGCTCGGCCGCCGCCGTCGCGGAACTCCCCGATTCCGACCTTCTCAAGGAGGTGCTCCATGGGCTCCGCAACCTCTGAACTGCCCGCACGCACGCCGCTCGGCGCCCTCGCGGACACCGGCCTGAAGATCGTCGTGGTCGGCGGGTTCGGGGTCGGCAAGACCACCCTCGTCCGCTCCGTCAGCGAGATCCGGCCACTCAACACCGAAGAGGTGATGACGCAGGCCGGAGTGGGCGTCGACGAGACGACGGGCGTGGCGGCGAAGACGACGACCACGGTCGCCTTCGACTTCGGCCGTATCAGCCTCAACGACCGCATGGTGCTGTACTTGTTCGGCGCGCCGGGCCAGGAGCGGTTCTGGTTCCTGTGGGACCGGCTCTTCTCCGGGACACTGGGGGCGGTCGTCCTCGTCGACACGCGCCGGATGAACGACTCCTGGTACGCGATCGACCGCCTGGAGCACCACGGCACGCCGTTCGTGGTGGCGGTCAACCGGTTCGACGACGAGCCCGTGCGCCACTCGCTCGACGAGATCCGGCAGGCCCTCGCGCTGCCGGAGCACGTGCCGAT
Organism: Streptomyces sp. NPDC102467; assembly: GCF_044765445.1. Lineage (NCBI taxonomy): Bacteria > Bacillati > Actinomycetota > Actinomycetes > Kitasatosporales > Streptomycetaceae > Streptomyces > Streptomyces sp. NPDC102467. The sequence goes on along the minus strand of NZ_JBIWKA010000012.1, from coordinate 64,473 downwards.
GGTCGACTGCGACGCCCGCGTCAGATCGTCCGGCAAGGACGTCCTGATCACCCTCGTGGACCACCTCTACTCAATGGCCATGGCCCAGGAGACGACACCGTGACCGAGCAGAGCCCGACTCCCCCGGCCGGCTGCCCCGCGCACGCGGGTGCGGTCCCGCTCAGCGGCCTGGAGTACCAGCAGACGCCTTCGCAGCTGTACCGCTCGCTGCGCCGGGACCACGGCACGGTCGCGCCGGTGCTGCTCGACGGCGACATCCCCGCGTGGCTGGTTCTCGGCTACTCCGAGGTCAGCTACGTGACGGCGCACGACGAGCTGTTCGCGCGGGACTCGCGGCGCTGGAACCAGTGGGAGCACATCCCCGAGGACTGGCCGCTGCTGCCGTTCGTCGGCTATCAGCCCTCGGTGCTGTTCGCGGAGGGCGCGGAGCACCAGCGGCGGGCGGGGGTGATCACGCACGCGCTGGAGCAGGTCGACCAGTTCGAGCTGGCCCGTGACTGCGGGCTGATCGCCGACCGGCTGATCTCCGGGTTCGCGGGCAGCGGTCAGGCCGAGCTGATGGACGCGTTCGCGCACGCCCTGGCGATGATCGCGGCGGTCCAGATGTGCGGGATGCCCCACTCGGGCACGGACACCCAGGACCTGGTGGACGACCTGAAGATCTCGCTGGACGCGGCCGAGGGCGACGACCCGGTGGCCGCGTACGTGCGCGTCGGCGAGCGGATCCAGAAGCTGGTCAAGGAGAAGCGGGAGCGGCCCGGCGCCGACGTCACCTCCCGGATGATCCAGGACCCGGCGGGTCTGACCGACGAGGAGATCGTGCAGGACCTGATCTCGGTGATCGCCGCGGCCCAGCAGCCGACGGCGAACTGGATCTGCAACACCCTGCGCCTGCTGCTGACGGACGAGCGGTTCGCCCTGAACGTGTCGGGCGGTCGGCTCAGTGTCGGCGAGGCGCTGAACGAGGTGCTGTGGCTCGACACGCCGACGCAGAACTTCATCGGCCGCTGGGCGGTGCGCGACACGCAGCTGGGCGGTCGGCAGATCCGGGCGGGCGACTGCCTGGTGCTGGGGCTGGCGGCCGCGAACACGGACCCGCAGATCTGGCCGGAGTCCCATGTGGGTGCGGAGAACGCGGCGCACCTGTCGTTCAGCAACGGCGAGCACCGCTGCCCCTACCCCGCTCCCCTGCTGGCCGACGTGATCGCGCGCACGGCCGTGGAGACGCTGCTGGACCGGCTGCCCGACCTCGTCCTGGCCGTGGACCCGGCGGAGCTGAAGTGGCGCCCGTCGATCTGGATGCGCGGCCTCACGTCGCTGCCGGTCAGTTTCACGCCCGTCGTGCAGTGAAGGGCTGTGCACCCGCCGCGCGGGTGCACAGCCCCCTTCAGTAGTCGGAGTTCATGGCGGCGCGCACGTCCTTCAAGGTCGCCTCGGCGATCGCATCGGCCCGCTCGTTGCCCGCTCGCAGGACGTCCCTGACCAGGCGGCGGTCCTGGGCGTAGGCGGCGCGGCGGGCGCGGATGGGAGCCAGGTACGCGTTGACGGCCTCGGTGACGCGCCGCTTGAGGGCGGCTGCGCCGCCGGCGCCGATCTCCTCGGCCACCTGCCGCGGGTCGCCGCCCTCGCAGAGCGCGGCGAGCAAAACGAGCGAGGAGACCTCGGGGCGGGCAGCCGGGTCGTACGTGATGTGGCGCTCGGCGTCGGTCTTGGCGCCGCGGACGAGCCGGGCGGTCTCGTCGGCGTCGGCGGACAGGGCGATGGCGTTGCCGCGGCTCTTGCTCATCTTCGTGCCGTCCGTGCCGAGCAGCAGCGGCGCTGCGGACAGCAGTGCCTCGGGCAACGGGAAGACCGGATTCCCGGCGCCGTAGCGCTCGTTGAAGCGGCGGGCGACGGTGCGGGTGACCTCCAGGTGGGGCAGCTGGTCCTGGCCGACCGGCACGAGGTTCGCCTTGCAGAAGAGGATGTCGGCGGCCTGGTGCACGGGGTAGGTGAACATCAGGCCGCTGACGGCCGCCTGCCGGGAGTGGGCGATCTCGTCCTTCACCGTGGGGTTGCGGTTGAGCTCGGCCACGGAGACGAGACTGAGGAACGGCAGCAACAGCTGGTTGAGCGCGGGTACGGCGCTGTGCGCGAAGATCGTGGACCGGTCCGGGTCGATGCCGATGGCGAGATGGTCGAGGACCAGTTCCTCGACGTGCTCGGTGAGGTTCTCGGCGACATCGCGGTCGGTGAGGACCTGGTAGTCGGCCACGAGGACGAACGTCTCGACGCCGAGGTCCTGGAGTCTGACGCGGTTGTGCAGGGTGCCGAAGTAGTGGCCGAGATGGAGCCGTCCGGTGGGGCGGTCGCCCGTAAGGACCCGGAAGCGGCCCGGCTCCTTGAGGATCAGCTTCTCCAGCTCGGCGCTGCGTGTCCGCGCGGCGGAGGTGCCCAGGGTGTCGATGGTGGTGCTCATGATCTCTCCCAGTGGTCATGCGCGCCCTCGGGACGGCATGACTTCCAGGGGAAGAGGAAAGGGCCGTCCGGGGACGGCCCTTGTTCGTACATGGCTGCGGCCGCCTCTAAGTGAGGCGCCACCAGCTCGAACACGAGAAACGAAGCATGCTACGAGCCTAGCACCGCGGCCCGTCGCACCGCTCAGGCCCGCGTCGGGGTGAACACCACCGGCAGCGACTGCGGTCCGCGGGTGAACACGCCCTCCTCCACGGGGTCGAAGCCGTCGGCGAGGCGGACGTCCGGCATGGCGTCGAGCAGCTGGTTCACCCCGATCTCCACTTCCGCCTTGGCGAGCAGCGCGCCGACGCAGAAGTGCCGGCCGAGGGCGAAGGCGAGGTGGTCCGCGGCGGCGGAGAACGCCGTCGTGGCCGTCAGGTCGCCGCGGAAGAGGTCGAAGCGGTCGGGGTCCTTGTAGCGGTCCTCGTCGCGGTTGGCGGCGCCGATGAGGCAGGTGACGGTCGCCCCGGCCGGAATGGTCCCTCCCGATACCTCTACGTCGACCGCGGCCTGACGCATGATCATGTGGACGGGCGGCGTGTAGCGCAGCGTCTCGGCGAAGGCCCGCGGGATCAGTGAGCGGTCCTCGCGCACGGCGGCCAACTGCTCCGGGTTCACCAGCAGGTTGGCGAAGATGCTGGCGATGGCCTTGTCGGTGGTCTCGCCGCCGGCGGCGAGCAGCAGACTGCAGAACGCCTTGATGTCCTCGTCGCTCATCCGTACGCCGTCGACCTCGGCGGCGCACAGCGTCGAGAGCAGGTCGTCGCCGAGGTTCTCGCGGCGCGCCTGGATGATCGGGATCATGTACTCGGCGAACTCGACGCGGGTGCGCTCCCCCGCCGCCGCGACCTCCTGGTCCCCCGCCAGGTTCCCGAGGAAGGCGATGACGGCGGTGTACCAGCCGTGGAAGCGCGCGTGGTCGGCCTTGTCGAGACCGAGCATGTCCGCGATGACGTTGACCGGGAAGCGGGTGGCGTAGTCGGCGACGATGTCGGCGGAGCCGGTGGCGCGGAAGGTGTCTATCAGCGCGCGGGAGTTGCTCTCGATGACCGGCAGGAACTTCTCCTGCAGATCGCTGCCGCGGAAGGCCGGGGCGACCAGCGCGCGGCGCACCGAGTGCTCCCTGCCGCTGAGCTGGAGGATCGTCTTGCCGTGGACGGGCTCCAGCTGCCAGTCGTAGTTGTCGGTGGTGAACTGCGTTTTTTTGTCCTTGAAGACGCGTTCCACATCGGCGTACCGCGAGACGATCCAGCTCTGTGTCGGTTCGTGCCAGAAGAGGGGCGCGGACTCACGCATCGCGCGGTACGCGGGGTACGGGTTCGCGGCGAACTCCGGCGAAAGGATGTCGGGGACCTGCGCGGTGGACATGGTGCTCCCTGAGTGGGTGACGGACGATCCGCCCTCAAGGTTATTGATCACCCGTCACCCGGAACAGCCCCCTCCACCCCGACAGTTGAGAACTGCACGAAAAGCATGGCCGAGAACGGCCATCTCCCCTGGCCGATGTCAGCCGTTGGGCAGGATCACCGCACGCCCGTTGATCTTGCCGTCGTGCAGCCGCTCGTACGCGAGGGGCGCGTCGTCGAGCGAGTACGTCTCGGTGTGCACGGAGACGGCCCCGGCGCGGGCGAGGTCGAGGACCTCGATGAGCTCGCCGCGGCTGCCCCAGTACGGGGCGGTGACGCTGACCTCGAAGTTCTGCTGCCCGAAGCCGACCGGCAGCGTGCCGCCGCCGATGCCGACGATGGTGACGTCGCCCTCGATGGCGGCGACGGCGCCGGCGGTCTCGACGGTGGGCTGGACGCCGACGAAGTCGAAGACGGCCTCGGCGCCGCGTCCGCCGGTCAGCTCCTTGACCTTCCCAGCGGCCTCGGCGTTCGACAGGATCGCCTCGTGCGCGCCGACGGTACGGGCGAGGGCGAGCTTGTCCTCGGAGACGTCGAGGGCGATGACACGGGCCGCGGTCATGGCGCGCAGCAGCTGGATGGCGACGTGGCCGAGGCCACCCGTGCCGATGACGACGGCGGTCGAGCCGGGCACGAGCTTGGGCAGCGAGCGCTTGATGGCGTGGTACGGGGTGAGGCCCGCGTCGGTCAGCGGAACGGTGGCGACGGGGTCGAGGCCGTTGATCGGCACGAGGTGCCGCGAGTCGTCGACGATCATGTATTCGGCCATGGAGCCGGGGGCGCCGAGTCCGGGCGGGCGGATGCCGAGCTCGTCGGCGCGCAGGCAGTAGTTCTCCTTGCCCTGCGCACAGGCGGCACAGGTGCCGCAGCCCCAGGGCCCGTAGACGGCGACGGAGTCACCCTCCTCGATGCCGCTCACGCCCGCACCCAGCCCGGCGACGGTGCCGACGCCCTCGTGGCCGAGGGTCAGCGGCAGCTCGTACGGGAAGCCCTCCGCGGGCCAGCTCATCACCGCGATGTCGGAGTGGCAGACGCCGGCGGCGGTGACCTTCAGGAGGACCTCTCCGGGGCCGGGCTCCGGATCGGGAACGGTGACGACCTCGGGTGCTGCCCCGACGGTCCGGTACTGAAGTGCCTTCATGGCTCGACTCCTTCGTCGCTCTCGCGGACCCCCGCGACTCCACCGTAACTCGCTCGCGTCCCAATGGGACACATGTCTCGACGGGACATTCGTCAGAAGACAAAAAGGACCCCGACCGTACGGGGGAGAACGGTCGGGGCCTTGGTTCAAAGTTTAACAGCGAACCAACCGTGCTCCGTACGCCACTCCCGTTCCGGCCGCGTGAGGTAGAACACATCACCTCAACAGCCGCATTTGCCACACCCTGCGACGTTCACAAGGTGCCAAAGACCGGCAATCCCCGCCACTCGGGCGTGGCGCGTGACGGGGGGACGCAGCGGCACTCCGTACGGACGGCATGATTCCGGTCGCTCTGCCGAACGGTTCCGGCCGTCCGCGGGGCCCGCCCACAGCTGCGGGACAGCCCCGGCACCGCTCCGAACTGAGGGAATGCGGACAGGATCGAAGACGTACGAAAGGCCCCGGCCAGATACCTCGTCTGTAGGAAGTGGCCGGTCTTGCCGTGGACCCGGTAGATGCCTGGGGCATCCAATGGTGGTGGAGCCCGGAACGGACAGCTCCGCGCGCACGCAGCTCCGCACGCACGCACCAGCACTGCGAGGGGATCCCATCCATGACGGAATCCATGACCGAATCCACGACGGAATCGGCCCGCCAGGACCTCCACCCCACCCTTACCGCCTCCGCCTCCGCCTCCGCCTCCGCCTCCGAGACTCCGGTCCCCTTTCCCCAGGACCGAGGCTGCCCCTACCACCCGCCCACCGCCTACGCGCCGCTGCGCGAGACGGGCCCGCTCGGCCGGGTCACTCTCTTCGACGGCCGTCCGGCCCGGATCGTCACCGGGCACACCCTGGCCCGTGAACTGCTGGCCGACCCGCGGCTGTCCAGCAACCGGCAGCTGCCCGGTTTCCCGGTGACGACCGAGCGACTCGCGAAATTGCAGGCGCGGCGTGTGGCGCTGCTCGGCGTCGACGATCCCGAGCACAACGCCCAGCGCCGCATGCTGATCCCGAGCTTCTCGGTGAAGCGGATCGCCGCGCTGCGGCCGCAGATCCAGCAGACCGTCGACCGGCTGCTCGACGCGATGGAGCGGCAGGGACCGCCGGCCGAGCTCGTCGGGGCGTTCGCGCTGCCGGTGCCGTCGATGGTGATCTGTGCGCTGCTGGGTGTCCCGTACGCCGACCACGAGTTCTTCGAGGAGCGCTCCCGGATACTGCTGCGCGGCCCCGCGGCGGCCGACGTGGAGCGGGCGCGGATCGAACTCGAGTCGTATCTCGGCGAGTTGATCGATCGCAAGCGGCGCGAGCCGGGCGAAGGACTGCTGGACGAGCTGATCCACCGGGAGGCGGGGGACGGGCCGCCCGACCGCGAGCAGCTGATCGCGTTCGCGGTGATCCTGCTCATCGCCGGGCACGAGACGACGGCGAACATGATCTCGCTGGGCACGTTCACGCTGCTGCGCCATCCCGAGCAGCTCGCCGCGCTGCGCTCCGGGGAGACGACGACGGCCGTGGTCGTGGAGGAGCTGCTGCGGTACCTGTCGATCGCGGACGGGATGCTGCGGGTGGCGCTCGAGGACATCGAGGTGGCCGGGGAGACGATCCGGGCCGGTGAGGGCGTGGTGTTCTCGACCTCGCTCATCAACCGGGACGAGACCGCGTTCGCGGAGCCCGAGGCCCTCGACTGGGACCGCTCCGCGCGGCACCATCTCGCGTTCGGCTTCGGCATCCACCAGTGCCTGGGCCAGAACCTCGCCCGCGCCGAACTGGACATCGCGCTGCGCACCCTCTTCGAGCGGCTGCCCGCGCTCCGGCTCGCGGCCCCCGCCGAGGAGATCCCGTTCAAGCCCGGCGACACGATCCAGGGCATGCTCGAACTGCCCGTGGCGTGGTGAGCCCCATGGGGATCGAGATCGACAAGGAGCGCTGTGTGGGCGCGGGCATGTGTGCGCTGACGGCGCCGGACGTGTTCACTCAGGACGACGACGGCTTCAGCGAGGTGCTCCCCGGCGCGGACGAGCGGGCCGCGGAGCACCCGATGGTGAAGGAGGCGGTGCGGGCCTGTCCGGTGGGGGCGGTGTCGCTCACCGGGCCGTGACACCCGGCCTTCAGATGCGCGGCTCTCCCGGCACCACCGGCACCACGGTCACCGGGCACGGCGCGTGGTGCAGCACCGCGTGGGCGACCGAGCCGATCCGGGCGCCCACGGCGGTGCGACGGGCGCGCCGTCCGACGACGAGCAGCTGAGCCCGCGGGGCGAGCGAGAGCAGCACTTGCCCCGCGCTGCCGATCTCGACGTGCTCGGTGACGGGCACGTCGGGGAACCGCTCGCGCCACGGGGCGAGAGCCTCGCCGAGCGCCTTCTTCTCGTACGGTTCCATGCCGCCGGACTCGTCGAGGAGTTCGAGCGAGGCGGGACTGTACGCGAACACCGGCGGCAGGCTCCAGGCGCGCACCGCCCGGACACTCGCGCCGCGGGCCGCCGCCGTGCGGAAGGCGAACTCGAGCGCGGCGGCGCTGTCCAGCGGATCGCCCTCCTGCCCGACGACCACCTCGCGCCCGGCCGCCTCGGCGGCGGCCCGGTCGTCCGAGCGGACCAGCACCACGGGCCGCTCGGTGCGGGCGATGACCTGTTGGCCGACCGAGCCGAGCAGGAAGCCGACGAGCGGGCCGTGGCCGCGCGAGCCGAGGGCGAGGAGTTCCGCGTCGCGGGCCGCGGCGAGGAGCGCCTCGACGGCGCCGTCCTCGGCGAGGACGTCGGTGGTGACCGCGAGTCCCGGGTGCCGCCCGGCGATCTGCTGTTCGGTCCCCGCCAGGAGGTCCCGGGCCCACCGCGCCCGCGCGTCCTCGTCGGCGGCCAGCGCCAGCGTCTCGGGAACCGGCGTCCCCACATGCACCAGGCGCAGCGGCCGTTCCCGCCGCACCGCCTCGCGTGCCGCCCAGGCGGCCGCGGCCGCGCTCTCTGGTGATCCGTCCACTCCCGCGGTGATCGGCCGGGTCATGGGGCCTCCTCGTGGTCCGTCCGCCGCGTCGGCGTCCGCCGCGTCGGCGCCTGCTGTCGCCTACCGACGATCTTGCCTCACTTCGCGTGGTGCCCGCGGCTGACCTTCGCCTGCTTCTTCTCGGGGCGCAGGAACGCCGACCAGCCTCCCGGCGGCCGCTCCCCCACCTCCAGACCGCGCAGTTTGGCGAGGACGGCGGGGTCCTGCGCGTCGAGCCAGTCGACGAACTGCCGGAAAGAGACGAGCCGTACGTCCTTCTTGTCGGCGACCCGCTTGAGTGTCTCCTCGACGGCGTCCATGTAGATGCCGCCGTTCCACTCCTCGAAGTGGTTGCCGATGAAGAACGGGGCCCGGTTCGTCTCGTAGGCGCGTCGGAAGCCGGTCAGATAGGACTGCGTGGCCTGGGTGCGCCAGCCCGGGTAGTTGTAGGACGGCGCCCTCGTCGAGTTCCGCGACTGGTTGGCGAGGATGTTGTAGTCCATCGACAGGACCTCGAAGCGGTGACCGGGGAACGGGATGCCCTGTAGGGGAAGATCCCATACGCCTTGCTTCTTGTCCGGCCAGCGCTGCAGGCCGCCGGGTGACGACGCGTCGTAACGCCAGCCGAGTTCCCGGGCGACCGGCAGCAGGTTCTCCTGGCCGAGCAGGCAGGGCGTACGGCCGCCGATGAGTTCCTGGTCGTAGTCGAAGGGCAGCGAGGGGTGATCGTGCCAACCGGTGTTGCTGCGCCAGGTCTTGACGAACGCCTGGGCCTGCTCGATCTCGCTGCGCCAGTGCGCCGGGCTCCAGTTGCCGACGGACCCGGAGCCGCCGCAGAAGTGCCCGTTGAAGTGCGTGCCGATCTCGTGGCCCTCCAGCCAGGCCTGATGGACGTACTTCAGGGTCTCCTTGACGTGTCCGTCGGTCAGGTAGCCGATGTCGGAGGCGCCGACCGGATTGTTCGGCGGGCGGTACAGGCGCTTCTTCGATTCGGGCAGGAGGTAGAGGCCCGACAGGAAGAAGGTCATGTGGGCGTTGTGCTCGCGGGCCAGTTCCAGGAAGCGGGGGAACAGGCCGTTGCCGACCTCTCCCGCGCCGTCCCACGAGAAGATCACGAACTGTGGTGGCCGCTGGCCGACTTCGAGCGGGTCGGGGGCCCCGGGCTGGTGGGGCTGTTTGCCCGTGTACGCGGTCGAACCGTCGCCGATCAGCCGGGGCGCGGCCTTCTTCGGCGGCCCCGCGGGCCGGCCCTCGTGCCGGCCGGGGCCCGCCGGGGGCAGGCCCTCCTCGTCGCCGCTGCCGCAGCCCGCGAGGGTCGTGGCCGCGGCGCCCAAGCCGATCCCTAGCCCCAGGCGTGCGGCGCCTCTGCGGCTGATTCCACTCATGAGCATCCCAACCCGCGCCGGGTGAGGGCGCGTTGTGTGTCCCCCCTCAAGGACAGCGACCTTCGCACCGTAAGACCGATAAACGGACAAATCACACATTTGGTTCGGCGTGCCGCGGAAAAGGCTCACCGAGGGCCGGCCACGAGCCGGGGCCGGGCCCCGGGCTTCATCAGGCGTTCACCACGGATGCGTCCGGCGGCGTTCCCCGCGGCGGCTCAACGATCTACGCTCGGCGGCGCCTTGACGGCATCTGTTCCGACTCCGAAAGGTCCGCTACGTGTTCGACGTCCTGTCCAGACCCGCGGTGCTGTTGCGCCGCACCGGAGCGCTCGGCCTGGCGACCGCGCTCGCCATGACGCTGCCCGGGCCGCTCGCCTCGGCCGCGGCGCCCGCCACCCGGCCCACCGCGTCCGTCGACCCGCTGATCGGCTCGACGAACGGCGGCAACACCTACCCGGGTGCCACCCGCCCGTACGGCATGATCGCGTGGTCCCCGACCAGCACCACCGGCGACCAGACGAGCACCGGCGCCGCGAACGGCTACGAGTACAACGCCAAGCGGATCCGCGGCCTGAGCCTCACCCACGTCAACGGCGCGGGCTGCAATCCCGGCGCCGCGGGCGACGTGCCGATCATGCCGTTCGTCGGGGATGTCACCTCCTCGCCGTCGGCCGACACCAAGGACGCGGTGTACGCGTCGAACTTCTCGCACGCGAACGAGCGCGCGGTGCCCGGCCGCTACACCCTGGGGCTCGACTCCGGCGCGTCGGCCGATCTGTCGGTGAGCCGCCGCGCGGGCGTCGCCGACTTCGCCTTCCCCGCCGACCAGCAGGCCTCGCTGCTGTTCCGCGTCTCCAACTCGCTCAACGGCAGCGAGGACGCGCACATAGACATCGACCGCGCGCACCGCAAGGTCACCGGCTGGGTGCTGACCGGCGCGTTCTGCGGGCGCCGTGCCAACGGCGGCGTCAACAACCGCAAGAGCTACTACAAGCTGTACTTCAGCGCCTCCTTCGACCGCGCCTTCTCCTCGTACGGGACCTGGCGGGACGCCACCCTCTCCCCCGGCTCCACCAGCGCGGGCGGCGGCGAGGGGTACGCGACCGGCGCCGACCGCGCGGGACGTGGTTCCGGTGGCTACGTCGGCTTCGACACGGGCTCTGACAACGATGTCCATATGCGGCTCGGCATCTCGTACGTGTCTCTCGCGGGCGCCGAGACGAATCTGCGCAAGGAGATCGCGCCCCGGGCGAGCGTCGACGACGTGGCGGCCCAGGCGAGCCGGGACTGGGACCGGGAGCTGAGCTCCGTGCGGACCGGCGGCGGCAGCGACGCCCAGCGCACCGCCTTCTACACGGCGCTCTACCACTCCCTCATGCAGCCGAACATCATCAGCGACACCGACGGCCGCTACCCCGGCATGGACGGCAGGCCCCACCGCCTGGCGCGCGGGCAGGAGGCGCAGTACAGCAACTTCTCGGGCTGGGACCAGTACCGGGCCCAGATCCAGCTGCTCGCCCTGCTGAAACCGAAGGTCGCCGGGGACTTCGCGCAGTCGCTCTACAACTTCTCGGAACAGAACGACGGCGTCTGGGACCGCTGGGTGCACGTCAACGGCGCGACGCACGTGATGACCGGCGACCCGACGGCGGCGACGCTCGCGACGTTCTACGCGATGGGCGTGCGCGACTTCGACTACGAAGGCGCCTTCGACTCGCTGGCCCGGCAGGCCACCGAGCCGCGTGACGACGGCCTCTCCGACGCGGGTTGCCCCGGCCAGTGCGAGGGCCAACGACCCAACCTGGCCCAGTACTTGAGCTCCCACTACGCGGCGCAGGATGCCTGCCACTGCTGGGGCGGCGCCGCCGAGACGCTGGAGGACTCGGTCGCCGACGCCGCACTGGGCTCCTGGGCGAAGCTGCTCGGCCGCGACGAGCAGGCCGCCTACTTCACCGAGCGCGGGACGTGGTGGCGCAACGTCTTCAACCCGGACACCGGTTACATCCAGGCGCGCAATCTGGACGGCTCGTGGGTGACCCCGTTCAATCCGGGCAGCGACCTCGGATTCGCGCAGGGCACCAGCGCCACGTACACCTGGATGGTGCCGCAGGACGTGCAGGGCCTCGCCGACGCGATGGGCGGCCGACAGGCGGCGGCGACCCGGCTCGACGGGTTCTTCCACAAGGCGGACGGCTCCTGGTCGGTGAAGGGCGGCGACGCGCTGCGCTACGACCCGACGAACGAGCCCGGCATCCACGCGCCGTGGCTCTACAACGCGCTCGGGCAGCCGTGGAAGACGCAGGCCACCGTGCGCGAGATCGTCACTTCCGTGTACGGGACCGGGCCCGCGGGGCTGCCCGGCAACGACGATCTCGGCACCATGTCGGCCTGGTACGTCTTCTCCGCGCTCGGCCTGTACCCGAAGGCCCCGGGCAGCGCCGATCTGCTGCTCGGCGCGCCGCTGTTCCCGCACGCCGTGGTGGACCGGCCCGGACGCGCCGACATCGTCGTCGACGCGCCCGCGGCCGATGCCACGCACGCGTACGTCGCCGGGGTGCGGCTCGACGGCCGGAACCACCCGCGGTCGTGGACGGACGCGGGCCTGCTGCGCCGCGGCGGCACGCTCGCGTACCGGCTCGTCGACCAGCCGGACACGAGGTGGGCCACCGATCCTGCGGGCCTGCCGCGCTGACCTGACCCGGCGACGGGCCCCGGGGAAGGTCAGTCCTCGCCGACGACCTTCCCCGGGTTGAACAGGTCCAGCGGGTCGAGCGTCTGCTTCACCGCACGCTGCATCGAGCAGACGGCGGGGCCCAGTTCGCTGCGCATGCCACCGCGCTTGAGCAGGCCGACGCCGTGCTCGCCGGTCACGGTGCCGCCCGCGGCGATCGCGGCCTGGAGGAGCTCTTCGAAGGCGGCCTGCGCGGCGACGCGGGCCGCCTCGTCACCGGGCTCGGTGATCAGCAGCGGGTGCAGGTTGCCGTCCCCCGCGTGCGCGATGGTGGCGATGCGCACCCCGTGCCGGCGACCGATGTCCTCGATGGTGGCGAGCATCTGGGGCACGGCCGAGCGGGGCACGCAGAGGTCCTCGGTGAGAACGGGGCCGAGCCGTTCGAGCGCGGGGTAGGCGAGGCGTCGTACGTCGAAGAGGGCCTCGGCCTCGACGGCGTCGGTGGACTGCTCGGCCCAGAGCGCCCCGGCCTCCTGGAAGGCGGCGGCCACCGCCGCGGCCTCGACGGCCCCCGCGTCGCCCGCGGCGTCGATCCTGGCGAGCAGCATGGCCTCGGCGCCCGGCTCGATGCCCAGGTGCTTCCAGTCCTCGACGGCCTCCATGCAGGCGCGGTCGAGGAGTTCGAGAGCGGCGGGGGCGAGGCCGCGGCGGGTGACGAGGGCGACCGCCGCGCCCGCGGCGACCAGGCTGTCGAAGGCGCCGACGATCGTGCGCGGTTCCGCGACCGGCGCGGGCCGCAGCCGCAGGGTGATCTCCGTGATGACGCCGAAGGTGCCTTCGGAGCCGACGAACAGGCTCGTCAGGTCGTAACCGCTGACACCCTTCGTGGTGCGCCGGCCGAGGCGGACGCGGCTGCCGTACTCACCCGCCGGGCCGCCCATGACGACCTCCAGGCCGAGGACGTAGTCGCGGGTGACGCCGTACTTGAGGCAGCACAGGCCGCCCGCGTTCGTCGACACGTTGCCGCCGATGGTGGACCAGGGGGCGCTGGCCGGGTCCGGCGGGTACCACAGGCCGTGCTCGGCGACGGCGGCCTTCAGGTCGTTGTTCACGACGCCGGGCTGGACCACGGCGAGCAGGTTCTCGGTGTCGATCTCCAGGATGCGGTTCATCCGGGAGACGTCGAGAACGACGCAGCCGTCGACCGCGTTGGCGCCGCCGGAGAGGCCGGTGCCCGCGCCGCGCGTGACGACGGAGATCCGCCGCGCCGCGCACGCCCGCACCACCGCCTGCACCTCTTCGGCGGAGCCGGCCCTGACCGCCGCGAGCGGCCGGCCGGCGGGCGCCCACTCGGCGTCGTCGCGGCCGAGCGACGCGAGCACGTCCGCGTCGGTGACGAGGGTGCTGCCCGGGAGCGCGTCCACCAGTTCGCGCACCGTACCTGCTGTTTCTGCCGTGTTGATGTCGTACCTCCAGAACAACTCTGCATGACCGGGCAGTTCGCGGGTAACTGCCGGACACCATGATGGAACAGGGCTGTGCGCCGTCGCACGGCGCGGGAGGGACGGTGGAGTCCACCATGAGCGGGACGGACGTCACTGCGGACAGGACCCGGACCACAGATGGGGAGATTTCGCTTCACCACATCCCGGACCCCAGTCGAGTGGCGCCGCTGGACGCACGGGAACTCTCCCGGCACTTCTTCCGGCGGCTCGCCGAACTCGAAGAGGGGACCGAGGAGTACCAGTACACGCGTAACACCCTGATCGAGATGAACATGTCGCTGGTCCGCTTCGCGGCGGGCCGTTTCCGCCACCGCGGCGACGACATGGAGGACATCGTCCAGGTCGGCATGATCGGCCTGATCAAGGCGATCGACCGGTTCGAGATCTCGCGCGAGGTCGAGTTCACGTCGTTCGTGCTGCCGTACGTCACCGGCGAGATCAAGCGATTCTTCCGCGACACCAGCTGGGCCGTGCACGTGCCGCGGCGTCTGCAGGAGCTCCGGCTCGAACTGGCCAAGGCGCGCGACGAACTCCGCACCCGCCTTGACCGCGACCCGACGACCGCCGAGCTGGCCACGCTCCTCGACCTGCCGGAGTCCGAGGTGGTGGAGGCGCAGCTGGCCTCGAACGGGTACACGTCCGCGTCGCTGGACGCGGCCCTGACCACCGACAACGGTCAGGACGGCGAGTCGGTGCTCGCCGACTTCATCGGGGTGGAGGACGAGGCGATGGAGCTGGTGGAGGACTTCCACGTGCTCGCCCCGCTCGTGGCGCAGCTGCCCGAGCGCGACCGCCGGCTGCTGCATCTGCGGTTCGTGGAGGAGCTGACCCAGGGGGAGATCGGCGAGCGGCTCGGCTACTCGCAGATGCACGTCTCACGGCTCATCAAGCAGCTCATCGCCCGGCTGAAGTCCGGCATGCTCGCGGACACGGACCCGGTCTAGGTAGCGGGTCGACCGAAGAAAACCGGGGCCGTCCTCACACCGAGAGGGTGAGGACGGCCTTGACGCGTTTGCCGACCGGCACCCGTTCGACGGTGACCTCGGCGAGTACGTCCACGATCTCCAGGCCGTGCCCGCCGATCCGGGCCGGGTCCCGCGGGTAGCGCAGCGGGACCGCGGCGCTGCTGTCGTAGACGGTGACGATGATCTGCCGCGCCGACCCCTCCAGCTCCAGGACGTAGGGCCCCGCACTGTGCCGGTCCGCGTTGGTGACCAGCTCGCTGACGACGAGGAGCACATCGCCCGCGGCCCTGCGGTCGATGGGGACGCACCACTCCTGGTTCAGCTGGGCCAGGAACGTCTCCGCGAAAGCCCGGGCCTGCGCTATGCAGCCCGCCTCTCCGGAATAGTGCGTCACCCGCCGCAGGGGCTCGACAGGCGTGTCGAAGCCGATTGGGATCACTGCCCCGCCCAAATACTCGATCATCCGCGTCTCTCTCGACCGGGCCTGTGTCGGTCAGACCCCCGCAGGCATGCTGATACCCCGACTCGCGCGGAGCAGTCCTGCCGATTCGTGATGTGACTGTCACACGGTCCGGTCGTTTGAAGAGCGAAGCACACGACGCCCTTCGACGCGGGAGACCCGACCATGCCGACCCTTCGCCGCGGCCGCCCGGCCCTGCGCACCCGGATAGCCGCCGACCGGGCCGAGGCCGCCCTCGTCGAGCAGTACACCGCGCTCGTCCGCCTCGCCTACCTGACACTTCCCGCCGCTCTGTCCCGGCACCGCCGGGTGCTGATGGCGCACGCGGCGGCCCAGCGCGCGCTTCCCGGGGCGCGGCCGACCCGCGTGCCGGGCCCGCGGGCGGCGGGAGACGGCCCCGGCGGCGCGGAGGACGCCCTGCGGGTGCGGGTGCTGCGGGCCGCTCTGGCCGGGGCGCACCGCCCCTCCGGCTGGCCCGCGGCGCTGCCGCCGCCCCGGGCGCTGCTGCCGCGGTTGCCCATGGTGTGGGGGCTGCGCCTGTTCCCGCGGGCCGGCGGCGCCGAGGAGATCGCCCTCGGGCAGGCGCTGGCGGGGGCGTCGGCGCCGGCCAGGGCCGCGTTCGTGCTCCGCCGGGTCGACGGCTTCTCCGCCGGGCGCGCCGCCGCCCTGCTGGGCGCGGCCGGGGTCAGGGACCCCGAGGACGTCGTCCGGGACGCCGCGGGCCTGGACGCCGGGGCAGGACCGGCCGCCGAGGCGCTGCTGCGCTCCCAGGAGTTCGACGCCTGCTCGGTGCAGACGCGGCCCACGGATCTGATCCGGCGCACCCGGCGCAGGCGGCTCGCCTGGGCTCTGGGCGCTCTCGCCGTGATCACGGCGGGCGTGCTGACCGTCCCGGGCGGCGGCTCCGGCGAGCATCCGGCGGTCCGGGCGAGCGCGACGGCCGCGGGGGGCCTCGACGCCGCCCGCCTTTCGCACGCGGCGCCCGACGAGTGGGCCGACACCTCCCGGGTCGACTTCACGGTGTGGCCCGCGCGGGGCTCCCGGACCGGCGACGAGGCGCTGCTGGCGCGGGCGCTGGATTCCTGGGCGGCGCCCTCGGACGCGGTCGCGGTGACGACGACGCCGGGCACTCCGCAGGACGCGCCGCCGCGCACGCCCCAACTGCTGTTCGCCGGAGACGTCGACGGC
This sequence comes from Streptomyces sp. NPDC102467, assembly GCF_044765445.1. NCBI lineage: Bacteria > Bacillati > Actinomycetota > Actinomycetes > Kitasatosporales > Streptomycetaceae > Streptomyces > Streptomyces sp. NPDC102467. The sequence continues at coordinate 48,276 of NZ_JBIWKA010000012.1, read as the reverse complement.
CAGGGTGTGGTGCTGCTGACCGACGGCGACCGACTGGCCCGTTACGCCGACCCCGTCGGCGGCGGACGTGCCTCGCTCGATCTGGCCCGCGTCGACGACGCCGATGTGACCACCGCGGCCGCGGTGGTGCTGTCCCGCGGCTCCGGCACCGCCCGCTATCTGTTCGCGCCCTGGGTCACGGAGGCGACCAGGCGTGATCTGCTGCGGCCCGACACTCCGGCCCGGCCGCTGCACGTGTCCGAGGACGGTGTGACCGACGCCGTGCCGGTCGCTCCGCCGGGGGGTTGTGCCCGGCGTCCGGTGCTGCAGCTGCGCTCCTCCGCACGGATCGTGGAGCACCACGCGTTCCTGGTCGTGGATCTCGGCGGGCTCTCGCCGGTGCATCTGACGTACACCCCGCTGCCGGGCCACGGCACGCCGCCGCCCCGCCAGCCGCGTGAGGCGACCAGCAGTCAGGCCCTGCTGGCGTGGGCGCGTACCGCCTGCGGACTCGAGCCGTGGCGCGGCGGGGCGGTGCGCGCCGTGAACGCGTGGGACTTCGCCGAGCAGCAGTTGCCGGAGGGGGGCGGCCGCGCGGTGTGGTCGTGCGCCCGTGCCTCGACCTGGCGCGGGCCGGGTGACGTGGCCCTGCTGCTGCGTGCGCCCGCCTCGTCCGCCACCGCACCTGCCCGGGTGGTCGGCCGGGCGGAGTCCACCGCCGCCTGCAGCCGGTTCGGGCAGCACGTGGTGGCCTCCTCGCGGTGGAGGTCGCCGAAGGGCCACTGGTATCTCGTGGCGGCCGGCAGCCGTGCGGTCACCCGGATCTCCGTGAGCGGCGCGGTCGACACCGCCCGCCCCGGCCGCACGCTGGCCGTGCGGGCACCCGAGCGGGGCACGGTGCGGGTGACGGCGCGGCTGGACAACGGGGAGCGGCTCCCGGAGGTCGGTTCCTGACGGCGCTGCCGCCGGCTGCCGGGGCCTGACAGCACCCGGACAGGACTGAGCCCCCCGTCCGTGCGGACGGGGGGCTCAGTGTGGGGCTCGTCGGCCCGCCGCGCTGCCCGGGCGCCGGCCGATGCCCGGGTCAGGCGGGTACGTCACCTTCCCCGCCGACCACCAGGAACGCGTCCGAATCCAGGTCCATCACTACCTTCGCGGACCGTCCCTGAGCGCGTAGCCGAGCGGCGTACTCCTCCGCCGGCCAGGACCCGCGGGGCGCCCCCGCCGAGAACCGTCGCAACACCTTCGCCTGCATATCGCGGCACCTCCTACACCCGTCGACCCGCACGGACGGTCCACGCCCGGTGACCGTCCGTCGTCCCTGTGCTGCGCTTGCCCGCTTCCGGGGAGACCATGCACGGGATGCCCCGCCGTGGCCCGGAATGCATGCATCCGTGCACGTCCCGGGGCCGGAAGGTTCGGAAGGGAGGAACGGGCGGCTGACCGCGATCGGCTGTGCGCCTCCCCCTCCGTCCATCGCAGTCCCACGAGTTCCGTCGAGTTCCGTCGAGTTCCCTTGATTTCTCGCGAGTTCCCTTGAGTCCCTCGTAGCAGCCGGGAGTAAGTCTGTGCGCGTCCGTGTCGTCCTGTTCACCGCCGACCTGCGAGTCCACGATCATCCGCCGCTGCGAGCCGCCCTGAACGCCTCCGACGCGGTGGTGCCGCTGTTCGTCCGGGACACCGGGATCGCCGCGGCCGGATTCCTGGTGCCGAACCGGGAAGCGTTCCTCGCCGACTGCCTGCGCGATCTCGACGCGCAACTGCGGCAGCGCGGCGGGCGGCTCGTGGTCCGCTCCGGGGACGTGGCGGAGGAGGTCGCGAAGGTGGTGACCGAGACGGACGCGTGCGCGGTGCATCTCGCGGGCGACGTGAGCGCCTACGCCCACCGCCGTGAGGAACGGTTGCGGACCGCACTGCACGGCATCGGCTGCGAAGTGGTCTCCCACGACGCGGTGGTGACCTGCGTGCCGCCCGGCGCGGTCACCCCCGCGGCCAAGGACCACTTCGCCGTGTTCACGCCGTATCACCGGCAGTGGGCCCGGCAGCACCTGCGGACCGTGGGCCGGGCGCCCCGGGCCGTCACGGTTCCCGACGGGGTCCGCTCCGAGCCGCTGCCCGAACGCGCTGCCGTCCCCCGTCTGTCACCGGATCTCGCCGAGGGCGGCGAGCGGGCCGGCCGGGCGCGTCTCACCGCGTGGCTGCGGTCGGGGATCGCCGGGTACGAGGACCGGCACGACGACATGGCGGGCGACGCGACGTCCCGGCTCTCCCCCGACCTGCACTTCGGCACGGTCAGCCCGGTCGAGGCGGTCCAGCGGGCCCGGGCCGCGGGCGGCCCCGGCGCCGAGGCGTTCGTACGGCAACTGGCCTGGCGGGACTTCCACCGTCAGGTGCTGGCCGCCCGCCCGGCCGCCGCGCACGAGGACTACCGCGGCAAGCACGACCTCTGGCGCTCGGAGAGATCCGCGGGCCGGGAGATCGAGGCGTGGCGACAGGGGCGTACGGGATATCCGGTGGTCGACGCGGCGATGCGGCAGCTGCGCCACGAGGGGTGGATGCACAACCGGGCCCGCCTCCTGACCGCGAGTTTCCTCACCAAGACGCTGTACGTCGACTGGAGGGTCGGCGCCCGGCACTTCCTGGACCTCCTGGTGGACGGGGACATCGCGAACAACCAGATGAACTGGCAGTGGATGGCGGGTACCGGCACGGACAGCCGGCCCAACCGGGTGCTGAATCCGGTGACGCAGGCCAAGCGGTACGACCCGGACGGAGCGTATGTACGGCGCTGGGTGCCGGAGTTGGCGGGTCTGAAGGGCGCCGCGGTGCACGAACCGTGGAAGCTGACGGGCGAGGACAGGGCCGCGTACGACTATCCGGATCCGCTGCTCGAACTCTCCGACGGACTGGCCCGGTTCAAGCGGGCTCGCGGTCTGGGGTGAGCTCGGGGTAGAGCCGCTCGATGCGGCTCAGCGCCTCGGGCAGCGTCGTCGGGCGCAGCGCGCCGCGCACCGTGTGTCCTGCCCAGCCGGGGCCGCCGAGCATCACGGCGGGCCCGCCGCGGGCGCCGCGCACCCCCCACCTGGCCTCGGCGAGGTGCCGGGCGAGGGGCAGGCTCGCGGTCGACCGGGCCTGCGCCCACAGCACGATGACGCGCGGCCCTGTGCGGCGCACGGCCGCCGAGACCGCCTCGACGGGGACGGCCGCCCCGAACATCCGCTGCGGCAGCCCCAGTTCGTCGAGGGCCGCGCTGAGCGCCTCCAGGGGCAGCGAGTGCTGTTCGGCCGGTACGCAGGCCAGGACGAGCGGCGGTACGGCCGCGGTGACGGGCGCGATGACGCCGCGGTGCAGGGTGCGTGAGATGTGGCAGGACAGGAGGTGCTCGACCTCGACGTAGCGGTCCCCCGCCTCCTCCCATTTGCGTCCGATCGCGTGCAGCACCGGCACCATCACGTCCTGCCAGGCGCCGACGAGGCCGTGCCGGGCCACCGCTTCGGTCAGCAGGTCCCGCACGGCGGGCGCGTCGAGGCGGGTGGCGGCGCGCGCCAGACCACGGCGCTGCCGTTCGAGCGTGGCCTCCGAAGCCGGGCCCTGCGCGCGGCGGCGCGGCTGCGGGACGGCGGCGACGGGGCGACCGGTGTCCTGGCGTTTGCGGGCCAGGTGTGCGGCCTCGGCGGGTGGCAGGCCTGTCGCGGTGAGGCGGCACATCTCCTCGACGGCCGCGACGTCCTGCGCCGACCAGCGCCGGTGGTGTCCCTCGGCGCGCTGGGCGGGACCGAGCCCGTAGCGGCGGTCCCAGGTGCGCAGGGTCGTCGGTGACACTCCCAGGCGCCGGGCGAGGGCGCCGGTGGTGACCCCCGGCTCCGCCGCCGCCACGCCGTACCCGTTCCGCAAGGTGTCCCGGTCCTCGTCCATCGGCTCACGATACGACGCACAAACGGTGCGAGTTGCCGGTCGACCGCGCGGGTTCACAGGATGACCGGTCCGTGGACGGGAACGCGGTCCATCCGTCCGGTTTCCGTTCGGGAAACGCCAAGTTCGGGCCTGCGTAGAGGAGTTGACGAGACACCGATGAGCACAGCGGTCCGCCCGGATACGCGCGGTGCGCACGAGTCGCCCGAGAAGGGGGCGCGGGCCGACGCGGCGCACCTGGCCGATCTGTACCGGTGCTGGGCACCTCTGGTACTCCGGCTGGCCCGGCGGGCGCTCGGTGACGGCCGTGACGCGGAGGACATCACGCAGCAGGTGTTTCTCGCCGCGTGGCGCGGGCGGGCCGGTTACCGGCCCGAACTCGGCACCGATGCCGCCTGGTTGACGGGAATCACCAGGCACCACATCGCGGACGCGCTCGCTTCGCGCACTCGCCGGGCGGCCCTGCTCGAAGGCGCGGCCGCCGGGCGCACGGTGGCGGTGGAGGAGACGGAGGCCGCGCTCGACCGGGTGCTGGTGGCCCAGGAGCTGGCGCGGCTGCCGGTGCCGCAGCGCACGGTCCTGTGGCTCGCGTTCTACGAGGACCTGACGCAGCCGCAGATCGCGGACCGCACCGGATGGCCGCTGGGCACGGTCAAGTCTCATGCGCGGCGCGGGATGGGGCGGCTGCGTGCGCGGCTGTGGGAGTACGGCAGGAATCGAGGCCGGGGTGCATCCGTACGAGAGCGTGCGCCTGAAGCACTGGACAGCCCCGTGTGAACCGGTGACGCGCTCTCGAGGCCGTGCAGGCGGCCCGGACCCCGCTGTCTGCACGGTCTCGCCGGAGTCGGCGTCACCGGGGCCTGTCTCTGTGGGCGGCGTCCGCGCGGCGCCGCCCACGGAGGCACCCCCGCGGGCGCGGGGAGCGGCTCCCGGTTAGGGTCTGTGATCATGAATGCCCGATCCGTCCAGATCCGTGAACTTCCCGAGTCCGACATCGAGCGTGCCCTCGCGCTCGCCTACCTGGTCTTCCACGAATCGCCGGCGGACGACCGGCGCAAGCACCACCGCGAGACGCTGGCCGGTTTCCTGCGCATCGGTGCCTACGACGGGGACGACCTGGTCGGGTTCGCCGCGGCGCACCCCTTCTCGGTGTCCGTGCCGGGCGGCGGTGAACTCTCCTGCCCCGGCCTGACGTTCGTGTCGGTGGCGCCGACGCACCGCCGTCGCGGTGTGCTCTCCGGGATGATGGCCGAGTTGTTCGCCCGCTGCGCGGGGCAGGGCGCGCCCCTCGTCGCGCTGTGGGCGTCGGAGGCGTCGATCTACGGCCGGTTCGGCTTCGGCCCCGGCACCTACGGCGCAACCGTGGAGATCGACTCGCGGCGCCCGCTCGCGCTGCGCCTCGCGCCCGACTCCCGCCCCCTGCGCCTGGTCGACCCGGAGTCCGCGCCCGCGCTGCTCGCCCCGTACTTCGAGGAGACCCGTGCGCACCGGGCGGGCCGGCTGGCGCGTACGGAGGCCTGGTGGCGCGAGGAGTTGCTGGTCGAGAAGGACGAGGGCGACAGCGGGATGTCGCCACCGCGGATCGTGGCACTGGGCGATCCGCTCGCCGGGTACGCGATCTACCGCACCAAGTCGGGCGGCGAGGACACGCACACCGCGGGTCTCGTCCGGGTCGACGACCTCGAGGCCGACGGCCCCGAGGAGGCGGCCGCGCTGTGGAGCTATCTGACCGCGATCGATCTGACCGGCAAGGTGCGGGCCTGGGGCCGTCCGGTGGATGATTCGCTGCTGCTGTTCGCGGCGGACCGGGACCAGGTGCGGGTGACGGAGTCGTCCCCGTCGTTGTGGGTGCGGCTCGTCGACGTGCGGGCAGCGCTGGCGGCCCGCTCGTGGGCGGCGCCCGTGGACGTGGCGCTCGCGATCCGCGACGAACAGGTGCCGGCGAACGCGGGCACGTTCCGGCTCATCGCGTCGCCGGACGGGTTCTCCTACGCGCCGACCTCGGACGCCCCCGATCTGACGCTGGAGGCGCGCGACCTGGCCACGGTCTACATGGGCGCGACGTCCGTGCGGTCTTTGGTGCGGGCGGGTGTGGCAGGCGAGCACAAGCAGGACGCGGCGTCGATGCTCGACGCCGCGCTGTACACGGATCTGCTGCCGCACACGGTCGACGGATTCTGAGGGCCTGTTTCTTTGAATCCGCCTGAGGTGCGGCGGGTTCAGCAGCTCATCTTCCAGGTGTGGGAGTCGCCGCTGTCGTTGCCCCAGGAGTTGGACGGGATCTCCTGTCCCGGGGCGAGACAGACGGTGCCGAACCCGATCCAGCCCTTGTTCTCGTAGACCTGGACGTGGTCCTTCACTCCGGGGCCCGAGATGCCGTGGTTGGCCCAGGAGGAGTCCTCGTCCTGGATTCCGGGCTCCCAGTCGCCGTCGTCGCCGGACCAGTTCCAGCGCTGGCCCGAGTAGTTGGCGTCGGTCCAGGCGCAGAAGTCGCCGCTCGGGCACTGGGCGGCGTACGCGGTCGTGGTGACCGCTGCGCCGCCGAGGGCGATGACGGCGGCGGTGAGCAGGGCGAGCGAGTGCTTCACGGTGAGGGGTCTCCTTGTGGTGTGGGTCGGGGTCGGGGTGGCGGTGTCAGCGGGGCCCGTGGTCGCGCAGCAGCGTTGCGGACTCATGGAGCGCGTGGGCCCGCAGCCGGCGCCATTCGGTGATCTCGGTGCGGTGCCGCGCGCGCACGGAGGCGAGGCTGCGGTCCCGGTAGGCGGCTTCGGGTCGGAGGTTGTTGACGACGGTCGACACCTCGAACCAGCGCTTCTCGTCCCCATAGAGAGTGCGCTGGGCCGCGGCGAGGCAGCCGTCGGTGTGGGCGCGTACGGGGATGCCGCTCGCGAGGGTCAGGGACAGTTCGGCCGGCGGGCGTCCGAACAGCGCACCGGCGACACGCTCCTGTTCGGCGGTGTTCACGCCTCGCTGTCCTGGCCGGGGAGGGGTGAGTCCCTGGCGGGTGAGGCAGCGGTCGGTGAGCTCCTGCTGTGCCGCTCTGATGGTGTCGTCGGGCGAGAGGGCGGGCCGGGCGGGCTGGCGTACGCACCCGGTGAGCAGGAGCAGGCCCGTCACCAGGGCGAGCCCCCACGATCGTGGTCGCGCGCGCACGCCCGTCAGCCCTGCTCGCATCCCATCTTGTTGTCGCTGACCCCGTCGATCTTCTGCGCCCACTCCCAGTTCTCGGAGTAGTCGTCGCGCCGGATCTCGCGGTACAGGCAGTTGGAGGTGGTGTAGCTGATGGCGTAGACGCTGTCCCCTACACGAGAGTCGAAGGAGTAGGCGTGACGCTGTGTGCCGTTCTCCGCCTCGGCGTAGCCGGGGGGTGCGTAGCACCAGGCCTGGCCGTGCTGGCCCGGTTCGGTCCAGAAGCAGACCTGCCCGGGTCCTGCGGCTGCCCGGGCGCCGGTGGCGGCGGGCACCAGGGCGGCCGCGGCGGCGAGAAGGGTGAGGGTGAATGCGGATGTGCGTTTCATTGTGGCGGCCTCGATGTGGTCGTCATTACTGTGCGTGACCACACTCCCCAGGCGCCCGCGAGGGCATTCCCCGCTTCACCCGTGTCGGTTACTAGTCATACCTGTCATACGGACGCGTGCGCCGGGGCGTGCGCGGCCCTGCGGGCCATGCGCAGGGCGTCCACGGACTCGGCGAGGAGTTCGTACTCGGTGGTCTCGTCGCGGGTGGCGACGCGGACGAGCCGGCCGCCCGCCAACTCCTCGGCGATGCGGTCCTGTTGGGCCGTGTCGGCGCACCAGGCGCGCAGTTGGCCGGGCACGTCCGGGGTGTCGTCACCCAGCGGCATCAGGGCGCCCTCGGGCAGGTGCGGGAGGCCGGGGCGGGGGTCGAGGCGTTCGGCGATCCAGGTGGCCCGATCGCGTAACCACCACAGGGCGAGCGGCAGGGTGGGTGCGCGATAGGTGCCGAGCGGAACTCCGACGAGCCGTCCACCGCAGATTCCGTATGCGGTGACGTGGCACAGGAATTCGTCGTGCACGATCTCCCCCATTGCCCGGTGCCATTGATCACTGACCGGTCCGGTTATTGATCAGCGATCGACCCACCTGCGGAGGAATTCAAGATCGTCGATCTTCCGCAGGTCCGCGTGGGCCGTATTCGATCAAAATTCAACCGTCCCACCTGTCGAGTATCGGCACTTCGGACGCGCTGTCACCATGCTTTTTGCGCCAGTCTCCTGGCATATTCCGGCGCTCCGTTGGCCGAAATCCGCGTGGTCGACGAAACTGCACCTCATGCGCATCCATGACGTACTCATCGACGGCTACGGCCGCATTCAGGAAGAAGTGCACGCGGTGGTCGAGGGCCTTTCCCCCGATGATCTCCATACGCGGCCCGGCGACGGCGCGAATTCCATCGCCTGGCTGATCTGGCATCTCACGCGCGTACAGGACGACCACGTCGCCGACGCGGCGGGCACCGAACAGGTCTGGCTCGGACAAGGCTGGGCCGACCGCTTCGGACTGCCGCTGCCCGCGTCGGACACCGGCTACGGCCATACCTCGAAACAGGTCGGCCAGGTGCAGGTCGAATCCGGCGACCTGCTCGTCGGTTACTACGACGCGGTGCACGAGCAGACGCTGGGCTTCCTCGGCGACCTGAAGGACGCCGCGCTCGACCGCATCGTGGACGAGAACTGGGACCCGCCCGTGACGCTGGGCGCACGGCTCGTCAGCGTCCTGTCGGACGATCTCCAGCACGTGGGACAGGCCGCCTACGTACGCGGGCTGCTCTGACGGCTCGGAGGCTTTTCTCCGACACGGCGCTGAACTCCTGGTTCAGCGCCGTTCGCGCGTCCGGGGACCGAGGGAAACCGCAGCGCGCCAAAGGTCTTGACAACTCGATTGGTCTGGACCAGCTTTGGCGCACAGCGGTGGCCACCGTTCACTTTCAGCCCTCACCTCTCCCCCGGAGGCATCCCCGTGGACCGTGCACGTCATGGCAGACCCGGCGCCCGCCGCTGGCTCGGCGGCGCACTCGCCGTCACTTCGGCCGCGGCGCTCGGCGTCACCGCGCTCGCCGCTCCCGCGCAGGCCGCGGACGTCAACGTCGCCAAGAACGCCGGCTTCGAGTCGGACCTGAGCAACTGGACCTGCACCGCGGGCAGCGGCGCGGCCGTCTCGTCCCCCGTGCACGGTGGCACCAAGGCCCTGAAGGGCACACCGGCGGGCCAGGACAACGCCCAGTGCACCCAGACCGTCGCGGTCAAGCCCAACTCGACGTACACGCTGAGCAGTTGGGTGCAGGGCGGCTACGCCTACCTCGGCGCGAGCGGCACCGGTACCACCGATGTCTCCACCTGGACGCCGGGCAGCTCGTCCTGGCAGCAGCTCACCACCAGTTTCAAGACAGGCGCGAACACGACGTCGGTGACGATCTACACGCACGGCTGGTACGGGCAGAGCCCCTACTACGTGGACGACGTGAACGTCTTCGGGCCCGACGGGGGCGGCGGCAGCGACCCGGTGGTGATACCGGCCGTGCCGGCGGGCCTCGCCGCGGGCGCGACCACCTCGACCTCCGTCGACCTGTCCTGGACCCCGGTCTCCACGGCGTCCGGCTACAACGTCTACCGGGACGGCACGAAGGTCGCGTCCGTCACGGGGTCATCGGCGAGCGTCACGGGGCTCACGGCCAACACCGCTTACAGCTTCCAGGTCAGTGCGACGAACGCGGCCGGTGAGTCCGCCAAGTCGGCGGCGGTGACCGCCAGAACGGCCACGTCCGGCGGCGGCGGGGGCGGCGGCGCCGTGCCCAAGCACGCGCTGACCGGGTACTGGCAGAACTTCGACAACGGCGCGACCGTACAGAAGCTGCGGGACGTGTCGTCGCAGTACGACATCATCGCGGTGTCGTTCGCCGACGCCACGACCACGCAGGGGCAGATCACCTTCAACCTCGACCCGGCCGTCGGCTACGCCTCCGCCGCCGACTTCAAGGCGGACATCACCGCCAAGCACGCGGCGGGCAAGTCCGTGGTCCTCTCCATCGGCGGCGAGAAGGGCAGCATCTCGGTCAACAGCGACGCGTCGGCGACCGCGTTCGCGAACAGCGCGTACGCGCTGATGCAGGAGTACGGTTTCGACGGCGTCGACATCGACCTGGAGAACGGCCTCAACTCGACGTACATGACGAAGGCGCTGCGCCAGCTGTCCGCCAAGGCCGGCTCGAAGCTGGTGCTCACGATGGCACCGCAGACCATCGACATGCAGTCCACGTCGGGCGAGTACTTCAAGACCGCGCTGAACGTGAAGGACATCCTCACCGTCGTCAACATGCAGTACTACAACAGCGGTTCGATGCTGGGCTGCGACGGCAAGGTCTACAGCCAGGGTTCGGTGGACTTCCTCACCGCGCTCGCCTGCATCCAGCTGGAGGGCGGTCTCGACCCGGCGCAGGTCGGTCTCGGCGTCCCGGCCTCCACGCGCGGGGCGGGCAGCGGCTACGTGGCCCCGTCGGTCGTGAACAACGCGCTCGACTGCCTGGCCCGCGGCACGAGCTGCGGTTCCTTCAAGCCCGCGCGGACCTATCCGGGGCTGCGCGGCGCGATGACCTGGTCGACGAACTGGGACGCGACGGCCGGCAGCGCCTGGTCGAACGCGGTCGGGCCCAAGGTGCACAGCCTGCCGTAGCGCGGCCGTGTCCGTATCTGTGGGACACCTGACCCCACAGCCATGGCGCCCGCCTCCACGGAGGCGGAAGCTGAGAAGTGCCGCCGGACGATCCGGCGGCACTTCATGGCGAAAGGCCCAGGTGGGCGCGGTGCAGAAGGACACGATGACGGTCGCGGGCGTGCGGGTGCCCGACACGAAACTGGCGCGCGAGGCGGACCAGCTGGTGCGTGACACGACGAGCGAGCTGATCTACCACCACTCGCGGCGCGTCTACTTCTTCGGGGCGTTGCAGGGCCGCAACCGCGATCTGTCCTACGACCCCGAACTGCTCTACGTGGGAGCTCTCTTCCACGATCTGGGGCTGTCCGAGCGGTTTCACGACAGCGGCCGGCGCTTCGAGGTGGACAGCGCCGACGAGGCCCGCCGCTTCCTCACCGCCCGGGGCGTCCCCGAGGACAGCGTCCGCCGGGTGTGGACGGCGATCGCGCTGCACACGACGCCGGGTGTCCCCGCGTTCATGGAGCCCGAGGTGGCCCTGGTGACGGCGGGCGTCGAGTACGACGTGCTCGGCATCGGCTTCGACGACGTGGCGCGGGCCGACCGGGCGGACATCGTGTCCCTGCATCCGAGGCCCGACTTCAAGCGGCGCATCCTGCGGGCCTTCACGGACGGTGTGGCGCCGAAGCCGGAGACGACGTTCGGGAACGTGAAGGCCGACGTCCTCGCCCACTACGTGCCGGGCTTCGAGCGGGGCGACTTCGTGCGGACGATCCTCGACTCGAAGTGGGAGCAGTGAGCGCACCCGCCTCCGCACCCGCCTCTCAGGTCGTCGCGATCGTCGCCTTCGACCAGGTGCAACTCCTCGACGTGACCGGCCCGGCCGAGGTCCTCACCACCGCCAATCTGCACGGCGGGGCCTATGACATACGCATCGTCTCGCCGGACGGCGCCGACGTGCGGACGTCGTCGGGGGTGCGGGTCGGCGTCGACGGTGATGGCGACGCGGTGCCGCCGCGCGTGGGCACCGTCCTGGTGCCGGGGCGCTCCGACTGGCGGCGGGCCGTGCACGACGCGGAGCTGATCGCTTTCACCTCCCGCCTTGCCGGCCGGGCCCGGCGGGTGGCGTCCGTCTGCGCGGGGGCGTTCCTGCTGGCGGAGGCGGGTGTCCTCGACGGTCGCCGCGCGGCGACGCACTGGCGGCTCGCGCCGGAGCTCGCGGCTGCCTACCCGGCGGTCACGGTCGAGGACGACCCGGTGTTCGTCCGGGACGGCTCCGTGATCACCTCGGCGGGGGTGACGGCGGGCATCGATCTGGCGCTCGCGCTGGTCGAGGAGGACCACGGCGCCGACGTGGCCCGGGACGTCGCGCGTGAGCTGGTGGTGTTCATGGCCAGGCCGGGCGGTCAGTCGCAGTTCAGCGCGCGGCTCGGCCCGGTGTCGGCCCGGCATCCCGCGGTGCGCGCGGCGATGGACGCGGTCGCCTGCGATCCGGGCGCCGCGTCGGACCTGGACGCCGTGGCGCGCGCGGCCGGGGTGAGCGCCCGGCATCTGACGCGGCTGTTCCGCGCGGAGACGGGGATGACGCCGGGGCAGTACGTCGAGTCGGTGCGTCTGGAGGCGGCGCGGGCCCTGCTCGAAGGGGGCGCCGAGCCGGTGGAATCGGTCGCCGGGTCGGCCGGGTTCGGTTCGTCGGAGTCCATGCGCCGGGCGTTCCAGCACTCCCTCGGGGTCGCGCCGTCGGAGTACCGGGCTCGGTTCCGTACGACGGGGGCGGGGCGCTCTGAGCGGCCTCGCGGGGCGAGAGCCGGTCGGAGCGCCCTGCCCGCGGGCCTGCCCCGCGCGCCGGCTCTCAGCCGCCCATGAAGAGCATCGTGCCGTCGGGGCCCAGCGCCTCGACGCGCGCGCCGTGTTCGACGGTGCGGCTGACCGTGCAGTACTTCTCGTGGGTGAGGCGGATGCCGCGTTCGAGCAGTTCGGCGGTCCGGGTGTCGCCTTCGGGCAGGGCGAGTTCGTAGGAGACGCGGACGGCGCCGACCCGGCCGTCGTCCTCGGGCCGGGAGACCGACTCGACGACGATGCGCAGCGCGTCGTGTTCGGCGGTGCGTGCGGTGCGGTCGACGACGAGGCCGCCGCACCCACCGAGCGCGGCGAGGAGGAGTTCGACGGGGGTGAACGAAGGCTGGGCGTCCGCGGCGTCGGCGGGGGCGATCCGGACCTCGGCCCCGCGGTCGTTGCGGGCGGTCCAGTCGCGTTCGCCGTTGCGGACGGTTTCGATGCGGTAGTCGGCCATGGCCGAACCGTAACCAGGTCCCGCGCCCGCGCCGCGCAGGCGGCCCCGGAGTTCGGAGCGAGTGTCAGGGTCCTTGTTGCACATCGCCCCGGGTCGTGGAGGCGACGGTGTCGCGGTGCGCGAAGTCGCCGGGCGGGATGCCCGGATGGTGCCCGGCGGACGGCGCGGTGGTGGTCGCGGCCGGGCCGAGGGTGAGGCGGGAGACGATCCGGTAGCGGTCCCCCCGGTACAGCGAGTGGACGTATTCGACGGGCCGCCCGGCCGTGTCCGAGGTGAGCCGCTCGAAGAGCAGCGCCGGGGAGAGCTCGGGGACGCCGAGGAGGTCGGCCTCGGCCCGGGTGACGACGGTCGGCTCGATGGCCTGGACGGCTTCGCGGACGTGTACGTCGTGGTGCGTCCGCAAATGTGCGTACAGGTCGCCGCTCTCCAGCTCCTGGGCGCTCAGCCCCGGGACCAGATCGGCGCGGATGTGCAGGTGCTCGATGGCCATCGGCGCCCCGTCGACGAGGCGCAGCCGGGCCACGTAGACGATCATCGCGGCGGGTGAGAGGCGCAGCTTGCGGCCGACCCGGGCACCCGCCTGGATGGTGGTGAACTCCAGGATCCGGCTCGTCCAGGCGCCGGCGGCCTGCGGCACCGTCAACGCCTGTTCCTGCGCGACGAGTTCCTGGGTGATCTTCTGCGGGGCGACGAACATCCCGCGGCCGTGTTCGCGGACGAGAAGACCGGTGGCGACGAGTTCGTCGACGGCCGCGCGCAGCGTGGGCCGGGAGACGCCGAGGCGGGCGCAGAGCGTGCGGTCTGCCGCACGGTGCTCGACGAGGTCCTCGACGTGTTCCCGTCGCCGCATGTGCACATCGGCGGCGACGAGTGCCCCACCACGGAGTGGGCGGCGAGCCCGGCGGCGCGGGCGCGGGCCGCCGCCGAGGGGCTGGCCGACACGGCCGCGCTGCGCGGCTGGTTCCTGGCCCGCATCGGGGAGCACCTGGTCGGGCGCGGGCGCATCCCCACGGCGTGGGCGGAGACCGGCGAGGGGCTGCCGCCGCACTTCACGGTCATGACGTGGCGCGACCCGGAGCACACCCGCATCGCGCTCGAGCGCGGGCACCCGGTGATCAGCGGTCAGCACCGCGCGAGCTACCTCGACTACGCGCAGTCGTACGCCCCGGACGAGCCGCAGGCGCAGCCGGGCCCGGTGGTCGACCTGCGTGCGGTCCACGGCCACGAACCGCCGGACGGCGCCGGCCCGGCCGGCCGGCTCCTCGGGATGCAGGCGCAGTTGTGGACCGAGTTCGCCCCGACCGCCGGGCACGTCGACCGGCTGGCCTTCCCCCGGCTGTGCGCGTTCGCCGACCGCGCCTGGCACGGCTCCCCGTCCTGGCCCGGCTTCCGTGAGCGGCTCGCCGCGCATCTGCCCCGGCTCGCCGCACTCGGTGTGCGGCACGGGCCGCTCGACCCGCACGTCCCCGTCCCCCACCGTTCCGGAAAGGAACCGTCATGAGGAAGAGCGTCGCGAAAAGAACGACCGTCACCAGATCGGCCACGTGTGCCGTCGCCGTCGTGCTCGGCTGCGCGGGCCTCTTCGCGCTCCCGGCGAGTGCTTCCGCGGCCGCGGGTGATCTGACGGTGCAGTACCACACGGGCAGCACCGGCAGTGATCAGGCCGAGCCGTGGCTGAAGGTCCGCAACTCCGGCGGTGCGAGCGTTCCGCTCAGCGGAGTCAAGGTCCGCTACTACTTCAAGTCGGATTCCGCGAGCACGAGTTACCGCTTCGCCTGCTCGTGGGCCGTGAAGGGGTGCTCCAACGTCACCGGCACGTTCGGCACCCTCGCTCGTCCGACCGCGACCGCCGACCGGTATCTGGAGGTCGGCTTCACGTCCGGCGCCGGATCCCTCGCGGCGGGCGCGGACACGGGCGATCTGCAGTTGCGCTTCTACCGCTCCGACTGGCAGTCGTTGAACCAGGCCGACGACTACTCGTTCGGCGCGGCGCAGTCGGGTTACGCGAACTGGTCGAAGGTCACCGCTCAGCTCAATGGCGCCGTCGTGTGGGGCACGGCTCCCGCTGGCAACGATCCGACCGACCCCACGGACCCGACCGACCCGACGGACCCGACCGGTCCGGGCGCCGGTACCTCGCTCTTCGACGACTTCAACTACACCTCGTCCAGCGACCCGAAGATCGCGGCGAACGGCTGGAGCGTGCGCTCCAACTCGGGCGGCCCCGGTGTGCCGGGCGCGACCTGGGCGCCGGAGAAAGTGACGTTCCCGTCCTCGGGCGGCAACTCCGTGATGAACCTGGAGACATCGACGGCGGGGACCGGTGAGAGCACGAAACAGACCGAAGTCCTCACCAAGGCCCTCAAGTTCAGGAACGGGACGTACGCGGCACGCGTCAAGTTCAGCGACGCGCCCAAGAGCGGCCCCGACGGGGACCACCTGGTACAGACGTTCTTCACCATCAACGACCTCAAGGCGCCGATGGCGGACGACTACTCCGAGTACGACTTCGAGTATCTGCCGAACGGGGGCTGGGGCGAGCCGTCGAACATCCTGTACACCACGTCCTGGGAGACCTACAACCCGGACCCGTGGCAGGCGGTGAACCAGCACACGGAGGGCCGACAGAGCTACGCGGGCTGGCACGACCTGGTGCTCACCATCGACAACAGCACCATCCGGTACTACATCGACGGGCAGCTGTTCGGTACGCACGACGCCGCGTATCTGCCGGAGCGGGGGATGTCGATCAACTTCAACCAGTGGCTGATCGACCTGGCCGGTCAGACGAGCACCAGCCCGCGCGCGTACGACCAGCAGGTCGACTACGTGCTGCACGTCAAGGATCAGGTGCTCACGCCGGCGCAGGTGGCGGCGAAGGTAGCCGCCTACCGTTCGGCAGGCACCACGTTCGAGGACACTGTTCCCGCGTCCTGACTCCGGTGTTCAACGAAGGGCCCTGACGGGGGTCGGGGAGTCCGCACGCCCCACACGCGCGGACTCCCCCGGTGGTGCTTCCCCTCCCAGGCCGGCCACCGCGGGAGTCGGCGGCCGCCTGGCGCAGAGTCTGCCGTGGGCGGGACGGGAACTCATCCCGCACCCCCCTCTTTCGGTAACATTGTGTGTTGAATCAGTGGCGAGAAGTGACGGAAGCGGAAGGCCAACTCCCTTGCAGGAGGCCGATATCGAGGGTGCGGAACCCGCCGTCTGGCGTGATCCCGCGCTCTCAACTACGGCCGGAAGTCTTTCCCTGGCAAGCGCTCTCCGCACCGGGCGCAAAAGCGCGCGTCGGCGCCCTCGGCGGCCCGGCCGCACTCCGCGCAGACGCGGGGCAGCAGACACGGCGCCTCGCCGCCCTCGGCGGTCACCGCGGTGGCGGCCCGGCCGATCGTCATGCCGGGCCTCCTGCGGTGTGCCGTGATGTAGACGAGGCCGTCGTCTCCCGCACTGACGGCGCGCCGCTCGCCGCGCGGCACGAACACCAGGGTGCCGGGCGCCAACTCCTCCTCCGTGCCTGCCCGGTGGAGGGTGCCGCGCCCCTCGGCGACGACGAGCAGCACGTCGAGGTCGTTCTCGACGTACGCCTCACCCCGGGCGCCGGGCCGTACGCGGACCACGTTGGCGTCGAGTTGCCGGGCCGCGCCCTCCAGGCGCCACAACGCCCCGGTCGCGGCCGGGTCGGCCGCCTTCAGGAGCTGTGCGAGCAGGACGTGGGCAGCGGGCATGGCAATCGTTCCTTCGTCGTGGGTCAGGCGAACGGCAGCCTACGCACTTCGGCGATGCGCAGCAGCCTGGCCAGGACGAGGAAGCCGGCCGCCATGGCGAGGGTGCCGGCGGCGAGCGCGACCGCGGTCCCGGCGACCGAGGTACCTGCCGGGCCTGCGCAGGCCCGGGCCGCGAGCCATCCGAGGCCGGCGGCGATCCCGGCGGCGGCGACCAGTTTCCCGTAGCTGCCCAGAAGGCGGCGTCCGTCCAGACGCCCGTCGAGCCGGCGCCGCAGCCGCCGCGCGGTCAGCAACAGTCCGATCCCGTACGAGAGGGCGTAGGCGGCGGCCATGCCGGTGACGGCCCAGCGGGCGGGGAGCAGCCAGTGACAGGCGCAGGCCAGCGCGATGTTGAGCGCGCCGATCCAGACGGCGGTGACGAACGGGGTACGGGTGTCCTCGAACGCGTAGAAGCCGCGCAGCATCAGGTACTGCGCGGAGAACGGGATCAGGCCGAGTCCGAACGCCTGCAGCATGTGGCCGAGCGGTCCCGGGTCGGCGGCGCCGTGTCCGAACAGCAGCGTGGCGATCTGTGGGCCGAGCGCGAGGAAGAGGAAGGCGGCGGGCACGATCACGGCGCCGGTCGCGCGCAGCGCGCGGGACAGGTCGGCGCGCACGTCGTCGACGCGGCCCTCGACTGCGGCCGCACTGATGCGGGGCAGGAGGGCGGTGACGAGGGAGACGGTGACGATGGACTGGGGCAGCAGCCAGATGGTCTGGGCGTAGGAGTAGGCGGTGTAGCCGACGCCGGAGTGCGGCAGGGCCGCGTCGGCGGAGTTCGCGAAGTGGGTGACGACGGCGAGCCCGGCCTGGTTCGCGAGGACGAACAGGAGGGTCCACCGGGCGGCCCGGATGCTCCCGCCGAGGCCGGTGCCCTTCCAGTCGAAGCGGGGGCGCGGCCGGAACCCGGCGGCCCGCGCGAAGGGGATCAGCGCGAGGGCCTGCACCGCGATGCCACAGGTGGTGCCGATACCGAGGAGGCGGACCTGGGTCATGGTGACGTCGGCGACGTTGTCGGGCACCGCCATGAGGGTGAGGTAGGCGGCGAACATGGCGATGAGGACAACATTGTTGAGGACCGGCGTCCACATCATGGCGCCGAACTTGCCGCGTGCGTTCAGGACTTGTCCGACCATGGCGAACAGTCCGTAGAAGAAGATCTGCGGCAGCAGGAACCGGGCGAACACGACGGTGAGCTCGAACGCGGCGTGCCGGTCGGGCGTGTCGTTCAGATAGATGCCGACGATCTGCGGAGCCGCCCACACGGCGAGGGCGGTGCCGATACCGAGGACGCACACGACGAGGGTGACGAGGCGCTGCTCGTAGGCGCGGCCCCCGTCGGCGTGCTCGGCACGGGCGCGCACCAGCTGGGGCACCAGGACCGAGTTGAGGGCGCCGCCGATGAGCAGGGTGTACAGGCTGGTGGGGACGGTGTTCGCGGTGTTGTACGTGCTCGCGTAGAGGCCGGTGCCGAGTGCGGCGGCCTGGAGGACCTGGCGGATCAGGCCGGTGGCGCGGGAGACGAGCGTGCCGATGGCCATGAGGAACGAGGACCGGGCGAGTGACGTGCTCCGCGGCTCGGAGTGGTGCTCGGATATGCGGGCGGTCCCGGTCAACGTGCCGTCTCCTTCGTTGCGTTCAGGAAATCGATGACCGGGGGCGTCGCGTCGTCCGCGAACTCCTCGAAGTAGGCGTGTCGGCCGCCCGGGATCAGCAGGAGGCGTGCGTCGGGGATGCGCTCGGCGAGGAGCGGCGCGTTGGCGGTGGGGTTGAAGTCGTCGTCGGTGCCGTGCACGACGAGGGTCGGCGCGGTGATGCGGGGCAGCGCGTCCCAGGCGTCGTGCCGGGCGCTGGCCCGCAGGTGGCGGCGGCGGGCGTGCGCGGGCATCGCGGGGTCGCCGAGGGTGGCGAACGGCCCCTGGTGCGTCGCGGCGTAGGCGGGCGTGTACATCAGGTCGAGCAGGGCGGCGCGGGAGACGGCCGGGTCCGGGTCGGCGAGCGCCTTGCGGACGGCGGGGCCGCGCTCGACGCCGTGCGGCGCGCCCGGTGACGTACAGCCGAGAACCAGGCGGTCGACGCGCGCGGCGTGGTCGGCGGCGAGCCACTGGGCGACGCGGCCGCCCATCGAGGTGCCGTACACGTGGGCGCGGTCGATGCCCGCGTGGTCGAGCACGGCGACGACGTCGCGGGCGAAGTTCTCGGTGCTGTACGTGTCCGTGTCGGGCCGGTCGCTGTCGCCGGTGCCGCGCCAGTCGATGACGACCGTCGTGAAGGCCGTGGCGAAGCGGTCGAGCACCGGGTCCCACCAGCGGTGGCTGTTCGACTGACCGGCCAGGAGGAGCAACGGGGCCCCGCTGCCGCGGACTTGGTAATGGAGCGCGACGCCGTCGGCCGCCTGTGCGTGGGACATGGTCCACGATTCTCCCCCATCGCAACTCCCTCTGTTCAAACGGTGGACTCCGCGACAGCACTCTGCAATTCTCCAACAACTGAACGCAATAAATTGATGTTGATCCCTCAGGTCGCTCGCTCACCACTCACTTCACTGCACAACGGGTGCTCTTCACTGCACGCCGGATGCAGGGACAGGGGCAGCATGATCGGACAGTCATCGCTCAGATCCAGATGGCGGGGCAGAAGACGGGGCCTCGCGGTCGCCTTCCTCGCGCTCGCCCTGGCGTTCCTCGGCCTCCCGGCACTCTCGGCAGGTGCCGCGGGCGGCCCGAACCTCGCGGCGGGCGCCGCGGCGAAGGCGAGCAGCGCGAACGCGGAGTACGGCGCGGCGAACGTGACCGACGGCAACGCCTCGACGTACTGGGAGAGTTCGGGCTCCGGCCTGCCGCAGTGGGTGCAGGCCGACCTGGGCTCTACGGCCCGCGTCGACGAGGTGGTGCTGCGCCTCCCGGGTTCCTGGGAGAGCCGGAACCAGACCCTTTCCGTGCAGGGCAGCGCGGACGGCACCTCGTTCGACACCCTGAAGTCGTCGGCGTCGTACACCTTCGCTCCTGGGTCGGGGAACACGGTGACGGTGTCGTTCGCGGCGACACAGACCCGCTTCGTACGGGTCGTGGTGAGCGCCAACTCCGTTTGGCAGGCGGCACAGTTGTCGGAGCTGGAGGTGCACGGCACGGCGGATTCCTCGGTGAACCTGGCCCGCGGCAAGACGTTCACGGCGAGCTCCACCACGCAGACGTACACGGCGGCGAACGCCGGTGACGGTGACATCGCCAGCTACTGGGAGTCCAAGAACGACGCGCTGCCGCAGTGGGTCCAGGTGGACCTGGGCGCGTCGGTGCGGGTGAACCGGGTGGTGCTGCGGCTGCCGTCCGGCTGGGAGACCAGGACCCAGACGCTCACGGTGCGCGGCAGCACGAACGGTGCGGACTTCCAGGATCTGGTCGCCTCGAAGGCCTACGAGTTCAGCGCGTCGGCCGGGCAGTCGCAGACGCTGTCGTTCGACACGGTCACGACGCGGTACGTGCGGGTCCTCGTCACCGCGAACACGCGCCAACCGGCCGGTCAACTCTCCGAGTTGGAGGTCTTCGGGCCGACGACCGGCGACACCGAGGCGCCCGGCGCGCCCAGCGGGCTCGCCTACACCGAGCCCGCGACCGGCTCGATCAAGCTGACCTGGAAGGCGGCCTCGGACAATGTGAAGGTCACCGGCTACGACATCTACGCGAACGGGACGCTGCGCGCGTCGGTCGGCGGCGACACGCTCACCTACACCGACACCCAGCCGGCATCTGCGTCGCTCACGTACTTCGTGCGCGCCAAGGACGCCGCCGGGAACCAGTCCGCGAACTCCGGCTCGGTGACGCGCACGGGCGACTCGGGCGACACGCAGGCGCCGACCGCACCCGGGAACCTGGCCTTCACCGAGGCGACCAAGGGCCAGGTCAAGCTGACCTGGCAGGCGTCGACCGACAATGTGAAGGTCACGGCCTACGACCTCTACGCGAACGGGGCCGTACTCAAGTCCCTTGCTGGTGACGTCACTTCGTACACCGACACGCAGCCCGCGTCCGCGACGGTGACCTACACGGTGCGCGCCAAGGACGCGGCGGGCAATCAGTCGGCGAACAGCAATGCCGTGACGCGCAACGGCTCCACGACCGTCACCGCCAACCTGGCCGCGGGCAAGCCGATCACGGCGTCGTCCTCCACGTTCACGTACGTCGCGGAGAACGCGGTCGACGATCAGACCAGCACGTACTGGGAAGGCGGCGGGGGCAGCTACCCGAACACGCTGACCGTGAAGCTGGGCGCGAACGCGGATGTCTCCTCGCTCGTCCTGAAGCTGAACCCGGACGCCGCGTGGTCCACCCGCACCCAGAAGATCGAGGTGCAGGGCCGCGAGCAGAAGGCGTCGGGCTTCTCGACGCTGGTCGCGGCGAAGGACTACACGTTCAACCCGTCCAGCGGGAACAGCGTGACGGTGCCGGTGACCGCGCGGGTCGCGGACGTCCGTCTCGTCTTCACCGCCAACTCGGGTGCCCCGGCCGGTCAGTTGGCCGAGTTCCAGGTGCTGGGCGAGCCCGCACCCAACCCCGACCTCCAGGTCACGGGCATCACATCGCAGCCCGCCTCTCCGGTGGAGTCCGACAAGATCACCCTGTCGGCGACCGTGCGCAACGCGGGCAGTGAGGCGAGCACCGCGACCGACCTGGACTTCAAGCTCGGCTCGGACAAGGTCGGTTCCGCGTCCGTGGGCGCGCTCGCGGCCGGGGCGACAGCGACCGTCAGCGCGGACATCGGAACGCGCGACGCGGGAACGTACCAGGTCGGCGCGGTCGTCGACCCGGGCGACAAGGTCGTCGAGCGCGACGAGAACAACAACGCCTACACCAGCCCCACGGGTCTCGTCGTCAAGCCGGTGACCAGCGCCGACCTCGTGGCCTCGCCCGTGTCCTGGTCGCCGAGCGCGCCGGGCGAGGGCGACACGGTCACCTTCTCGGCGGCCCTCAAGAACCAGGGAAATCAGGCGAGTTCGTCGGGCGGTCACGGCATCACGCTCACCGTCACCGACTCCGGCGGCACGGTCGTCAAGACGCTCACCGGGTCCTACGACGGATCGATCGCGGCCGGTGCCACGACCGCTCCGGTCAAGCTCGGCACCTGGACAGCGGGCAAGGGCAAGTTCACGGTGAAGACCGTGATCGCCGCCGACGCGAACGAGCTGCCGGTCAAACGCGACAACAACACGTCGTCGCAGCCGCTCTTCGTCGGGCGCGGCGCGAGCATGCCGTACGACACCTACGAGGCGGAGGACGGCTCGGTCGGCGGCGGCGCGAAGGTGCTCGGACCCAACCGCACGGTCGGCGATCTCGCGGGCGAGGCCTCGGGCCGCAAGGCCGTGACCCTCGACAGCACCGGCTCGTACGTCGAGTTCACCACCAAGGCGCCGACGAACACGCTCGTCACCCGCTTCTCGATACCGGACGCGGCGGGCGGCGGCGGCAGGAACTCGACGCTCAACGTCTACGTCGACGGCAAGTACCTCAAGGCCATCGACCTGACGTCGAAGTACGCGTGGCTGTACGGAGCGGAGACCGGGCCCGGCAACGCGCCGAGCGCGGGCGCGCCCCGGCACATCTACGACGAGGCGAACCTGTTGCTCGGCCAGACCGTGCCGCAGGGCAGCAGGATCCGGCTGCAGAAGGACGCCGCGAACGACACCACGTACGCGATCGACTTCGTGAGCCTGGAGCAGGCGACCGCGCTGCCCAACCCGGATCCGGCGACGTACGCCGTGCCGACCGGTTTCTCGCAGCAGGCCGTGCAGGACGCGCTCGACAAGGTGCGGATGGACACGACGGGCAAGCTCGTCGGGGTGTATCTGCCGGCCGGTGACTACGAGACGTCCAACAAGTTCCAGGTGTACGGGAAGGCGGTGAAGGTGGTCGGCGCCGGGCCGTGGTTCACCCGGTTCCACACGCCGTCGTCGCAGGAGAACACGGACGCCGGGTTCCGCGCGGAGGCGACAGCCAACGGGTCGACTTTCGGGCACTTCTCGTTCTTCGGGAACTACACGTCGCGCATCGACGGCCCCGGCAAGGTCTTCGACTTCTCCAACGTCGCGGACATCACCATCGACGACGTGTGGAACGAGCACACGGTGTGCCTGTACTGGGGCGCCAACACCGACCGTGTCACCATCAAGAACTCCCGGATCCGTGACACGTTCGCCGACGGCGTCAACATGACGAACGGCTCGACGGACAGCCACGTCGTGAACAACGAGTCCCGGGCGACAGGCGACGACAGCTTCGCCCTGTTCTCGGCGATCGACTCGGGCGGTGCGGACGAGAAGAACAACGTGTTCGAGAACCTGACGTCACTGCTCACGTGGCGGGCGGCGGGCATCGCCGTGTACGGCGGGTACGACAACACGTTCCGCAACATCCTCGTCGCGGACACGCTCGTCTACTCCGGAGTCACCATCAGCTCCCTGGACTTCGGGTATCCCATGAACGGGTTCGGCACCGGCCCGACCGCCCTGGAGAACACCTCGGTCATCCGCTCCGGAGGCCATTTCTGGAACGGGCAGACGTTCCCGGGAATCTGGATGTTCTCCGCGTCGAAGGTGTTCCAGGGCATCCGGGTCAACGACGTCGACATCGTGGACCCGACGTACAGCGGGATCATGTTCCAGACCAACTACGTAGGAGGGCAGCCGCAGTTCCCGATCAAGGACACGATCCTGACGGACGTCACCATCTCGGGCGCGCACAAGAGCGGCGACGCGTACGACGCCAAGTCCGGCTTCGGACTGTGGGCGAACGAGATGCCGGAGTCGGGCCAGGGCCCGGCGGTCGGTGAAGTCACCTTCCACAACCTGAAGTTGAGCGACAACGCGGTGGACATCCGGAACACGACGTCCACGTTCAAGATCAACGTGCAGCCGTAGTACGCAGCACCGCACCAGGGGTGGCCGGGCGACATGCCCGGCCACCCTTCGCGCTGCGTCGACGCGCGCCGACTTAAAGGAACTGAGGTTCCCTTACGTGCCGATCCCCTGCTACAGTCACGTCACACGCTAAAGGAACCACGGACCCGTTTACGTAGGAGATCGCCATGGAGTACCGCCAGTTGGGGACATCCGGCCTGAAGGTCCCCGCGCTCAGCTTCGGAGCCGGGACGTTCGGAGGGCGGGGGCCCCTGTTCTCCGCCTGGGGCAACACCGGGATCGACGAGGCCCGGCGCATGGTCGACCTGAGCCTCGATGCCGGGGTCACCATGTTCGACACCGCCGACGTCTACTCGGACGGAGCCTCCGAGGAAGTACTGGGCGCGGCGCTCAAGGGCCGCCGCGACCAGGCACTGATCTCGACCAAGGCGGCGCTGCCGACCGGCGAGGGACCGTACGACGCCGGGGTCTCGCGCTCACGCCTGATCAGGGCGACCGAGGCGGCACTGCGCCGCCTCGACACGGACTACATCGACCTGTTCCAGCTGCACGCCTACGACGCGGGCACGCCGATGGAAGAGGTGCTGTCGACGCTCGACGACCTCGTCAAGGCGGGCAAGATCCGCTACACCGGCGTCTCCAACTACTCGGGCTGGCAGCTGATGAAGGGGCTCGCCGAGTCGGAGAAGCGCGGGCGGCCGCGGTTCGCCGCGCATCAGGTGTACTACTCGCTGGCCGGCCGCGACTATGAGTGGGAGCTGATGCCGCTCGGCGTCGACCAGGGCGTGGGCGCCGTGGTGTGGAGCCCGCTCGGCTGGGGCCGGCTGACGGGGAAGATCCGGCGCGGGCAGCCGTTGCCGGCGAACAGTCGGCTGCACGAGACCGCGCAGTTCGGGCCGCCCATCGAGGACGAGCACCTGTACCGGGTCGTCGACGCGCTGGACGAGATCGCCGAGGAGACCGGGAAGGCGATCCCGCAGATCGCCATCAACTGGCTGCTGCGCCGGCCCACCGTCTCCTCGGTGCTCATCGGGGCCCGCAACGAGGAGCAGTTGAAGCAGAACCTGGGCGCCGTCGGCTGGGAGCTGACCCCCGATCAGGTCGCGAGGCTGGACGCGGCGAGCGAGGTCAAGGCGCCCTACCCGTACTACCCGTACCGGATCCAGGACGGCTTCCGGCAGCTGAATCCGCCCACCGTCTGAGCGAGCACAGAAAGCAGCGCGAACCGGGTGTCAACCCGACGTTGACACCCAGTCGCTGTCAACCTACGGTTGCCTCATGACGCATCCCGTAGGCGCGAACGTCCGTCTCGACGATCTGATCGAGGCCATCAAGAAGGTCCACCCCGACGCGCTCGACCAGCTCCAGGACGCCATGCTCGCGGCGGACCACCTCGGCGATGTCGCCGACCACCTGATCGGTCACTTCGTCGACCAGGCCCGCCGCTCGGGCGCCTCCTGGACGGAGATCGGCAAGAGCATGGGGGTCACCCGGCAGGCCGCGCAGAAGCGGTTCGTGCCGAAGGGCTCAGAGAGCGACCTCGACCCGAGCCAGGGCTTCAACCGGTACACCCCGCGTGCCAGGAACGTGGTGGTCTCCGCGCAGAACGAGGCGCGGGCCGCGAAGAGCAGCACGATCGGCACCGCGCACCTCGTCCTCGGCCTGCTGCTCGAGCCGGACAGCCTCGGCGCCGAGGCGATCGTCGCGCAGGACGTGCCGCTCGACACGGTGCGGCAGGCGGCGACGGCGCAGTTCCCCGCGGCCTCCGAGGAGATGCCGGCCCTGGTGCCGTTCGACGCCGAGGCCAAGAAGGCCCTGGAACTCACCTTCCGCGAGGCCCTGCGCCTCGGGCACAACTACATCGGCACCGAGCACGTCCTGCTCGCGCTCCTTGAGCAGGAGAACGGCTCGGGGGTGCTCACCGGACTGGGCATCGACAAGGACAAGGCCGAGGCGCATGTCCTCGCGGCCCTCGCGGCGATCCTCAAGGCGCGCGAGGAGGCGGGCGAAGAAGCCGACGGGGAGGCCTGAACCCCCGCGACGGCGGGTTCGGGCAGCGCCGCTTCGGGCCGGTCCGCGGTGGCTGCCCGAAGCGGCGCCGCCGCTCGTTCCACAGCCGCTGATGGGAGACTGTCTGCATGACTGACCGCTCAGGAACCCCCGCCCGGCCGGACGACCTCGTCGACCTCGACGAGCTGGTCGATGCCTATTACACGAGGGAGCCCGACGTCGCGCGCCCCGAGCAGCGCGTCGTCTTCGGCACGAGTGGCCATCGTGGCTCCAGCCTCGACGGCGCCTTCAACGAGAAGCACATCGCCGCGATCACCCAGGCCATCGTCGAGCACCGCACGGCCGAAGGGATCACGGGTCCCCTGTTCATCGGCCCGGACACGCACGCCCTGTCGAAGCCCGCGCTCAAGACGGCGCTCGGGGTGCTGGCGGCGCACGGCGTACGCGTCATGGCCGACTCCCTCGACGGTTACGTGCCGACGCCCGCGCTCAGCCACGCGATCCTGCGCTGGAACCGCGAGGAGCCGGCCGACCGTGCCGACGGCATCGTCATCACACCGAGCCACAACCCGCCGCGCGACGGCGGCTTCAAGTACAACCCGCCGCACGGCGGCCCCGCCGACTCGGCCACCACGTCGTGGATCGCGCAGCGCGCCAACGAGCTGCTCGAGGACTCGAGTTGGTCGGCGCGCACGGCCGAGTCGCCGGCCCCGGAACCGTACGACTTCCGTGAACGCTACGTCGAGGACCTGAGGAACATCGTCGACGTGGACGCCATCCGGGAGTCGGGCGTACGGATCGGCGCCGATCCGCTGGGCGGCGCGAGCGTCGACTACTGGGCGCGGATCGCCGAGATGTACGAGCTGAACCTCACCGTGGTCAACCCGGCGGTCGACCCGACCTGGCGCTTCATGACGCTGGACTGGGACGGCAAGATCCGGATGGACCCGTCGTCGGCGCCCGCGATGGCGTCGGTGCTCGCGCGCCGCCACGACTACGATCTGCTCACGGGCAACGACGCGGACGCGGACCGGCACGGCATCGTCACGCCGGACGCGGGGCTGATGAACCCGAACCACTATCTGGCCGTCGCCATCCACTATCTGTTCTCGCACCGGCCGCGCTGGTCGGCGTCGGCGGCGGTCGGCAAGACGCTCGTGTCGAGCGCCGTCATCGACCGGGTCGCCGCCTCGCTCGGCCGCGATCTGGTGGAAGTACCCGTCGGATTCAAGTGGTTCGTGCCGGGCCTGGTCGACGGCTCGGTGGCGTTCGGCGGTGAGGAGAGCGCCGGGGCGAGCTTCGTGCGCAAGGACGGCAGCGTCTGGACGACCGACAAGGACGGCATCCTGCTCGCCCTGCTGGCCGCCGAGATCCTGGCGGTGACCGGGAAGACCCCGTCCGTGTACTACGCCGAACTCGCCGCGGAGTACGGGGCGTCGGGCGCCGCGTACGCGCGGATCGACGCGAAGGCGACGAAGGAGCAGAAGGCGCGGCTCGCGCGGCTGACGGGGGACGCGATCACCGCGGACACCCTCGCCGGGGAGCCGATCACCGCCCGGCTGAGCGAGGCTCCCGGCAACGGTGCGGCGATCGGCGGCGTCAAGGTGACCACGGAGAACGCGTGGTTCGCGGCGCGGCCGAGCGGCACGGAGGACGTGTACAAGATCTACGCCGAGTCGTTCCGCGGGGCCGAGCATCTCGCGCAGGTGCAGAGCGAGGCACAGGCGATCGTGGACGCGGCGCTCAGCTGACGGTCTCCGCAAGACCCGGGATGTCCGCGACCGAGTTCACCACGTAGGTGTGCGGGTGGGGTTCGAGCTGCTCGCGGGTCAACTGGCCCGTGAGCACGCCCACGACGACACCCGCTCCCGCGTTCGTCCCTGCCTCCAGGTCCACAATGGTGTCCCCGGCGACGAGCACCGTGCGCACGTCGTCGACGCCGCACTTCTCCATCGCCCGGTGGATCATGTACGGCGCGGGCCGGCCGCGGCGTACGTCGTCGGAGGTGACGACGGCGTCGAGATTGCCGCCCTCGCCGGTGGACCAGCCGAGCGAGGCGAGCAGCGGAAGCGCCACGTCGTCGCTGAAGCCGGTGGTCAGGGCGATCTTGACGCCGCGGGCGCGCAACTCCTCAAGTGCCTTGTCGGCGTGGACGATCGGCTGCGGTGGCACGTCCTCGTAGCGCTTCTTGAGGAACGTACGGAAGGCGGTGTACTGCCGCTCGACCAGGTCGGCGTCGGGGGCACCGCCGCCGATGCGGACGAGGGCCGCGATGGCCTCGCGCTTGTCGGTGCCCATCCAGGTCTGGAGGTCGGCGGTGGTGACGGTGACTCCGGTCGATTCGACGGCGTGGCGCAGTGCTTCGTACACGGCGCCGTGCTCCTCGATCGTCGTGCCTGCCATGTCGAAGACGGCGAGTTCAATCACTGAGGTTCCTTGACGGTGGGGAGGGGCGGAGCGCTGTCGGAGTGGTCGCGACCGGCGACGGTGCGGCCCCCGACGGTGTTCTCGATGGTGAAGGTGGCCATGGACGGCAGATAGCGGTCGTCCGCGAACTCCACGGGTGAACCGTCACCGGTGAACGCCAACCGCCTTACACGCAACAGGGGTTGGCCCTCTGCCGTGTTCAGGAGGTCGGCATCGGCGCGGTCCGCGGCGATGGCGTCGATGGTGTGGCGCGCGTGGTGCAGGTCGACACCGCGGGAGGTGAGTGCCTCGTAGACGGAGCCCGCGTCGGGGTCGACCGCGAACAGGTGGAGGCCCACGTCGAGGACGAACGAGGAGCGCTCGATCATGGCGGGCACCCCGTCCAGTTGCCGCAGCCGCACCAGGTCGACGACCGGGGCGCCCTCGTCGAGGCCGAGGCGTGCCGCGGTGTCGGGCGTCGCGCGGCGGCGGGCGACCTCGACCGTGAACTGTCCCGGGGTGCGCCCGATGGAGTGCGCCCACTGCGTGAACGACATGAGGGAGGCGAAGGGCTGGGACGGCGTGACGCGGCGGGCGACCGGCGGTCTGCCGCGGCCGCCGACGAGGTGCCCCTCCGCGCGCAGCTGCGCGAGGGCCTGGCGGACCGGACCGCGCGAGGTGCCGAACTCCTCGCAGAGCCGGCCCTCGCTCGGCACGGGGTGCCCCTCGGGCCACTCCCCCGCCTCGATCCGCCGCCGGAACTCCGCTCCGAGCCGCTGGTGGAGCGGCCCGTCCTCAGTTGTCTTCACAAGTCGAGTCTCGCAGCCCCGGGTCGTACAGGACAAGGCCCACCTGGCTGCCCATCCGGTAAACATCCGGAAAACTTGTATAGACAGCTCTTGCGAGAGTCGATCTCCACTCCGCAGGGTGGTGGCATGAGCATCGCCACCGCACCACCTCTCCCCGTCACCCTGCCGCGTGACCACAGCGACCTCGTCGTGGTCGGCGCCGGCATCGTCGGTCTCGCGCACGCCGTCGAGGCGGTGCGGCGGGGCCTGCGCGTCACGGTGGTCGAGCGGGATCTGCGGCCGGTGGGCGCGTCCGTGCGGAACTTCGGGCACTGCTGCGTCACCGCGCAACGCGGTGAGCTGCTCGACCTCGCGACCCGCTCGCGCACGGGCTGGCTGGACGCCGCGGCGCGGGCCGGACTGTGGGCGCCGGAGGCGGGCGCGCTCGTAGTGGCGCGGTCGGCGACGGAACTCGCGGTCCTGGAGGAGCTGCGGGACGAGCGCGGCGCCGACGCGGTGCGGCTGCGCACGCGGGACGAGGTGGGTGACGCGCTCGGCAGGACCGCGGACGAGCGCGGCGATCTGGCCGGGGGCGCGCTGCTGCCGGCCGATCTGCGGGTGAACCCGCGGGAGGCGGCGCCCCGGCTCGCCGAGTGGCTCGCGGAGCAGCCCGGCGCGAGCGTCGTGTGGGGCACGAACGTGACCGGCGTCGAGTCCGGCACCGTGCACACCAGTCGCGGCCCGGTCCACGGCGACCAGATCCTGCTCTGCGTCGGGCACGACCTGGACCGCCTGTACCCGCGGGAGGCGGAGGCGCACGGCATCGAGCGCTGCCGTCTGTCGATGGCCCGCGTCGAGGCGCCCACCGCCTTCAGGACCGACGCCGCGGTCCTGACCGCCACGTCCATGCTGCGCTACGACGCCTTCACCGCGACCCCGTCGGCGCCCGCACTGCGGGCCGAAGTCAGCGGCCACAGCGCGGAGTTGCTCGACGTCGTGGCCAACGTGATGTTCACCAGGATGCCCGACGGATCGGTCCTGGTCGGCGACTCGCACTCGTACGACGCGACGGAGATCCCGTTCCAGGACGAGGCGGTGTCCGCGCTGCTGCTGCGCGAGGTCGCACGGGTCCTCGGGGTACGGGAGGTGCGGGTGACCGAGCGCTGGCAGGGCGTGTACGCGAGCAGCGCGCGCGGGCCGCTGCTCGTCCGGGACGTGGCGCCGGGGGTGCGGGCGCTGTCGGTGACGTCGGGGGTCGGGATGACGCTGTCGTTCGGTCTGGCCGCCGCGACGTTCGACGGGTCACTGCGCGCGACGGCATGAGTCAGGTCCCTCTCGGCCCGGAACACACTCCGAGCCCGGGCACACGTACCGCGGCGGGACGGTCCGTCCGGCGCGGGCGCGGGTCAGCCGAGGCGCCGCTCGGCGAGGTCGAGCCAGTGCCGCACCTCGTCAGGGGTGAAGTGCCGCACCGCCCAGTCCGTCATGCGCAGACTCATGTGGGCCCAGGCCGGCCCGAGCACGTCGGCGGGCAGGGCGTCGAGCAGCGCGTCGAGCCGTTCGACGACGCCGGGGCCGCTTTGCCGCCCGGGGGCGTGCAGGCCGAAGCGCAGGGTGACCAGGTCGAGTCGACGGTCGCCGCGGGCCGCGCCGTCCCAGTCGACGACTCCGGTGATCCGGCCGTCGACGTGCAGCAGGTTGCCGGGGTGGAAGTCGAGGTGCAGGGCGTCGTCGCCCCGTAGGACGTCGGGATGCCGGGCGCCGACGTCACGGACGCGGCGCTCCAGCTCCGCCGTGCGGCGGCTGTGGCGGCGGAGCGGTTCGTGGAGGCAGAAGCCGGGGCCGTCCCGTGTCAGATACAGCCGCGCGGACGGAACCCCGGGGTGGGCCTTGAGGGCGCCCGCTTGCAGGTCGTTCAGCGCGAGGACCTGGTCGAGGCCGTCCTCGTCCATGAGATGTATCGGCGCTCCCGGCAGCAACTCCTGTACGTGGACGACGGCATGGCCGACCTGGGCGGTCAACTCCGTCGCCGGGCAGGGGTAGCCGGCCCCCCGTAGCGCCTCGCACACCGCGAGCGGGCCGCTCTCCAGGTCGGAGCGGGCCGTCCGCGGGCGCCACTTGAGGACGGATCGGCGCCCGTGGGCCCACCGCACGTAGGCCGCGCCGACCTGGCCGCCGGAGCACGGGCCCTCGACGGTCAGCCGCACCCCCGTCCGTTCGTACAGCGCGTCGGTGAGGTGGTCGGCGTCGAGACGTTCCGCGCGTTCCCAGGAATTCATCCGGCGATGATGCCAGCAACATTGATCAAACCTTTGCCGATGGCCGGATCGCACTGGTCGCCCGAGGCAACTTACGCCAACACCCCCTGCCCTACGGGGGATTTGCAAAGGGAATCATTCCGGTCGGCCGGTGGCCACGCGGCCGAAACCTTTCGGATGGCGTCGCTTCCCGCGTTACGGCCACGTTGACCGGCCCGCCGCCATGACACACGCTCGACATATAGATGCCGTGTACAACCGACTCGGCCCCGGCCCCCACCACGCCTGCTTCCGCGCAGGCCGGCGGGGCCCCGTCCGGCTGCCCACGGCGGAACGTGAAGCAGGAGGAAACGTATGTGTGGCATCACCGGCTGGATCTCCTTCGACCGTGACCTGCAGGTCTCGGCCGACACATTGGATGCGATGACGCAGACAATGGAATGCCGCGGTCCCGACGACCGCGGCACCTGGATCGAGGGACCCGCGGCGCTCGGTCACCGCAGGCTCGCCATCATCGATCTGCCGGGCGGCCGACAGCCCATGACCGCGACGACACCGAGCGGCACGGTCGCTCTCGTGTACTCGGGAGAGACCTACAACTACACCGAGTTGCGCGCCGAACTCATAGGCCTGGGCCATGAGTTCAGGACCGACTCGGACACCGAGGTGGTGCTGCGCGGCTACCTCGAATGGGGCGAGGACCTTCCCGAGCGGCTCAACGGAATGTACGCGTTCGCCGTGTGGGACGGGCGCGTGGGCAAGCTGCTCATGATCCGCGACCGGATGGGCATCAAGCCGTTCTACTTCTACCCGACCGCGGACGGCGTGCTGTTCGGCTCCGAGCCCAAGGCGATCCTCGCGAACCCGCTCGCCAAGGCCCGCGTCACCCTGGACGGACTCCGCGAGTTGTTCACGTTCGTGAAGACTCCGGGACACGCGGTGTGGGACGGGATGCACGAGGTCGAGCCGGGCACGGTCGTCACCGTCGACCGGTCCGGGCTGCGCAGCCACGCCTACTGGACGCTCAAGACGCGGGCGCACACCGACGACCGGGACACGACCATCGCCACGGTGCGCGGCCTGCTCGACGACATCGTGCGCCGCCAGCTGGTCTCGGACGTGCCGCGCTGCACGCTCCTGTCGGGCGGTCTCGACTCGTCGGCGATGACGGCGATCGCGGCGCAGCAGCTGGCCGAGCGGGGCGAGACCGTACGCAGCTTCGCGGTCGACTTCGTCGGGCAGGCGGAGAACTTCGTCGCGGACGAGCTGCGCAGCACGCCCGACACCCCGTTCGTGCACGACGTGGCGGAGTCGGCCGGGACCGAGCACCGCGACATCGTGCTCGACTCGCAGGCGCTGGCCGACCCGGAGGTACGGGCCAAGGTGATCCGGGCCCGTGACATCCCGGCCGGCTTCGGCGACCTGGACGCCTCGCTGTATCTCCTCTTCCGCGCCATCCGCGAGCACTCCACGGTCGCGCTGTCCGGCGAGTCGGCGGACGAGGTGTTCGGCGGCTATCTGCAGTTCTTCGACGAGGAGGCGCGCAACGCCGACACGTTCCCCTGGCTGGTGCGGATGGGCGATCACTTCGGCGACGACGCGGATGTGCTCCGCCCCGAGCTCACCAAGCGTCTCGACCTGGCCGGCTATGTCGCCGACAGTTACTCGACCGCGATCAGCGACATCGAGCGCCTCGACGGGGAGAGCGACTTCGAGTACCGGATGCGGCGCATCTGCCACCTCCACCTGACCCGGTTCGTGCGGGTGCTCCTCGACCGCAAGGACCGGGCGAGCATGGCGGTCGGGCTGGAGGTGCGGGTGCCGTTCTGCGACCACCGGCTCGTCGAGTACGTGTACAACACGCCCTGGGCGCTGAAGTCGTTCGACGGCCGCGAGAAGAGCCTGCTGCGCGAGGCGACCGCGGACGTGCTGCCGCAGTCGGTGTACGACCGGGTCAAGAGCCCGTACCCGTCGACGCAGGACCCGAAGTACGCGGTCGCGCTGCAGGACCACGCCAAGGAACTGCTCGCCCTTCCCTCGCACCGTGTCTTCGAAATCGTCGACCGCGAGCGCGTGGCCCGCGCGGCGAACCGTGACGCGCCCCAGATCACCCAGGCCTCCCGCCGCGGCCTGGAACGCACCCTGGACCTGGCTCTGTGGCTGGACATGTACGACCCGGAACTGGTGCTGGACTGACGACGGCCGGTTTCCCGACTGGCGGGCCGCCCCGCGCCATGCCTACTATCCGCGGCAGCATCGCGTGCCGGTCACCGTCCGGGTGAGGCATGGAGGTGCCGGAGTTGCCTTCTGGAGGCAACCATCGTGTCGGTCCAGCTGAACCACACCATCGTGCACGCCCGGGACAACCGGGAATCCGCCGAGTTCCTCGCGCACATCCTGGGACTCGACGTCGGGGCCGAATGGGGCCCGTTCGTCGCACTCGACCTCAGTAACGGTGTGACCTTGGACTTCGCGTCCAACCCCGCCGAGTCCATCGTCACCCAGCACTACGCCTTCCTCGTCACCGAGGAGGAGTTCGACGGCATCTTCCAGCGCATCAAGGATGCCGGTATCACGTACTACGCCGATCCGCACGGCAAGCAGCCGGGCGAGATCAACCGTCACGACGGCGGTCGTGGCGTGTACTTCAAGGATCCGGTGAACCACGGCATGGAGGTCATCACCCGCCCCTACGGGAGCGGCGACAACTGAGACACCGGGTGGTGGGGTCGCGTCGCCGACGCGGCCCCACTCGGTGCGCCCGTCTCCGCGTGCCTGTACCGAGCGGAACGTCGTGTGTTCAACGGAACTTCGTCGCATGGAGCACGAGGTACACGGTTCCTACGATCGATGCCAGGGCCCCCAGCACGCCAAGGCCCAGGGCCGTCCGCCGCGCCGGGCGGCAGACCAGTTCGGCGTCCTCCGGGCGGACGCTCCCCGAGCAGGGCAGCGCCGCGAGCCCATAGGTCACCAGACCGGCCGTACCGAGCGTCAGGCCGAGTCCGAGCCACGTCACACCCGCGGACAAAGGGGACATGCGTCTGATTCTGCCGCCGCTTCGGCGATCTCGCTATCCCGGCGGAGTTCCAGCGGAAATCCACCGGACGGCCGACCGCCATCGCGCGGCCCTTGGGCCGACTGCCGCGACTGCCACGACTGCCACGCACGGTGACCGGTGACGGAGCGTACGGTTCGGGCCCTCGGCCGGGTGCGGTACCCGGTCGAGGTAGCGAGCATCGCTTGCGGGATCAGCCGCCGTACACGTCCTCCACGTAGCGCCCGTCGGTGACGAGCGCGGCCAGCCACTGTTCGGCGGCGGCCTCGTCGGCCCCGGGGGCGTGTTGGCGGTACAGGTCACGGAACGCGGCGCGCACGCCCGGGGCCATCCGGGAGCCGTCCCCGCACACGTACACGCGGGCGCCGGCGCCCAGCAGCTCCCAGAGTTCCTTGCCTTCGGCGGCGATGCGGTGCTGCACGAAGGCGTGCCCGTCGACGGGAGCCTCGCTGAAGACCGGCCGCAGGGAGATCGCCCCGGCGGCATCGGCGACGCGCAGTTCGTCGGCGTGCAGGAGGTCCCGGTCCGGATGGTCGCAGCCGAAGTAGACGAGCGCGGGCGGGAATTGGCCGCCCGAGGTCGCAAGGTCGAGCCGGTCGGCGATGGCGCCGCGGAACGGCGCGAGACCCGTGCCCGCCGCGATCATGACGACCGGCTCGGGCGTGTCGTGCCGGATGCGGAAGGCGTCACGGCACGGCTGGACGCGGCCCAGCACGGTGTCGCCCGGACGCGCTCCGGCCAAGTGGGCGGAGCCGGTACCCCGGTAGCGCCCGCTGCCGGAAGCGGCGGCCGCGTCGAGGACGGAGACCATCAGGTCCACGTGTCCTGGCCGCACGGCGGGGCTGGAGGAGACGGAGTAGTGGCGGGGCTTCAACGGCGGAAGCAGGTCGAGGAGTTGGGTCCAGGTGAGGACGCCGCGCAGGGCCGGGTGGCCCTCGACGAGCTCGACGAACGTGCGGGGATCGTCGGCGGGCAGCGCCGCCAGCGCGGCGGCCTCGGGCGGGCAGGGGTTCGCCGCCGCGAGTACGGCGACCTGCGCGGGGGTGGGCCGGTGCTGCAACTCGACGTGCTGGGACAGGAGTTCCCTGGCCGTCAGGGGGCGGTCGACGGCGAGGCCGTCACGGCGCGGCCGGTCGGTGCGGATGTCCAGCACGGTGTCCGGGTCGACGCCGAGCGCGCGTACCGCGCGGTCGACGAGGGCGGGTTCGTGCGCGGGCAGCACGCTGAGATGGTCGCCGGTCCGGTAGGTGGCCCCGGCCGGCAGCGCGAGCCGCAGGAACCGCTTGACGCGCGGGTGGCCAGGGGCCGTGAGGTCGTACGTCTCGGTGACGGTCAGCGGGGCGAGCCCGTGCCGGGCGGCGGCCGCGTCCAGGGGGCCGCCGGTGATCTCGCGGATCGCGTACGCGGCCGTGGGCGCGGGCGCGGGCGCCGCGTCGGTGGCGTCGGGGTCGCCGTACCGCTCCAGAAGGGCGGCGCGCAGGCCCGCGGTGAAGGTGCGCACGGTGCCGTTCAGGTCGCCGGACGCGTCGGCGGCGGCGCGCTCGCACAGCCGCTCGGCGCCGAGCGCGGCGAGCCGGTCGTCGATGCGGGTGGGGACGTGCTGGTAGGTGGCGGCCCAGTTGCGGTCGCCGACGCCGAGCACGGCGTGCACCGCGCCGTCGAGGGAGCCGTCCGCGGCCCGGTCGAGCGCGGCGACGAACTGCCGCGCGTCGTCGGTCGGTTGCCCGTTGTAGGAGGCGGCGACGACGATCACCGGCTGATCGGTGGGCAGCTTCTCGGCATAGGTGTCGAGGGGGGCGACATCGGTCGCGCAGCCGAGGGCGGCGGCCTCGTCGGCGAGCTGGGCGGCGAGGTCCCGGCAGGTGCCGTAGTTGCTGCCGTGCAGGAACAGGGCGCGGGTCCCGGGCCGGACCCGTACCGGCAACTCCCTTGCATCCACGGCCTGTTCGGGAGCCGAGACGTGGCCCGGCAGCGAAGAGTGGCGGTGGTCGGCAGGGGTTCGCGGGGCGAGGGTCAGGGTGAAACCGTCCGGCTTCATGGTGAGGGTCTCCTTCACCGTGAGCCGGTAGTCGGCGTGGTCGAGCAGCCGGTAGCGGTGCACCAGCATCGCCAGCAGCATGGTGGCCTCGTGGAGCGCGAACTGCCGCCCGATGCAGGCGCGTTCACCGGTGCCGAAGGGCTTGAAGGCGTGCGGCGAGCGGGCCGCCTCGGCGTCGGGCGTGAACCGGTTCGGGTCGAAGCGTTCCGGGTTGTCGCCCCACACCGGCTGCCGGTGCAGCATCGGGGCCAGCACGGACACTCCCTGTCCCGCACGCACGGGGACGCGTCCGCCGAGCAGCGTGTCCTCGCGGGCCTCCCTGCTGAACGCGGCGGCCGTGGGCCACAGCCGCAACGCCTCGTTGAGGACCTGGCGGGTGTAGGTGAGGCGGCCGACCTCGTCGAAGTCCGGCTCGGGGTCGGCGGTGTCCCCCCACAGGTCGTCGACCTCGCGGCGGACGAGGTCGAGGACGGCCGGGTTCTTGGCGAGGTAGTACAGGGCGAAGGACATCGCGCCGGACGTCGTCTCGTGCCCGGCGATCAGGAACGTGATGACCTGGTTGCGGATGTTGGCGGTGTCCAGCGTCGCGCCGTCCCGCGGGTGTGCGGCGGTCAGCATCAGGCCGAGCAGGTCGTCGGTGTGCTGTTCGCCGCCGCTCTGCCTGGCGGTGATGACGCCGTCGACGACCTGCGCGAGGTAGTCGGCGTCGGTGCGGAAGGCGGCGTCGGCCGCCGCGTGATCGCCGCCCGGGGTGCGGGCGAGGCGTTTCATGCTCCATTCCAGGCAGCGCACCATCGACTCGACGAACGGGTGCGGTTCGGCGCTCGCGAACGACCCGAAGTCGTAGCCGAATCCGGCCAGTCCGATGGTGTCGAGCGTCATCCGCGTCATGTCGCCGGGCACGTCCACGGGCCGGCCGTCGTGGGCGGCGCGGTCCCAGGTGTCGATGAGGCGGCGCGCCACCCGGTACATCACCGGGTGGTAGCCGCGCATCGAGCCGAGCGCGAAGGCGGGCATCAGGATGTCGTGGGCGCGGGCCCAGTTCGGCTCGTCGTTGTACGCCGTGAACAGGCCGTCGGCGGTGAAGGCGCGGACGTTCTCCAGGGCGGGCCCGATGTGCTTGGTGAAGCGGGTCTCGTCGGCGAGTTCGGTGACGAGGTCGAGGTCGGCGACGAACAGGGCGTCGCGGCCGTGCAGGCGGCGCACCAGGACCGGGCCGTGCTCCCGCATCAGGCCCATGACCTGTTGCAGCGGGGCCGGACCTGGCCCGGCGGCGGAGATGTCGACGAGCGGAACCCCATCAACAGGGGAGCCAGGGAGGACGGCGGGCGCCGGGAGCAGCGTGGGGTGCGGCATGGTGCGGCAACAGCCTTTCGCGGGTGGGGGGATCGGCGCTTCCAGCTTGCTCCCGCTCCCCCGCTGCTCGGCGCCACCGCACTACATGATTGTGTAGTGACCGAGAGCATGCCGGGCTTGTGCGCGATGCGCGGTGGGTTCATGGCCGACGGGACCAGGGCCACAGAGGCAACCAGAGCCACGGGGAAGGAGTGGAACGGTGGACGCGGTGGTGTGGCGCAATCGCGCCATGGTTCTCTTCGACCGCATTCCGATGCCGGTCGCCGTGTGCGATCCGTACGGAGTGGTGCGCCTGGCGAACGCCGCGCTCGCCGCCGAGTGGGGTACGACGCCTGGCCGGCTCAAGGGCCGGGAGCTGCTGATGATGTTCGCGCCGCGCGACGGGACGCAGGTCGACCGACTCGTCGAGGCGCTGAAGCTGCGGCGCCGCTCGCGCTATGCCGTGGCCGTGACGTGGCAGGGCGCCGACGGGACGGACCGCAGCGGGGAGCTGATGGTCGACCCGGTGAGCGAGGCCCCGAACGCGCTGCCCGATCTGCTGGTGATGTTGCGGGTGACGGGCGTGGCCGCGCCGCGTCCGGCGCCCGCCCCGGCGCCGCTGCATCCGAACGAGGAGCGGATCCTCGCGCTGCTCGCCGCGGGCGCGACGACGGCGCGGGCGGCACGCGAGACGGGCCTGACGACGGATGGCGTCACCTATCACCTGCGGCGCCTGTCCCAGCGGTGGGGCGCGGCCAACCGCACCGAACTGGTCGCCCGCGCCTATGCGTTGGGGATTCTGGAGCCAGGGGTGTGGCCGCCTCAGGTCGGGTCGTCCGGGCCCGGCACGGGCGCGCCCGAGGGGAATCCGGCCGCGGTGTAGGCGTCTTCGTACAGCTCCTTCCACGGCACGCTCGCCCCGCATGTCCGGGTCGATGGAGAAGCGGAGCACCGCCCCGGGACGCAACTCCTCGGCTGCTCCGGGCGTCTCACCGGCCACTGACAAACTACCCGCGACTCGGTGGTGCGCGGCATGATTCGCGGGCAGGCTCGTCACCGTGGCCCGCGCAGGGCCCCGGATCTGGAGGGAAACCCCGTGAACGGCAACGACTCGCTCGGCAAGAGGAAATTCAAGCGGTCCCGCAGTCACTTCGCCGACCGCATCACGGCCGACGGGCAAGACGGCTGGCCCGTTGAGGCGGGCCGCTACCGTCTCGTCGTCAGCCTCGCCTGTCCGTGGGCGAGCCGCGCTCTGGTGGTGCGGCGGCTGCTCGGCCTGGAGGACGCCTTGTCCCTGGCGGTCACCGACCCGATCCAGGACGACCGCAGCTGGCGCTTCACGCTCGACCCGGACGACCGCGACCCGGTCCTCGGCATCCGGTATCTCAGCGAGGCGTACGACGCCCGCGAGACGGGCTACCCGGGCGGTGTCAGCGTGCCCGCGATCGTCGACGTACCGACGGGCAAGCTCGTCACGAACGACTTCCCGCAGCTCACCCTCGACCTGATGACCGAGTGGACGGCGCTGCACAGGGCCGGCGCGCCCGACCTCTACCCCGAGCCGCTGCGCGACGAGATCGACGCGGTGATGGAGGACGTGTACCGGGACGTGAACAACGGCGTGTACCGGGCCGGGTTCGCCGCGAAGCAGAGCGATTACGAGGACGCGTACCGGGATGTGTTCGCGCGCCTGGACGCGTTGTCCGAGCGGCTCGCCGGGCAGCGCTATCTCGTCGGCGACACGATCACGGAGGCGGACATCCGGCTGTTCACGACGCTGGTCCGCTTCGACGCCGTCTACCACGGCCATTTCAAGTGCAACCGCAACAAACTGACCGAGGATCCGGTGCTGTGGGCGTACACGCGGGATCTGTTCCAGACGCCCGGCTTCGGCGACACCGTGGACTTCGACCACATCAAGCGTCACTACTACGAGGTGCACACGGGCATCAATCCGACCGCGATCGTGCCGCTGGGTCCTGACCTTTCGGGCTGGGAGACGCCGCACGGCCGGGAGCGGCTCGGCGGGCGGCCGTTCGGTGACGGGACGCCGCCCGCGCCTCGGTAGGGTCGGTGCCTACGTCCCGCCCGGTCACGGAGTCGCCATGTCCCGCCCTTACGTGCTGTTGTCCGCCGCCGTCTCGCTCGACGGCTGCCTCGATGACACCGGGCCCGAGCGGCTGCTGCTGTCCGGGCCCGAGGACTTCGAGCGGGTCGACGCGGAGCGCGCGGCGAGCGACGCGATCCTCGTCGGCGCGGGGACGCTGCGCGCGGACCGGCCCAGGCTGCTGGTCAACTCCGCCGAGCGGCGCGCCCGGCGGGTCGAGGCGGGGCGGCCCGCGTACCCGCTGAAGGTGGCGGTCAGCGGATCAGGCGATCTGGACCCCGGCGCCCCGTTCTGGACCACCGGCGGCGCACG
Organism: Streptomyces sp. NPDC102467; assembly: GCF_044765445.1. Classification (NCBI taxonomy): domain Bacteria; kingdom Bacillati; phylum Actinomycetota; class Actinomycetes; order Kitasatosporales; family Streptomycetaceae; genus Streptomyces; species Streptomyces sp. NPDC102467. Next base: position 8,441 of record NZ_JBIWKA010000012.1, on the reverse strand, counting down.
GCTGCTTTACACGACGGACAAGGGCGCCGAGCTCGCGCGGACCCGCCTGGGCGGCGCCGCCGACGTGGTGGCGCTCGGTCCCGCGGTGGAGTGGGCGGCACTGCTCGACGATCTCGGGGCGCGGGGCGTGCGCCGGCTGATGGTCGAGGGCGGGGCGCGGGTCCACACGCAGTTGCTGCAGCTGGGGTTCGCGGACGAACTGCGGCTCGCCGCCGCGCCGTTGGTGGTCGGCGAGCCGGACGCGCCCCGGCTGTTCGGCCCCGGCTCGTACCCGGGCGGGCCGCGCGGCCGGATGCGGGTCCTGGACACGGAGCGGGTCGGCGATGTGATCGTGACGCGGTACGCGCCGACCGTGCCCGGCACCGCGGACGCGGCGACGGCGGCCGACCGGCACTGGCTGCGAACGGCCTGCGAACTGGCCGCGGACTGCCCGCCGTCGGAGACCGCGTTCAGTGTCGGCGCGGTGATCGTCGCGGCCGACGGATCGGAGCTCGCGCGGGGTCACTCGCGGGAGGCGGGCGACCCGGTCGTGCACGCCGAGGAGGCCGCGCTCGGCAAGCTCGCCCCCGACGATCCGCGCCTCGCGGCCGCCACGGTCTACAGCAGCCTGGAGCCGTGCGCGCGCCGGGCGTCGCGCCCGAAGCCGTGCGCGCGGCTGCTCGTCGACGCGGGCGTGCGGCGCGTGGTGACGGCGTGGCGGGAGCCGGACACGTTCGTGCCGGGCGCCGACGGGATCGGGGTGCTGGCCGGGGCGGGCGTCGTCGTCGCGGAGGTACCTGAGCTGACCGAGGCGGCCATGCGTCCCAACCGGCACCTGGTCACGGGGACCGGCCAGGCTTAGCGGCTTGGGCTGTGGCGCGGTCGGGACGGCGCTGCGCCGCCCGCTTCCACGGTCTGGCGCTGCCGTGTGCCGCTGCCCCGTACGACCACGACGGCGGTGAGCCCGAGTGCGAGTCCGAGGGCGGTGCGCACGCTGAACGGCTCGTCGAACATGAGCGCTCCCCACACCGCGGTCACGGGTGCCATCAGGAACATCAGGGCGTTGACCTGGGTCAGCCCACGCCGGCGCAGCACGATCCAGTAGAGGCCGTAGCCGCCGAACGTGGAGAGGCCGACCAGCCAGGCGATCGCGAGCCAGAAGGACGGCGCGGTGGGCGGCGCCGCTCCGCCGGCCGCGACGGCGAGGACCGTGAAAACGACGGCGCTCGTGGCGCAGTGCACGGTCAGGGCGGCCATCGGCTCGACGCGCGTGGGCGAGCGGCTCTCCACGAACGTGGCCGCCACCAGCGCCAGCATGCCGAGGAAGGGGATCAGGTACGCCCACCCGGCGACGCCGCTGACGGCTGCCGCGTCGGCCGTGGTGACGACGACGACCCCGGCCGCCCCCAGGCACAGTCCGAGCCACTGCCGTGCGCTGACGTACTGCCGCAGCAGTGGTCCGGCGAGCGCGCCCGCGACGAGCGGCTGGGTGCCGTCGATGAGGGCGGTGGTGCCACTGGAGACGCCGAGCTGGATGGCGTAGTAGACGGTCAGCAGATAGCCGCTCTGCGACAGCGCGCCGACGACGATCTGGCGTCCGATGTCGCGCGAGGTCAGGCCGCGCCACCAGCGCCGCCCGGCTGTCGCGGCGACGGCCCCGAGGACCAGTGCGAGCGGCAGGAACCGCCACATCAGCGTGGTCACGGCGCTCGCCTCACCGGCGCCGAGTTTGGCGCCGATGAAGCCGGAGCTCCAGGTCAGGACGAATCCGAGGGACAGAAGGATGTTCATCGCGCGGGCACCGCCTCAGCAGGAAGACAGGACAGACAGGATAGGTATACAGATCGGTCTACTGGCTCCACTATACAGATCGGTTTACTCTGGAGTATGCGCACCTCGCCGACCCCGGCCCCTACGGCTCCTGTCCCGTCGACCCCCGCTCCGACGACCGTCGATCCGGACCGCCCCGACCTCACCCCGGCCGCACGCCGCGTCCTGGAGACCGCGTCGCGGCTGTTCTACGAGCGCGGCATCCATGCCGTCGGGGTCGATCTGATCGCGGCCGAGGCGGGCGTCACGAAGAAGACGCTCTACGACCGGTTCGGCTCCAAGGAGCGCATCGTCGTCGACTACCTGGCCACGCGGGACGCGCGCTGGCGGGCCTTCCTCGCCGCGCACCACGACCCGGCCGAACTCACCCCGGTCGAGAGGGTCCTGGCCGTCTTCGACGCCTCGAAGGAATGGATGGCGGCGCACAGCGGCAAGGGCTGCAGCATGGTGAACGCGCATGCCGAGATCAGCGATCCGGCCCATCCCGCCTACGCCGTGATCACCGGGCAGAAGCAGTGGATGCTGGAGCTGTTCACCCGGCTCGCCGAGGACGTGTCGCCGGACGCTGCAAGGGAATTGGGCCGCTCGCTGATGCTGCTGCACGAGGGCACGCTGGTCTCGGACGGACTCGATGTGTTCCCGGACGCGTTCGGTCGGGCGCGGCGCCTTGCGGCATTCCTGCTCTCCGCCGCACGGGAGGCGTCATGACCTGGGAGCCGGGCGGCCCCGGCGTCCTGCTCCTCCCGTCGGGCCGGCTCGTGCGCGGCCGGGGGCTGCGCGATCCGCTGCCGCCGGGCCCGACGGCGACGTACGGCGTCCACCTCCTCGGCCGGCAGCCCCCGCCCGTGGACTGGGAGTCGACCTGGCTGCGCTGGCCGGATTTTTGGCTGCCGGCCGATGCCGAGCGGACGCGTGCCGTACTGCGCGAGGCGTGGCGCAGGTCCGCCGACGAGCGGGTGGAGGTGGCGTGCGGGGGCGGCCGGGGCCGGACCGGGACCGCGCTCGCCTGCCTCGCCGTCCTGGACGGGGTACCGCCCGCCGAGGCCGTCGCGTACGTGCGTCGCGCCTACGACCGGCACGCCGTGGAGACGCCCTGGCAGAAGCGGTACGTACGCCGGTTCGCTCCGCCCGGAAATTGAGTTGCGCCCGGCGGTGACGCGCTGCGCACCATAGGCCGGTCACAGTCCTCATAGGCAGGGGCGGGTCACCGCACTCGCCGGTTCAGGAGACCCGAATGCGCCGATTCCTCGAAGCAGTTCAGCGACCCCGCCGGACCACAGCTTTCGAGGACTCGACCTTCCATGCAGACCCCGCAGGTACGCACGACCCTGAACATCGGCATTCTCGCCCACGTCGACGCCGGTAAGACCAGCCTCACCGAGCGGCTCCTGTTCGACACGGGCGCCATCGACCGGCTCGGCAGCGTCGACGGTGGGGACACCCGCACCGACACCGGCGCGATCGAGCGGCAGCGCGGCATCACGATCCGCTCGGCCGTCGCCGCGCTCCGCGTCGGGGAGACCCAGATCAACCTCATCGACACCCCGGGCCACTCCGACTTCATCGCCGAGGTCGAACGCGCCCTCGACATGCTCGACGGGGCGGTCCTGCTGATCTCCGCCGTCGAGGGGGTGCAGGCGCAGACGCGCGTGCTGCTCAAGACGCTGCGCCGGCTCGGGCTGCCCACGCTCGTGTTCGTCAACAAGATCGACCGGGCGGGCGCGCGCACCGTCCCGCTGCTCGACGACATCCGCCGCCGGCTCACCCCGCACGTGGTGCCCCTGACGGACGTGCGGCACGCGGGCACCTCACGCGCCGGCGTCACGGCCCGGGCGCTCGACGACCCGGCGGTGCGGGACGAGGCCGCCCGGACCCTCGCGGAGGTCGACGACACGATCCTGGCCGCGTTGGTGGACGGACCGCCCCCGAGCTCCGGCGAGGTACGCGACGCACTGGTGCGGCGGACCCGCGACGGCTCCCTCCACCCCGTGCTGTTCGGCTCGGCGATCGGCGGCCAGGGCGTCCCCCAACTGCTCGATGCGGTACGGACGTTCATTCCCTCCACCGCGAAACCCGGGGCGGAGTCGGGGCGCCCCACCGGCACGGTGTTCGCGGTACGACGCGGTCCCGTGGGCGAGCGCATCGGCTATCTGCGCCTGTACGAGGGTGAGGTGAGGGCGCGTCAGAAGGTGACGTTCCTGCGGCGCGACGCCGAGGGCGGCACGGAGCCGGTCGCCGGTCGGCTCACCGGGATCCGGGTCGTCGGCTCCGGGGACGACGACACCGTCGGGCCCGGCCAGATCGCCGAGGTGCGCGGCACGGCCGGGATCCGCGTGGGCGACCGGCTCGGTGAACTCCACGGCGCCCAGGCCCGGTTCGCGCCGCCGACACTGGAGACGCTGGCCCGCGCGGTCCGCCCCGGGCAGGGCGCCGCGCTCCGCTCGGCCCTGCTCGAACTCGCCGACCAGGACCCGCTGATCCACGCCCGCCCGGAACCCGACGGCAGCACGGCACTCCTGCTCTACGGAGAGGTGCAGAAGGAGGTCCTGGGAGCCACCCTGGTGCAGGAGTTCGGCATCGAGGCGGCGTTCGAGCCGAGCCGGATCCGCTGCGTGGAGCGTCCCGCGGGCACGGGCGAGGCGGTCGAGGAGATGGGCCACCGCAGCACGACAGGACTGCCCGCGACCGTCGGTCTGCGGATCGAACCGGGGCCGGGCGGCTCGGGCCGCGTCTTCTCGTACGAGACCGAACTGGGCGCGCTCCCCCGGGCGTTCCACCAGGCCGTCGAGGACTCGGTGCACGCCACCCTGGCGCGGGGCGGGCCGCACGGCTGGCCCGTGACGGACTGCCAAGTGACGCTGATCCGCTCCGGGTTCGACTCCCCGGTGAGCGTGGCGGGCGATTTCCGGACCGTGACCGCGCTCGTGGCCCGGGAGGCCCTGCGGCGGGCAGGGACCCGGGTCTTCGAGCCGGTGCACTCCTTCGAGGTGGAGGTGCCCCTGGACTCGCTCGCTCCGGTCGCCGCCCAACTGGCCGCGTTGGGCGCTGAGTTCGGGGAGACGACGGGCGGCCGGGAGGCATGGCTGATCTCGGGGGAACTGACGGCACGCAGGGTGCGGGAGATGGAGCTGGCCCTGCCGGGGCTCACGCGCGGCGAGGGGGTCTGGTGGTCGCGTGTGTCTGGCGATCGCCCGTTCCGCGGTTCCGGGGCGCTTCCGAAGGCGTGATCAATCGATACGGTGGAATGAGGCCTCCTAGGGAAGGAGGTTTCCGTCATGACGTCGAGGACTGTGCCACTGCCCCGTTGGGCGAAGCTCCTGGGTGTACTCGTCGTGGTGCTGGTACTCGTCTTCACCGGGCTGCGGCTGCTGCACCGGCTGGACGACGTGTTCGGTACCGAGACGCACGACCGGTCGGGGCCCGCGCTGCTCAAGTCCGTGCGGGACATGAGCCGTTACGACGCCGCGTCGGGGAACTTCCAGGTCGTGGTCGACCTGGAGAAGGACACCAAGTACCTCCCGGACGCCATCCGGGGGACCCGGACCCTCTACATCGGGGCGGGCAGCGTCGAGGCGTACGTGGATCTCGGGAAGGTCGGGTCCGGGGACGTGCGGGTGAACGACGAGCGGACGTCGGCGACGCTCAAGCTGCCCCATGCCCGCCTGGGGACTCCCGCACTGGACACCGACCGGTCCTACGCCGTGTCGAAGCAGCGGGGTCTCCTCGACCGGCTCGGCGACCTGTTCTCGGACAATCCCAACGACGAGCGGGCCGTGCGCAAGCTGGCCGCCCGGCACATCGGGGAGGCCGCTCGGGACAGCGGGCTCACCGAACGCGCCGAGCGCAACACGACCAGCATGCTGCAAGGCCTGCTGCGCTCCCTGGGGTTCAAGGACGTGAAGGTGTCCTACGCGACGTGAGCCCCGCGTTCCGCCAGAGGCGGCGAACGCACCTCAAGTACGCGTCGCGATGATCACCGTGGCGTAGAGGTCGTCGTCCTGTCTCACCCGTGGCCGCAGACCGGCGGAGCGTACGGCCGCCTCTGCGGCCGCGGCCTGCCGTTCACTGGTCTCCACGAACAGCCGGCCGCCCGGCGCCAGCCACCGCCGTGCTCCGGCGGCGACCCGGCGCAGCACGTCGAGGCCGTCGGCGCCGCCGTCGAGGGCCATGCGCCGCTCGTGGTCGCGGGCCTCGGGCGGCAGCAGCGGCACGTCGCCCGTGGGGACGTACGGGCCGTTCGCGATGAGGATGTCGACCCGGCCCGCCAGCTCCACGGGGAGCGGTTCGTACAGGTCGCCCTCGTAGACCTCTCCCCCGAGCGGCTCGATGTTGCGCCGGGCGCACCGCACCGCGGCCGGGTCGAGGTCCGCCGCGAGCAGCCGCGCGGGGCGCCGGTCGGCGAGCACGGCGGCGACCGCGCCGGTGCCGCAGCACAGGTCGACGACGACGGCGTCGGGCGGTGTGCAGGCCCGCGCCTGCCGGGCCAGGAACTCGGTGCGGCGACGCGGCACGAAGACACCGGGGTCGACCGCGACGCGCAACCCGCAGAACTCGGCCCATCCCACGACGTGTTCGAGGGGAAGGCCGGCGGCGCGGCGCTCGACCATCGCGGTCAGCTCGGCCGTGTCCCGGGCGCTGGCGAACAGGACGCGCGCCTCGTCCTCGGCGAAGACACAGCCGGCTCGGCGCAGGGTCGTGACGACCGACGCAGGGTCGGTGGGAAGAGCGGAAGGCGGCTCGGCAGGGAGCGGGGAGGACGGGGAGAGGGGCGACGGGGGAAGCGACATGGCTGATGTATGACCTCTCGGGAAGCCGATGGGGCTCCCGGGCGTCGAACGGCCGCCGTCCCGCTCAGTGCGCGCGGACGGTGCGTACGACAGGAGAAGGGAGCTCCCGACCTGACACAGCAGTGATCGGACTCACCTCCTCGGTCCCTCGTGGCTCTCTTGGGCCCGGTCACACTACCGCACAGGACTCCGCGTCCGATTCCCGCCAGCATGCTCTCGCGCACGCGAGCAGTCTTGAGGCATGCAGCAGACATCCGGCCCCGCAGCAGGGGCCTTCCCCGAAGAGGCCACCCTCCTGTACGCGACGCTGTCCGGGCCGCTGGGCGACATGGTGGCCGTCGGCGAGGAGTCGGCGCGGGCGCCCGGCGGGACGGCGCTGGTCTCCCTGTCCCTGCCGGGGCGGCGCCGCGCCGCCGTCCGCGAGGAGTGGCGGCACGCGCCGGACGCCTTCACAGCGCTGGCCGAGCAATTGGACGCCTACTTCGACGGGCGGCGCACCGGCTTCGACCTCGCTTTCACCCCGTACGGCGACGCCTTCGAGCGCCGTGTGTGGAGCGCCCTGGAGGCGATCCCGTACGGCACCACGACGACGTACGGAGCCCTGGCCGGGCACCTCGGAGTTCCGCGTGGCGCGGTGCGTGACCTCGGTGCCGCGATCGGTCGCAACCCGCTCCTGATCGTGCGCCCCTGCCACCGGGTCATCGGCGCCGACGGAACCCTCAAGGGGTACGCCGCCGGTGTGGCCAGGAAGGAGCAGTTGCTCGTTCTCGAAGGCGCCCTGCCCGCACAGCTTCCCCTTTCGTGACAGGAACGCATCCCATGACCAGCACCCACACGAGCAGGCCTGTCGGCACGGCGCAGGACCGGCTCGACGGCCTCGACTGGGCCGAGCTCGCCGGAGAGCTGGACGCGTCCGGCAGCGCCCTGACCTCACGGCCGGTGCTCACCCCGGCCGAGTGCAGGTCCGTCGCCGCGCTCTATGACGACGTGGCCCGCTTCCGGTCGACCGTCGACATGGCCCGCTACCGGTTCGGCCAGGGCCAGTACCGCTACTTCGAGCACCCGTTGCCCGATCTCGTCCAGGAGATGCGCGCCGCGTTCTATCCGCGGCTGCTGCCGATCGCGCGGTCCTGGGCGCGGCGCCTGAACCGGCCCGCGCCCTGGCCGGACGCGCTCGACGCCTGGCTGGAGCGGTGTCACGCGGCGGGCCAGCGGCGGCCGACGCCGATCCTGCTGCGTTACGGTCCTGGCGACTGGAACGCGCTGCACCGTGATCTGTACGGCGAGTTGGTCTTCCCGCTGCAGGTCGTGATCGGTCTGGACGAGCCGGGCGCGGATTATCGCGGCGGCGAGTTCCTGATGACCGAGCAGCGGCCTCGCGCGCAGTCGCGCGGTTTCGCCACGACGCTCTCGCAGGGGCACGCGCTGGTGTTCACGACGCGGGACCGGCCGGTGCGCTCGGTGCGCGGCTGGGCGAACGGCCCCATGCGGCACGGCGTGAGCACGGTCCGCTCGGGCCGCCGGCACACGCTGGGGCTCGTCTTCCACGACGCCGAGTGAGCGCCGCCGCTGTTCCTAGGGCCTGTCTGACAATTCCCGTCGTTGCCCGGAGGGCGGCCCCGCGGCGTCTGGTGCGTGCTCTCGGCGTGCCGGGTGCAAGGCCTCGTACTGGACGTACTTGGCCTTGCGCCCGGTGCGGCGAGAGTGCGTGCCAGGCGTCGCGGGGCAGACGGGAATTGTCAGACAGGCCCTAGTGTCCCGCGCCGGAGATCCGTTGGCAGAAGCGGGCGAGTGAGTCGAGGATTTCTTCGGCTGTTTTGGTCCAGGTGAACGGGGTCGGTTTCT
>NZ_JBIWKA010000011.1:0-384068 GCF_044765445.1 Streptomyces sp. NPDC102467 | reverse complement strand
ACGGTTCCAACTTCGGACCACGACGAGGCACCGGCACATCCGCAGAAGCAGTCATACACAAACTAACGACGGATCTCCGACGCGGGACACTAGCTCCGCCTGGCCTGACGCGGATCGGTTCTTGGACGCTTCCGAGTTCATTCACGCGCTTGGCATGATCCGTGCGATCAGCGGCCTGACGCAACGCGAGCTGAGCGAGAACTCCCCTGCGCCACTGTCAGCAGGCAGCATCAGTCGACTCCTCAACCGCGAGGACCTTCCCCACCGGTGGACTAAAACGATCGAGACGTACCTCTCTTCGTGCGGTGTGCCTGATGACCATGTCGACCGATGGAAAGCAGCCTGGGAACGACTCAGCGCTGCCTCAGCCCAAACTCCTTCGACCGTCGCACCCGCTCCAGCTCCAGCTCCAGCTCCAGAGCGGGGCTCGTCGAGTTCACTACGCACCAGGCTCAAGGCCATTGGTCTACGCAAGCAGTCACCGACGAAGCGCACCAGCCGCTGACGCAAGACCAGCGCCGCGAACTGCAGCAAGCAACGGGACGCTACTTCCTTGCAGGTGAGGAGGTAGCGGATGGCTTGTCCGTCTTCTGAGTAGTGCTTCCGTCATCGCCACTGCCGGAGAAGAGCCCGAGCTTCGCCCCAAGGAGCAGCAGGGCCACAGCAGCAACACCGGCCCATGTCTTCTTCTTCGGTCGTTTACGGCCGCCTGTGGGCCGATTCACCATGTGGCCAGCGCGATAGTACTGACCGGAACGCCCTGCCATCACACACCCCCGAGTTGAGCAAACGCCCTGCTCCATCGAGTCTCGCAACGAACCAGGTGGGCAGACCACGAGTTGAATGCACTTGGCTGAAATAGGCGCCACCGCACGCTTGGCAACCACGGGAGCCTGCCGTCCATCAACACTTGCGCCTGGCAGCCGTCTTCCTCCACACTCAGCTGTGGCCTCCAGGGGGCCGCCCCTGATCCTGCTTCGCCCCGTTGCCGGATCATCCAGGGGTTAAGGAGCCATAGCCCCACCTGCACAGCGCATCGCACTGTTCACCTATGCCCTCATGCAGGGCGTGCAGATCAGTTGTCGGATGCCGAGGGGCGACGGTATTCCGGGGACGGATCGCACATGACCAGCGGTGGGCGGCTCGAGAAGCTCGCGAGGACACAGCAGCTCTACACGGGCGAACCCTTCGCCGTGGCGAAGAAAGTGATGCGTGGCAGGGACAATCGCCACCCGATTCATTCCGGCCCGCTGCAACAAGCGCATCTCGAAGCTGAGGCATTTGCCAAACTTTGCAGCGGAGGCCAGTGGTGGGCCCATCCCCTCGGGCTCTCGCACGTGCAGTCCACAACCAAATCTGCGGTCGCGCACCTCGACAGCCACACCACACTCAGCAACGGCACCTCGTATGCCCTCAGTGGCCATGCCCTCGACCAGCTGTTGCCCAGCGCCGAGCCAGGCGTACAAGTAAATGGCGTCGTTGGCCTTCGAGTTGTTGGCATCGACGGATCAGACCTGCACCTCACACTCGTTGACAGCGAATGCCACCTCGTGCTGCGCGGCATCCCCGGGACGGATTGGGCTGAGGAGCTCGATGAACGTCGACTTCGATACGAGAAGGCCGAAGCCCCGCCGCTCTGGCAGCAGCCAAAGCTGACCACCTTCGAGGAAGAGCACATCCGTGACTACCCAGAGACGTGGAAGGCCGAGCGTGGCCTCGATTGGCTCGGATCAGCGCTGCTACGCCGTATCGCCATCTTCCAGACGGCCAGCACCGCATACTCAACACGCTCCTGGATCACCGGCGACGAATGGATCTTCGAGCTAGACACGGTGCGTGGCATCAGGCTCGAGCACGAAGTCTTTCTGCGACACCTCATGGACCCCGTATGGGGCTTGCCTCTCCATATCGAGCGCCAGTACTGCTCTTGCAGGCCGGAGCAAGAACTCGGTGACAGCACGTACACCCTGCAATGCACGTATGACCTCCTGCACCGCGGTATGAACAGTGGCGGTCTACAACTACGTTTCCGTCACGGACCAGGCGTCTACACGGGCGGCACCCGGATCAAGCTTGCAGAATTGGGTGCTCCCATCAGGTGGCTCGATCGGGTTCTGCCCGAGCACAGCCCGGACGTCGCGTCGCCTTCCGATGCCTCGGGCGCAGCTCGCTCCTCTGACGAGGGGAGCCACTGATGAACTGGGATGCCATCGTGCTGTCCGTTCTGGCCGCGTTCGGAGCAGTCGTTATCGCGCTCTCGCAGCTCCACGAGGCGCTGGGGAAAGTGCCAGCGATCATCCGCGCATGGCATGAGATTCGGCGCACCTGGCGCGAGGCAGGAGATGACCGGCAATAGCTTGGCCCCAGGTCGCTGGCCGGACGAGCTGCGACCTCTCGTGGGACATCCCGTGCCGAAGTGAGCCATACAGGCTCCGGCCGGCCCTGCTCTGTCGTGCACCGGTTGTGCACCGCCCCCAATGCCAGAGGGTGAAAGGTACTGGTCAGAAGCACTTCTTATCTCTACTTCGACATTTAAGAACGCCACAGGTCAGAGCGGGTTTCCGCTCCCCTGGGCCGTCTCTGGGCCGTCGGCCGTGTTCTTCCGCTCTCGGAAGGCGCGGCCGACGGCCCTTTCCATGACGTCCCCAGCCCAGCGGCCGGCGCCCCCCTCTCGTCTTTCGCCCAGCGGTCATCGACGGGACGATGCCTCAAGGGGGAAACTGTGCAGTGACAGCGAAGTCGGCGGCGGCAGGGGCCCGTTGGCCGCATCGGCGCGGAACGACTGGAGCAGGTAGGCGATCAGACGCCGGGAGGCCGCGCCGTCTTCCGGCAGGGCGGACACCAGACCGCAGTGGGCCACCAGGGCCACGGCGAGGTCGGTCGGGTGGAAGTCGGCTCGCAGCGCACCCGTCGCCTGGGCCCTGCGTACCAGGGTCATGAGGTCCCTTTCGGCGCGTTCCCGGGACGGTGCGTGCTCCACCGTGCTGTCCGGGAAGGCCGCGACGAACGCGGCGGGGAACCCCCGCTCCTCCCGCTGAAGCGCGCAGACCGTCTCGACCAGCCGTTGGAATCCCCGCCAGGGGTCAGGGTCGGCAAGAGCCTCGGTGAGCGTCCGTGCGCAGGTCTCCATCTGCTGCGTGAACGCGCCTCGCACCAGGGCGTCCCGGGTCGGGAAGTGCCGGTACAGCGTCGCTACGCCGACCCCGGCCCGGCGGGCCACGGTCGCCATCGGCGCGTCGATCCCGCGCTCGGCGAATACCGCACGGGCGGCGACAAGGACACGCTCCCGGTTGCGTCGGGCATCCGCCCGCACCCCGTCCGGGTTTTTGATCCGAGAGGATTCGGTCATCGGTGCCTCTCACTTCCGGATCAAGTGGACGATCTCGTCCGTTTATGAGCTTACGGTCCACGTCAGACACGTCCTCACATGGCCCCGGCCGCAAAGGTGGAACGATGAATGACCACATGATGAGAGCAGTGCTCTTCGACCGCTACGGCAGCCCCGACGTGCTGTACGTGGGCCAGGTGACGCGCCCCGAGCCGACACCGGGGCAGGCGCTCGTGCGGGTGCGCGCGTTCAGCGTCAACGGCGGCGAGCTGGCAGCCCGTGCCGGCCGTCTCCGCCTCGTGACCGGCCGGAAATTCCCCCAGCGCGTCGGATTGGACTTCACCGGCGAAGTCGTCGCACTCGGCGCCGGTGCGACGGAGGCCACGGTCGGTGACCGAGTATGGGGCGTCCTGGGGCGCGCGTCCGGGTTCGGCAGCGCCGCTGAGTACGTGACCGTACCGGCCGGGCGGCTCGGCCGGGTCCCCGACGGGCTGGACCTGGTGGACGCCGCGGCGCTGCCGGTGGCCACCACAGCCGTCACCGCCCTGCGGGACAAAGCCGGGCTGCGGGCCGGCGAACGCCTCCTGGTGCGGGGCGCGGCGGGCGGTGTCGGCAATGCCGCCGTACAGCTCGGGCGGGCGTACGGCGCCGAGGTCACGGCCCTCGCCCGTGCCACCAACCTCGACTTCGTCCGCGGTCTCGGCGCTCACAAGGCAGTTGACCACCGGGCCGTACCTTCTGGGGAACTGGGCCGCTTCGATGTGGTCCTGGACACGGTGGGGACCGATCTGCGGAGTTTCCGGCGCCTGCTGAATCCGGGTGGGCGCATGGTCACCATCGCCTTCGATCCGACACGTCCTGCCGCGTCGCTGGGCTACCTCATGGCCAGTGCGGTTCATGGCCGCGGCCGGGTGCGCTTCTTCAGCGGCAACCCCAAGCGAGAGGAGCTCGACGACCTCGCCCGCCACGTGGTCGAGGGCAAACTGCGCCCGGCGGTGGACACGGTCTTCCCTCTGCAGGAAACGGTGGCGGCACACCGTGCACTGGAGGCGGGCGGCGTGCAGGGCAAGTTCGTGGTCAAGGTCGCTTAGGGCAGGTCACGGCCGCGCGTGTGGCCCTCTGAGCTCCCCAGGCGAGTGGGTCGAAATCGCCCTAAAATCGGGCGAAGTCGCATACGCGTGAACGTCTCGGAGGAGTGCTGTCATGAGCAATCTGTTCGTCGTCGCCTACGACGACCTCGCCACCGCCGACCAGGTTCGCGACAAGTTGTTGTCGATGTCCAAGGAGCACCTCGTCGAGCTCGAGGACATCGTGGTGGTCGAGCGGCGGGAGAGCGACGGCACGATCAAGCTGCACCAGGCCGTGAATCACACGGCGGTGGGCGCCGCGGGCGGGGCGCTGTGGGGTGGCGTCATCGGGCTGCTGTTCCTCGTGCCACTCCTGGGCGCCGCGGTGGGGGCGGCGGCCGGTGCGGCCGGCGGGGCCGTCACGGACACTGGGATCAACGACGACTTCATGAAGGAGCTCAGCCAGAATCTGCGGCCGGGCGCCGCAGCGCTGTTCGTGCTGGTGAAGCAGGCCGCCCAGGACAAGGTCGTACCCGAGATCGCCGCGTACGGCGGGCAGTTGGTGCAGACCTCGCTGAGCAACGAGGAGGAGGACGCGCTGCGGGAGATGGCGCGGGCCGCCCGCGAGAAGGCGCGGGCCGCCGAGGAGGGGGCCGGGGCCGTGTCGGCGCAGGCCCCGGTCGCTTCGCCTTGACCCGTGCTCGTTAGGGGTCGATGGGGAAGTCGCGGCCCTCGACGATCTCGCGGGCCACGTCCTGGACCTTGCGCTGGTGCGAGCGCGCGTGGCGGCGCAGGCGGTTGAAGGCCTCGTCGAGGGAGAGGCCGTGCAGGGCGGCGAGGATGCCCTTGGCCTGTTCGACAACGACCCTGCTGGACAGTGCATGCTCCAACTGGCCTGCCAGGACCCGGCTTTCGGTCACCTCACGCTGGAGCGAGAGTGTGCTGGCCGCGGCGTCGGCGAAGGAGCGGGCCAACGACAGGGCTTTCTCGTCGAGGCTGCCGCTGTGCGGGCCGAACAGGACGAGGGCACCGGCCGGGCCGTCCTTGGCGGGCAGCGGCAGGGCGGTGACCCGGCCGTGCCCCAGGTCCCTGACGCGTGCGGTCCAGCGCGGCCAGCGGGCCCGCGTCGGCTGTATCGTCACGTCCACGTCGATGAGGGCGCAGCCCGTCGTACGGACGTCGTAGCCGGGGCCCTCCTGCCAGCCCGCGGCCTCCGCCGCGAGGGCCCGCAGAGCGTCGTCGGTACCGTCGGTCTGGATGGCCGAGTTGCCACCGGGTGAGTACTGCACGGTCGCGCCCAGTGCGTCGAACAGCCTTCTGCCGCCCTCCACCAAGGTGGCGAGGAGGGTCTGCGTATCGAGCGGATCACGTGCGGCTTCCTCCGTCAAATGGGCGAAGACCGCGGCGAGTTCCTGCTCCTGCAGCGTCACGGTGGAAGACCTCTCAGCCGAGTTTCAATTGTCCGTGGACGATATCCCGGGCGACGTCCCCGATGCGGCGTCCATCGGCGAATGCGCGCGCTTTGACCATTTCCAGTGCATCCGCGACCTGACAGTTCAACTGCACGGCTGCCATGCCCGCGGCCTGGTGCACGACGGCCCGGTAGTCGATGCCGCCGAACAGACCGGGTACCGCGTCCTGGCCGAGCAACACACTTCTGGTCAACGCATCCGCGACCTCGGTGAAAAGCGTCGTGGACGCGGTGTCGGGGCGCGGGTCGAAGACCGCGAGGGCGCCGATGCACTCGCCGGGCACCTGCAGCGGCACGGCCACCACCTGGCCGATGCCGAGTGCTCTGACGGCCGGGCCGTAGCCCGGCCAGCGCGAGGTCAGGGCGGCCTCCGACACCTCGACCGGGCGGCAGTCGCGCACCGCGTCGCCCGCCGGGCCTTCGCCCATGACGAACTCCAGGTCCTGTGCGGTGCACGAGGGCTGGTCGGATGTGGCGATCGCGAGCTGGTTGCGCTCACGGTCGACGAGGACCACGGCGACGCTGCTCGTGCCGCACACCTCGGCGACACCCGTCATGAACAGGGGCGGCGGGCCGCCGTCACGGACCCACTGGCGGGCCCGGCGGGCGTGCCCCTCGAGGAGCTCCGCCGCGACCCGATGGCGGGCGGCGGTGGAGCGGTGGATAAGGGCGAGGCGCTGGTACAGACTGTCGAAGGATCCTTCCGCCAGCGACTCGTAGCGCTCCGCGAGTTCGGCGGCCCGGTCGGCACGCTCCCGGGCCCGGACCGCGCGCTGCCAGGCAAGCGCGGCCTGCGTCGGTGAACCGGCCTTGGGCTCCATATCCCGAGAATACGCCCGGCCAGTCAGACCGTGTCGCCGCTTCCGCCTTCTTCCATCAAGAGGACGACCCCCCCGCCGCGGTGGCCGTCGAACGGGCTGCACTGCACGGTGCAGCCGATGCCACGGCCCAGCCGGTTGACCGCGTCGATCTCCACGGGATTACCGCGCTTACGGGTCTTGACGCACTCCTCCACCACGGCGAACAACTGCTGGGTGGGCAGACCGAAGTCGAGGCGGAAGAAGGGCTCGTCGAGCACCTCGTCCTGGCGCAGGCCCCACAGCTCGGCGGCGCCCCGGTTCCAGCTCTTGACGTTGAGGTCCTTGTCGAGGACGACGACGGCGGCCGCGATGGAGGTGAGGACTCCCTCGAGGAAGGCGCGGGTCTCGTCCAGCTCCTCGCTGCGGATGCGCATCTCCTCGTTCATGGTCTCCAGCTCCTCGTTCCCGGACTGGAGCTCCTCGTTCGTGGTCTCCAGTTCCTCGTTCGTGGACTGGAGTTCCTCGTTCGTCGTCTCCAACTCCTCGATCGAGGACTGGAGTTCCTCGTTCGTCGTCTCCAACTCCTCATTCGTGGACTGGAGTTCCTCGTACGCCGTCTCAAGGTCCTCGCGTACGCGCTTGACCTCGGACTTGAGCTGGGTGGTGACGGTGACGTCGGTGAACGAGATGTGCGTGACGGAGGGCAGGCCGCCGCCGCCGACCAGCGGCTGGACCAGGATGTCGAAGTACTGGAGGTCCTCGCCGACCCTGCGCTCCGCCCCGTTCACCCGCAGGGTGCGGCGCTCGTGGGTGGCCTGGTCGATCAGTGAGCGCAGTTCGACCGGGCGGTAGGAGATCTCCAGGTCCTGGAAGGGGCGGCCGATGTCGTTGGTGGTCAGGCCGAACTGGACGCGGGCATGGTTGTTGATGAGGACGACGACGCCCTCGGCGTCGACCGCGAGGGCGGCGCCGGGCGCGGCGTCGAGGATCAGGTCGCGCAACTGCCGGTTCCTGGCCATTGTCAGCATCTCCCCGCCGAATCCCGTGCGCATCTTGGGCGCGGGAGGCTGGTACTGCGCGGTCACGGCGGAGCCCCGGCGGCGGCGGAAGATGCGCTGGCGCATGCTGACGACGTCGAACCGATCCGCGTCGTTGAGCAGCATCTCGGCCTTGCCGAGGAACAAGAAGCCGGTCTCGCGCAGCGCGAAGTGGAACCGGTCGACGATCTGGGTCTGCGCCTCGACGTTGAAGTACATCAACGCGTTGCGGCAGACCAGCAGGTCGAGGCGGGAGATGGGAGCGTCGCGGGTGATGTCGTGACGGCCGAAGATGACCCGGCGGCGCAGATCGGACCGGAAACTGTACTGCGAGCCGTTCTGCTCGAAGTACTTGTCGCGCAGCTCGGGGGCGAGCGACTCCAGGCTTCTGGCCGGGTACAGACCCGCGCGGGCGTCGCGCAGCGCTTCCTCGTCGACGTCGGTGCCGTAGATCTTTACGCGGGTCAGGGCCTCGGCGAGACCGAGAGCCTCCGCGAACATGATGGCCAGCGAGTACGCCTCCTCGCCGCTTGAGCAGCCGGCGCTCCACACCCGGATCTCTTCCGCCGGGTCGAGCCCGGCGATGAGTTCGGGGAGTACCTCGCGCTGCAGGTACGTCCAGGCGTCCGCGTCGCGGAAGATGGAGGTGACGTTGATGAGGATGGTGTTGAAGAGAGCGCTGAATTCGTCGGCGTTCGTCTCGAGCTGGTCGCGGTAGTCGGCGTACTCGTCGATGCCGACGTCGGCCATCCGCTTGCGGATGCGGCGGCCCAGGGAGGAGCGCTTGTACCCGGTGAAGTCGAAACCGCGGGCGTCCCTGAGGAATCCGAGAAGGTCCTCCAGCTCCTCGTCCGTCTCCTGCTCTCGGGGCGCCTCGCTCATCGTTGCCTACCTACTGCTTCTTGATCTCGACAAGGCCGCGGATCACCGCGGGAATTTCCTCCAGAGGTAGCACAAAGTCCACAGCTCCCGTACCCACTGCGGCCTCCGGCATGCCTCGGAACTCCGCGCTCTGCGGGTCCTGCGCGATCACGGTACCGCCCCGCGACTTCACGGCGTCGACTCCCATGGCCCCGTCGTTTCCGGTACCGGTCAGGACGACGGCTATGGCACGGGGGCCGTATGCCCCGGCGACGGACTCGAAGAGCAGGTCGGCGGAGGGGCGCAGGAAGTGGACGAGTTCGCTGCGGGAGAGGGAGAGCGTGCCGCCGGGTCCGACGAGGAGGTGCCGGTCGGGCGGCGCGATGTAGACGGTTCCGGCCTGGGCCGTCTCGTCCTGTTCGGCGAGTTTGACGGCGAGGTTGGCCCGGCGGTCCAGGATCTCGGCGAGGACGGTGCGGTGCCGGGGGTCCAGATGCTGGACGACGAGGACGGGCACGGGCAGCTCGGCGTCGAGCCCGCCGAGCAGGGTGATCAAGCCGTGGATGCCGCCCGCGGACGTGGCGACGGCGACGACGGCGAAGTTGTCCGGGACGGCTCCGGGAGGCTGTGGCGGCACGTCGCCGAGCGTAGCCCTCCGGGCGGCTTCGCACAGCGTGGCGTGGGCCGCGCTCCGCCTCACGCGCCCGGCCTGGCGGTGAGGACGCCGGCCGAGATCGCGCCGCACAGTGCGTCGTGGTCCCTGGTGGTCTGATCGGCGTAGCGGAGCGCGAACGCGGCGGTCGCCCGGTCGAAGGTGTCCGCGCCGCCCAGATACGCGGCGATGGCGATGCGGTCGCCGGAGCGGGCGTGGGCGCGGGAGAGCGCGGTGCCGCAGAGTCGTGCGTAGGCGAGGAGTTCGTCGGGGGGCATGGCCGCGATGTCCGCCGAGCCCTTCATGTCGCGCAGCTGCCGCCAGTAGAAGGCGCGGCCCTGGGGGCCCGTCATCCAACCGAGGAAGATGTCGCCCGCGGCCTGCATCAGGCGCTGTCCCGAGACCACGCGGTGGCCGGGGTGGAGGTACGGGCCGTGGTAGGGGATGTGTTCCTCGATCACGGAGCGGGTCGCCTCCTTGATCTGGAGGAAGAGCGGGTCGTCGGGGTCCCGGCCGGCGAGCAGGACGACGAAGCAGCGGGTGCCGACGCTGCTGACGCCGACGACCTTGCGGGCCGCGTCGACGAACCGGTAACGGTCGAGGAGGCGGCGGCGGTCCTCGGCGAGCGTGGAGCGGTAGTCGCCGAACATCTTGCGCAGGGCGGCGGCGTCGCTGATTCCCGCGGGTTCCAGGAGCGGCGGGTCGTGGGCGATGCGGCGGCGGCCGTCGGGGGTGGTCTCCGTGAGCCGCGCGAGGGCGTGCAGGCTGGTGCGGCGCGTGGCCTGGGCGAGGGTGTGCTCGGCACGGCGGCGGTGGCGTGCGGAGCGCACCAGCGGGAGCAGCGCCCGGGCGTCGATGTGTTCGTACCAGACGGCCAGTTCGCCGAGGCCCGCCAGGCGGCGCATGTTGACGCGGTACGCGGCGACGGAGGCGAGGACCGCGCTGTGGGCCTGTTTGTCGGAGTGGCCGTTGTCACGGGCGGCGACGGCGGTCGAGGCGGCGAGGCGCTTGACGTCCCATTCGAAGGGGCCCGGGTACGTCTCGTCGAAGTCGTCGAGGTCGAAGAGGAGGGAGCGTTCGGGCGAGGCGAAGAGGCCGAAGTTCGACAGGTGGGCGTCTCCGCAGAGCTGGACGGTCAGGCCGGTGTGGGGTGTCGCCGCGAGGTCGCCGGCCATCACGGCGGCGGCGCCGCGCAGGAAGGCGAACGGGCTCGCCGCCATCCGCCCGTACCGGATCGGGAGCAGGTCGGGCAGGCGGTCGGCGCCCTGGCGTTCCAGGACCGCGACCGGGTCGGGGCGGTCGGCGGCCGGGATCCAGGGGGCGTGCGAGGAGCGCGGGGCGTACTTGCGGGCGCGTTTGCCCTGGGCAGCGCGTTCGGCGGGGCTGCTCATGGCGGGCGCCCCTTCGTTCAGTGACGCAGCGCGCGGAGGATGTCGGCGGTGACGTGGCCGTCGAGGGAGCGGTGGCTGCGGGCGGTCTCCTTCTGCGACGTGCCCCCCGCGACGTCCTTCACGGTGAGGGCGACCGTGTCGAGGCGCTTGCCGCCGCTGTCCTTGAAGGAGACGAGGACGAGATACGTCTTCGCGGACGATGCCTTGTTCGTGACCTTGACCGGCACGGTGGCCCGTCCGTCGTCCTTCGTCACGCCGCCGATTTTCACATCGTCCTTGGCCTCGGCGCCATCCTTGAACTCGTCGACTTTCTTCTGCGCCTCGGCCGTCGCGGACGACAGCACGCCCCCGGCTTTGGACGCGGCGTCGGACGGGCTGTCGCCGCTGTCGGAGCAGCCTGCCGCGCCGGCCGTCAGGACCACCGCGAGCAGGACCGCGCCGGCGCCTCGGATGCCTCGCACGTATCCCATCCCCACACCTCCGCTCGACCCGCCACTGCGGGTCGCACCAGTCAACGGTGCTCCCTCGGGGGCCCGCATGCCAAGTACGGCAAACAGGTGAATTCCCGGCAGGGGGCGAGGGGCCCGGACAGCGAAAAGCCCGGCGGCCGGAACTTCCGGCCGCCGGGCGTCGCGCGACAGGTCAGCGGCAGTACCGCATCAGCGTCCGCACCATGTGACAGGTCGTGTCCGACGGCGGATGTACGCCGATGAGCTCGGCCGTGGAGCGGATCCTCCGGTTGTGGGCCTGGTTCGGCAGGTAGACGCCCGAGTCGAGCAGGGCTATCGCCAGGCGCATGGCCTTGAGGCGTCGGTTGTGGGTGATGTACCAGTCACGGGGCCGTCCCGCGGGGAGCGGCCTCTTGGCGAGTGGCGCGTACGGCAGATCCATCAGCATCGGTGCGGCAGCCGGCACAGGCATCCTCCTGTCGCGAACTCGAGAGCCCCCGAAGCCCTCGAACACTGCTTCTATTCTACTGCCACCCACTGACAAAAGCCGCTGGCCAGGCCCCAGTTGAGGCCGCCGCGTGAAGCAACTCGCGTACCGTTGGCACCATGGAGATCTGGATCAACCCGGCTTGCTCGAAGTGCCGCGGCGCGCTCACCCTGCTCGACGCCGAGGGCGCCGACTACACGGTGCGCCGCTACCTGGAGGACGTACCCGCCCCCGACGAGATCCGCGCCGTCCTCGACCGGCTCGGCCTGGAGCCGTGGGACATCACCCGCACCCAGGAAGCGGTCGCGAAGGAGCTCGGGCTGGCGGCGTGGGCGCGCGACGCCGACACCCGCGAGCGGTGGATCGAGGCCCTGGCCGCGCATCCGAAGCTGATCCAGCGCCCGATCATCACGGCCGACGACGGCACGGCTGTGGTGGGCCGCAGCGAGGAGGCGGTACGGGACGCGCTGGGGCGGCGCGCCTGACATCCCCGGTAACACGCGGTTCACAAGCGGGCAATGGCCGGGAAACCGCCCGTTGACAAGCTGCCCGGCAGACAGCGACCCGTGACTGAGGATGTGGCCCGTGACGTTCAAGGCTGAGTACATCTGGATCGACGGCACCGAGCCGACGGCCAAGCTCCGCTCGAAGACGAAGATATTCGCCGGTGCGGCGGAGCGGTCGGGAAGCCTGGACGCGCTGCCGATCTGGGGCTTCGACGGGTCCTCGACGAACCAGGCCGAGGGCCACGCCTCGGACCGCGTACTCAAGCCGGTCGCCGTCTACCCGGACCCGATCCGCGGCGGCGGCGACGACATCCTCGTCATGTGCGAGGTCCTCAACATCGACATGACGCCGCACGAGTCCAACACGCGGGCCGCGCTCGCCGAGGTCGAGGAGAGGTTCGGCGCGCAGGAGCCGATCTTCGGCATCGAGCAGGAGTACACCTTCTTCGAGGGCGACCGTCCGCTCGGCTTCCCGGTCGGCGGCTTCCCCGCCGCGCAGGGCGGCTACTACTGCGGTGTCGGCACGGACGAGATCCACGGCCGTGACGTCGTCGAGGCGCACCTGGACAACTGCCTCAAGGCGGGACTCGGCATCTCCGGCATCAACGCCGAGGTCATGCCAGGACAGTGGGAGTTCCAGGTCGGCCCGCTCGCCCCGCTGGAGGTCTCCGACCAGCTGTGGGTGGCCCGCTGGCTGCTGTACCGCACCGCCGAGGACTTCAAGGTCTCGGCCACCCTCGACCCGAAGCCGGTCAAGGGCGACTGGAACGGCGCAGGCGCGCACACCAACTTCTCGACGAAGGCGATGCGCGAGGGGTACGAGGCGATCATCACCGCCGCCGAATCCCTCGGCGAGGGCTCCAAGCCCATGGACCACGTGAAGCACTACGGCGCCGGCATCGACGACCGCCTGACCGGCCTGCACGAGACCGCCCCGTGGAACGAGTACTCGTACGGCGTCTCGGACCGCGGCGCCTCGGTCCGCATCCCGTGGCAGGTCGAGAAGGACGGCAAGGGCTACATCGAGGACCGCCGCCCGAACGCGAACGTCGACCCGTACGTCGTCACGCGGCTCCTCGTCGACACCTGCTGCTCCGCGCTTGAGAAGGCCGGACAGGTCTGATTCCGGCCATGTCGCACCTCTGGGCGCCCGCATCTTCTGCGGGCGCTCTCTCCTTTGCGTACCGCATCTGCTTCAATATGGGCATGGCCGGATTCCAGAACACCACCGCGCGGGGTCGTCGTCACGACCTCGAGCCGTTCTGGCCTTCCCGCCAGCATCACGACTTCGACCGGGTGTGTTGCCGCGCGACGAACGCGCCGGCCCTCTAAAACCGTCCAGCGAAGACTCGCGGTACGGCCTTCGGCCCGCGCGCACGACGTACGTCCTTCCTCAGACGGCCTCTCGCGCGAAAGAGTTGACCACTCATGGCTAACGCCCGCTCCCTCGCCCCTCTTGCCTCTCCCGCCCCTCTTTCTGGTGGCCCCGGCTCCCCCGCGCGCACAAGGCTGCGCGCCGTCGACCGGAACGAGGTGGCCCCCGCCGCCCCCCTGGTGAACGTGGCTGACTTCCTGCCGCCGGGCGCCACGCTGCTGCCCGCGCCGCCGCACACGCTGCCCACGCTGCCGGGCCGGCCGCCGATGATCGGCTACCTGGTGCTCGTACCGGCCGACCAGCAGCCGCTGCTGCCCGTCCCGCCCGGCCCCGCCGAGTCCGCCGAGCCCGCTCCCGCGGCGGGCCCCGAAGGGCGTGACGTGCTCATCGGGATCGACGGCGCGCAGCGCACCGCCGACGTCCAGGGGCGTCAACTCGACCTCACCTACCTGGAGTTCGAGCTCCTTGCCCACCTCGTCGCGCATCCGCACCGGGTGCACACCCGCGACCAGCTCGTCACGACGGTGTGGGGCTACGGGCACGTCGGCGACGGCCGCACGGTCGATGTCCACGTCGCCCGGCTGCGCCGCAAGCTGGGCGCCGAGCACCGCAATGTGATCCAGACCGTGCGCCGCGTCGGATACAAGTACGCGCCGCCGGCCGGCCGCTGAGCCACGGTGCGGGGTGTACCCAGTGACACCCCGGTACGGGTGCCGTACCCACTGACCGGCGCCGTTCCAGCGGCGACACTGTGAGGTGTCGGGTCGGGCGGGACGGATGGAGTGTGCGGCTGATGGGCGCGAGGACGCGGAGCGCCGTGGTGGCGGGGTTGCGGGGGCTGGGGGTCGCCGTGGCCGGGCTCGCCGGGTCGGTCACCCTGTTCGTGCTGTCGCTGGTGTCGGTCCTGCTCATCGTGGCCGGGGTCGGCGCCCTGACCACGCCCTGGGTGCTCGGACTCGTTAGGCACTGGGCGAACTGGCGGCGGGCCGTCGCCGCCGAGTGGTGCGGGGTACGGATCCCGGCAACGTACCGGCCGTTTCCGGACGATCTGCGCGGCGGCGTGCTGGGACAGGCCGAGCGGTGCCGGCTGCTGCTCGCGGACCCGGCGACCTGGCGGGACCTGCGGTGGCTGCTCGTCGACATGACGGCCGGGTTCGCCACCGCGCTGCTGCCCGCGGCGCTGATCTTCTATCCGCTGGAGGGGTACGCCCTCGCGGCCGGGCTGTGGCGGGTCTTCACCGACGGCACCCATGTCGGCTGGTGGTACGGGTTCGTGCCGATCAGCGGTCAGGGAACAGCCCTGCTGGCCGCGGTGCTCGCGACGGCGCTGCTCGCCACCGGCGTCTTCGTCACGCCCGCGCTGCTGCGGGTGCACTTCCAGCTGACCCGCTACGTGCTCGCTCCCGCCGCCGGTGAACTGGAGCAGCGCGTCAGGGTGTTGACCGAGACGCGGCGGGACGCCGTGGACACCTCGGCGGCCGAACTGCGGCGCATCGAGCGCGATCTGCACGACGGGGCGCAGGCCCGGCTCGTCGCCATGGGCATGGACCTCGGCACGATCGAGGCGCTGATCGAGAAGAACCCCGCGAAGGCCAAGGAACTGCTCGGACAGGCCCGGCAGTCGTCCGCCGAGGCGCTCACCGAGCTGCGGGACCTGGTGCGCGGAATCCATCCGCCGGTGCTCGCCGAGCGCGGACTCGGCGACGCGGTACGGGCGTTGGCGCTGCGCCTGCCGGTGGCGACCGAGGTGGAGGTGGAGCTGACCGGGCGGGCCGACGCGCCCGTCGAGTCGGCCGCGTACTTCGCCGTCAGCGAGGCCCTCACCAACACCGTGAAGCACGCGGGCGCCGACCGGATCTGGGTCGACATCACGCATGCCGACGGCTGTCTGCGGGTCGCCGTCACCGACAACGGCAAGGGCGGCGCGGTGATCGCGTCCGGCGGCGGGCTGAGCGGGATCGAGCGCAGGCTGGGTACATTCGACGGTGTCCTCGCCGTCGGCTCCCCCGCGGGCGGTCCGACCATGGTGACCATGGAGATCCCTTGCGTGTTGTCCTAGCCGAAGACCTGTTCCTGCTGCGGGACGGTCTGGTGCGGATGCTCGAGGCCTACGACTTCGAGATCGCCGCGGCCGTCGAGAGCGGGCCCGAACTCACCAGAGCGCTCGCGGAGTTGGCGCCGGACGTCGCCGTCGTCGATGTCCGGCTGCCGCCGTCGCACACCGACGAGGGGCTGCAGTGCGCGCTCGCGGCGCGGCGGGAGCGGCCGGGTCTGCCGGTCCTCGTGCTCTCGCAGCACGTGGAGCAGCTGTACGCGCGCGAACTGCTCGCCGACGGGACCGGCGGGGTCGGTTATCTGCTGAAGGACCGGGTGTTCGACGCGGACCAGTTCATCGACGCGGTACGGCGGGTCGCCGCGGGCGGGACCGCGATGGACCCGCAGGTGATCCAGCAACTGCTGTCGCGCCGGGCCACGGACCCGCCGCTCGGCGGGCTCACCCCGCGCGAGCTGGAAGTACTGGAACTGATGGCGCAGGGGCGGTCGAACGCGGCCATCGCCGGGCAATTGGTGGTCACCGAGCGGGCCATTGCCAAGCACACGTCGAATATCTTCGCCAAGCTGGGGCTGCCGGTCTCCGATGACGACAATCGGCGCGTGCTCGCGGTCATCGCATATCTGGATCAAGGCCGCTGAGAATTCCGGGCGGTCGATTGAACACGGCCGCCTCCCGTTGCGTACGTAGCCCCATGGGACGCACCTCACGGAAACGGCGCTCTTCGCTGGCGACGCGGATGACCATCGCGTCAGCCGCACTTCTCCTGGGCGGAGGTGGGCTGGTCGCGGTCAACGTGTATGCGTCGGCCCAAGAGGACTCGGGACAGGAAGCGGGCAGCGAAACGCAGCAACAACAACAGCTGCAGCAACAGCAGCAGCAAGTGGCCACCATCGACTGTCCGGACGTCGGCAACGCCCTGCCCGACGTCCCCGACAGCGCGCGCGGCCAGGTCGACGGTGAGCTGGCCGCCATGGACAGCCAGATCACGGAGGCGTATCAGCGGCTCGCCTCTAACCGGCAGGCCGCCGTGCAGGACCCGAATTTCGTGCAGAACAGCATCCTGGGTCCACTGAAGGACAAGCGAGGCGCCGCGCTGGGCCGCATCGGGCAGGACATCCAGCGCTCCGGCGGCAACCCGCCGCAGCAGCTCGACGCGATGGCGGCCTGCACCGGGCGGTCAGCGGAACAGCAGCAACCTCAACAGCAACAGCAGCCGCCGCAACAGCAACAACAGTCACAGCAACAACAGCAACAGTCGCAGCAGCCCGCCACCGCCGGCGGCAACGCCGGTAACGGCAACGCGGCTAACGGCAACGCCGGTAGCGCCAACGGCCCCGACGCGAGCGACTTCGTCGACATCAAGTCCGTACAGCCCAATGTCGCCACGGCCCGCAACCAGCGCGCGGCGTCGCGCGGCACCTTCACCACGGCCTGCGGACGCAACGAGAACGGCAAGTTCAATCCGGACAATGTCATCGTCGCGCCCGGAGTGAGCAATGGCGCTCACCATATGCACGATTACGTAGGAAATCAGGCGACGGACGCTTTCGCCAGTGACGACAAACTTGCGAACGGGCAGACGAGCTGCCGCAATCAGGGTGACAAGTCGACCTATTACTGGCCGGTCCTCAGGCTGCAGAACGGAAAGGCCGAAGCGGACGCGAACGCGGACGGCGGCGGAAAGGACCAGAACGTCGGGGAAATCCAGACACCGTCCTCGGTGACCTTGCAATTCGACGGGAATCCGACGAGCAAGGTCGTGGCGATGCCGCGCTTCCTGCGGATCATCACGGGTGACGCGAAGGCCTTCACCAACGGCAACGCGAACGCCAACGCGTCATGGAGCTGCACCGGCTTCGAGAACCGCCAGCTGAAGGACAAGTACCCGATCTGCCCCCGGGGTTCGAAGGTCGTGCGCTCCTTCCGGTTCCAGAGCTGCTGGGACGGGGCGAACGCCGACAGCGCCAACCACCGTACGCACGTCGCGTTCGAGGACCAGCGCACCGGCGCCTGCCCCGGCGGCTTCAAGGCGATCCCGCAGCTGGTGCAGCGCATCGTCTACAACGTGCCGCCGGGACCGGGGTTCGCCGTCGACTCGTTCCCCGAGCAGTTGCACAAGCCCGTCACCGACCACGGCGACTTCATCAACGTCTTCGACGCCAAGCTGATGCAGCGCGTCGCGAACTGCATCAACCGGGGCGATCGCTGCACCTGACCGATCCGCCCCACCATGGCTGCTGCGCGGCCGTCTCAGTGGTGACCCGAGTGCCCCGTACGGGCACCCTCCTCGCGACCCCCACCACCGCTGCTCATCGAGTGGTGCGAGGAGGACCGCTCCACGGTCCCGCCGAGCCGGCCGCGCAGCTCTGTCACGACCCGGTCCGCGCCGACCACGATCCACTTGCGGCCGACGAGGTACGTGCCGCCGTAGTCGTCGGCCGCGTCCAGCCACTCGGCCTGGCCGCGGTCGGTGGCGAAGGTGGCGAGAACGTAACGGCCACTTCCCTTGCCGCAGTTGGCCTGACGCAGTTCGTCCGCGTCGGTCTGAATGTCCGGGCGGCAGCCCGCCGTGTGCGCCAGCTGCTCCAATGAGCCGCTGGCCGTTCGGGGGATCTTCGAGCCGTTGTCGTGCGCCCCGCACCCGGTCACGGCCGCGACCACCGCGACCCCTGCCACCAGCAACTTCTTCATCCCGTACTCCTGTCCCACAAGTCCTTGGTACGCCGACACGATCCCGCCAGCTCCGTACGCACCGTTGAGCGCGGGCGTGCGCCCCGGTTAGCGTGCGCCGCACCATCCGCGACGCAGGGGGTTCACACGTATGTCCGCGCCAACGCGACGCACGGTTCTCGGCACGGCAGGCGCCATCGGGCTCGGCACGGCCCTCGGGGTGGGCGCACCGGCCGCCGAGGCGGCCCCGCACGCACTTGATACGGCTCCGGCCCTCGCCGCGCTCAAAAGGCAACTGCCGCATCACGCGGATCAGTTCCGGCTCAGACTGCTCGCCCCGCAGGGCGGCGCGGACCGGTTCCGGGTTTCCGGCAAGCGGGGCAGCGTCGAGGTGTACGGGACGACCCCGGCGACCCTGCTCGCCGGGGTCCACTGGTATCTGAAGTACGTCTGCGGCACCCACATCGCCTGGAACGGCAGCCAGCTGGACCTGCCCCGCACCCTCCCGGCGCCCGTCCGCCGCCTGGAGCGGTCGACGGCGCTCCCCCACCGGTTCGCGCTCAACGACACCAACGACGGCTACACGGCGCCGTTCGCCGGCTGGGCGTACTGGGAGCGCATGATCGACGTGCTCGCGCTGCACGGCTGCAACGAGGTGCTCGTCATCGCAGGCATGGAAGCCGTGTACCACCGGGTCCTGAAGGACTTCGGCTACAGCGACGAGGAGTCGCGGGCCTGGCTCCCTGCCCCCTCCCACCAGCCGTGGTGGCTGCTGCAGAACCTCTCCGGGTACGGCGGCCCGCTCTCGCCCGAACTCATTGCGGAGCGCGCCGAGTTGGGCAAGAAAATCACCGACCGGTTGCGCGAACTCGGGATGAAGCCCGTCATGCCGGGCTACTACGGCCATGTGCCCGAGGGGTTCGTGGAGCGCAACGGCGGCGACGCGCACGTCGTCCCGCAGGGCACCTGGCACGGCTTCGAGCGCCCCGACTGGCTCGACCCGCGCACCACGTCCTTCGCGCAGGTCGCCGAATCGTTCTACGGCCACCAGAAGGACCTCTTCGGCGAGATCGACGCCTTCAAGATGGACCTGCTGCACGAGGGCGGCACCGCCGGCGACGTGCCGGTCCCGGACGCGGCGCGCGGCGTGGAGAGCGCGCTGCAGAAGAACCGGCCGGGAGCCACCTGGGTCATCCTCGGCTGGGAGGCGAACCCGCTGCCCGCGCTCCTCGACGCGATCGACAAGAAGAAGATGCTGATCGTCGACGGGGTCTCCGACCGCTTCGCCTCCGTCACCGACCGCGAGAAGGACTGGGGTGGCACCCCGTACGCGTTCGGCACGATCCCCAACTTCGGCGGCCGGACGACCATCGGGGCCCGCGCGCACATCTGGAACGAGAAGTTCTTCGCCTGGCGGGACAAGCCGAACAGTGCGCTCACCGGCACCGCGTACCTGCCGGAAGGCACCGACCGCGACCCGGCCGCCTTCGAGCTCTGGTCCGAACTCGCCTGGACAGAAGACAAGTTGGACCGGGCCGAGTGGTTCGCCGGGTACGCCGACTTCCGGTACGGCCGCCGCGACCGGGACGCCCGCGCCGCCTGGCAGGCCCTGTACGAGACGGCGTACCAGCAGACGGCCGTGGAGCGCTCCGACCCGCACGACTCACTGTTCGCCGCCCGCCCGGACCTCGCCGCCGACCGCGCCGCCTACTACGCGCCGCGCGCCCTCACCTACGACCCGGGCCGCTTCGACGCGGCGCTCACCGGGCTCCTGGGCGTGGCAGGGTCCCTGCGGGGCAGCCAGGCCTACAAGTACGACCTCGTCGACGTGGCCCGGCAGGCCCTCGCGCACCGCAGCCGCCAGCTCCTGCCCCAGCTCAAGGCCGCGTACGCCGACAAGGACCAGGCCCGCTTCAAGGACCTCGCCACGCTGTGGCTGAAGCTGATGCGCCTGACCGACGACGTCACGGGCACGCACAGCGCCTTCCTGCTCGGCCCGTGGATCCAGGACGCCAGGACCATGGCCACGAGCGACGCGGAGCGCGCGGAGTTCGAGCGCTGCGCCAAGGTCCTCATCACCGTGTGGGGCGACCGGGCCACCTCCGACCCGGGCAACCTCCACGAGTACGGCAACCGCGAGTGGCACGGCCTGATCGCCGACTTCTACCTCCCGCGCTGGCAGAAGTGGCTCGACACGCTGCAGGACGCGCTCGCGGCGGGACAGGCGCCCGCGGCGGTCGACTGGTTCGCGTTCGAGGAGCCGTGGACGCGGGAGCGCAAGGACTACCCGCTGCGCCCGTACGGGGACGCGTACCGAACGGCCTCGCGCGTACGGGACGTGCTCGCGCGGGCTCCCTACCAGGGTGCCGTGACGGTCACGGCCGACCCTGTCGCGTTCCCGCCGGGCGGCCACGCGCGCGTGGCCGCCACCTTCCGCAACGTCAACGGGCTGCGGGCGACGGGCCGCGTCGACTTCTCTCTGCAGGGCATCGACGCGACGCCCGAGCGCGGCACGTCGCTGCCGCGGGTGGCCCCGGCCGGCAAGGGCACCGTGTCCTGGCAGGCGAGCGCCCCGGGCACCCCGCTCGACAAGCCGCTGCGCCCGCTGCCGTACACGATCGACGTCCAGTACGGGCCCCAGGGCGAGAAGCGGGTCACGTACGAGCACAAGGGCACGCTCTTCGAGGCGGGCCCGCTGGACGAGGACTGGAAGACGTACAGCAACAACGCGGCTGTCTTCGGGCAGTTGGAGGACCGGTTCGCGATCGACGGCGGCGGCGCGGACCTGTGGAAGGGGACCACGGAATTCGGCACGGCGTACCGCGAGGGCGCCTTCCAGGACGGCTCGTCGGTGGTGCTGCGCGTGGACACGCAGGCGGTGACGGGCGCGTGGGCGCGCGCGGGCATCGTCGTCCGCAACTCCCTCGCCACCCCGGGATCACCGGGCTTCCTCAATCTGTCCGTGACGCCATCGAACGGTGTGGTGCTCTCCTACGACACGAACGGTGACGGGACGCTCGACACCTACAAGCGGATCACCGGGATCAAGGCGCCCGTGCTGCTGCGCCTGAGCCGGTCCGACGGGTCGTACACCGGCGCCTGCTCCACGGACGGCGGCAGCACGTGGCGCACGGTCGCGACCGTGCCCGTACCGGGGGTGGCGGCGACGCAGGACGTGGGCCTGTTCATGACCGCGACGAACGGCGGGAACGGGGCGCGCGGCACCGTCGAGTTCAGCGGCTGGGCGCTTACGTAAGCGGGAGCGGCCCATCACGTAAGGGGGCGGGGCATCGCGTAGGCGGGAGGGGCGTATCACGTAAGGGGGCGGGGCATCGCGTAGGCGGGAGGGGCGTATCACGTAGGCGGGAGGGGCGTAGGAGAGACTGGGCGGGACGCACCAGAGCACCTGAACGGGAGTCCCGCCCATGGCCGAACCCATCGCAGCCGCCACCGTGGCCAACCTTCGTGACCTGGGCGGCACCCCGCTGGCCGACGGCCGCCGGGTGCGCC
Organism: Streptomyces sp. NPDC102467; assembly: GCF_044765445.1. Lineage (NCBI taxonomy): Bacteria > Bacillati > Actinomycetota > Actinomycetes > Kitasatosporales > Streptomycetaceae > Streptomyces > Streptomyces sp. NPDC102467. Next base: position 362,408 of record NZ_JBIWKA010000011.1, on the reverse strand, counting down.
CGGGACTCGTCTTCCGCTCCGGGCAGCTGGACCGGCTCGACCCCACGGCGGACCCGGCGTTCGCGGCGCTCGGCATCCGCACGATCCTGGATCTGCGCACCGATGCCGAGCGGGCCGACCACCCCGACCGAGCCCCTGACGGGGTGCGGCTGCTGGTCGCCGACGCGCTCGCCGACAAGCTGGCCCAGGCCGGGGTCGCGCCGGCGGCGGCCCAGCTGAAGGAGATCTTCTCCGACCCGGCGCTCGCGGAGCGGGAGTTGGGCGGCGGCAGGGCGGCGGCGATCTTCGCGGACACCTACCGGGCGCTGGTCTCCACCGACTCCGCGCGGGCCGCGTACCGCACGCTGCTGCTCGAACTGGCCGCGCCGGACGCGGGCCCGCTCCTGTTCCACTGCACCGCGGGCAAGGACCGCACCGGCTGGGGCGCGACCGTGATCCTCGCGCTGCTCGGCGCGGACGACGCCACGATCGAGGCCGAGTACCTGTCGGTGAACGCGGCGGTGCGCGCGGCGTTCGCCCCGCTCGTCGAGGGCTTCGTGGCGCAGGGCGGCGACCCGGAGGTGGCGCTCTCCGTGATCGGTGTGGTGCCCGGCTACCTTCAGGCGGCCCAGGAGGAGGTGGCGACGCGGTACGGGAGCGTCGAGAAGTACGTGCGCGAAGGGCTCGGCGTGCCGGACGAGGCGGTATCGGTGATCCGGAAACGGTTGACGTCCACCGGCTGATCTCCGAGTGTGGCCCGATGAGTATCGAGAACAGTGACTGGGAAGAGCGGATCGCCGCCGCGTGGGCCACGATCGGCAACTACGGCGACACCGAGGAGTCGGCCGGGGAGTTCCGCGCGCTCATCGACAAGCTGGTGGCCGAACTGCCCGCCGACAGCCCGGTGAGGCCTTTCGAGCGGGCCAGTGCGTTCGACTCGACCGGCCACTCCGACCAGGCGGTGCCGCTGTACCAGGAGGCGCTGCGGCTCGGCCTCACCGGGTATCGAAGACGCCGCACGACGATCCAACTGTCCAGCTCCCTGCGGAACATGGGCCGCCCGGAGGAAGGTGTGGCGCTGCTCGAACCCGAACTGAGCGCGCCCAGCGACGAGTTGGACGATGCCGTGCGCGGGTGCCTGGCGCTGTGTCTGTCGTCCCTCGGCCGGGACCGGGAAGGCCTTTCGCTGGTACTGGAAGCACTGGCACCGCACATGCCGAGGTATCAGCGGTCGATGGCCAACTACGCACGGGCCTTGGTCGAGGCCGGGTAGTCGAGGCCGGGTAGTCGAGGCCGGGTAGTCGAGGCCGGGTAGTCGAGGCCGGATAAAGGGTCCCGGCGATTCAGCCGGAGGAGTGGGGTGACCATCCCACGATTCGCTCGTTCAGCTGAACGTGCAGTCAAAGGTGCAGCAACCCAGTTCCCCGCCCTCCGGCGGTGCCCGCGGTGCCGGAAGCCCCGGAAGCGCCGACGTCATCGACGTAGAGCAGGCCGAGGCGGCCCTGGTCGAGCACTACCCCCGCCTCGTCCGCCTCGCCTACCTGGTGCTGCCGCCCGGCCTGGGCCGCAACCGCCGCGTCCTGACCGCCCACTCCCTCACCCAGCGGGCGCTCCCCCGCGGCCGCACGGCGACCGCGCCCCCGGCGCTCCCCGCCCAGCGCGGCAGCGCGCCACGCACCGGCGACCCGGGCTATGCCTACGTACGCCTGCGGGTGCTGCGCAGCGCCCTCGACGCGGGGCTTCCGCTGCGCCGCGCCGCCTGGCCCAAGCGGGCCCAGCTGCCGCCGCTGCTGCCGCAGGTGTGGGGGCTGCGGCTCTTCCCCAAGTCCGGCGGCGCCGACGAACTCGCCCTGGACCAGCGCCTTTCCGCGCTCAGCGGCCCGGCCCGCGCCGCGTACGTGCTGCGCGGCCTGGAGCACCTCGACTCCGCCGCGGTGCGCACCGTCCTGACCGCGGCGGGCTGCACCGGCGAGGCCGCGGCCGCCGCCCTGGCCGAGGCGGACGGCACCGAGGTCCTGCACGGGCTGCTCGAGTCCCCGGAGTTCGACCCCTGCTCCCTGCACGCGCGCCCGACCGATCTGATGCGCCGCCGCCAGCACGCCAAGGCGGCCGTCGCGGCGCTCGCGGCTCTCCTGGTGTGCGGCGCGCTGCTCGGCCTGCCCGGCTCCGGCTGGAGCCCGGACGGCGCGGCCGCTCCGCCGTACGCGCAGAACCCGGCGGGCCAAGCCGCCCTGAACCCCGGCAAGTTGACGCGGGTACCGGCTGCCGCGTGGCAGACGTCGGCGCGCACCGACTTCTCCGTGTGGCCCGCGCGCGGCTCCCTCACCGGCGACACGGCACTGCTGCGCCGTGCGCTCGCGGTGTGGGCGCGCCCCGGCGGGACCGTCCAGGTGTCGGCAACCCCCGGCACCCCGGCCGGCGCCCCGCCAGGTCCCGCGCAGCTGCTCTACGCGGGCGAGATCGACCAGGCCCGCGTCGTGCTGCTCTACGACGGTCTGCGCATCGTCCGCTACGCCGAACCGAAGAGCGGCACGAGCGGCGCCGCCCTCGACTTCGCGCGGGTGGACGGGGCGACGGGACCGCAGGCGGGCGCCGTGGTCGTCAACCGCTCCGACGGCAACGTCCGCTATCTGACGGCCCCTTGGGTGACGGGTGCGGCGGCCCGCGATCTGCTGAGGCCGGGCGCCGCGGCGCAGCGTCTGTCCCGTACGAAGGACGGCGTGACGTCGCCGTTCCCGAGCCCGGCTCTCGCCCCGGCCGCGCAGCCCTGCACGACGTGGCACGCGCTCGCTCTCACCGACTCCGCCGGTACCCGCTACTCCACCGACCTCGGCGAGCTCGTGCCCGCGCATCTCACGTCGGGCCGCCCGGACGCGCCGGGCGAGGCGAAGCCCGCCGCGTGGGCGGCCACCGCCTGCTCCCTCGCCGCGGCCCGTTCGCACGGGGTGAGCACCGTCAACTCCTGGGCGTACGCGCGACAGGCCCTGCCGGAGGCGAACGGGACCGCCGAGTGGATGTGCAACCGGGCCGAGACGTGGCGGGGTGGCGGGCCGCGGACGCTGGCGCTGTTCCGGGCGCCTGGCGCTGCCGCTGCGGTTGTTGCGGCCAAGTCCGAGGGGGCGGCCGCCTGCGGTGGGCGTGATCCGCGGGTTTTGGCCGGGGTTCGCTGGAAGTCCCGTGGGGGGAATTGGTATCTGGTTGCCGGGGGTAGCTCGGAGGTCGCCTCTGTCAGCGCGGCCGGGTCGACCAGCTCCGGGAATTTGCTGGCCGTGCGGGTGGCGCGGGGCGCGGGCGTGGCTCTGACCGGGGTCACCTCTGGCGGGGTCAAGGTGTCGGCCCTGCGGTAGCTGAGCCCAGGGGCTCCGCCCCGGACCCCGCTCCTCAATCGCCGGAGGGGCTTAAAAGACAGCCGCCCGGAGGGCTTGAACGGCACACGCCCGGAGGGCTTGGACGGCACCCGTCCGGAGGGGCTTGAACAACAAAAGTCCCGCCCAGGGGGTGTACCCGCGCCCCTACCCGTCAGTACATTGACGCCATGTCTAATACGCGCGTCCCGCTGAAGGCACGCCAGGTGTCCTTCGCCTGGGACCGGACCCCTTTGCACTGGCTCCCGGACGACCCCTTCGCGACGCACACCATCAACGTGCTGCACCTGCTGCTGCCCGCGGGCGAGCGCTGGTTCGTGCACGTCTACAAGCAGGTCCTGCCCCTCATCAGGGACGACCGGCTGCGCGAGGACGTCATCGGGTTCATCGGCCAGGAGGCCATGCACTCGCAGGCCCATGATGAGGTGCTGCCGCATCTGAAGGAGCAGGGCCTCGATCCGACGCCGTACACCGCGCAGGTCGACTGGTTCTTCGAGAAGCTGCTCGGCGACCGGACGCTGCCGCCGGGCAAGGCGCGCCGGTGGTGGCTGCTGGAGCGGGTCGCGCTGATAGCGGCGATCGAGCACTACACCGCGTTCCTGGGCAACTGGGTGCTGAACGCGGACGAGCTGGACAAGCGCGGCGCCGACCCCACCATGCTCGACCTGCTGCGCTGGCACGGAGCGGAGGAGGTCGAGCACCGGTCCGTGGCCTTCGAGTTGTTCGAGCACCTCGACGGCAGCTACCGGCGCCGCGTGCGCACCTGGGCCACCGCGTTCACGGCGCTCGTCTTCCTGTGGCAGCGCGGCTCCCGCTTCTTCATGGAGAACGATCCGACGCTGACGGACGGCAAGGCCTCCTTCAAGGACTTCCACCGGGGCGGCAAGCAGGGCGTGCTGCCGTCGACCGGCGCGATGGTGCGGTCCATCCCCCGCTATCTGAGCCGGAGTTACCACCCCGAGCAGGAGGGCGACACCGAGCAGGCCGTCGCCTACCTGGCCTCCTCGCCTGCCGCGACCGCCGCCGAAGCCCGCACAGGAGCCGCCCGATGAGCCGCCTGGCAACCCCCCGCACCCTGCGCAGGGCCGCCCTCGTCGCCGGCGCCGCGCTCGTCGTGCGGCGGGCGCTGCGCCGCCGCGTGCGGGCGTCGCCGCTGTGGCCGCTGCCCGCCCTGGAGGAGCCGACCTCCGGGCGGCCCCGGGCCCGCGCGCTGAGCCTGCTCGTCACCCGGCACGAGGAGATAGCCGACGGCGTCGTCCAGCTCCGCCTGGAGGGGCACGGACTGCCCGCCTGGCAGCCTGGCGCCCACCTCGATCTCGTACTGCCCTCAGGGCTCGTGCGGCAGTACTCGCTGTGCGGTGCCCCCGAGGACACGTCGTCGTACACCGTCGCGGCCCGGCTGATCCCGGCGGGCGAGGGCGGGCGCGGCGGGTCGCGCGAGGTGCACGAGCAGGTGCGGGTGGGCGCGGAGGTGGAGGTGCGCGGACCGCGCAACCGGTTCCCGCTCACCGCGGACGCGCCGTCCCTTCTCTTCGTCGCGGGTGGCATCGGCATCACCCCGATCCTGCCGATGCTGCGCGCGGCCGAGGCGCGCGGCGCCGACTGGAAGCTGCTCTACGGGGGACGCACGCGGGCCTCGATGCCGTTCCTGGAGGAGGTCGAGAAGCTCGGCGCCGAGGCATGCCGGGTGAGCGTGGTCGCCGAGGACGCGGACGGGCTGCCGGATCTCGCCGCGGTGCTCGCGGCCACCGCGCCGGACACGGCCGTGTACTGCTGCGGGCCCGAGGGGCTGATGGCGGCGGTGGAGTCGGCGCTGCCCGCCGGCCGCACCCTGCACCTGGAGCGGTTCGCGCCGCGCAACTCGGCCGACGGGAACGGGCCGTTCGAGGTCGAGTTGCGGCGCAGCGGCAAGGTCGTGGACGTACCGGCCGACGGCACGGTCCTCGCGGCGGTCCGCGCCGAGCTGCCCCATGTCCCGTACTCCTGCGAGCAGGGCTTCTGCGGAACCTGCCAACAGCGAGTCCTGGCGGGCGAGATCGACCACCGCGACGAGTTGCTCACCGACTCCGAGCGCGACGACTCGATGCTCATCTGCGTCTCGCGGGCCCGCGGTGAGCGCCTGGTCCTGGACCTGTAGGGCCTGCCCGAGGGGCTCTCCGTCGGGCCGGATCCGCTCGGTAGAGTGTTCGGTATGACAACCGGGGTGCGGCGCAGAATGGGAGTCGAGGAGCGGCGGCGGCAGCTGATCGGGGTCGCCCTCGAACTGTTCAGCCACCGCTCCCCCGACGAGGTCTCCATCGACGAGATAGCGGCCGCCGCGGGCATCTCACGGCCGCTGGTCTACCACTACTTCCCGGGCAAACTCAGCCTGTACGAGGCCGCGTTGAAGCGAGCGGCCGAGGATCTGGCGGGGCGGTTCGAGGAGCCGCAGGACGGGCCGCTCGGTGCCCGGCTGCTGCGGGTGATGGGCCGGTTCTTCGCCTTCGTGGACGAGCACGGCCCGGGTTTCTCGGCGCTGATGCGCGGTGGCCCCGCCGTCGGCTCTTCGGCGACGAACGCGCTCATCGACTCGGTCCGCCAGGCCGCGTACGTCCAGATCCTCGCGCACCTGAACGTGGCGGAGCCGTCCCCGCGCCTGGAGCTGGTGGTCCGCTCGTGGATCTCGCTGGCCGAGTCGACGGCGCTGATCTGGCTGGACGGGCGGCGCATCCCGCGCGAGGAGCTGCAGCTCCAGCTGGTCCACGACTTCGCGGCGCTCGCCGCGGTCAGCGCCGCGTACGACACGGAGATGGCGGCGCTGCTGCGCGACATCCTCGCGGACGAGCCGGCCGAGGGACCCTTCACGGACCTGCTCAACCGGCTCGCCGCGCTGGTGCCCGCCTAAGAGCTTCAGGAGCGCGCCGACCGGTATGCGGGCTCCAAGTCCCTTACCTCCGTGGAGAGATGGACTCCCTCGGCGCCCTTGATGTGTTCGGGCAGCAGCGCGAGTACGGACTCGGCGAGGGCCGCCTTGGCCTCCTCGGCGCGTCCGGCGAGCAGGGCGATCTCGATGTGCACCACGGCCGCCTCCTCGGCTCCGTCGCCGACGACCGTCTCCTCGGTGCGCCGGAACCGCGACTTGCAGGCCGGGGTCCGCGCGGCGACGAGGTCGACGCAGGCCCGGTGCACGGCGCCGGCGAGTCCGGCCCTGTCGAGGCGGTCGTCGAGGTCGGCGGAGTAGTCGACGGTGATCTGAGGCATGGGTGCTCCGTGAGTGAGGCGGCCTGCGGTGCTGTCACCGGCCACCTTTACGGTGATCGGCATGAGCGCACAACTCTTGTTCCGCGAAGCGGACACCGCCGACCTCGGCACACTCGTCGACCTGTACGACGGAGCGGCCCGCTGGATGGTGGACCAGGGCATCGACCAGTGGCGGCCGGGCGACAAGGACGAGGAGCATTTCCGGCTGCGGATGAAGGAGGGTGAGGTGTGGCTCGCCGACTCGGGCGGGCAGGTCGCGGGCGGCTACGAGCTGTGGTGGACGGACGAACCGGCGTGGGGCGCGCAGCCGCCCGTCGCGGGTTACGTGCACCGGTTGATGGTGCGGCGCGGCGCACCGCCCGGCACCGGGGGCGAGCTGCTCGCGCACGCCGAGCGGCGGATCGCCGAGACGGGCCGTACGCACTGCCGCCTCGACTGCGTGTCGACGAACCCGCGGCTGCGCGCGTACTACGAGCGCCGGGGCTACACCGTCGTAGGGGAACAGCCCTTCAAGTCCGGTGCGGGCGGCAGCAGTTACGCGGTGACGCTCATGGAGAGAGCTCTGGGTTGAGCCGCAGGGCCAGCAGGGCGATGTCGTCGTCGCGGTCCTTGCCGAAGCAGGACAGCAGGGTGTCGCACAAGGCGTCGGGCGCGGTCGGGGCGTCCGTCGCGGCGGCGCTCAGCTGTGCCATCGACACGGAGAGGTCGGTGCCGCGGGTCTCGATGAGTCCGTCGGTGACCATGAGGAGCCGCTCGCCCGGGGCGAGGATCAGCTCGGTGGGTTCGGGGTGGGGCAGGCCGAGACCGAGCAGCGGGCCCGACGCCTCGGCATAGCGGGCCGGTCCCCGCAAGGGCACGCGCAGCGGCGGGATGTGGCCCGCGTTCGCGACGGAGGTGCGGCCGGTCAGCGGGTCGACGAGGGCCAGGCACAGGGTGGCCGTGCTCTCCTGGTGGTAGTGCTGGAACATCCGGTCGAGCCGGGTCACGAGCCGGGCCGGGCTCGGGTCCTCGAGGCTGTACGCGCGCAGCGCGTGCCGGATCTCCACCATGACGGTGGCCGCGTCGAGCGAGTGCCCGACGACGTCGCCGATGCCGACGAGGACCCCGGCGGGGGTGGGCAGCACCGTGTAGAAGTCGCCGCCTATCTCGGTCTGCCGGGACGCCGGTACGTAGCGGAAGGCGATGTCGACGCCGGGCAGCCGGGGCAGCTGCGCGGGCAGGAAGCTCCGCTGCAGGGTGAGGGCGACATGGCGCTCCTGCTCGTACATGAGGAGGGGTTCGGCGGCGAGTGCGGTGGCGCGGGCGAGCTGCGCGACGAGCTGGCCGATCCAGCCGCCCGGGTCGGCGGCTGCCGGGGTGGCCAGGCAGACCGGGAGGCCGCCCGCGCGGGTGCGCGCGATCACCAGCCGTACGTCGCCGGGCCCGAAGTACGCTCCTGGCCACATGGGTTCGGGTACGACCGTGCTGCGCACCCCGCCGCGGGTGCACATGACGCGCCGGGCGATCGCGGCCGCCTGCCCGCGCGCGACGGCGTCGGGCACGGCGGCGTGCGCGCTGCGGCGGGACAGACCGGTGTGCACCTCACCGTTGTCACCGAGGACGAACACGGCGGCGCTCTGCTGGGTGAGCCTGGCCGTCGCCTCGGCCGATGTGGTGGCCAGTTCGACGAGGCAGCGCGCGCCCTGCACGTCGACGACCGCCTCGGACAGCAGCTCGAGCCGGCCGAACTGGGCCTGCGCGTCCCCGAGTTCACGGGCGCCGCGCAGCGCGGCCCGGATCACGGCGCGGATCTCCTCCGGCTCGGCGGGCACCGACAGATACGCCTCGCCGCCCGCGTCGAGCGCGCGGCACCGGTCGACGGGCTCGGAAGGGCGGGCGGAGAAGTGGACGACGGGGATCCCGGCGAGCGAGGGCAGCGCCTTGACGCGGCGGCACAGCTCGAACCCGCTGAGATCGGGCAGGCCCACGTCGACGAGCGCCACGTCGGGCAGGGATCCGGCCCGCAGCCGCAGGTCGAGCTCGAGCAGGGCCTCGCCCGCGGAGGCGACGGGGATGACGACGTGTCCGGCCCGGCTCAGGACCGCGCCCATGGCGTAGCGGTTGGCGGCGGTGTCGTCGACGACCAGGACCGTACTGCTGCCGTCCGTCCTGGATCCCTGAGCGGTGGCGTTCACGAGGCGACCCCTCGGGGCGGGAAGCGGGGCGGGCCCCCTCGGCCCGCTGCTCCAAGTTACCGCCGGGCGCGCCCTGCGGGGCTCCCGTCGGCGCAGCTTCACCGATCCGGGTGGCTCTCGCTCAACCCGGGGGGCACGCGCGGCACTTCCCGCTCCGTGCCCGCTCGGTGTGCAATACGGCATGTGACCGGTAAGGTCCCCTCCCGTGACCGCACGTCTTGCCGACATAGCAGCTCAAGCGGGGGTCAGCGAAGCGACCGTCAGCCGCGTGCTCAACGGCAAGCCCGGGGTCGCCGCGGCCACCCGTCAGTCCGTGCTCGCCGCTCTCGACGTGCTCGGCTACGAACGTCCTGTGCGGCTGCGCCGGCACAGTGCGGGCCTGGTCGGTCTGATCACCCCCGAACTCGAGAACCCGATCTTCCCGGCGCTCGCCCAGGTCGTCGTCCAGGCGCTGACCCGCCAGGGGTACACGCCGGTCCTGGCCACCCAGACGCCCGGTGGCTCCACCGAGGACGAACTGACGGAGATGCTCGTCGACCGCGGGGTCAGCGGCATCATCTACGTCTCGGGGCTGCACGCCGACACCACGGCCGACACCCGCCGCTACGAGCGGCTGCGCGGCCAGGGTGTCCCGTTCGTGCTCGTCGACGGGTTCTCGTCGGCGGTGGCGGCTCCGTTCATCTCGCCGGACGACCGGGCCGCGGCCCGGCTCGCGGTGACGCACCTGGTCTCGCTCGGTCACACCCGGATCGGCCTGGCGCTCGGTCCGCGCCGCTTCGTGCCCGTACAGCGGAAGATCGAGGGCTTCGTCCGGGCGATGAAGGAGCTCCTGGCTCTCTCCCCCGACGAGGTCGAGCGCGACCTCGTCCAGCACTCCCTGTACACGCTGGAGGGCGGTCAGGCCGCGGCCGCCGCCCTCCTGGACCGCGGCTGCACGGCGGTGATCTGCGCGAGCGACATGATGGCACTGGGTGCCGTGCGGGCGGTACGGGAGCGGGGCATGGACGTGCCGACGGACGTCTCGGTGGTCGGTTTCGACGATTCGCCGCTCATCGCCTTCACCGATCCGCCGCTGACCACGATCCGTAAACCCGTGCACGCGATGGGCCAGGCGGCCGTCAACACGTTGCTGGAGGAGGTCGGCGGCACGCCCGCGCCGCACAGCGAATTCGTGTTCATGCCGGAACTGGTGGTCCGGGGTTCAACCGCCTCGTCCCCTGGGGTCCGACCTCGTCCGTAGGGCGTAGAGGATGCGGTGCGAACCCGCCCGAGGGATGATCGGACGAGGGCCGATATCTGGCAGACTCTATGCCTATGGGTGAAACGACCTTGACGACACTGGAAGGCCGACAGGGGCCCACCACCTCACCCATCGCGGAGGACCGCGCCGGGCAGGGTGATCGTGGCCTGCTGCGCCGCCTGCGTACGCCGCGGCGTCCCCGGCTCTGGTTCGAGATCCTTCTGATCGCGGTGAGTTACTGGACCTACTCCCTGATCCGCAACGCCGTGCCGGAGCAGAAGGCGCAGGCGTTGCGCAACGCGGACTGGATCTGGCGCGTCGAGCACCACCTCGGAATCGCCGTCGAGCAGAGCGTCAACCACGCGGTGAACGCGGTGACTTGGCTCATCGTCGGGATGAACTACTACTACGCGACACTGCACTTCGTCATCACACTCGGTGTACTGGTGTGGCTGTTCCGCTGCCATCCGGGCCGCTACGCGGCGGCCCGTCTGGCCCTCTTCGCCACCACCGCCGTCGCGCTGGTCGGCTACTACTTCTATCCGCTGGCCCCGCCGCGCCTGATGACCGGCGGCCACTTCATCGACACGGTCGCCGTCCACCAGACGTGGGGGTCGATGGCCTCCGGCAACCTGAAGAACATGTCGAACCAGTACGCGGCGATGCCGTCGATGCACATCGGCTGGTCCCTGTGGTGCGGCCTGACGATCTTCGTGCTCGCATCGGTGCCGTGGGTGCGGGTGCTCGGCCTCCTGTACCCGGCGCTGACCCTCACGGTCATCGTCTCGACCGCGAACCACTTCTGGCTGGACGCGGTGGGCGGCATGCTGTGCCTGGCCTTCGGCATCCTCGTGGCACGGCTCTGGTACGGCTCGCTGCCCTACGCGCTGCCGCGCCTGGTGCAACCCTCCGTGTGACGGCCCTACGCCCCGTAGAAGCGTTCCTCCATCACGGCGCGGGCCCGTCGGGTGATCCGGCGGTAGTCGTCCAGCATGTCCCCGACGTGTCCCGGGTCGTACCCCAGATACCGCCCCACGGCGCCCAGCTCGCGCCCGTCGGAGGGGAACGTGTCGCCGGCCCGGCCGCGCACCAGCATCACCGCGTTGCGCACCCGGGTCGCCAGCACCCATGCCTCGTCGAGGATCGCCGCCTCCTCCGTCGGCAGCAGCTCCGCCGCGCAGGCGGCGGCCAGCGCCTCGCGGGTCCTGGTCGTGCGCAGGCCCGGTTCCGCCCAGCCGTGCTGGAGCTGGAGCAGCTGCACCGTCCACTCGACGTCGGAGAGGCCGCCGCGGCCCAGTTTGGTGTGCAGGGTGGGGTCGGCGCCGCGCGGCAGCCGCTCCGACTCCATGCGGGCCTTGAGCCGGCGGATCTCGCGCACGGCGTCGTCGCCGAGCCCCTCGGCCGGATACCGCATCGGGTCGACAAGATCGATGAAGGAAGCACCCAACTCGACGTCCCCCGCGACGGGTTGGGCTCGGAGCAGCGCCTGTGACTCCCAGACGAGGGACCAGCGGCGGTAGTACGCCTCGTAGGACTTGAGCGTGCGCACGACCGGGCCCGACTTGCCCTCCGGGCGCAGGTCCGCGTCGATGAGGAGCGGCGGATCGGCGCTCGGCAGCGCGAGCAGACGGCGCATCTCGGAGACGACCTTGTTCGCGGCCTGGGCCGCCTCGTGGTCGTCGGCCCCGTCCCGCGGTTCGTACACGAAGAGCACGTCGGCGTCGGATCCGTAGCTCAGTTCGTGGCCGCCGAAGCGGCCCATCCCGATCACCGCGAACCGGGCGGGGAGCTGCGCGCCCCAGCCGTCCCTGACGACCGCGCGCAGCGTCCCGGCGAGCGTCGCCGCCGTGAGGTCGGAGACGGCCGCGCCGACCCGGTCGACGAGCGCGCCCTGGTCGCCGACGGCGGGGCTCTCCTCGGTGCCGTACGACGCGATGATGTCGGCGGCGGTGGTGCGGAACAGTTCGCGGCGGCGCACCCCGCGGGCCGCGGCCACCGCCTGCTCGGCGCCTTCGGCCCGACCGACGGCCGCGAGCACCTCCTGTTCGAGCTGGGCGTGGCCGCGCGGTTCCAGGCCGTGCGGATCGCCGAGCAGCGCGACCGCCTCCGGCGCGCGCATCAGCAGGTCGGGGGCGAGCCGGCCGGCGGACAGGACACGGGCCAGGTTCTCCGCGGCGGCGCCCTCGTCGCGCAGCAGCCGCAGGTACCAGGGCGTCTTGCCCAGCGCGTCCGAGACCTTGCGGAAGCCGAGGAGGCCCGCGTCCGGGTCCGCCGAGTCCGCGAACCAGCCGAGCAGCACCGGGAGCAGCGTCCGCTGGATGGCCGACTTGCGGGTGACGCCCGACGCGAGCGCCTCCAGGTGGCGCAGGGCCGAGGTGGGGTCGGCGTAGCCGAGTGCGACGAGCCGCTCCCGTGCCGCTTCGGTACTCAACCGGGTCTCACCTGGGGCGAGTTGGGCCACGGCGTCGAGCAGCGGGCGGTAGAAGAGCTTCTCGTGCAGCCGGCGGACGACGGAAGTGTGCCGTTTCCAGGCGCGGTTGAGGTCGGTGAGCGGTTCGGTGCGCATGCCCATCGAGCGGCCGATGCGGCGCAGGTCGGCGTCGCCCTCGGGGACGAGGTGGGTGCGGCGCAACTTGTAGAGCTGGATGCGGTGTTCGAGCGTACGCAGGAAGCGGTACGCGTCGTCGAGCTGCACGGCGTCGACGCGTCCGACGTAGCCGCGCTCGGCGAGCGCGGCCAGGGCGTCGAGCGTCGTGCGGCTGCGCAGGGACGCGTCGGCCCGGCCGTGCACCAACTGCAGGAGCTGCACCGCGAATTCGACGTCGCGCAGGCCGCCGGGGCCGAGCTTCAGCTCGCGCTCGACCTCGCCCGCCGGAATGTTGGCGACGACGCGCTTGCGCATCTTCTGCACGTCGGGCACGAAGTTCTCGCGCTCGGCGACGGTCCACACCATCGGGGAGACGGCTTCCAGATACGCCTCGCCGAGCTCGGGGTCGCCCGCGACGGGCCGGGCCTTGAGCAGCGCCTGGAACTCCCAGGTCTTCGCCCAGCGCTGGTAGTAGGCGACATGGGAGGAGAGGGTGCGCACCAGCGGGCCGTTGCGCCCTTCCGGGCGCAGGTTCGCGTCGACCGGCCAGATCGTGCCCTCGACGGTGGTCTCGGAGCAGATCCGCATCAGGTGGGCGGCGAGGCGGGTCGCGGCCCGGATCGCCTTGCCCTCGTCGGCGCCCTCGGTGGTGCCGGTCTGGTCGGCGGGCTCGGCGACGAAGATGACGTCGACGTCGGACACGTAGTTCAGCTCGTGACCGCCGCACTTGCCCATCGCGATCACGGCGAGCCGGCACAGCGCGGCGTCGGCGGGGGCGGCCGCGCGGGCGATGGCGAGGGCCGCGCGCAGGGTCGCGGTCGCCAGGTCGGCCAGTTCGGCGGCGGTCTGCGCGATGTCGGTGGTGCCGCACACGTCGCGCGCGGCGATGGACAGCAGGCAGCGCCGGTAGGAGACGCGCAGCGAGTCGGGGTCCACGGCGTCGGCGAGACCCTGCTCGAACTCCGCGACGCCGGGGTGCAGATCGCTGTGCTCGTACGTGACGAGGGCCTGCCAGTCGGCCGGGTGGCGGGCGAGGTGGTCGGCGAGTGCCTCGGAGGCGCCGAGGACGCCGAGGAGGCGGTCGCGCAGCGGCTTGGCCGTGATGAGCGTGTCGAGCAGTTCGCGGCGGGCCGTGTCTCCTTCGGCCCCGTCCGCCCGCTCCTGCGCCTCGACGAGGCGGACCAGGCCGAGCAGCGCCAGATCGGGGTCGGCGGTGGCGCCGAGCGCGTCCAGGAGCAGCGGGTCGGAGCGCACCGAGGAGAGGGCGGGGGCGTCGAGCAGCCGCTCGGCACCGGACGGATCGGTGAACCCGTGCCGCAACAGCCGCGTGAACGTACTGCTCCTGCGCCCTTGCGGCACCGACATCCCGGCCTCCTGTTCGATCACACGCTGGTCATGAGCGTACTGCTGTCGCTGCGGCACCGATGCGCGGCGACCGCGTGCGATGTCGCTCCGCCGGCGGGAGGATGCGGAGGGAAACACAGGAATCCAGGGCGCCGAATCCGGGCACAACTGGTGCGGGCACTACTACGCGGGCACTACTGGGGCGGGCACAACTGGTGCGGGCACAACTGGAAGGACAGGTCGTAGGTCATGGAGTGGACCCTCGAAGTGATCGTCGTTCCCGTCTCCGACGTGGACCGTGCCAAGGACTTCTACGCCGACAAGGTGGGCTTCAAGGTCGATGTGGACACGCAGGTCGCGCCCGGCATCCGCATCGTGCAGCTGACCCCGCCCGGCTCGCGCTGCTCGATCGCGCTGACGGAAGGGCTGCCGGGCGCTCCTGGGCAGCCGCCGTTGATGCCGGGCACGCTCACCGGTCTCCAGCTGTGCGTCACGGACATCGCGGCGGCGCGCGAGGAGTTGGTGGGGCGCGGGGTGCGGGTGAGCGCGGTGCGGCACGCGGGTCCTGAGGGCTGGGCGGACGGTCCCGGCGCGGAGCCGTGGAACTCGTTCATGTTCTTCTCGGATCCGGACGGCAACGGGTGGACGGTGCAGGAGGCGCCGGCGCCGCTGTCGGAGCGCTGAGCGGCCTGGCATCAGAACGGTCGGGCTGCGGCTGCGACTCCGCGGCTCCGGCTCCGGCTCCGGCCCCCAGGGATTCACCCACGCTTCACCCATCAGGGTCGGAACGCGCGGCACAGGAGCATCTTGGCGTGTGCATGCTCTACCCGCATTGCTGATCCCCCGTTCCTCCCCCGTTCCTCCCCCGTCATCGGAGGTCTCACGTGCCCGGCAGATCACGCGGATCATTCCTCAGGCGCACCCGCGGCAAGGCCCTCGCCTCGACCCTCGCCCTGGCGGCGGCCGCCTCGGGCAGCTGGCTCGCCCTCACCGGCACCTCCCCCGCGCAGGCCGCGGCCGCCGTGCCCACCCCGGACCACACGGTCGTCGTGGTCTTCGAGAACCACGCGTACAACCAGGTCATCGGCGCCTCCGGCGCGCCGTACATCAACAGCCTGAAGTCGGGCGGCGCCAACCTCACGGCCTCCTACGCCGAGACGCACCCGAGCCAGCCCAACTACTTCGCGCTGTTCTCCGGCTCCACGCAGGGCGTCACGGACGACAGCTGCTACACCCCCGGCTTCTCCTCGGCGCCCAACCTCGCCTCGGAGCTGATCGCCGCAGGCAAGACGTGGGGCAGCTACAACGAGACGCTGCCGAGCCAGGGTTCGACCACCTGCTCCTCGGGCGACTACGCCCGCAAGCACAACCCGTGGTTCGGCTTCAGCAACGTACCGACGTCATCGGCGAAGACGTTCACCCAGTTCCCCTCGGACTACACCACCCTCCCGCAGGTCTCCTTCGTCGTACCGAACCTGTGCAGCGACATGCACGACTGCTCGGTGGCCACGGGCGACACCTGGCTGAAGAACAAGCTGAGCGCGTACGCGACCTGGGCCAAGACCCACAACAGCCTGCTGGTCGTCACGTTCGACGAGGACAACCGGCTCAGCGGCAACAAGATCCCCACGGTGCTCTACGGGCAGCAAGTCACCCCGGGCTCGACCTCGGCCACCACCTACAACCACTACGACCTGCTCCGCACCATCGAGGACATGCACGGTCTGCCGACGCACGCGGGCAACGCCGCGTCCGCCAAGGACATCACCGGCGTCTGGACCTCATGACATGTACGTAGCGGACAGCCGCGCCGCAGCACCGGCGCCGACGTCCGCGGAGCCCGCCGCCCGGCCCACCGCCGGGCGGCGGCGCGCCGTGGGCTCCACCGTGCTCGCGCTCGGCACGGTCAGTCTGATCACCGATGTGTCGTCCGAGATGGTCACGGCCGTGCTGCCGCTGTACCTGGTCGCGGGGCTCGGCCTCAGCCCGCTCGGCTTCGGCCTCCTGGACGGCGTCTACAACGGTTTCTCCGCGCTGGTCCGGCTCGTCGGCGGGCGCCTCGCGGACAGCGGTGGCGGCCGCCACAAGACGGTCGCGGTACTCGGCTACGGCCTCTCCGCACTGTGCAAACCGCTGCTCCTGCTCGCCGGCTCGCTCCCGCTCATCGGTGCGGTCCTCGCGGCGGACCGCACCGGCAAGGGACTGCGCACGGCGCCGCGCGACGCGCTGATCTCCCTGTCGAGCGAACCGGCCGCGCGAGGCCGGGCGTTCGGGGTGCACCGGGCGATGGACACGGCGGGCGCGCTGCTCGGCCCGTTGGTGGCGTTCCTGATCCTGCGGCACGCGGTGGACGGGTACGACGCGGTGTTCACGGTGAGCTTCTGCGTGGCCGTGCTGGGTGTCGTGGTGCTGGTGCTGTTCGTCCCCCGGACACGACGCTCCGCCCCGGACCCCGCTCCTCGAACGCCGAAGGGACCGGGCCCGGGGCTCGACCGGGCCCTCCTGATCCGGCCCACGATCTGCGCGACCCTCCTCGGCCTCGCCACGGTCAGCGACGCCTTCATCTACCTCCTCCTCCAACGCCAACTCGGCGTATCGGAGCGGTGGTTCGCCCTCCTCCCGCTCGGCACGGCGGCCGCGTTCCTGCTCCTGGCGGCGCCGCTCGGCCGGCTCTCGGACCGTGTCGGCGCCTGGCCGGTCTTCCTCGCCGGCCACCTCGCCCTGCTCACCGTCTACGCGCTCCTGCTCACCCACGCGCACAGCACGGCACTGACCTACGCCGTACTGCTGCTCCACGGCACGTTCTACGCGGCGACCGACGGCGTCCTGATGGCGGCCGCCTCCGCGGGCCTCCCCGAGGAGCGGCGCTCGTCCGGCCTGGCCGTCGTACAGACGGGGCAGGCCCTCGCCCGGTTCGGCTGCTCGCTCGGCTTCGGCGCGGCCTGGACGGCGTGGGGCGACCGCACGGCGCTCACGGTCGCCGCGGTCCTGCTCGCCGGGTGCGGCGTGGTGTCGTACGCCCTGCGCCCCTCACTCCCCTCACTCCCCGCGAAGGCAGCCACATGACGACGGGCACGACCACCGGCATGACCAGCCGCGGCAAAGTCACCGTCCTGATCGCGGCGGTGCTCGCCCTGGCCGCGGTGGCGACGGCCGCCGTCCTGCATGCCTCGGCCCGCGCCGAGCGCGTCGAACAGGCCCGTCCGGGCGGCCCTGTGGTCACGACGGGCGTGGTCCGGCTGAGCTCCGCCGCGCCCCACTTGGTGTTCCGCAACATGGCATGGGGCCCGCATCGCGACGAGTTGGCCACCACGCCCACGGGCACCCCTGGCGGCCCGCGCACGGCGACCGGCACCGGGGTCAAATGCCTGCGCTTCTACGCGAGTTCGGGCACGGGTATCTGCCTCCAGGCCGTCCATGGCGCCCTCTCCGACACCTATCGGGCCACTGTCCTGGACGCCCGCCTGCACGAGAAGGCGCACTATCCGGTGCCGGGCATCCCCTCGCGCGCGCGGGTGTCGCCGAGTGGGCGGTACGCGGCATGGACGGCGTTCGTCGGCGGTGACAGTTACGCGGGCACGAACTTCTCCACGCGGGCGGCGATCCTGGACACGGCCACCGGGAAACTGACCCCGTCCCTGGAGGCGTACCGCATCGTCAAGGACGGGCACCCGTACCGGGCGGCGGACGCCAACTTCTGGGGCGTCACGTTCTCGTCCGACGACCGCCACCTCTACGCGACGCTCGCCACGCACGGCAGCACGTACCTGGTCCGCGGCGACCTGCGCGCCCGCACGGTCACGACCCTCCACCGGAACGTCGAGTGCCCGTCCCTCTCCCCCGACGGCACGCGGATCGCGTACAAGAAGCGCGTGCACGGGCTGCCCGCGGACGCGCCCTGGCGCCTGTACGTACTGGACCTGGCCACGCTGCGGGAAACGCCGCTGGCCGAGACCCGCAGCGTCGACGATCAGGCGGTGTGGAGCGACGACCACCACGTGACGTACGCGCTGCCGGGCGACTACGGCGCCGACTTGTACACGGTCCCCGCCGACGGCACGGGCGCCCCGCGCGAACTCCTGACGGCCGCGGTCTCCCCCGCCTATCTTTGACCGATGGACATGACCCTGGAAGTCATCCCGCTGCCCGTCTCCGACATCGACCGGGCCAAGGCCTTCTACATCGACAAGGTCGGCTTCCGCTGCGACGTCGACCGCGAACTGATGCCCGGCTCCCGCATCGTCCAACTGACCCCGCCGGGCTCGGGCTGCTCGATCATGCTCTCCGCGGGCGTCCCCCTCCACACGGGCACACCGACCCCGGGCACGTACCACGGCCTGCAACTCGTCGTGGCCGACATCAAGACCGCCCACGACGAACTGACGAAGCGCGGCCTCGACGTCTCGGAGCCGGTGCAGTTCGGCGCGGACGACGGCGGCACGTTCATGTATTTCACGGACCCGGACGGGAACGGGTGGGCGGTACAGGAGTACCGGAAGAGGGCGAGCGTGCCGTTGCGGGACGCGCTGAGCTGAGCGACCGCTGAGCTGAGCGACCGCTGAGCTGAGCGACCGGGCACCCCACGACGGGCGACGGCTGCAGCACCGGCAAATTTTTTCACCGGCTGTCCGGGTCCTGTCCAGGATCTCGCATCTGCGGCCACCCCGGTCGCCTTGGCAGATGGGGCTGCGGTCCTGCGAACCCCGGCACAGTCGACTCGCGCTGCAAACAGGTGGGGCCGCCGGTTCACGACCGGCGGCCCCACTGGCTGTACGGGGCGCAGCCGCGCCCTGACCTGTGGCTACAGCACCGGCAGGTTCTTGCGGAGCTCGAACGCCGTGACCTCGGAGCGGTACTCCTCCCACTCCTGCTTCTTGTTGCGGAGGAAGAAGTCGTAGACGTGTTCGCCGAGCGTCTCCGCCACCAGCTCCGAGCGTTCCATCAGGGCGATGGCCTCGCCGAGGTTCTGAGGGAGGGGTTCGATGCCCATCGCGCGGCGTTCGGCGTCGGAGAGGGCCCAGACGTCGTCGTCGGCGCCCGGCGGGAGTTCGTAGCCCTCCTCGATGCCCTTGAGGCCCGCGGCCAGGAGGACGGCGTAGGTGAGGTACGGGTTGGCGCCCGAGTCGATCGAGCGGACCTCTACGCGCGCCGAGCCCGTCTTGCCGGGCTTGTACATGGGGACGCGGATCAGGGCCGAGCGGTTGTTGTGGCCCCAGCAGATGTACGAGGGGGCCTCGCCGCCGGCGCCGGCGGTGCGGCCGCCGCCGCCCCAGATGCGCTTGTAGGAGTTGACCCACTGGTTGGTGACCGCGGAGATCTCGGCGGCGTGCTTCAGCAGGCCCGCGATGAAGGAGCGGCCGACCTTGGAGAGCTGGTACTCGGCGCCGGACTCGTAGAACGCGTTGCGGTCGCCCTCGAAGAGCGAGAGGTGCGTGTGCATGCCCGAGCCGGGGTGGTCGGAGAACGGCTTCGGCATGAAGGTCGCGTTGACCCCCTGCTCCAGCGCGACCTGCTTCATGACCAGGCGGAACGTCATGATGTTGTCGGCCGTGGAGAGCGCGTCGGCGTAGCGGAGGTCGATCTCCTGCTGGCCGGGGGCGCCCTCGTGGTGGCTGAACTCGACCGAGATGCCCATGGATTCGAGCATGGTGATCGCCTGCCGGCGGAAGTCCATGCCCACGTTCTGCGGGGTGTGGTCGAAGTAGCCGGAGTTGTCGGCCGGGGTGGGGCGGGTGCCGTCGAGCGGCTTGTCCTTGAGGAGGAAGAACTCGATCTCGGGGTGGGTGTAGAAGGTGAAGCCGAGGTCGGAGGTCTTGGCGAGGGCGCGCTTGAGGACGTAGCGCGGGTCGGCGAAGGACGGGGAGCCGTCGGGCATCAGGATGTCGCAGAACATGCGGGCCGTGCCGGGGGCCTCGGCGCGCCACGGCAGCACCTGGAACGTCCCCGGGTCCGGCTTGGCGATCATGTCGGACTCGTAGACCCGGGCGAAGCCCTCGATGGCCGAGCCGTCGAAACCGATGCCCTCGTCGAAGGCCTGTTCCAGCTCGGCGGGGGCCACGGCCACCGACTTCAGGAAGCCCAGCACGTCCGTGAACCACAGACGTACGAACCGGATGTCGCGCTCCTCAAGAGTCCGGAGCACGAATTCCTGCTGCTTGTCCATCTTTCGCTTCCACCCATCCTTGCTGGTCAGGCCACCTGCTCCGGGGACGTCGAAGGGCCTGGGCCTATCCCACCACACGCCCGTTTCGTACGCGTTGCCGACCATGATCGTCCTTGATCGGCCGGTGTTGTGTTCGGTGTTGTGTTCATAGTGCCGGTTGCACCCCTCAGGGCCATAGTGTCTGCCCTTCGCCGTAGGGACGACAGCACCTCCCGCTCGGCCCGTTCTCCCCACTACGATCAGCGGGCCCGCCCGTCTCATCCTTTTCTCAGAAGGACACTCCATGGGTTCCGCCAAGAAGACTTCCGCCGCTCCACGCCCGGACCGCAGGGACCGTATAGAGGAGATGCGCCGTGCCGAGCGCGCCCGCGCCCGGCGCGGCCGGATCGCCATCGTCTCGGTGAGTGCCGTCGTCGCGGCAGCCCTTATAGGAGTAGGCGCCTGGGCCGTGACGAAGAGTGGCGACGACTCCGGGAAGTCGGACGCGAAGTCCGGCTCGGGAGCCTCGGGACACTTCTCGTACGACAAGGATGGCGTCGGCACCTGGAGCGGGAAGCTCGCCCGCACCCACGTCACCAAAGATGTCGCGTACCCGATGAACCCGCCGGTCGGCGGCGATCACAACCCGGTGTGGATGAACTGCAACGGCGATGTCTACGGCAAGTCGATCCCGAACGAGAACGCCGTGCACGCCCTGGAGCACGGCTCCGTCTGGGTGACGTACAACGACAAGGCGGCCGAAGCCGACGTGAAGGCGCTCGCCGCCAAGGTGAAGCAGACGCCGTACTCGCTGATGAGCCCGGTGCAGGACCAGAAGGATCCGATCATGCTCAGCGCCTGGGGTCACCAGCGGACCGTGAAGAGCGCCGCCGACCCGGCGGTCGCGTCGTTCTTCGCCACGTTCGTGCAGGGCAAGCAGACCCCGGAGCCGGGCGCGGCCTGCACGGGCGGCAAGTCCCAGTGAGGCGTCGCACCGGCTGGCTGGTCTCCGTGGCCGCGGCCGTCGCCGTGGCCACGGGGGTGGTCGGCTACGCCGTCGCCGACGGGAAGGGCGGCCCCGCCTACCTGAAGGTGCCGGCGGCCGAGTCCGCGGACGCCGGGTTCGCGCGCGACATGGCCGTGCACCATCAGCAGGCCGTCGAGATGTCGTACATCGTGCGCGACCGCACCAAGGACGTGGAGGTGCGCCGCCTCGCGTACGACATCGCGCAGACCCAGGCCAACCAGCGCGGCATGCTGCTCGGCTGGCTCGATCTGTGGGAGCTGCCGAAGGTCTCGGCGAAGCCGCCGATGGCATGGATGGGGATGGCGGACGCGCCGGTCGGCGAGGACGGCGCGCTGATGCCCGGCATGGCGACGAACACGCAGCTCGGCCGGCTCGGCAAGGTCAGCGGGCGGCAGGCCGAGATCATGTACCTGCGGCTGATGATCGCGCACCACAAGGGCGGCGTGCACATGGCCGAGGGGTGCGTGAAGCGGTGCGTGGTCGGGGCCGAACGGCGGCTCGCGCGCGGCATGGTGGCCTCGCAGCAGTCCGAGATCGACCTCATGACGGGCATGCTGAAGGATCGCGGCGCGACCCCCTGACGCCTCCGCCCTCGCCGTCGCCCTGGGGCCAAATCGGTTGATCTCGAACAGACTTGGGATGACTTGACGTCTTCTTGATCGATCCATTCCCCCGGCGTGAACGGTTCGTGGCGAGAGTGGGGCCCTCTGCGTGTGCATTACACGTGCAGCGTGTGCATTACACGTGCACCTCACCCAGGGGTTCCACGAGACCAGGGGGTTTCATGAGATCCATCCGCGGCGCACGCCGCACCCGCGCCGGCCTGAGCCTGGCAGCGACACTGCCGCTGCTCGCCGGCGCGATCGCCCTCGCCGCTCCGGCCGCCCAGGCCGACACCGGCCGCGCCACCCTCTCCGGCACCAAGCCGCTGTGGGCCACCGGCACGGCCGACAAGGGCGCCACCGCCGACGGCAACAAGGTCAACGCCCGGGTCTACCTCGCCGGTAAGGACGCCGCCGGCCTCGCCGCGTACGCGAAGGCCGTGTCCGACCCGTCGTCGGCCGCTTATGGCAAGTACCTGAGCGCGACGCAGGCGAAGGCCCGCTTCGGCGCCACGAAGGCTCAGATATCCGAGGTCACGAAGTGGCTCGAGTCCTCGGGCCTGACCGTGACCGGCAGCAGCGAGCACTACATATCCGTGTCGGGTGACGTGGCCGCCGCCGAGAAGGCGTTCGGCACGCAGCTGCACAACTACACCAAGGGCAAGCACACCTACCGCGCCCCGTCCGGCGCGGCGTCGGTGCCGGGCTCGCTCGACGGCGCCGTACTGACCGTCACCGGTCTGGACAGCGCCCCGCACAAGACGGACCATCAGGACGAACTGCCGCCGCCGGACGCGGTGTTCCGCAACTCCGGGCCGTTCTCCTCGTACTTCGGCTCGAACGTCGCGAAGACCCTGCCGTCCGCGGGCGGCAAGAAGGTCCCGTACGCCGTCAAGGGGTACACCGGCAAGCAGCTGCGCTCCGCCTACGGCGCGGGCAAGGCCACCGGCAAGGGCGTGCGGGTCGCGATCACCGACGCGTACGCCTCGCCGACCATCGCGCAGGACGCCGAGAAGTACGCGGGCAAGCACGGCGACGCGGCGTACGGCGACGGCCAGTTGAACCAGATCCTGCCGTCGGCGTACACCAAGACCGAGGAGTGCGGCGCGGCCGGCTGGTACGGCGAGGAGACCCTCGACGTCGAGGCCGTGCACGCGGTGGCGCCCAAGGCGGACATCACGTACGTCGGCGCGGCCTCCTGCTACGACGACGACCTGCTCGACTCGCTGAGCAAGGTCGTCGACAAGCACCTGGCCGACATCGTCTCCAACTCCTGGGGCGACATCGAGGCCAACCAGACGCCGCAGCTCGCCGCCGCGTACGACCAGGTGTTCCAGCTGGGCGCGATCGAGGGCATCGGCTTCTACTTCTCCTCCGGCGACAACGGTGACGAGGTCGCCAACACCGGTGTGAAGCAGGTCGACACCCCCGCGAACTCGGCGTGGGTGACCGCGGTCGGCGGTACGTCGCTGGCCGTCGGCAAGGGTGACAAGTACCAGTGGGAGACCGGCTGGGGCACCCTGAAGTCGAACCTGTCGGCCAACGGCAAGAGCTGGACCGACTACCCGGGGGCGTACACCTCCGGCGCGGGCGGCGGCACCAGCAAGACCGTCGCGCAACCCTTCTACCAGAAGGGCGTCGTGCCGAACACGCTGGCGCGGGCCAACGGCGGCCTGAACCGTGTCGTGCCGGACATCTCCGCGATCGCCGACCCCAACACCGGTTTCCTGGTGGGTCAGACGCAGACCCTGCCCGACGGGTCGCAGGCCTACGACGAGTACCGCATCGGTGGTACGTCGCTGGCGGCGCCGGTGATCGCGGGCGTGCAGGCGCTGGCGCAGCAGCAGCGGGGCGGCCGGGCGATCGGCTTCGCCAACCCGGCGATCTACGACCGGTACGGGTCGAAGGTCTACCACGACGTGACGGACCACCCGGTCAAGGGTGACCTCGCTGTGGCGCGGGTGGACTTCGCGAACAGTGTCGACGCGTCCGAAGGGCTGCTCACGTCTGTGCGCAGCCTGGGTGACGATGCGTCGCTGAAGGCGGTTCGTGGCTACGACGATGTGACGGGGGTCGGTTCGCCGGCGCCGGGTTACATCTCGTCGTACACGCGTCGCTGATCCCTTCCAGGGTTCAACTGGCGCCTGCCCCGGGGAGCTTCTTCGCTCCGGGGCGGGCGCTTTGGCGTGTGCCGGATGACTGGCGCGTCGGCGCGGGGCCGCGGTCTCGTCTGCCGGTACTTGTTCCGCCGGCGCGGGGCGCGGTCTCGTCTGCCGGGTTCTTGTTCCGTCGGCGCGGGGCGCGGTTTCGTCTGCCGGGTTCTTGTTTCGCCGGCGCGGGGCGCGGTTTCGTCTGCCGGGTTCTTGTTTCGCCGGCGCGGGGCGCGGTCTCGTCTGCCGGTACTTGTTCCGCCGGCACGGGGCGCGGTCTCGTCTGCCGGGTTCTTGTCTCGCCGACGCGCGCGGGTGCGTCGTGGCTGGTCGCGCAGTTCCCCGCGCCCCTGAGATGCGCACTTCGTGCGCCATCTCAGCGAACGCCGCGCATGGCCGGCGCCGCGCGGATGAGTGCCGGGCGTCTCGCCCCGAATGCCGCGGCGAAGCCGCGCATTCGAGGGGCGCGGGGAACTGCGCGAGAAGCCCCACCGAGCCGCGGCCGCCGACGCGACAGTCACCCGGCAGACGAGCACGCACCCCGCCGCGCAGCAGCAGCCCGGCACGAGAGACGCAGCAGCCGCACGCCAGTGACCCCGCACAAACGAAACCGCCCCCGCCCGGCGCAGCCACCCGCACCCAATACCCCCGGGCTCAAGCCACCCGCCCCATATCGGCCCGCCCCGTAGCGCCCCGCAACACCGCCCCCCGGACGAACCGCTCGACCTCCTCCACCGCGTACACGCCCAACCTCCGCACCTCACTGCCCTGCGCCCCCGCGATATGCGGAGTCACCAGCACATTGGGCAGCGCCAACAACGGATGCCCGGCGGGCAACGGCTCCGGATGCGTTACATCCAGGTACGCCGACAACCGGCCGGACCCGCACTCGGCGGCCAGCGCCTCCGTGTCGAGCAGTGAGCCCCGCGCCGTGTTGATCACCACCCCGCCGTCCGGGATCAGCGCGAGCATTTCCGTACTCAACATGCCCTGGGTTTCAGGGAGTTGAGGCGCGTGCACGCTGACCACGGTGCTGCGTCGGCACAGCTCGGCGAGCCCGACCCGCTCCACTCCGAGCCGCGCGGCCTCACCCTCGTCGACGTACGGGTCGCACAACAGCACCCGGTACCCCGCGGAGTCGGCCCGCAGCGCCTCGATCACCCGGCGCCCGATGCGGGACGCCCCGATGATGCCGACGACCCGCGCGTCCGCGCCGGTCCGCTCGGTGAACCCCGGCCACGCCGTCGCGTACCCCGCGGCGGCGGACAGCGCCCCCTTCGCCGCGAAGGTGATCGCGGCGAGGGTGAAGGCGACGACGGGCCCCGCGTTGGCGTCGGCGGCCGAGGAGACGAGCAGCCCGCGCTCCCACACGGCGTCGGTGACGATCGGCCGGACCGATCCCGCGGCGTGCATCACGGCCCGCAGCCGGGGCGCGGCCGCGAGGACCCGGTCCGTGAGCGGCGGGCAGTCCCATCCGGTGACCAGGATCTCCGTCGCGGCCAGCACCTCCGCGGCGTCCGGCCCGTCGAGCGCGCCGGTCAGCGGCGCCGACGCCAACCGTGTGCTGCGGCCGAGCCGTTCCCGCAGGTCGGGCGGGAAGACCCGCTCCACCACCTGAGCGCCCATGGCCAGTGCCGCGGTCGGTCGGTGTGCCGTCACTCGGTCCCACCCCTCGTTTCACATCACACATGCTGTAACCGGTTACTGAAGTGCATCAGGAGGCTAGGCACTTGAGGTGCCCAGGGTCAAGGTAGATCTGAGCCAAGGGGGTTGACCGTTCGTAGTAACCGTTTTAGATTCCGGCTCACCTTGTTCCAACGACGGAGGGGTTCCCGTGCCCACTGTGGCGAAGGAAAGGCCCGATACCGGGGCAGTGGAGCCCCCAGGCGAGCCACGAAACGGGTCAACTGACCCCATAATCAGACGCGATACGAAGTGGAAACGGTTTCAGAGCAGCCGGACACTTCTGCTGCTCATGGTTCCGGGCGTCGCGTACTTCCTGGTCTTCCACTACGGCGCCTTCGTGGGCAACGTCGTGGCGCTCAAGGAGTACGACCCGTTCGCCGGGCTGTGGGGCAGCCCCTGGCTGGGCTTCGGCAACTTCAGCCGGATGTTCGGCGACCCGGACTTCTGGCACGCGACGTGGAACACCCTCTACATCGCCGTGCTGCAACTGGTGTTCTACTTCCCGGTGCCGCTGGCGATCGCGCTGCTGCTGCACAGCCTGACGTCCGACCTGCTGCGCCGTTTCGTGCAGTCGGTCGTCTACCTGCCGCACTTCCTGTCGTGGGTGATCGTCGTCGCCCTGTTCCAGCAAGTCCTGTCCGACACGGGCCTGTTGAACAGCTTTCTCGGCGACTCGGGCCTGCACACCGTCGACATCATCGGCAACCCGGACGCGTACCGCCCGCTGGTCGTCGCCGAGGTGATCTGGAAGGACGCCGGCTGGGGCACGATCATCTTCCTGGCCGCCCTGATGCAGGTCGACGAGCAGCAGTACGAGGCCGCCGCCATCGACGGCGCCGGGCCCTGGCTCCGCTTCTGGCACGTCACGCTGCCCTCGATCCGCCCGATCGTCGTGCTGCTGCTGATCATGCGGCTCGGCGACATCCTCTCCGTCGGCTTCGAACAGATGCTGCTGCAGCGGCAGTCGGTGGGCCCGGAGGTCGGCGAGGTCCTCGACACCTTCGTCTTCTGGCAGGGCATCATCGGCGGCGACATCGGCTACGCCACCGCGGCCGGGCTCTTCAAGGGCCTGATCGGCGCGGCCCTCGTGTTCGTCGCCAACCGCATCGCGCACAAGCTCGGCGAACAAGGGGTCTACAAGTGAGCAGGACGTCCACCGCCGCCCCCGCCCGTCCCGCCTGGATGGAGAAGCCGAAACCCGCCACCAAGGCCGCCAAGGGCCTGGCCGTGATCGTGCTGCTGTGCCTGGTCCTCGTACCGTTCCTGGTGATCATCTCCACCTCGCTCGCCTCCAACAAGGAGGTCGTCGCCAACGGCGGCTGGGTACTGTGGCCGACCGACCCGAGCCTGCGCGCGTACGAGAACATCCTCAGCGGCGGCATCGTGACGAAGGCGCTCGGGGTGAGCGTCGGCATCACCGTCATCGGCACGCTGCTCTCCCTGGCCTGCACCTCGTTCCTCGCCTACGCGCTCAGCCGCCCCGGGGTCTTCGGCGGCAAGCCGGTGCTGCTGCTCGTGCTGTTCACGTTCCTCTTCCCGCCCGGCATGATCCCCGCGTTCCTGCTGGTGAAGGAGCTCGGGATGCAGAACATGTACGCGGCCGTCATCGCCCCGTGCCTCATCAACGTCTTCAACCTGGTGGTACTGCGCGGCTTCTTCCAGGGCATCCCCGAGGAGCTGTACGAGGCCGCGCGGCTCGACGGCGCCGGTGACTGGGCGACGTTCTGGCGGATCGCGCTGCCCCTGTCGAAGGCCGCGCTCGCCGTCGTCGGTCTCTTCTACGCGGTCAGCTACTGGAACTCGTGGTTCACCGCCTCGATCTACCTGGAGTCCGACCACTGGCCGCTCTCCCAGGTCCTGCGGACGTACGTCATCGGCGGCGCGCAGATCGCCGACACGGGACTGAGCGAGGCCGGCATGGTCTCGGCGCCGCAGACGACACAGATGGCCGTCCTGGTGATCGCCGTGGTGCCGATCCTGCTCGTCTACCCCTTCCTCCAGAAGTACTTCACCAAGGGCGTGCTCACCGGCGCCATCAAGAGCTGAGCCACCCCCGCCTCGCTCTCCGCTTGCGCTCTCTCCTCAACTTCCTTTAACCGAAGGGTCCTTCACCATGTCCGCGAACATGTCGCGCCGCACCCTGCTGCGCTCCATCGCCGTCGGCGGCACCGCGCTCGCCGTGCCGTCCCTGCTCACCGGCTGCTCGACCGGGAGCGGCGGGGGCGGGTCCGTCGGCAACAAGGGCACGAAAGCGGCGCCCTGGCCGACGTACGCCGCCGCGCAGGGCCCGGCCCCCGACCTCGCGCCGACCGCCGACGGGGTCCAGGCCGGCTACCTCTCGTACCCGGAGAAGCTGGTCGAGGCGGTCGCCGAGAAGCCCGGCACCGGCAAGGAGAAGATCCGGATCATCTCCATCACGTACGGCACACCGCCCAAGCCCGCCGCGCAGAACAAGTACTGGGCCGCCCTGAACAAGGCGCTCGGGGTCGACATCGAGTTCACGGTGGTGCCGGACGCCGACTTCCGCACCAAGATGGCCACGCTCATGGCCGGCGACGACCTGCCCGACATCATCGCGATCGGCGGCGGCTACACGCTGCCGCGCGAGGCCCAGTTCGTGAAGCAGCGGTGCGCGGATCTGACCGAGTACCTGTCGGGCGACGCCGCGAAGGACTATCCGCACCTCGCCGCCATCCCGACGTACGCCTGGGACGGGATGGGCCGGATCGCCGGGCGGATCTACGGGGTTCCGGTGGAGCGGCCCAAGCCGCAGGACACCCTCTTCCTCAACCAGGAGGCCTTCAAGAAGGCCGGGTTCGAGCAGGGCATGTCGGCGGCGGATTTCGCGAAGGTCGCCAAGTCCGTGACGGGACACCGCAAGTGGGGTCTCGGCGCCTCCACGAGCAGCTACTTCGGCTACAAGACGCACGCCATCTGGCACGGCGCCCCGAACGAGTGGCGGATCAAGGGCAGCAAGGCCGACTACTTCGCCGGTACCGACGAGTTCAAGGCGTCCCTGGAGTACATGGCGAAGCTGCGCGCGTCCGGCGCGTACTACCCCGAGGCCACCTCGGTCTCCCAGGTCGACCTGAAGACGCAGTTCTACAACGGCACGGCCCTGTCGATGACCGACGGCTTCGGCGCGACGATCTCCAACGCGCAGGGCATCAAGGACGCGTACACCCTGGACGTCGCGCAGCCCTACGCCGCCGGCGGCTCCCGGCAGTACCAGCAGAGCCGCGGCATCTTCGGCTACACGGCCCTGAAGAAGGCCTCCAAGGACCGGATCAAGCTGCTGCTGCGCGTCCTGGACTGGCTGGCCTCGCCGTTCGGTTCGCAGGAGTACGAGCTGCTGCACTACGGCATCGAGGGCACGCACTTCAAGCGCGACAAGGACAACAACCCGATAGCGACGGAGCTCGGGCTCGTCGAGTCGAAGGACAACCTGCCGCTGGTCAAGGTCGCCGACGCGCCCCAGCCGCTGTACTACCCGGGCTACGCGGACCTGACCGAGCGGGTGCACGCCTGGCAGCAGAAGGTCGTTCCGATGATGGTGCCCAACGAGCGGTGGGGCCTGCAGTCCGACACGTTCAACCGGCAGGGCGCCACGCTCGACCAGATCATCAACGACGGCGTGACCGCGGTGGTGACCGGCCGCAAGAAGCTCTCCGACTGGGACGGCATCTACAAGAAGTGGCTCGCCCAGGGCGGGAAGAAGGCCCTGGACGAATTCGGTGAGGAGTACGCGGCGGCCCACTGACCCGGCTGACCGACGGCGACGACGCACGCGATGATGGTGCGGGGCCCGCAGGAGGTTCCGCACCATCGGACTTTTGAAGGAGTCAGAGTGGGCGACCGGGCGACGATCCGCGACGTGGCCGCGCGCGCGGGGGTCTCGGTGGCGACCGTGTCACGGGTCCTGGCGGGCAACTACCCGACGTCGGCCGCCTCGCGCGCGAAGGTGCTGCGCGCGGCCAAGGACCTGGACTACGTGGCCAACGCGCACGCGCGCGCGTTGGCGGGCGCGGGCCGCAAGACCATCGCCGTGCTGATGCTCGACGTGGTGAGTTCCTTCTACGCGGCCATCGCGCAGGGCGTCGAGAAGGAGGCCGCCCAGCACGACCGGCTCACCCTGGTCGCGTCGACCGGCGCGGACCCGGACCGGGAGCTGGCGCTCGTGCAGATGATGCGCGAGCAGGCGGCGGAGGCGGTCGTCCTGGTCGGCGGGGTCGTCGAGGACGCCGCGTACCGGGAGCGGATGGCCCAGTACGCGCAGTCCCTCGCGGCCGCCGGTTCGCGTCTGGTGCTGTGCGGCCGGCCCGCGCCCGCGCCCGACGTGCCCGCGGTCGTCGTGGAGTACGACAACGAGGCGGGCGCCCACGCGATCACCAGCCATCTGCTGGGCGCGGGCCACCGCAAGATCGCACTGATCGGCTACCAGCCGGGCAACACGACGGGCGAGGACCGGGTGCGCGGCTATCTGCGGGCCCTGGAGAACCACGGCGTCCCGAAGGCGGACGCGCTGCTGCACGGGATCGGCTTCGGCCAGCTCGCCGGCGACGAGGCGATCCGCGACCTGCTCGACAAGTGCGACGGCAGACCGGACTTCACGGCGGTGTTCGCGGGCGACGACCGGGTGGCCGCCGCCGTGGTCAAGGCGCTCAAGGAGTACGGGCTCCGGGTCCCGGAGGACATCTCGGTGGTCGGCTACAACGACGACCCGGTGGCCACCGACATGACCCCGGGCCTGACCACGGTCCACATCCCCGGCGAGGAACTCGGGCGCACCGCGGTCCGTCTCGCCCTCGGCGGCACGGGCCGGACCGGACAGCGGCGCCAGCTCCTCGGCACGCACATCGTGATCCGCGACAGCGTGCGCCGCCTCACGCCGTAGTCGGATACCCGGTGGGGGTAGGGTGCGGTCCATGGCGACGACGAAGGGCCGCACCGGCCGCGGGCAGCTGCTGCTGTTCGTGGCCCTGCTCTTCGGGATCGTCGGCATGCACACGCTGGGGCATCCGACGGGACACGTGGCCGGGGGCATGAGGCCGATGGCCTCCCACGCGGCGCCTGTGCCGGAGCACACCAGCGTGCGGGCGCAGGCACCCGAGCACCGCTCCCCCGGCGACAGCGGCATGGACCCGCTGAGCGTGTGCCTCGCCGTGCTGGGGTCGTTCACGCTGCTGTTGCTGACGGCTGCGGTGCTGCGGCCACTGGGGTCGGCGGACCCACCCGGGCCCGCCGCGCGCGGCCTGACCGACGCGCACCGCCCCCGCCCTCCCCCGCCACGCACCTTGTTGTCCCGACTGTCCGTGCTGCGCATCTAGGCCTGCGCACCGGCTGCTTCGCGCTGCCCGGAACCCGGCCGGTGAGTCCGACCGGCGGAACCGCCCGATGGGAACCTGATCGGGTCGAGCGGTGTATCAGAAGCAGCGGATGAGTTCGCCCACCCACTGCACGCAGCACAGCACGACACCGATACAGAGGTGCACTCAGTCATGCACGACACACGACAGCTGTACAGCTCGCCCTCGCCCTCCCGCCGCGCCCTGCTCGGCGCGTCGATCGCCGTGGCCGGCACGGGAGTTCTGACCGCCTGCTCGGGAGCGGGCTCCGCTTCCGGCTCCGGCCACGGTGGTCACGGTTCGAGCGGCAGCGGGGGCAGCGAGGGCAGCGAGGTTGACGGGTTTGTCGACCCGGCGGGCAAGGAGGTCGCCGCCGCGGAGCGCGAGCGCGGCTCGGGCCCGGTCCGCGAGGTGCGTCTGACGGCCGCCGCGGCCCCGCTGGACCTGGGCGGTCGCACCGTCAGGTCCTGGTCGTACGGGGGCGATCTGCCCGGCAAGGAGCTCCGGGTGACCGCCGGGGACACGCTCGCCCTGACCCTCGCCAACCACCTTCCCCGATCCACGTCCCTGCACTGGCACGGCCTCGCCCTGCGCAACGATATGGACGGCGTCCCCGGCCTCACCCAGAAGGCGATCGCCCCCGGCGCCGACTTCACCTACCGCTTCGCGGTGCCGCACCCGGGCACGTACTGGTTCCATCCGCACTCGGGCACGCAGCAGGACCGCGGCCTGTACGCGCCGCTGATCGTGGACGACCCCAAGGAACCACTGTCGTACGACAAGGAGTGGGTGATCGTCCTCGACGACTGGGTCGACGGGGTGGACGGCTCGACGCCGGACGCGGTCCTGGCCGAACTGCGTGGCGGCATGGACCACTCGGGCGGCACGGGCGGCTCGGGCGACACGGGGCACTCCGGCCACGACATGCCGGGGATGAGCGGCATGTCGATGACGGAGTCGTCATCGCCCTCGGCGGCCGGCCCGTCCCGGATGATGATGGGGGCCCGGAGCGATCTGCTCGGCGGCGACGCGGGCGACGTGGCGTACCCGCACTACTTGATCAACGGGCGTACGCCACAAGCCCCTTCGTCCTGCAAGGCCCGCCCGGGGGACCGTATCCGCCTGCGGTTCATCAATGCGGGCGGGGACACCGCATTCCGCGTCGCGCTCGGCGACCACGAGATAACGGTGACGCATGCGGACGGCTACCCGGTCCGGCATGCGAAGACCGACGCGCTGCTGCTGGGCATGGGCGAGCGGTACGACGTGCTGGTCACTGCGGGCGACGGCGTCTTCCCGCTGACGGCGCTGGCGGAGGGCAAGAAGGCGTCGGCGCTCGCGGTGCTGCGCACGGGCACGGGGGCGGCGCCCGCCGCCACGGTCCGGCCCAAGGAGCTGGACGGCCGCCTGCTGACGGCGGACCAGCTCAGGGCGGACGCCTCGGTGGCCCTGCCGCCCCGCCAGCCGGACCGCACGATCAGGCTCCAGCTGACGGGCTCCATGGCCGCGTACGACTGGGCCTTCGACAAGAAGCCCTACTCCGCGGACCGGCGCCGTCCGGTCCGGGCGGGTGAGCGGGTCCGGCTGGTCTTCGCCAACTCGACCGCGATGTGGCACCCGGTCCATCTGCACGGCCACACGTTCGCCCTGGCGAACGTGGCGGGCGGCCCCCGCAAGGACACGGCGATCGTGCTGCCGAACGGGACTCTGACGGTGGACTTCGACGCGGACAACCCCGGACTGTGGATGGTCCACTGCCACAACGTCTACCACTCGGAGGCGGGAATGATGACGGTGCTCGGCTACCGCCGCTGAGCCGGGGGCGGCCCGGCCACCCCGACGCCGGGCCGTCACCGCCGCGCCGGCTCCGCCTCGCTCGGGACGTGCGTCGCGACCAGGCGTCCCGGGGCGGAGCCCGTCGTGCCGCGGCGCAGGTCCACGGCGTAGGCGAGCGCGGCCACGGCCAGGCCGAGGACGGCCAGGACCGCGCCGGTCAGGGCCGGGGACGTGACGCTCAGGCCCGCGGCGAGGGCGAGGCCGCCGATCCAGGCGCCGCCGGCGTTGGCCAGGTTGAAGGCGGCCTGGTTCGCGGACGAGGCGAGCGACGGCGCGGCGGACGCCTTCTCCATCACCATCAGCTGCAGCGGCGAGCCGGTCGTGAACGCCGCCATCCCGAGCAGCAGCACGGCGAGCGCGGCGCTCCACTCGGCACGCATCAGCAGCGGGAAGAGGGCCAGGACCGCGACGAGTGACGTCAGGCCGCCGAAGAGGGTGCCGCGCAGCGAGTGGTCGGCGAGGCGGCCGCCCGCCAGGTTGCCGATCGTGGCGCCCACGCCGAACAGGGCGAGCAGCAGTGTCACGCTTCCCTCGGCGAATCCGGCGGCGTCCGTGAGCATCGGCGTGATGTAGCTGTAGGCGGAGAAGAGTGCGCCGAAACCGGCGACGGTCGTACCGAGTGCGAGCCACACCGGGACCGAGCCGAGCGCCTTCAGTTCGCTGCGGACGCCCACCGTCGCTCCGTGTCCGTGGTCGGCGGGGACGAGTGCCGCGAGGGCCGCGATCGCGGCGAGGCCGATGGCGCTGACCGCGAGGAAGGTGGCGCGCCAGCCCAGTTGCTGCCCCATGGCGGTGGCGACGGGCACGCCGACGATGTTGGCGACGGTCAGGCCGAGGAACATCAGCGACACGGAGCGGGCCTTGCGCTCGGGTGCGACGAGGGAGGTGGCGACGACGGCGCCGACGCCGAAGAAGGCGCCGTGCGGCAGGCCGCTGACGAAGCGGGCGACCATCAGCGAGTGGTAGTCGGGGGCGACGGCCGACACCGCGTTGCCGACGACGAAGAGCACCATCAGGCCGATCAGGACCCGGCGGCGCGGCATGCGTGCGGTGACCGCGGCGAGTACGGGGGCGCCGATGACGACGCCGAGCGCGTACGCGGAGACGAGGTGTCCCGCGGCGGGGATCGAGATGTGCAGATCGTCGGCGACGTTGGGCAGCAGGCCCATCATCACGAACTCGGTCGTGCCGATGCCGAAGGCGCCCACAGCGAGGGCGAGCAGGGCGAGGGGCATGAGGGATCGTCCAATGAAAGTGGGTGCAGGGAGGGTGAGCCGCGTACGCAGGTCACGTAGGACAGGTACGTCACGCACGACATGCCGACCCCGTAAGTTTACGTACGGAACAAAGTCTCCCGCGCCAACTATTCCGTGAGGTTAAAGCCCCGTGAAACCCAGGGGGCGGACGGTGACAGGTACGTCACACGGCGAGGCGGGCCGCGATCGGCAGATGGTCGCTGCCGGTCTCGGGCAGCGTCCACGACGACACCGGCTCCACGCCCTTGACCATGATCTGGTCGATGCGGGCCATCGGGAACGCGGCCGGCCAGCTGAACCCGAAGCCGCTGCCCGCGGCGCCCTGGGTGGAGCGCAGCTGGGACGTGACGGCGGTCAGGGCGCGGTCGTTCATGGTGCCGTTCAGGTCACCGAGCAGGACGACCTTGCCGAGCGGCTCGTCGCCGATGGCCTCGCCCAGCGCGTTCGCGCTCTTGTCGCGCTGGCTGGCGGTGAACCCGGAGTCGAGCTTCACGCGCACCGACGGCATGTGCGCCACATAGACGGCGACCTTGCCCTCGGGCGTCGCGACGGTGGAGCGCATGGCCCGGGTCCAGCCGAGCTTGATGTCGACGGGCCGGGTGGCCGAGAGCGGGTACTTGCTCCACAGCCCGACGGTGCCCTGGACCGAGTGGTACGGGTACTTCGCCGCGAGCGCCTTCTCGTACGTCGGCAGCGCCCCGGCCGTCAGCTCCTCCAGGGCGACGACCTGCGCGCCGGACGCGGCGACGTCCTTCGCGGTGCCGGTCGGGTCGGGGTTGTCGGCGTTCACGTTGTGGGTGGCCACGGTCAGGTCGCCGCCGCCGGCCTGCTTGTCGGTGAGCAGGCCGCCGAAGACGCTGAACCAGACGATCGTCGGGATCAGCAGGGCGACCAGCGCGGTCGCCGATTTCCGTACGAGGGCCAGGATCAGCAGCACCGGGAGGAAGACGCCGAGCCACGGCAGGAACGTCTCGGTCAGGGAGCCGAGGTTGCCGATGGTGTTCGGAATCTGTGCGTGCAGCAGCATGACGAGCGCGAGCAGCACCGCGATGACGGCAAGGACGATGCCGCGGCGCCACACCCCGCGGTCATGACGCAGTCGGCGCCCCAGGCGGCGGAGTCTGGCGCCCGGTCCGGTGCCGCCGGATCCGTCGCCGTCTCCCTTGTCGTACGCCTGCGCCATACCGTCGTCGCCTCACTGCCGTGCCCGCCGTCCCCCTGCCCGAAAACCCTAGGCGATGTTCAGCGGCTTTCTGTCCGTCACGGCCCGGCCCGGCGGGTCCTGTGACGGCCGTACTGCCACGAGGACGAGCAGGGCGGCGTTCGGAGTTCCGAACAAGGCGCTCCGATGTGCTTTCTGTGACGAAACGCTCACATTCGGCTGTCGGGCCCGGTCCGCAGTCCGGCGAGCGCGAGATCGACGATCTGTGCGGCGAGGTCCTCGGCGAGAGGCTGGTCGTCGCGCATGATGCTGCGCAGCAGCATGGGCCCGGTGACCAGGTCACTGGCGAGCTCGATGTCGGTGCCCGCGGGCAGTTCCCCGTCGGCGACGCCGCGCCGCAGCACCTCGTGCATGACGCGCCGGCGCGGGTCGATGACGATCTCGTGGTAGGCGTCCCAGAGCCTGGGCAGGGTCTTCATCTGTGCGAAGACGTTGTGCAGGAGTACCGACCTGCGCATGCTCAGGCCGCGCCGGCGCAGGTGCTCCAGGAGGCAGACCAGGTCGTCGCGCATGGAGGTGCCGGGCAGTTCGGGGTCGGGCGCCTCCATGGAACGCAGGACCTCGACGAACAGCTCTTCCTTGCCGCTCCAGCGCCGGTAGATGGTGGCCTTGCCGACGCCGGCGGTGCGGGCGATCCGCTCGATGGACAGTTCGGTGAGCGGGACGCCCTTCTCGAGGAGTTCGACGACGCCCTCGACGATGGCCTGCTCCACGGCCTCGCTGCGGGGACGGCCACGGGCGGGGGTCTCGGAGCCGGCCGGCGGCGTCGGGGAGCCCGGGGTCCTGTGCCGCCGCGCCTGCCGCTCGACCCGCTCCGTGTCCACGCCCTCCGCCTTCCGCCACAGCCCCGGAACCCGGCCGTCCGCCGGTGTCCGGGGCGATTCTCTCAGCGCCGCCCGTGCGCCCGCAGACGCGGTGCGCGGGTCAGTGGCCCGCGCCGACCTTCTCCGGTTCGCCCGGCTGCCCGGCGGACGCGGCCGGCGCCCTGCCCGGCAGGAACAGGGCCGTGACCACGGCGCTGATCAGCGCGATGCCCGCGCCCCACAGAGCGGTGACGTGCATGGCGTGCAGGAACGAGTCGTTGGCCGCGTCGACCAGGCCGTTGGCGCGCGGGCCGAGCTTCTCGGCGACGCCGAGGGTGGCCTCGATCGAGGCGCCGGCGGTGTCGCGCAGACCGGCCGGCAGCAGCCCCAGCTTGTCCTCTATGCCGCTTCGGTACGCGGTCGAGAGCACGGAGCCGAGAACGGCGATGCCGAGCGCGCCGCCGACCTGGCGGAACGTGTTGCTGAGCGCGGACGCCGAACCGGCCTTCTCGCGCGGCAGCGCCTGCATGATCACGACGCTGGTCGGCGTCATGACGTGCGCCATGCCCGTGCCCATCAGGAAGAAGATGACCTCCAGGAGCCAGATCGGGGTGTCCGCGTCGAGCACGGTGAAGGCGGCGAGCATCCCCGCGAGCAGGACGAGTCCCCCGGTGGTCGTGGCCCGTACGCCGATCTTGTCGACGACGATCCGGGCGCGCGGCGCGAAGATCAGCTGGGCCACGGCGAGCGGCAGCATCAGGGCGCCGGTCTGCAGCGGCGAGTACCCGCGCACGCTCTGGGTGTAGAAGACCGAGAAGAACGTGACGCCCATCAGCGCGAAGAAGACCAGCGCGATGGCGGCGATCGCGGCCGAGAACACCTTGTTCTTGAAGTAGTCGATGTCGATCGACGGGTGGTCGCTGCGCTTCTCGTACAGGACGAACCCGACGAGGACGGCGAGCCCCGCGATGACGGTGGCGAGGACCTGGGGGCTGGTGAAGTCGCCCTCGTCGCCGCCCTTGATGATCCCGTAGACGAGCAGGACGAGACCCACGACGGACAGGACGACACCGACCAGGTCGATCCGGCCCGGCTTCGGGTCCTTCGAGTCGGGCACGAGCGCGAGCATCAGGACGACGGCGATGATCACGATCGGCACGTTCACGAGGAACACCGAGCCCCACCAGAAGTGGTCGAGGAGCAGGCCGCCGGTGATCGGGCCGATCGCGATGGCGAGGCCGACGCCGCCCGCCCAGATGCCGATGGCCTTGGGCTGCTCGTCGCGCTCGAAGACGTTCATGAGCACGGCGAGCGTGGCCGGCATGACGAAGGCGGAACCGAGGCCCATCACCGCGCGGAACGCGATGAGCTGGGCCGGCGTACCGGATTCGGCGGCGAGCGCCGAGCCGATGCCGAACACCACCAGGCCGCCGATGAGGACCTTCTTGCGGCCGATGCGGTCGCCGAGCAGCCCCGCGGTGAACAGCAGGCCCGCGAAGACGAGGGTGTAGGCGTTGATGGCCCACTCGAGCTCACTCTGCGTGGCGCCGAGGCCGGTGGGCGCGGGCGTCGAGATGGTCTTGATCGCGACGTTCAGGATGGAGTTGTCGAGGACGACGATCAGCAGGCTCAGCATGAGCACGCCGAGGATCGCCCATCGACGGCGGTGCACGGCCTCCGGTATACGCGGAGCCGCAGGGACGGCGGGAGTGGTCATGGGGACGACCCTAGCCTCATTTCGATACGGGACCGTCTCGTATTGAAACTCACGGGGAAAGCCTTACCCAGGCTTTACATGGGCGGCGCTCTGGCGCCGGGGCGGCACGCGGTGCCACCATGGAGGCGATCCGGGGACGCCGTCAGGGCGCCTCGAGACGAATTGAAGGAGCCGTTGCGATGACGCAACTTCAGGCTGCCCAGACACCGGCCACCGACAGCAGCAATCCCAAGGCGCTGTACGGAGGCCTCCAGAAGAACAGCACCCGCCGCATCACCGTCCGCGACATCTCCCTCGCCAAGGAGCGGGGCGAGAAGTGGCCGATGCTGACCGCGTACGACGCGATGACGGCGTCGGTCTTCGACGAGGCCGGCATCCCCGTGATGCTGGTCGGCGACTCGGCGGGCAACTGTCATCTCGGGTACGACACCACGGTCCCGGTCACCCTGGACCAGCTCACCATGCTCTCGGCCGCGGTCGTCCGCGGCACGAGCCGCGCGCTGATCGTCGGCGACCTGCCCTTCGGCTCCTACCAGGAGGGCCCGGTGCAGGCACTGCGCTCGGCGATGCAGCTCGTGAAGGAGGCGGGCGTCGGAGCGGTCAAGCTGGAGGGCGGCGAGCGCTCCCACGAGCAGATCAAGCTCCTCGTCGACGCGGGCATCCCGGTCATGGCCCACATCGGTCTGACCCCGCAGTCCGTCAACACGCAGGGCTACCGGGTGCAGGGGCGCGGCGAGGAGGCGGCGCAGCAGCTGCTGCGCGACGCGAAGGCGGTCCAGGACGCGGGCGCGTTCGCGGTCGTCCTCGAACTGGTCCCGGCGGAGCTGGCCGCGGAGGTCACGCGTGTCCTGCACATCCCGACGGTCGGCATCGGCGCGGGGCCCGAGACGGACGCGCAGGTCCTGGTCTGGACGGACGCGCTCGGACTGACGGGGGGCAAGATGCCGCGGTTCGTCAAGAGTTACGCAAATCTGCGCTCTGTCATGTCCGATGCGGCAAAGGCGTTTGCGGAGGACGTGATCGGCGGAACGTTCCCTCTGGAGGAACACTCCGTCCACTAAGTCTCCACCGCTCCTCCACGGATCCGGTCCCCCACAGAGCCGGTCCGCATAGAGCCACTGCGGCACCAACGCGGCCCGTCGATCTTCCCCCGTCGACGGGCCGCGGCCGTTTTCCCGGGCTTGCCCGTGCAGGTTCACCGATACGAGCCAATCCATCGGCGATATATCGGCGTACGTTCGAATCTGTAGGTCGGCTGTCGGTGATCTGTCGGTGGCGGCTGGCACCTTGATGGACATGACGCGAATCGACAAGAACCCCGGCAACAGCGCGGCCGGCCGGCCCGTGGCCGTGTCCGTGCGGGGGCTGGTCAAGCACTACGGCCCGACCAAGGCCCTGGACGGCGTGGACCTGGACGTGCACGAGGGCACCGTGATGGGGGTCCTCGGCCCGAACGGCGCCGGCAAGACCACCCTCGTCCGCTGCCTCTCCACCCTGATCACCCCCGACTCCGGCACCGCGATCGTGGCCGGCTACGACGCGGTGAAGCAGCCCCGCCAGCTGCGCCGCGTGATAGGCCTCACCGGCCAGTACGCCTCGGTCGACGAGAAGCTCTCGGGCCGCGAGAACCTGTACATGATCGGGCGGCTGCTCGACCTGTCCAGGAAGGACGCCCGCTCCCGCGCCGACGCGCTCCTCGAGCGGTTCTCGCTCACCGACGCCGCGACCCGCCCCACCAAGACGTACTCCGGCGGTATGCGCCGCCGCCTCGACCTCGCGGCGTCGATGATCGGCAGCCCGCATGTCCTCTACCTCGACGAGCCGACGACCGGCCTCGACCCCCGTACCCGTAACGAGGTGTGGGACGAGGTCCAGCGGATGGTGCGGGACGGCGTGACCGTGCTGCTCACCACCCAGTACATGGAGGAGGCCGAGCGGCTGGCCTCCGAGCTCACCGTCATCGACCGCGGTCAGGTCATCGCGGGCGGCGGCATCGAGGAGCTGAAGGCGAAGGTCGGCGGCCGCACCCTGCGCATCCGCCCGGCCGACCCGCTGGAGCTGGGCCCGCTCG
Organism: Streptomyces sp. NPDC102467; assembly: GCF_044765445.1. Classification (NCBI taxonomy): domain Bacteria; kingdom Bacillati; phylum Actinomycetota; class Actinomycetes; order Kitasatosporales; family Streptomycetaceae; genus Streptomyces; species Streptomyces sp. NPDC102467. Next base: position 322,622 of record NZ_JBIWKA010000011.1, on the reverse strand, counting down.
CGGCAGCCCTGGACGACATGGGTCTGACCGGTCTCGCCACGTCCACCGTCGACACCGAGTCCGGCACCGTCCTGGTGCCGATCCTCAGCGACGAGCAGCTCACCGCGGTCGTCGGCGCGGTCACCGCGCGCGGCATCACGATCGGCTCGATCGCCACCGAACTGCCCAGCCTGGACGAGGTGTTCCTCTCCATCACCGGCGAGAAGGCCTCCGCCCCGCAGGACGCCCGCCCCGAACTCGAGGAGGTCGCCGTATGAGCGCCACCACCCTCTCCCCCTCGACCGTCACCACCATCAAGGTCGACGCCGATCCCCGCATCGGTCTTCGCGACCACGTGCGCCACACCAGCGCGCTCGTCCGCCGCAACCTGCTGTGGATCAAGCAGGACCCGGAGTCGATGTTCGACGCCGTGCTCATGCCGGTCGTCTTCACGCTGCTGTTCGTCTACGTCTTCGGCGGCTCGATCGGCCAGTCGCTCGGCGGCGGCCAGGACGCCTACGTCCAGTACGTGATCCCCGGCATGGTCGCGATGATGAGCATGAACATCGCGCAGGGCGTCGGCACCGGCTTCAACGAGGACTTCAACAAGGGCATCATGGACCGCTTCCGGGCGCTGCCCATCGGGCGGGCCTCGGTCCTGATCGCGAAGATCTCGGTGGAGCTGCTGCGCCTGCTGGTCGCGACCACGATCCTGATGATCGTCGCGCTGCTCGTCGGCTTCGACATCACCAACTGGGCCGGTCTGTTCGGCGCGATCGGGCTGACCGTCCTGTTCGGCTCCGGCATCATGTGGATCTTCCTGGTCCTCGGTGTGACCATGAAGAACGCCCAGTCGGTGCAGGCCATGGGCTTCCTGGTGATGATGCCCCTGCAGTTCGGCTCGTCGATCTTCGCGCCGACCCAGTCGATGCCGGGCTGGCTGCAGAACTTCACCAAGTACAACCCGATGTCCGGTCTCGCCGACGCGGCCCGTGGCCTGATGGTCGGCGGCCCGGTCGCCCACGGCCTGTGGGTGACGCTCGCCTGGACCGCCGGTCTGACGGTCGTCATGGCGCCGGTCGCGATCCGCAAGTTCACCAAGAAGAGCTGAGCCCGTCATTGGACCCCGCCGGGACCGCCCGGCCGGTTCGCGTCACAGCAGGGCGGTGGCCTCCTCCACGGAGAGGCCGCCGCCCTCGGCGTATGCCCGCTCGTACGTGGCATCGTCGAGCAGCGACCGCACCACTGCCTCGGTGTCCGTGCGCCACTCGCGCTCCATCACGGCCCGGTGGTGCAGGGCGGACAGCGAGGCGTCGGAGGCGCCGATCAGCAGGGCGGCGAGCTCCACGTCTCCTGGCCGGCCGCGCAGCGCGAGCCCGCGCGCCATGGTGAGCAGGTGCAGCGCCGACAGGTTCGGCATGATCACCCCCGAGAGCGGGTCGCTCGCGAGTTCCATGGCCCGCAGCGCTCGTGCGACGGCCTCCTCGGCATGTCCGTCGAGGGCGTCGAGCATCGCTTCCAGACCGGTGGTCATGCCCTGGAAGAAGACGATGTCCGCGACCTTGAACTCGCCCCGCAGCGCGGCCAGTTGCTCGCGCGCCTCGGCGGTGCGGCCGGTGTTCGCCAGCCAGCCGACGAGGAACATCCGGGCGGCGGGCCGGGCCTCGTTCGTGTGCCGGCGGCCGGACTCCAGGGCGTCGCGCAGCAACTGCTCACCGCGCTCGCCCGCACCCTGCTCGATGAAGACCTGGCCGAGCCTGATCTGGAGGATCGCGGCCTGGGAGTGGGCGCCCATGCTCTCGGCGACGGACCGGGCCCGCGTGTAGTCGGCGGCCGACTCCGTGTACCGGCCGAGCTTCTCGTAGGCCTCACCGCGCGCGGAGAGCGCCTCGGCGACGCCCCACTCGTCGCCGAGCCGGGTGAACAGGGCCAGTGACTCGTCGGCGTCCGCGAGCCCGCGGACGGCCGTCTCCGCGCTGTTGGCCAGCACATTGGCACGCAGTTGGAGGACGAGCGCGAGTTCCCAGTCGTATCCGAGGGCGCGGCAGGTGTCCACGGTCGCGTCGGCGAGGCCGTGCAACTTCTCGATCTGGCCGGTCAGCAGGACCGCGAAGTACCAGACGTTGCCCGGGGGACGGCAGGCCTGCGGCAGGTCGGCCCGGTAGGTCTCGCGGATGACGCGCAGCCTCGCCTGCCCCTCCGGCGTCTGCCACTTGTCCATCTCCATGTCCATGTAGCCGAGGCGGGCGATGTGGACCTGTCGGCGGGCCTCGTCGAGCAGCTCGCCGGTGAACGGCGGCGGCACGTCGGTGCAGCGCTCGTACACCGGCGGGGCGGGGCGCACCGGCCCGTCGAACGGGTCGGGGCCCAGCTTGGCGGCCTCCCCCGCCCAGGCGCGGGCGTCGGTGCGCAGGTCCCGCATCTGCCAGAACCAGGCCAGGGACAGCACGAGGCTGATGGCCTCCTGCTCGTCCCGCCGCGTGACGGCGCGCCGCAGGGCGGAGCGCAGGTTCTCGTAGTCGCGCTCGATGCGGGCGACGGCCGCACGCTGCCCGTGGCCGCGCAGCAACGGGTCGGTGGCGCGGGCGAGCTCACGGAAATACGTGAGGTGGCCGCGTTCGGCGCCTTCCCGCTCGCCCGCCTCGTCGAGGCGCTGGCCCGCGTACTCGGCGACGGTCTCCAGGAGCCGGTAGCGCATCGCCCCGTCCGCCCCGTCGGGTGCGGCGACGACGAGCGACTTGTCGACGAGCGAGGCCAGGGCCTCCAGGGTGTCGGGGCCGCACACCGACTCGGCGGCGGCCAGCTCGCAGCCGCCGCTGAAGACGGACAGCCGGGCGAGGACGGTGCGCTCGGGGGTGTCGAGCAGATCCCAGGACCAGTCGACGACGGCGCGCAGCGTCTGCTGGCGGGGCAGCGCGGTGCGGGCGCCCGAGGTGAGCAGCCGGAACCGGTCGTCGAGCCGGTCGGCGATCTGCCGGGGCGTGAGCATCCGCAGCCGGGCGGCGGCCAGCTCGATGGCGAGCGGCAGCCCGTCGAGGCGGCGGCAGATCTCCTCGACCGCGGCTGTGGTCCCGGCGGACCGGTCCACGGCGAACCCGGGCCGCACGGCGGCGCCCCGCTCGCCGAAGAGCCGCAGGGCGTACGGCTCGGGCAGCGGCTCCACCGCGTACAGCGACTCTCCGGGTACGCCGAGGGGTTCGCGGCTGGTGGCGAGCACGGTGACGCCGGGGCAGCGGGCGAGCAGGTCATCGGTGAGGGCGGCCGCGGCGCCGATGACGTGCTCGCAGTTGTCGAGGATGACCAGCATGCGCAGGTCGGCGCAGTGCTCGGCGAGCCGGACGAGCGGGTCGTCGCCGTGCCGCTCGCTCACGGCGCGCAGCTCCTCCGCGCCGGCGCCGCGCAGCACCGTCTCGCGTGCGCCGAGCGCGCTGACGACGGCTTCCGGCACGGCGTCCGGGTCGCTCACGGGGGCGAGTTCGACGAGCCAGACGCCGTCCGGCGCGGCGTCGGTCAGGCCCTCGGCCACCTCCTGCGAGAGACGGGTCTTGCCGGCGCCGCCGGGGCCGAGCAGCGTGACCAGGCGGACCCGGCCGAGGTCGGCCCGGATGGCATCGATGTCGCCGCCGCGTCCCACGAACGAGGTGAGGCGGGCGCGGAGGTTGCCGGGGGGCGGTGCGGGCCGCGTCCGGACGGGGGCGTCGTCCGTCGGCAGGGCGACCGGGGCCAGCAACTCCTCGTAAAGGGCGCGGAGTTCGGGTCCCGGGTCGGTGCCGAGCCGGTCCGCGAGGGCGACACGTATGGCCTCATAGGCGGCCAGCGCCTCGGCGGCCCGGCCGGTGTCGCGCAGCGCCCGCAGCCGCAGGGCCTGGATCGGCTCGTCCAGCGGGTGCGCGTCGCACAGGGCGGACAGCTCCGCCAGCGCCTCCTCGGCCCGGCCGAGGGCGAGCCGGGCGGCCAGCCGGGTGCGGCGCGCGTCCAGGTGGCGGGTGTCCCAGCGGGCGGCGTCGGCGGCGCGGTCGGGCAGGTCGGCGAGGGCGGGCCCGCTCCACAGGGCGAGCGCCTCGTCGAGCACGCCGACGGCCTTGGCCGGATTGCCGTCGGCGAAGGCGCGGGCGCCGTCGGCGGTGAGCCGCTCGAAGCGGAACAGGTCGATGTCGTCCGCCGACGCCGTGAGCCGGTACCCGCCGTCGGCGGAGGCGATCGCGTCGGCGCCCAGGGCCCGGCGCAGCCGCCCGACGAGGGCCTGCAGCGCGCCGGGCGCGTCGGCGGGCGGATCGGCGCCCCACACCTCGTCGACGAGCACGCCCGCCGGTACGGTCCTGCCCGGCCGCAGGGCGAGCACGGTGAGCAGGGCACGCAGCCGCGCCCCGCCGACGGGGACGGCCGTGCCGTCGTCGCGGAGTGCCTGGGTGGTGCCGAGGATGCGGTAGCGCACGGCCCTATTGTCACCGCTGTCCCGTGCGTGGGGCACCAAGAACGTCACAGCCGCGGAAACGGCGGCCGCCGGGCCCTGGAACTCCCGCCGTACCCCGACACGTTCCCCGCTCAGGGCGGGTACGTTCAGTGACGCCACAGACCACGGACCAGCGACCCCGGGAGCTCCACCCCATGACCACCGCCACATCCCGTCGCGGCGACAGCAGGATCAGCCCCGTCTTCCTCGGCATCGTCGCGGTCGCGGCCGTGTCCGGCTGGGCGGTGTGGACGGACTACGCCTCGCAGCCCGGTTTCGCCGTGTTCCTCTTCGTGACGGCGGCGTGGATCGTCTCGCTGTGCCTGCACGAGTACGCGCATGCGCGTACAGCCCTGCACAGCGGCGACATCTCGATCGGCGCGAAGGGCTATCTGACCCTGAACCCGTTGAAATACACCCATGCCCTGCTCAGCATCGTGCTGCCGGTCATCTTCGTGATCATGGGCGGGATCGGTCTGCCCGGTGGTGCGGTCTTCATCGAGCGGGGCCGTATCCGGGGCCGCTGGAAGCACAGCCTGATCTCGGCGGCGGGGCCGTTGACGAACGTGCTGTTCGCGGTGGTCTGCACGGCGCCGTTCTGGCTGCACGCGCTGGACGGGGTGCCGGACACGTTCCGCTACGCGCTCGGGTTCCTGGCGCTGCTGCAGGTGACGGCCGCGATCCTGAACTTCCTGCCGATCCCGGGGCTCGACGGGTACGGGGTGATCGAGCCCTGGCTGTCGAACAGCATCAAGCGGCAGGTGGAGCCGTTCGCCCCGTTCGGGCTGCTCGCGGTCTTCGCGATCCTGTGGATCCCGACGGTCAACGGGTACTTCTTCGACGCGATCAACGCGGTGCTGGACTCGCTCGGCGTGACCCGGTGGGACACGTACTGGGGGCGGCAGTTCTACCAGTTCTGGCAGGGCACCCCGCAGATCCAGACCTTCACACAGTCGTAGTCGACCCGGCCCGCTGCGCCTTCTCCAGCTTGGCCTTGCGCACGTAGAACCACGTCATGTTCGACGTGACGCCGGCGATGAGGACCCACACGATCCCGAGGAAGCTGCCCTCGATGAAGGACACCACCGCCGCCGCGACGGCGAGGACGCAGACGACGAGGGCGAAAAGGGCGATGCGGGGCATGGGGTCGGCTCCAATACGGCACGGCTCGGTCTTCGCCGACCAGTGTCCCCCATGCCCCGCTGACGCATGAACGCGCCCTGCACATACGGAAAGTATAAGGAAGTGGTGTTATACGTCCGTGATGCGCAGGCCCGCGTGCGCCTTGTAGCGGCGGTTGGTGGAGATGAGGTTCGCGACCAGGGACTCGACCTGGTGGGCGTTCCTCAGGCGGCCCGCGAAGACGCCGCGCATGCCGGGGATGCGGGCGGCCAGCGCCTGGACGAGGTCGGTGTCGGCGCGGGCCTCGCCCAGGACCATCACGTCCGTGTCGATCTCCTCGACCTCCGGGTCGGCGAGCAGCACGGCCGACAGGTGGTGGAAGGCTGCCGTGACGCGGGAGTCCGGCAGCAGGGCGGCGGCCTGCTCGGCGGCGCTGCCCTCCTCGGGCTTCAGCGCGTACGCGCCCTTCTTGTCGAAGCCGAGCGGGTTGACGCAGTCGACGACGAGCTTGCCCGCGAGGTCCTCGCGCAGCGACTCCAGGGTCGGGCCGTGCCCGTCCCAGGGCACGGCGACGATCACGATGTCGCTGCGTCGCGCGCACTCGGCGTTGTCGGCGCCCTCGATGCCCTGGCCCAGTTCGTCGGCGGCGGCCGCGGCGCGCTCGGCGGCGCGGGAGCCGATGATCACCTTCTGCCCTGCACGGGCGAACCGGTAGGCGAGGCCCTTGCCCTGCGGTCCGGTGCCGCCGAGGACGCCGACGACGAGCCCGGACACATCAGGCAGGTCCCAGGGGTCCTTGGCCGGGGCCTTCGGGGCGTTCTGTGCACTGTCGGCACTGTCACTGGAAGTCATGGACCGACCTTACTCAGCGGCCCGGCGCTCGGTGGTCCGGCACTCAGGGGTCGGGCACTCAGCGGTCCGGCCCGGTGAGCGTGAGCGCGGCCACGGGGATCCGCCGGAAGGTGATCGTCTCGTACGCGGAGAAGTCCCCGGTCTCGTAGAGCAGGCCGATGGTGGCGTCGTCGACACGGACGAGGTCGGAGTAGGCGGCGGGCAGTCCGTCGACGGTGTGGACGGGGCTCCAGGTGACGCCGGCGTCGAGGCTGCGGCGCACGGTCATCAGGGCCCGGAAGCCCGGGTCGGCGGGCCCCGCGTAGAGCAGCACGTCCGGGTCGCCCAGGTGCAGCAGGCTGCCCTCGACGACCGGTCCGACGAGGCCGGCCTGCGGCCGGAAGGGCTTCAGCAGGTGCTCGCCGCCGTCCAGGGAGTAGGCGTCGGCGCGGGTGCCGGGGGCCGGTGAGTCGTTGCGGGTGTTGAAGTAGAGCCTGCCGTCGGGGAGTTGGGCGGCGGTCGTCTCGTTGGGGTTCATGAGTCCTTCGGTGGGGCCCGCGCCGTCGTCGACGTAGCCGATGCGCCAGGTCGCGCCGGAGTCGTCGCTGAGCAGACAGTGCCCGCCGTTGTACTTCGCCTCGGTCCCGGTGTCGCTGCCGGTGGGTGGCAGCGAGTGGTTGGCGGGGACGACGACGCGGCCCTCGCGGGTGAGCACGGCGTGGCCGGGCGTGGTGGCGTACCAGCGCCAACTCGCCTTCTTCGTCTGAGCGGTGATCTCCCGTGCGGGCTCCCAGGTCAGGCCCGCGTCGTCGCTGTACGTGACCCACACGCGCCGTCCGTCGGCGGCGGTGACCCGCCCGCGGCGGATGGCGTCCTCGGTGGCGGCGGCCGCGTTCCGGATGTGGACGAGCAGGACGCGCCCGGAGGCGAGGACGACGGGCGCCGGATTGCCCGCCAGATCACGGCCGTTGGAGGCGACGACCTGGAGCGGGCCCCAGCCGCGGCCGCCGTTCGTGGAGCGGCGCAGCACGAGGTCGATGTCGCCGCTGTCCGCGCTGGAGGCGCGCCGGGCCTCGCAGAAGGCGAGGAGCGTGCCGTCGGCCGCGGACACGACGGCCGGGATACGGAAACTGGCATAGCCGGCCTGTCCGGCGTGGAACGGCACGGAGGTCTCGAAGGTCTCGGAGGTCTCGGAGGTCTCGGGGGCCAAGGAGTTCAAGGAGGTCACGGGGGTCTCCGGCGGCTCGGGCAGCGCTCCTGTGTCGGGCATGCACCCCATGCTCCCCGCCCGGAATAACTCCGGGTGAACTTCAGCCGTACGGGCCGTCTTCCGGCGAACGAGGCGAACGCGGACGCCTGTTGAGGCAGCATGCCACCCCATGGACGCCGTACGAGTAGCCCTGCTGCGCGAGGTCCTCGCCGGGACCGAGTGGCCCGCCGCCACCCGTCGCTTCGCCGGGGCGCTGCGCTCCTCGGTGGCGTCGCACGGCGGGGGGCTGCTGCTGGTGGGCTCCACGGGGTACGAGCCGTGGCATCTCGCGGCGCACCTGGTCGACGAGGCGGCCTGGTCCGGCACTCCCGAGCTGGCGCCGACCCTCGTACGGCACGCGGCGCGGCCCGACGATCCGGCCCACCTGGCCGTCGGGCTCGGCCGGCTCGCGGCGGCCCGGCGCGGGGAGACGCTGCTCGTGGTCACGCCGGACACGGTGGGCGCACCGCTGCTCGAGCGGGTGCACGACGCCCGCCGGGCCGGCGCGACGGTCCTCGCGCTCGACGCGGAACCGGCGGGCAACGGTGATCTGCACGCCCTGGCGCACGACGGGCTCACCGTGCCCGGCGACACCGACCTCGACCTCGACACGGTGCAGCACCTGGTCAGCGCGGCGGCCGGGGAGAACTCGGCGCCGGGCCCGCGCAGCCGCCGCGGGTTCCGCGACCGGCTCTCCCGCCTCGCGGACCATCTGACGGCGCCGCCGCCGGCCCGCTGGTGACGGCGCGATCAGAAGGCGCCGCCGCTCAGAGCCTGTCTCTCAGCCGCTCGCGTCGTCCTCGTCGCGCGACGACGCGTCGTGCCACCGGGGATCGTTCTCCCACTGGAGATTCTTCTCCCGGGCGGTGGCCATCGCGTGCTCCGCCTCCTGGCGGGACGCGTACGGCCCGAACCGGTCTTTGGCGGGGCACTCCGGTCCCTCCTCGACCTTGCCGTGCTCCAGGCAGTAGTACCACTCGCCCGGCTTCCCGGCGGTCCGCTTCTTGAACAGGGCCACAGCGGCTCCTCTCGTCAGGGCCATGGTCCCCCACGGCGCCTCGTTACACTCGCTGGCATGTCTGGCCAGTCGACGCAGTCGTCACTCCTCGTACCGGGGGAACAGTCCCCCATCCGTTCCGTGCCCGGAAACATCCGGCGCCCCGAGTACGTCGGCAAGCCCGCGCCGACGCCGTACAAGGGCCCGGAGGTCCAGACCCCGGAGACGGTCGAGGCGATGCGCGTCGCGGGCCGGATCGCCGCGCAGGCGATGGCCGAGGCGGCGAAGGCGATCGCGCCCGGCGTCACCACGGACGAACTGGACCGCATCGCGCACGCCTACATGTGCGACCACGGCGCCTACCCTTCGACGCTCGGTTATCGCGGATTCCCCAAATCGCTGTGCACAAGCGTCAACGAGGTCATCTGTCACGGCATCCCCGATTCCACGGTGCTGCGTGACGGCGACATCATCAATCTCGACGTGACCGCGTACATCGGCGGTGTGCACGGTGACAACAACGCCACGTACCTGGTGGGCGATGTCGACGAGGAGTCGCGGCTGCTCGTGGAGCGCACCCGTGAGTCCCTGGACCGGGCCGTCAAGGCCGTGAAGCCGGGCCGCCAGATCAACATCATCGGCCGCGTCATCGAGTCGTACGCCAAGCGCTTCGGCTACGGCGTCGTGCGCGACTTCACCGGGCACGGCATCAACTCGTCGTTCCACTCGGGCCTGATCGTCCCGCACTACGACAGCCCGCACGCGACGACCGTGATCCAGCCCGGCATGACGTTCACGATCGAGCCGATGCTGACGCTCGGTACGTACGAGTACGACATGTGGGCCGACGGCTGGACCGTCGTCACCAAGGACCGCAAGCGGACCGCCCAGTTCGAGCACACGCTGGTGGTCACGGAGACGGGCACGGAGATTCTCACGCTTCCGTAGCCGCCGCACGCCTTCCCTGTCAGGAGCCCGTCCCGTTCGGGGGCGGGCTCTTCTCGTGCGCCGAAAGCGGGTAGGTTTTTACCGACAGGATGTCGGGAAGCCTGATATTTTAGGTAAGGCTAACCTACCTAGACCCCGTTGGCGGAGGCCTCATGGACACCTCGTTCTCCACTCTCATCCGTACCGCCTCGCATGAGCAGCACACGGAGGCGGAGACGTCCACGTTCATGAGCGACCTGCTCGGCGGCGGTCTCGGCGTGGACGCCTATGCGCGCTACACGGAGCAACTGTGGTTCGTCTACGCGGCACTCGAGGGCGGCATAGAGCGGCTGGCCGACGACCCGGTCGCAGGCCCTTTCATCCAGCCGGAGCTGTTGCGTCTGCCCGAGCTGGAGCGCGACCTCGCGCATCTGCGGGGGCCCGACTGGCGCGAGACGGCCTCCGCGCTGCCGGCCACGGCGGCGTACGCGGCGCGGGTCGCGGAGTGCGCGGCGTCCTGGCCGGCCGGATACGTGGCGCACCACTACACGCGATACCTGGGAGATCTCTCCGGCGGGCAGATCATCCGCGACAGGGCCGAGCGGGCGTGGGGGTTCGCGCGCAAGGGGGACGGCGTGCGGTTCTACGTGTTCGAGGGGGTCGGGAATCCGGCGGCCTTCAAGCGGGGGTATCGCCTGCTGCTCGACCGGATCGGCGTGGACGAGTTGGAGAAGCAGCGGGTGGTGGCTGAATGCAAGGCCGCTTTCGCTTTGAACACGGCCGTGTTCCGGGCGCTGGGGGAAGAGTTTTCCGCGGCCGCATAGGGCGCGCCGTCACGGGGCTCCGCCCAGGGCCCCGCTCCTCAATCGCCGGAGAGGCTGAACTGGCTAGCGTGCGAGGCGGACCCGTCCGCCCACCTCGATCAGACCTCCCGGCTGCGGCGCCGTCAGGAGCTGTGAACCCCGGCCCTGGCGGATGTTCAGCGCCCGGCCCAGGCGGGCGGTGAGCAGCAGCGCGGCCGCGCCCGTCGCCTCGTCCTCCGTGATGCCGTCGTCGCGGCCGGGGAAGCCGCGGGCCCGGACCCGGCCCGCGGCCTCGTCCTCCCAGGCCCACGCGTAGATCCACTCCCCCGCCGGGGGTACCGGCAGCGCGTCCACCTCTGCCGCCGAACCGAACTGCCGCAGTGTGCGCGGCGGGGCCCATTCGGGACGGGCCTCGATCCAGCTGAACTCCCCGTCGAGGCGGGCCCCGACGACGCCGGCGGGGACGACCAGTTCGGGCACGTCGAGCAGCCAGGCGGTGCCGACGCAGGGGTGGCCAGCGAAGGGAAGGCGCAGGGTCGGCGTGTAGATGTCGATGGCGCCGCGCTCGGGGTCGTCGACGAACACCGTCTCGCTGAAGCCCAACTTGCCCGCGAAGGACTGCCGTTCCGCCCTGCCGGGGATGTCGGCTCCCTCGCGTACGACTCCGAGGGCGTTGCCGTGACGGCCGTCGGGCCCGCAGAACACGTTCAGTACGTCGTAACCCTGGCCGTCCAGGTCATCCATGTGGTCCACGCGAAAAAGTGAACCACGCAACCACTCACCGGCCGCCGCTTGACCGCTCCTTGACCACTGCCTGGGTCGCTCGAGGGTCGCTTGTATCCGTGGCGCGACCTGGCGGTTTGCGTGAGAGGTGAATCACGGTGCACGTGGGTAGCACTAAGGCAAGCCTCATATAAGTTAGGGCCGCCTTAGTAGAAGCTGTGCACTTCCTTGGAGCCCGCATGCGAGCCGTTCGCCTCTCTGTCGCCACCGCCGTCGCCGCGGTGGCGGCCCTGACCGCCGTCACGGGTTGCACCGAGAAGAGCGACGCCAAGGGCGGCTCCGGCGCCATCAAGGTGACCGCCACCGACGACGGCTGCAAGGTGTCGAAGGCCGAATTCCCCTCTGGGCACGTCGAATTGGCCGTCGAGAACAAGGGGTCGCGGGTCACCGAGGTCGAGATCCTCTTCCCCGACGACCGCATCGTCTCCGAGCGCGAGAACATCGGCCCCGGCACCAAGCACACGCTGACCGCCGAGGTGAAGAGCGGTGACTACCGGATCGCCTGCATCCCCGGCATGAAGGGCAAGGGCCACCGGCAGGACGTCAAGGCCACGGGCGGCAAAGCCACCAAGCGCGACCCGCGCCTCGACAAGGCGGTCGCCGACTACCGGGCGTACGCGCAGGAGCAGGCCGACGAGACGCTGCCCCGGGTGAAGACCTTCACGGACGCGATCCGCAAGGGCGACCTGGCCGCCGCGAAGAAGGCGTACGCCCCCTCGCGCATCGGCTGGGAGCGCACCGAGCCGGTCGCCGAGTCGTTCGGCGACATCGACCCGAAGACCGACACCCGCGCCGACGGCCTCGAAGAGGGCCAGAAGTGGACCGGCTGGCACCGCCTGGAGAAGGCGCTGTGGCAGGACAAGAAGATCGGCGCCGCGGAGAAGTCCCTCGCCACGCAGCTCGACAAGGACCTCGCCGACTGGCAGCAGCGCGTCGGCAAGGCCGAGATCACCCCGACCTCGATGGCCAACGGCGCCAAGGAACTCCTCGACGAGGTGGCCACCGGCAAGATCACCGGCGAGGAGGACCGCTACGCGCACACCGACCTCGTCGACTTCAAGGCCAATGTCGAGGGCGCTGAGAAGGCGTACGACCTGCTCAAGCCGGTCGCGTCGACGAACGACCCGGCGCTGACCAAGGACCTCGACAAGCAGTTCGCCGCACTCGACAAGCTCCTGGACACCTTCCGCCAGGACAAGAGCGACACCAAGAACGACAACGAGAACTCGTACGACTTCGTCTCCTACGACAAGGTCGGCAAGGCGGAGCAGAAGGAACTGTCCGACGCGGTCAACGCGCTCGCCGAGCCGCTGTCGAAGCTGGCCGCCGCGGTCGTCAAGTAGGCACCACGTGAGCGAAGAGAGCACAGAGGGCCCCGCCATGACGGACAACTCCCCTGCCCCGTCCAGGCGTTCACTGCTCGCCGTCGGCGGCGCCGGGCTCGCGCTCGGTGCCGCGGCGACGGGCGGCGCCGTCGCGCTGACCCGTTCCGGCGGCGACGACATGCAGCCGGCCGCCGAGTCGGGCGGCGCGGTGCCGTTCCGCGGCGCGCACCAGGCCGGCATCGCCACGGCGGTGCAGGACCGGCTGCACTTCGCCGCGTTCGACGTGAAGACCGACGACCGTGCGGAGTTCGTCCAGCTCCTGAAGGACTGGACGGAGGCCGCCGCGCTGATGACCGAGGGGCGTCCGGTCGGCGAGGGCGCGTACGGCGGGCTCGCCGAGGCGCCGCCGGACGACACGGGCGAGGCCCTCGGCCTCAAGCCGTCCCGGCTCACGCTGACGATCGGCTTCGGGCCCTCGCTCTTCGAGACGTACGGGAAGACGTTCGGGATCACCGGGCGGCGGCCCGAGGCGCTGGTGGAGCTGCCGAAGTTTCCCGGCGACAACCTCGACAAGGCCCGCAGCGGCGGCGACCTGTGTGTGCAGGCCTGCGCGGACGACCCGCAGGTGGCCGTGCACGCCATCCGCAATCTGGCCCGGATCGGCTTCGGCAAGGTCGCCATCCGCTGGTCGCAGCTCGGCTTCGGCAAGACGTCGTCGACGACCCCGGACGCGCAGACCCCTCGTAACCTGATGGGTTTCAAGGACGGCACCCGCAACATCGCGGGCACCGAGACGAAGCGGCTCGACGAGCACGTGTGGGTGACCGACGAGGGGTGGATGCGCGGCGGTTCGTACCTCGTCGCCCGGCGCATCCGGATGAACATCGAGACCTGGGACCGTACGTCGCTGCAGGAGCAGGAGGACGTGTTCGGCCGCGACAAGGGCAAGGGCGCACCGGTCGGCAAGGCCCATGAGCGCGACGAGCCGTTCCTCAAAGCGATGAAGCCGGACGCGCACGTGCGGCTCGCGCACCCCGACTCCAACCACGGCGCGACGATCCTGCGCCGCGGCTACTCGTTCACCGACGGCACGGACGGCCTGGGCCGCCTGGACGCCGGGCTGTTCTTCCTCGCGTACCAGAAGGACGTCCGCACGGGGTTCATCCCGGTGCAGCGGAGGCTGTCGTCGGGCGACGCGCTCAACGAGTACATCCAGCACGTGGGTTCGGCGGTGTTCGCCGTCCCGCCGGGGGTGCGGAACGGCAAGGACTGGTGGGGCCGCGGCCTCTTCGAAGATACCGAGCACGCCGAGAACGGGGCCTGAGGAATGTTCGCGAACTATCTGATCGGGCTGCGGGAAGGGCTCGAAGCGAGCCTCATCGTCTGCATCCTGGTCGCGTACCTGGTGAAGACGGACCGCAGGGACGCCCTGAAGCCGGTGTGGGTGGGGGTGGGCGCCGCCGTGTTCGTGGCGCTCGCGTTCGGCGCGGGCCTGGAGTTCGGCTCGCAGGAGATGACCTTCAAGGCACAGGAGGCGCTCGGCGGTTCGCTGTCGATCGTCGCCGTCGGTCTGGTGACGTGGATGGTGTTCTGGATGCGGCGCACCGCCCGGCACCTGAAGTCCGAGCTGGGCGACAAGCTGGAGACGGCGCTGCGCACGGGCACGGCCGCGCTGGTCGTCACGGCGTTCCTCGCCGTCGGCCGGGAGGGCCTGGAGACCTCGCTGTTCGTGTGGACGGCGGTGCACGCCACCAGCAACGGCACGATGGAGCCGGTGGCCGGCGCGCTGCTCGGCCTGGCCACGGCAGTGCTGCTCGGCTGGCTGTTCTACCGGGGCGCGCTGAAGATCAACCTCGCGAAGTTCTTCACGTGGACCGGCGCCATGCTGGTCGTCGTGGCCGCGGGCGTCCTCGCGTACGGCTTCCACGATCTGCAGGAGGCCGATTTCATCGGCGGCCTGAACAACCTGGCGTTCGACATCAGCGGCGTGATCGCCCCCGACGGCTGGCTGGGCACGCTCCTGAAGGGCGTCCTCAACTTCCAGCCCGACCCGACGGTCCTCCAAGTCGTCGTCTGGCTCGTGTACTTGGTGCCGACGCTGGCGCTGTTCTTCGCGCCGCCCGGACTGCTGTCCCGCAGGGGCGGGGCAGTGGGCGCTTCTTCTTCCCGGTAGGGTTCGGCCCCGGGAAGGGGAAGGTGAGAGCAACGTCATGAGCGAGGTCAGGATCGGGTTCGGCAGACCTGTCGCGGCGGCGGCGGCAGCGGTCGTGCTGTCCCTCACGGCGAGCGGCTGCGTGACCGTGCACGGGGAGCTCGAGGTCGTGCCCACGACCACGAAGGCGCAGGCCGCACGCGCCCTGGACACCTTCGTCACCGCGTACAACAAGGCGGACAGGACGAACGACCGGGACGCCGACGCGAAGTACGTCACCGGGGCGCTCGGCTCGATCGACGCGGCCAAGCTGAAGGCGGGCCACGTGGTGAGCCCGAAGGGCAATCCGAAATACGTGCCGCTGAAGCTCACCGACGCGCACTTCACGATCCCGAAGAAGGCCGGATGGCCCCGCTGGTTCGTCGCCGACAGCGACAACAACCGGTCCCCCGACTCCCGCTGGGTGATGGTCTTCACCCGCGACGCCGTCGACGAGCCGTGGGCGGTCTCGTATCTGACGGTGTTCAGGGGTGACACCTTCCCCGAGTTCAAGAAGGACGCGGACGGCTGGGGCGAGGCCATCTCCCCCGACGCCAAGGGGCTCTCGATGCGCCCTGCCGACCTGAGCGAGAAGTACACCGGGTACCTGAAGAACGGTGGCGACGGCTTCGCGGAGGGGCCGTACACCTCCGAACGGCGCGCGTCCCGCGAGAAGAGCACCCGGCCCGGCCTCGCCACACAGTTCATCGACGAACCGCTCACGTCCGGTGACTACGCGCCGGTCGCGCTGCGTACCGAGGACGGCGGGGCGCTCGCCTTCTTCACGACGCGGCGCTACCAGAAGCTGACCGCGTCGCCGGGCACTGATCTGCCTGCGATGAGCCTGAGCGTCAAGGCTCTGATGTCGGGGGACGCGAAGCAGTCCGTGACGTACGGGTACGTGTCGAACCAGGCTGCGATCGTCCCGGCGAGTGGCTCCGCGAATGGCTCCGCCGGGGGTGGGGTTCAGGTGTTGAACCGGGTCGAGGGGATTACTACCGTCGAGGGGTCGTGACCGGTTGCGGGGCTGTCGTGACCGTTACGGGGCTCCGCTCCTCAATCGCCGGAGGGGCTTAAGCGTGCCGGAGGGGCTTGAGCGCGCTACCAGGCTGACGTGTAGTCCGGTTCCGCTCCCGCGTGGCGGGCGCAGGCGTCGGTGAGTGTTTCCAGCAGGGTCAGCGGGTCCGGCAGGGGGTGTTCGGGTCCGCGCAGCCAGTCCACCGAGCGGTCGGCGGGGAGCCGGGCCGGGGGGACCAGGACGTACGAGCCGCGGCAGTGCCAGCGCAGGCCCGGGTGTTCGTCCATGGTCTCGGGGTGGCAGTCCAGCTCGCAGGGCCACCACTCGTCCTCGTCCTCGGGCGTACCGCGCGTCGCCGTGAAGAAGAGCATGCGGTCACCGCCGGATTCGGCCACGGGGCCGACATCGATGCCCATCGACAGCAGGCGCTCCAGCGCCTCGCGGCCGGCCTCGATCGGTACGTCCAGGACGTCGTGGACCATGCCGGTCGCGGTGATGAAATTGGCCTCCGGCTGGTGCCGGGCCCAGCGCTCGATCTGCGCGCGGTCCGTCGTGGACTGGGTCTGCCAGGCGAAGGAGACGGGGTGCCGGCCAGGCGTCGGACAGCCGATGCGGTTGCAGGAACACCGGTAGTCGGAGGGGTAGGCGGCCGGTGCGAGCGGCAGTCCGGCGGCGGCAGCGGCGAGCAACAGGGACTCACGGTCCTCGTCGGCCCCGGCCTCCTTCGGGCCTCTGCCCGACTTCAGCCACTGGGCGAACCTGCCGAGCCCCGTACGTGCGCCGTCACCGCGCTCCGCGCCCATCTATCCCCTCACCACACCATCGCCGTCGTGCCGGGTCCGGGACGAACCCCGGGCCCCCATGGTCGCACCATCCTGCTTCCCGGGGGGCCACAGGGTGTCATTGCCCGATTTGCGTGCATTTGTAGGCCTACCTTGTTCGCCATGGTCACTCTCGCCAGCAGGACCGTGCCGGTCGTCGCCACCTCCGGCGCCCTCTCCCTGGCCGTACTGGCCTTCGCGTTCCCGCTGGATTCCGGCGGCGGGACGACGCCGCCGGCCTTCGCCGCCCTGCCCCGCATCACCTACACGGCGCACCGGGGCGGCGCCCTGGAGGTGCCGGAGAACAGCATGGCGGGGCTCGCCGCCGCCTTCCAGCGGGGTACCGCGCAGGTCCTCGACTTCGATACGCGGATGCTGCGCGACGGCACCCTCGTAGTGATGCACGACCCGACCCTGGACCGTACGACCTACTCGACCGGCCCGGTGAGCGCCCTCGACCGGGCCCGGTGGCAGGGCGTGCTGGAGCGGCCGAAGCCGTCGCTGCCAGGAATCTGGCTGCCCGAGCGGGCGCCGACGGTCGCGGAGGTGCTCGACAGGTTCGGCGGCCGGACCATGCTGATGCTGGAGGCCAAGGATCCCTCCAGCCTCACCGGGCTCGCCCGGCTGATCCGCGCCCGCGGCCTGACGCACTCGGTGCTGGTCAACTCCAACAGCCCGACCGTCGCCGCGGACGCGCACCGGCTCGGCCTGATCTCCCAACTGTGGCGCTCCGCCCAGCAGATGCGGGCCGACCGGCCCGAGCACTGGGCCTCGTACGTCGACGTCCTGGACATGGACCACAAGGCGCGCGACGCGGATCTCGTGCGGGCGGTCAGATCGGGGGTGCCGCGCGTGTGGGCGCACACCGTGAACACGCCGAGGGAGCGGGACCGGGTGCTGCGGCTCGGCTGCGACGGGGTCATCACGGACGCGCCGGGCCTGCTCGCCGCTACGCCGCGGGCCTCGGGCGGGCGCTGATCCCGTAGAGGGCGTACTCGACGAGCTTGTCGGCGTAACCGTGGTCGAGCGGGCCCGTGAGCTGCAGCCAGCGCTGGGCGAGCGGCGAGGCGAAGAGGTCGCGGGCGATCTCCGGGTCCACGTCGGCGCGGATGTCGCCCGTGTCCTGGGCGGCGCGCAGCCGGGCGGCGTACAGGTCGAGGCCGGGCATGAGGAGCCGGGCGATGAACGCCTCGGCGAACTCGGCGTTGGCGACGCCCTCGGCGGCGAGCGCGCGGGCCGGGGCGTCGAAGCGGGGATCCTTGAGCTCGTCGACGGTGGCGCGCAGCACCAGCTTGAGGTCGGCCTCCAGGTCGCCGGTGTCGGGGAGGCCCGCCGCGCCGACGGGGGCGCCGGGGTGGTTCTCGGCGGCGGCCCGCGCGTTCTGCTCGTTGAGGTCGACGAAGGCCTCCATGAGGACCTCGGCCTTCGAACCCCACCAGCGGTAGATCGTCTGCTTGCCGACGCCGGCGCGGGCGGCGATGCCCTCGATGGTCGTGTGGGAGTAGCCGATCTCGCCGACCAGGGCGAGGGCGGCGTCGTAGATCGCGCGGCGCGAGCGCTCGCTGCGGCGGGTGGAGTCGGGAGCCGACTTCTTCGGGGTCCGGTTGGTCGTGGCTGACATGGTTCGAATGTAGCAGCGAGCGAGGCGAGACGTACCGTCTCGATAAGGGTTGACAAGACGCTGCGTCTCGCTCAAAGTAGGGGACGCCAGCAACGCGAGACGATGCGTATCGTCAAGTGTTGGAAACAGGCCAGCCGGAGGAGTACGTCATGACCCGAGGTGGAGCAGGCGGCATGCTGGGCGTCGGCGGTACCCGTCGCACTCTCTCCCGCAAGGCGCTGCGCGGCGGCGGCCGGAGCGGTCAGGTGGGTGGCGGCGGCACCGATCCCGTGGCACAGAAGCGGGAGCTGTTGCGGAAGTTGCAGGAGAGGCACGGCACCGACGACATCTCGTGACCCGCTACCCGCGGGAACCACCCGTTCGGTGCACAGCCCCGAGGGCTCCTCCGACCGCACCATGGGCGCAACAGACCCTGCGGTCGTGAGGAGCCCTCATTGCGTACCTCGTATTCCGGGTGTTCCGTCGAACGGCACGCCACACCCCGGCGCTATCTGATGTGCCCACCGGCACACTTCAAGGTCACCTACTCGATCAACCCGTGGATGGATCCGGCGAAACCCGTCGACGTCCCGCTCGCCGTCGCGCAGTGGGAGGTCCTGCGCGACCGGTACCGCGCCCTCGGCCACACCGTGGAGGTGCTCGACCCGCGGCCCGCACTGCCCGACATGGTCTTCGCGGCGAACGGGGCGACCGTGGTGGACGGGCGGGTGCTCGGGGCGCGCTTCGCGTACCCGGAGCGGGAGTCGGAGGCCGCCGCCCATCTGGACTGGTTCCGTGCGCACGGGTACGCCGACGTGCATGAGCCCGTGCACGTCAACGAGGGCGAGGGCGACTTCGCCGTCACCGCGTCGTACGTGCTGGCGGGGCGCGGGTTCCGGGCCTCGCCGCTGTCGCACGGGGAGGCGCAGGAGTTCTTCGCGCGGCCGGTCATCGGGCTCGATCTGGTGAACCCGCGCTTCTACCACCTGGACACGGCGCTCGCCGTTCTGGACGACGCGGCGGACGAGGTCATGTACTACCCGGCGGCGTTCTCGGCGGGGAGCCAGGAGGTGCTGCGGCGTCTCTTCCCCGGCGCGCTGATCGCCGACGAGCCCGACGCGGTCGCCTTCGGCCTGAACTCGGTCTCCGACGGGCGGCACGTGCTGGTTCCGCAGGGCGCGGTCGGGCTCTTCGGGCCGCTCAGGGAACGGGGGTTCGTGCCGGTCGCGATGGACCTGTCGGAGCTGCTGAAGGGGGGCGGGAGCGTGAAGTGCTGCACGCTCGAACTCCGCTGAGTCCGTAGGGGCCTACGGGGTCCAGCCGTCTCCCCAGTTCGCGTCGCGGGCCGCCTTGTACGCGTCCCCGTGCTTCTTCGTCACCGTCGTCCTGGTCAGGGCGCCCTCCGGTACGCAGAGGTCCAGGAGCACCTGGCCCTTGCGGATCTGGGGGCGCCTGACCACCCGGGCCGGGACCGGGGCAGGGGGGAAGCGGGTCGCGGCCACGTAGGAGAACTTCTCGTCCTCGTACGCGAGTGAACCGCCCTTGACCTTGCGGTGCAGGGAGGAGCGGCTGACCCGGGCCGAGAAGTGGCACCAGTCCTCGCCGGGGGTGATCGGGCAGGGGCCGCTGTGCGGGCAGGGGGCCGCGATGTGGAAGCCCGCGGCGATCAGCCGGTCGCGGGCCTCGATGATCCGGGCGTAGCCGTCGGGGGTGCCGGGTTCGATGACGACGACAGCGCCGGTGGCGGCCCCGGCCGCGGCGTCGACCACGGCCGCGCGGTCGGTGTCGGTCAGTTCCTTCAGGACGTACGAGATCGTCACCAGGTCGATGGCGTCGAGGGGCCGGTGGGAGCCGATCCGCGCCCGCTCCCAGCTGACCGACTGCTTCAACCCGCCGTCCGCGGCTGCCAGTTCACGGCCGAGTGCGAGCGCCGCCTCCGACCAGTCCAGGACCGTCGTCGGGCGCTCGGCGGGCCACACCGAGCGGGCCGCCCAGACCGCCGCGCCGGTGCCGCCGCCGATGTCGAGGTGGCCGGAGGGCGTCCAGTCGGCCGGCGCCGCGGCGGCGAGCGCGCCGAGCGACGCGGCGACCGCCTCGAACGTGGCGGGCATCCGGTACGCCGCGTACGCCGCGACGTCCGCCCTGTCGCGCAGGATCGGGGTGTCGGTCGGGGTGGTGCCCCGGTAGGTCGCGATGAGCCGCTCCACGGCGCGGGCCGCCCGGGTGGGCGGGAGTCCGTCGAGGAGGCCGGCGAGGGCCGAGCGCAGGGTGTCCGCGGGCTCGGCGGTGGGCGAAGAGGGGTCGATCGGGGCGTTCACGCGGACGATCCTAGGACAGGCCCCGGCGGGCCGAGCCGTGGAGCCGTGGCCTACGAGCCCGGCGGGCCGGTGACCGCCCGGGCCAGCCGGGTCGCCGCGGCCGCCCGGGGGCCGCTGTCGGCGGGACGGCGGCGCGGGTGGACCGTGTTGGCGAGCAGCACCAGGAACGTGTCCGTCACCGGGTCGAGGACCAGGGACGTACCCGTGAACCCGCCGTGGCCCGCGGCGCCACGCCCCGCCAACTCGCCCATGAACGACGGCTGGTCGACCCGGAAGCCGAGTCCGGGCGCCGCCAGCATCAGGTCGACGAAGTCGGGGCCGAGGATGCGGGCGGTGCCGTACGAGCCGCCGTTGAGCAGGGTGCGGCAGAGCACGGCCAGGTCGTACGCCGTCGAGAAGAGGCCCGCGTGGCCCGCGACGCCGCCCAGCGCCCAGGCGTTCTCGTCGTGCACCTCGCCGCGCAGCATGCCGCGGTCGGCCTTGGCCCAGGGGCGGCGCTGGTCCTCGGTGGCGGCGGCGCCGGGCCGCGGCCCGTACGACGTGGCGCTCATGCCGAGGGGGCGGGTGATGCCCTCGCGGACGAGCACGTCGAGGGAGCGGCCGGTGAGGCGCTGCAGGAGGTGCTGGAGCAGCAGCATGTTCAGGTCGGAGTAGCGGTACTCCCCCGGCTTCGACGAAGGGGCCTCGGCGCGCAGCAGCGCGAGCCGGGTGGACAGGCCCCGGGCGTCGTACAGCGGGAGTTCGGGGCGCAGGCCCGACGTGTGGGTGAGGAGCTGGCGGACCGTGATGCCGCAGCGGGTCGCTCCGGTGAACTCGGGGAGGTAGGCGCCGACCCGCGCGTCGATGCCGAGCGTGCCGCGCTCGATCTGCTGCACCGTGGCGATCGAGGTGCAGAGCTTGGTCACCGAGGCCAGGTCGAAGGGGGTGTCGACGGTCATCGGGACGCGGGCGGCGGACGGCAGCTCGACGCCCCGGTCGGTCGCCTCGTCGTACTCCGCGTACCGCACCGCCCAGCCGCAGGCGGTCTCGGCGGCGATCACCGGGCCGCGCCCGGCGATCAGCACGGCGCCCGCGCACCAGGGGCGCGGGCCGTCGGGAAGCGCCCGCACGTCGCGGACGAGGCGGGCGATCTGTCCGGCGTCCAGGCCGGCCCGCTCGGGGGTGCCGTGCCGCAGTCGTGGGTAGCTCAGCGCTCCGTCACCTCTTTGGTCGTCTTGGCCGCGAGCTGCCAAGGGCGGCACAGTGCCATGAAGGCGACGATCGCCGCCAGGCCGCAGACGAGTTGCACCAGGGCCATCGGCACGGCCGTGTGCTCGCCCGCGATGCCGACGAGCGGCGAGGCGACCGCGCCGATCAGGAAGGACGAGGTGCCGAGCAGCGCGGACGCGGATCCTGCGGCGTGCGGGGTGCGCAGCAGCGCGAGGGCGTTGGTGTTGGGCGTCGCCAGGCCCATCGACGCCATGAGGACGAAGAGGCCCGCGGCGACGGGCACGAGCCCGAGGTCGTCCGGAGCGCCGAACACGCCCGTGGCGACGAGGAGCAGGAAGGCGGCGGCCAGCACGATCAGGGTCAGGCCGACGGTGAGGACCTTGTCGAGGCTGACGCGGCCGACGAGGACCTTGCCGTTGAGCTGGCCGACGGCGATCAGGCCGATCGAGTTGATCCCGAAGAGCAGGCTGAAGGTCTGGGGCGAGGCCCCGTAGATCTCCTGGATCACGAACGGGGAGGCGCTGATGTACGCGAACAGCGCGGCGAACGCGAAGCCGCCCGCGATCATGTACCCGGTGAAGACGCGGTCGGCGAGCAGGGACCGCATGGTGCGCAGCGCCTCCACGGTGCCGCCGGAGTGCCGCCGCTCGGGCGGGAGCGTCTCGGGGAGGAACTTGCCCACGATCGCGGTGAGCGCGATGCCGATGAAGGTGAGCACGACGAAGACGCCGCGCCAGTCCGTGACGCGCAGGATCTGCCCGCCGATGAGGGGTGCGACGATCGGGGCGACCCCGGATATCAGCATCAGGGTGGAGAAGAAGCGGGCCATCGCGACGCCGTCGTAGAGGTCGCGCACGACGGCCCGCGCGATCACGATGCCGGCCGCGCCCGCAAGGCCCTGCAGCAGGCGGAAGGCGACGAGCAGCGCGGCACTCGGCGCGAAGGCGCAGATCGCGGTGGCGACGACGTACACGAACAGGCCGATCATGAGCGGTCTGCGGCGGCCCCACTTGTCGCTCATCGGGCCGACCACGAGCTGGCCGAGCGCCATCCCGGTCAGGCACGCGGTGAGGGTGAGCTGGGCGGTGGCGGCGGAAGTATGCAGGGCGCCGGTGACCTCGGGCAGGGCCGGGAGGTACATGTCCATGGACAGCGGCGGCACCGCGGTCAGGCCGCCGAGCACCAGGGTGACGAGGGCGCCGGTGCGAACGGCCGCCCTGGGTACGGGAGTTGGGCCACCTGCCCGGATGACCCGCGCGGGCTCCACCACGCTCTTGGCGCTCCCCGTACTTCCGCTCTCCGCCATCCCGATGCCCCTCGTTCCCTTTCGCCTCTCCCGGCCGTACGTGCGATTACCTATGCTCTCAGCTCGGTGGAGTGGCCGAGACCAACGACTGAGGTGGCACGGATGGCAGCGGAACGCGTGCGGTGGGGCATTCTCGCGACGGGTGGGATCGCCGCGTCGTTCACGGCGGATCTGCTGGATCTCCCCGACGCGGAGGTGGTGGCGGTCGCCTCACGGTCCGAGACGTCGGCGAAGGGGTTCGCGGAGCGGTTCGGGATCGAGCGGGCGTACGGCGACTGGGCCTCCCTCGCCGCGGACGAGTCCATCGACGTGGTGTACGTGGCCACGCCGCACTCGGCGCACCGGGAGGCGGCCGGGCTCTGCCTGGAGGCGGGGCGCGCGGTGCTGTGCGAGAAGGCGTTCACGCTGAACTCGCGCGAGGCCGAGGAGCTGGTGACGCTCGCCCGCTCGCGTGGCCTGTTCCTCATGGAGGCCATGTGGATGTACTGCAACCCGCTGGTCCGGCGCCTCAAAGCGCTGGTCGACGATGGGGCGATCGGTGAAGTCCGCACCGTGCAGGCCGACTTCGGCCTGGCCGGCCCGTTCCCGCCCGCGCACCGGCTGCGGGACCCTGCCCAGGGGGGCGGTGCGACCCTGGACCTCGGGGTGTATCCCGTGTCGTTCGCGCAGCTGCTGCTCGGCGAGCCGTCGGAGGTGGCGGCTCGGGCGATGCTCTCCGAAGAGGGCGTGGATCTGCAGACCGCGATGCTTCTGTCCTGGGACAGCGGTGCGCAGGCGCTGCTGCACTGTGCGATCAATTCCGGTACGGGCGGGACGGCCTCCGTCAGCGGGTCTGCGGGGCGTATCGACGTGCCGTCCGGGTTCTTCCACCCCGAGCGGTTCGTCCTGCACCGGGACGGGCGGGACCCGGAGGAGTTCGTCGCGGATCCGGCCGACGGGCCCCGTGATTCACTCCGTCACGAGGCGCTTGAGGTCATGGGGCGGTTGCGGGCCGGCGACACGGAGTCTCCGCTGGTGCCGTTGGATTCTTCGCTGGGGGTCATGCGCACGCTGGACGCTGTGCGCTCCGCGGTGGGGGTTCGGTACCCCGGGGAACGGTGACGCGTCTGCCGGGTACCGGTCTCGTCGCCGGGTGCACCCCGGTGGGGCTTCTCGCGCAGTTCCCCGCGCCCTCTGAAATGCGCACTGCGTGCGCCATTTCAGAGGGCGCGAGCGTTTGCGCCCGATGGGGCTGCGGCGGAGCCGCATGCTCCAGGGGCGCGGGGAACTGCGCGACCAGCCCCCACCGGGCCGCACCCGGAGTCGTACCGGATCAGGCCGGGCGCAGGCCCTGGTCGCCCACCTCCGTGACGAAGGACGCCGCCGTAGTGATGGGCGCCCCGGGGACGGACACCGCAGAGACCGTCTTGAAGTCGGCCCGCGCCTCGGACTCGCCGAGCCCCACGGTCACGTAACCCCGGCGCCCGTTGTAGAACTTCAGGTGCGGATTGGCGCGGGTGTACGTGTCCCAGTTGGCCGGCTTCTCCGCGCCGTCCTTGCCGGAGGTGATGGACGTGGCGACGATCTCGGTGCCGAGGGTGCGCGACGCCGGGTCGGCGAAGTCGTCCTTGATGTCGAAGGCGTACCCGACGTGGACGTCTCCGGTGAGGACCATGAGGTTCTCGACGCGGGCCGCCTTGGCCCCGGCGAGCACCCGCTCGCGCGAGGCCCGGTAGCCGTCCCACGCGTCCATGGACAGCTTCGCCTGCGCGTTCAGGTCGAGCCTGCGCTCGGAGAAGGTGACCTGCTGCGGCACGACGTTCCACAGGGCGCGCGAGCGGCGCCAGCCGTCGATCAGCCAGCGCTCCTGCGTGGCGCCGGTGATGGTGCGCGCCGGGTCGTCCGACTCGGGGCCCGGCACGTGGGAGCCGTCGCCGTAGGCCTGGTCGGAGCGGTACTGGCGGGTGTCGAGGATGTCGAACTGGGCGAGCCTGCCCCAGACGAGGCGGCGGTAGAGCTGGGCGTCGGGGCCGGTCGGCAGCTGGGGGCGGCGCAGCGGCTGGTTCTCCCAGTACGCGCGGTACGCGGAGGCGCGGCGCAGCAGGAACTCGGCCGGCGGGTCGTCGTTCTCGGAGGTGTCGTCGGCGTAGTTGTTCTCGGTCTCGTGGTCGTCCCAGGTGACGACGAAGGGGTGCGCGGCGTGCGCGGCCCGCAGGTCGGGGTCGGACTTGTAGAGGGCGTAGCGCAGCCGGTAGTCCTCCAGGGTCACGGTCTCCCGGTGGAAGACGTCGGGCAGCACGCGGTCGGTGTACTTGCGGGCGCCGCCGACGGAGTCGACCGCGTACTCGTAGAGGTAGTCGCCGAGGTGGAAGACGACGTCGACGTCGTCCTCGGCCAGGTGCTTGTACGCGGTGAAGTAGCCGTCGTGGTACGCCTGGCAGGAGACGGCGGCCAGCGTCAGTTCCGAGACGCGGCGGGAGGCGGCGGGTGCGGTGCGCGTCCGGCCCGTCTCGCTGATCCAGTTCCCCGCGCGGAAGCGGTAGTAGTAGACGCGGCCCGGCGCGAGGCCGTCGACCTCGACGTGCACCGAGTGGTTGAACTCGGGGTGGGCGGCGGCGGTGCCGTGTCTGGCGATACGCCGGAAGCGCTCGTCGTGGGCGAGTTCCCAGCGCACGTCGACCCGTTGCGCGGGCAGCCCGCCGCCGGTCTCGTACGGTTTCGGAGCGAGTCGTGTCCACAGCAGCACGGACTCGGGCAACGGGTCACCGGAGGCGACGCCGAGGGTGAACGGATCAGCGGTGATCTTGCGGGCATCCAGCTCCGCGGCGGCCGCGGGGCCGGCGGTGGGTAGGTTCACACTGAAGGCTAGCGCCGCGGCGGCGCCCGCGACAGTGAGGAAGCGCCGACGGCCCAAGTGCTGGGCGGCTACGCGCAATTCGGGCGTGTGCTGCGGTACGTGTGACATGGAGCCCCTCCCCTGACGGCTGACTTCATCTGCTGCCACAGGGAATTTGAGTGGGCCGGGACGACGCCCGACTGTCACGTACACAACAGCCACATGGCGGATCGGTGATCTCCACGTGGCCGGGGCGCCCGTACGCTGCCGCGTCATGAGCGAACAGCGAGACGATCAGCGAACCGAAGAGCCGCCGACCGAAGAGACACAGACCGAAGAGACGCGAACCGCCGTGGTCACCGGTGCCGGGTCCGGTATCGGCCGGGCCGTCGCCGTGGAACTGCTGCGCACGGGCTGGCGGGTGGTTCTCGCGGGCCGCCGCACCGAGCCGCTGGAGGAGACGGCGGGGCTCACCCGGGGCGGGGACTCGTGCGCCGTCCGCACGGACGTGTCGCGCCCGGACGACGTGGCGGCCCTCTTCACCGCCGTGCGCGAGCGGTTCGGCCGGCTCGATCTGCTCTTCAACAACGCGGGGACGTTCGGGCCCGGCGGCGTGCCGGTGGAGGAGTTGGCCTACGACGCGTGGCGGCACGTCGTGGACACCAACCTCAACGGGGCGTTCCTCTGCGCGCAGGCGGCGTTCCGGCAGATGAAGGAGCAGGACCCGCAGGGCGGCCGGATCATCAACAACGGCTCCATCTCGGCGCACACGCCGCGTCCGCGCTCGATCGCGTACACGGCGACGAAGCACGCGCTGACGGGCCTGACCAAGTCGCTCTCGCTGGAGGGCCGCCCGTACCGGATCGCCTGCGGCCAGATCGACATCGGCAACGCGGCGACGGACATGACCGAGCGCATGCAGGCCGGAATCCTTCAGGCGAACGGGGAGTTGGCGCCGGAGCCGGTGAT
Source organism: Streptomyces sp. NPDC102467 (assembly GCF_044765445.1). Taxonomy (NCBI): domain Bacteria; kingdom Bacillati; phylum Actinomycetota; class Actinomycetes; order Kitasatosporales; family Streptomycetaceae; genus Streptomyces; species Streptomyces sp. NPDC102467. The sequence goes on along the minus strand of NZ_JBIWKA010000011.1, from coordinate 295,906 downwards.
GGACGTGGCGGACGTGGCGCGCACGGTGCGGCACATGGCGGAGCTGCCGCTGGAGGCCAATGTGCAGTTCGCGACCGTCCTGGCCACCAACATGCCTTATATCGGCCGGGGTTGAGCGTGCCGGGAGCGTGTCCGCCGACGGCGTTTGCTTGAGATATAAATCTCCACAAGCGGAATATGCCCCACCGCCTCAACCGCCTCATTAGCGGACAGCGCAACCCGTATGCTCAGGCTCTCTCCACGAGAACTTCACACTTGGAGCACACCTTGCGCATACGTTCCGCGGCTCCCGCCGCACTCGCCGCGGTCGCCCTCGCCGGTTCGCTGCTCGCCGCGTCCCCGGCGTCCGCCGCCGCGCACCAGGGCGGGCTGCACCTCGGGTACATCCAGTACGACAGCCCCGGCGCGGACCGCCGCAGCAACAGCTCGCTGAACGCGGAGTGGGTGAACCTCCACAACAACAGCCGCTCCGCGATCCAGCTCAAGGGCTACAAGCTGAAGGACAACACCGGCTACACGTACACCTTCGGCAGCTACAAGATCGGCGCGGGCAAGACCGTCAAGGTCCGCACCGGCAAGGGCACGAACGCCTCCGGCGTCCGGTACTGGGGCCGTGGCCAGTACGTCTGGAACAACACGGGCGACAAGGCCCGTCTGATCAAGCCGAGCGGCACGCAGCTCGACTCCTGCTCCTGGGGCCGCGGCTCGGGCGGGATCAGCTGCCACTGAGCCACCGCGAGGGGGGACGGAGGGGGTACCCGTGCCGTAAGCACGGGTATCCCCTCCTGGCGCGCCGCGGTCTTGATTTGATGGGCCCATGACCACCGACATGACCGACGACGTGCTGCGCTACACCGCTTTTGCCACCCATCCCGACGGCGGCAACCCCGCCGGGATCGTCCTCGACGCCTCCGCTCTCGACGACGCGGACATGCTCAAGATCGCCGCAGAGCTGAACTACAGCGAGTCCGCGTTCGTGACCCCCGGCCCGGCCGGCAGCGGCGAACGGGCGTACACCGTCCGCTACTTCAGCCCCAAGGCCGAGGTTCCGTTCTGCGGCCACGCCACGGTCGCCACCGCCGTCGCCCTCGCGGAGCGCCACGGCACCGGCGACTACCTGTTCCACACCCGGGCCGGCGAGGTCCCGGTCACCGTCGACGGGTCGGGGGACGCGCTGCGCGCGACCCTCACGAGCGTCGCGCCGCACCTGGAGGACGTCACCGGCGACGATCTCACCGAGGCGCTGGCCGCGCTCGACTGGCCGGCCGCCGATCTCGATCCCGCCCTGCCTCCTCGTATCGCCTACGCGGGGGCCCGCCACCTCGTCCTGGCCGCGACCACCCGGCAGCGCCTCGCCGACCTCGCGTACGACTTCGACCGGCTCGCCGCGCTGATGCACCGCCTCGACCTGACGACGGTCCAACTGGTCTGGCGCGAGAGCGACTTCACCTTCCACGTACGTGACCCGTTCCCCGTCGGCGGTGTCGTGGAGGACGCCGCGACCGGCGCGGCGGCCGCGGCGTTCGGCGCGTACCTGCGCGAGCTCGGCCGGGTCCCGGAGGCGGCCGAGCTCACCCTGTTCCAGGGCGCCGACATGGGCCGACCGGGCGAGCTGACGGTGACACTGCGGGAGGGCGACCCGCGGGTGCGGGTGAGCGGGACCGCCGTACCGATTCCGTAGCCGCGCTGATTTCTACCCAGCGTCCTGGGCGCGGCGCAGAATGTGCTCGACCTGCGCCAACTCGGCCTCGGCCAGGGGCCCGTGAGCCAATGCGCCCGCGTTCTCCTCGGCCTGTGCCACCGTGCGGAACCCGGGGATCGGCACGGTGTGCGGGCTGCGGGCCCAGAGCCAGGCGAGCGCGCCCTGCGCCGGGGTGCGGCCGCCGCTCGTGAGCACGGAGCGCAGCGCGTCGACGCGGGCCAGCCAGTCCGGATCGGCCCCGCCGCCCGTGCCGAAACCGGGCAGCCAGGCCGGCGGGGCGCTGCGGATGTCGCCGGCGGACAGCCGCCGTCCCGCGCCGTGCCCGCCGCCCAGCAGGCCCATGGCGAGAGGGCTGCGGTTGATGCTCGCCAGGCCCAACTCCTCGCACAGGGCGAGCATGTCCGGCGCGTCCTGCAGAACGTTGCAGCGGTGCTGCACCGCCGCGCAGTGCGGGCCCTCGGCGAAGACGCGGGCCCGCTCGGGATCGTCGGTGCTCCAGGCGTAGGCGCGGACGAGCCCTTCGCGCACGAACTCCTCGCAGGTGTCGCGGAGTCGGGCGGCTCGCTCCGGATCGGCGTCGGAGATGTGCAGTTGGTAGAGGTCGATGCGGTCGGTGCCGAGGCGGGCCAGCGACGCCGTCAGGGCGCGGCGGGCGTGCTCCGGGGAGTCGTCGCTGCCGGTGCTGGTCCTGGTGCGCTCGTCGAAGACGTTGCCCCATTTGGTGGCGATGACGACGTCGTCCCGGCGCTTGCCGAGGGCGCGGCCCAGGACGCGTTCGCTGTGCCCGGTCCCGTAGGCGTCGGCCGTGTCGAAGAAGGTGACGCCCAGGTCGAGCGCGCGCCGCACGGCCCGCACCGACTCCTCGTCGTCGACCGGGCCCCAGCCGAGCGGCTGCCCGGCCGGATCCTGCCACTCCCCGCCGATGGCCCAGCATCCGAAGCCGAGCGCGCTGACCTCGATACCGCTGTCCCCTAGTGCCCGCGTAGTGATGTCCATGCCCGCGGACACTAGGAGTTGAAGTGCACACGAGGTCAACACCCTTGGTGGAAGCGGGTGTTCAGGCCTGGCCGGTCTCGAACCGGGTGACCTTGCCGCCCGCCACGTCGAACGTCCACTTGGTGCGCATCTCACCCCAGGTGTCGTTGCGGTAGCGGGCGACGAGGGAGCGGCCCTCCGCGGTCTCCTTCTCGACCTCCATGTGACCGTTCGAGTCGAAGATCTCGCGGGCCGTCCAGTCGGCGAGGTCCCGGTCGGACCCGTCGTCGGCCATGGTCGCGCCGGGCGCGAGCACGGCCCGGAAGGCTTCCTGGTCGTGCGCGTTCAGCGCCGAGACGAAGGCGCGGACGGCCGGGTCGCTGAGCTTTGCGGTCTGGATGGGCATGCGCCCAGGCTTGCACCGCGGCCGCACGCCCGCCACCCGAATGGGCCCGCGCACGAGGTGCGCGAGCCACGTCTGCCGGACGGTGGAGACATGACCTGTACCCCTTTCCGTAGCTCCCGTACCTCCTGCCTCCACCGACGCGACCTGGGCCTCCTCGTGCTGCGCGTGGGCACCGGAGGTGTCCTCGCGGCGCACGGCGCCCAGAAGCTGCTCGGCTGGTTCGGCGGGGGTGGTGTGTCCGGGACGGCCGCCGCCATGGACGCCATGGGCTATGCCCCCGCGAAGGCGAGCGCCCTCGCGGCCGGGCTCGGCGAGGCGGGCGGCGGGGCGCTCCTCGCCCTCGGCCTCGCCACTCCCCTGGGCGGCGCGGCCGCGGCCGGGACCATGGCGGGCGCGGCGGCCGTGCACGCGCCGAACGGATTCTTCGCGATGAACGGCGGCTACGAGTACCCGGCCTTCCTCGGCTTCGTCGCGGCGGGCCTCGCGGTGACCGGCGCCGGCCGCTACTCCCTCGACCACGCGCTCGGCCACGTTCTCGACCGGCACTGGATGGTGCCCGCGGCGCTCGTCGGGGCCGCGGCGGCGACCCTGGCGGTGGTCGGCTCGCGCACCAAGCGGGTGCAGGAGGCGGACACCGGCGAGTAGCCCCCGGCGGCCGGGTCATAGGCTCGGCTCCTGTGACTACGTGCGATGACGACGAGCTGTGGACGACCATCGACCGGCTGCGCGCCTGGCTGGACTCGAGCCGACAGGGATCTGCCCAAGAGGACCTCCTTCTGCGGATGTTGAAGCTGTCGGAGGAGGTGGGCGAGGTGGCGCAGGCGGTCATAGGCGCCGTCGGCCACAACCCCCGCAAGGGGTTCAGCCACACCTGGCAGGACGTCGAGTCGGAGCTGTGCGACGTGGTCGTCACGGCTCTGGTCGCGCTCGGCACACTGACCCCGGACGTGCGCGGGGCGCTGTCCGCGCACGTGACGAAGGTGGCGGAGCGCTCGCTCGGGGGCTGAACCGGAATCCAGCTGCACCATTCGCGTACATCCGCACACCGAGCCGCACCGCCGCTGGAGAAGGTCTGATGCCCGAGCACGAGAAGCCCGTCGTCGCGCCGCACGACCCCGCGTGGGCTGCCCAGGGAGCCGCGCTCTGCGCTCAACTCGGAGCCGCAATAGGCCCCTTGGCACTGTACGTCGAACACATCGGGTCGACGTCCGTGCCGGGCATGGCCGCCAAGGCCATCTACGACGTGCAGGTGAGCGTCGCCGATCTGGACGACGCCGCGGCCGCGTTCGAGGCGCCGCTGGCCGCGCTGGGATTCGTCCGGGCGCCGTACCTGCGCGACCACGTCCCCGCCGGGCGCGAGGGCGACGAGGATCCCGCCGACTGGGCCAAGCGCTACTGGTCGCGGCGCACCGAGGACGCGACGCCGGTCAACCTCCATGTGCGCAGGGCCGGTTCACCGAACGAGCGGCTCGCTCTGCTGTTCCGCGACTGGCTGCGCGCCACGCCGGAAGCGGTTCCCGCGTACGGCCGCTTCAAGTACGTCCTCGCCCAGGCCGTCGCGGACACGGGCACGTACGCGGACGTGAAGGACCCGGTCGTCGACGTCATCGGCGTCGTCGCCGAGCAGTGGGCCGCGCGGACGGGCTGGCGCCCGCACCTCTGACGCCCCTCCCCGCGCCCCTGCCACCACCCTTGCGAGCGCCCTACAGGTGAACGACTACCATCGCCGCCATGACAGACAGGCGCCGAACCACCGAACTCCCCCGCTTGGGCGTGGCCATCGTCACCATGGGCAACCGCCCCGACGACGTGAACGCGCTGCTGGAGTCGGTGGCCAAGCAGGACGCGCCACCGGCCCGCGTCGTCATGATCGGCAACGGCACACCGCTGCCCGCGTTCACCGGCCTGCCCTTCGAGGTCACCAACGTCGAACTCGACGACAACCTCGGCTGCCCCGGCGGCCGGAACGTGGCGCTGGCCCGGCTGCGCGCGTTCGGTGACGTGGACGTGGCGGTCGAGCTCGACGACGACGGTCTGCTCGTCGACGCCGACGTCTTCTCCACGATCCAGAACCTGTACGCGTCCGATCCGGGCCTGGGCATCGTCGGTTTCCGCATCGCCGACGAGCTCGGCGAGACGCAGCGCCGCCACGTGCCGCGGCTGCGCGCGAAGGACCCGATGCGGCGCGGCCTGGTGACCGCGTTCCTCGGCGGCGGCCACGCCTTCTCGATGGACATGCTGGCCGAGACCGGCGACTGGCCCGCCGACTTCTTCTTCACGCACGAGGAGACGGACCTCGCCTGGCGCGCGCTCGACGCCGGCTGGAAGGTCCTCTACGAACCGTCGCTGCTGCTCCAGCACCCGAAGACGTCCCCGGCGCGGCACGCGGTCTACTACCGGATGACCGCCCGCAACCGCGTCTGGCTGGCCCGCCGCCGCCTCCCGGTCCCGCTGATCCCGCTGTACCTGGGGACCTGGACGCTGCTGACCCTGCTGCGCACCCGCTCGTACGGCGGCCTGCGCGCCTGGGCGGGCGGCTTCATGGAGGGCCTGCGCGCCCCGGCCGGTGAACGGCGCCCCATGCGCTGGCGCACCGTGTGGCGCATGACGCGGCTCGGCCGCCCGCCACTGATCTGACGGACGGCCGGAACCAGGGGCGGGGACAGACATTCAGCCTTCCTGCGGGCGCCGCCTGCGCACGGCGAACACGGTGCCCGCGCCCGCGGCGACGACCAGCGCGGCGGCAGCGGCGAGCGGGCCCGCCGGGACGTCGGCGTCGGTCGAGACGAGGGAGCCGGTGCCGCCGGTGGTCGAGCCGGTGCCGGTGGAACCGGTGGTGCCCGCGGCGCCCGAACTGCCGCCGGACGTACCGCCTTCGGAGCCGCCGCCCGAGGGGAGCGTGGCGGTCTCGTCGAGGGAGACGGCCACGGCCACCGGGTCGAGCGCGCCACCGGCCTGATAGAACCCGCCGAACGCCTTGGCGCCGTCGGCGGTGAGGGTGGCCGCGGCGTCGTCGAGCTCGACGACGTCGTTCTTCGCGGTCAGGTCACCGGAGCCGCCCTTGAGGGTGGCCACGGTCAGATCGGCGTACGTCGTGACCTTGCCGCTCTCCTGGTCCTTGCTGGACACGTCGGCGACGAGCGTGCCGCTGCTCCCCTTCGCCGTCACGTGCAGATCGCTGAAGTGCAGGTCGAGGGCGAAGGTCCCGCCCTCCTCGTGACCGAGGAAGCGGACCTTGCCCGCGAACTTCGCGTCGAGGAACTTGGCGTCGGCGTCGTAGCTGCCGCTCGCGTCGCCGAAGCGGTACACGGAGCCGTTCTTCGCGGCGCCGCCGGTCAGTTCGACCTTGCCCTTCGCGATGGGGCCCGTGATGTACGTACGGAAGGACTCCTTGACGCCCCAGTCCAGGTTGCCGTCGGCGATCTCGCCGGTGGCGGCCTGCCCGGACGGTGCGGCGGCAGGCTTCGGCGTCGTCGAGGCGGTGGCGGTCGGCTCACCGGTGGGGGTCGCGGTCGGCTTCTCCGTGCCGGGCGGGGTGGCGGGCGTCGTCGACGGGTCCGGGTCCGGCGACGAGGTGGCGGCGGTCACCGCCAGCGTCGCCGGGTCGAGGGCGGTGCCCGCCGCGTACATGCCGTTGAACGCCTTGGCACCGTCGGCGGTCAGCGTCGTCGGGATGTCCTTGAAGGTCATCGCGCCGCCCGCGCCCTGCCCCGGCCGCACGGCGGACAGGTCGAGCGTGGCGAACTCGATGTCGTCCTGCACGGTGCCGTTGAGGGAGACGTCGGCGTCGATGTGCCCGGTCGTGCCCGAGGTGACGACCTGCACGTCACTGATCCTGATGTCGAACCCGTGGGCCGCGGAGGCGAACCGGACGGCGCCCTTGAAGGCGGTGTCGGTGCCGTAGGGTCGCCGTGTCGTACGTTCCTGTGCCGCCGGTGAAGGTGAACGCGCCGTTGTCCGCGGCCTGCGTCGCCCCGTCGGTCGCCTCGATCGACTCGGCGGCGACCCCCGTGACGTACTTCCGGAACGACTCCTTCACACCCCAGTCGAGCGTGCCGTTCTTCAGCTCGATGGCGGGAGCCTGCTCGGCGGCTAACGCGGGCAGAGCGACGGCTCCCGCCCCGAGCGCGACGGCGGTGGCGGCGGCGAGGGCTATGGAGTGTCTGACGAGGGACATGTTCTCTCCTGCAGCATTGTTAGGGGGCGGCGCCCCTTTAGGGGCGCGAGGAACTGCGCGAGCAACCACGAGAAGGCGGCACCCGGCAACGAAACGCACAAGGGCAGACGCCTAGCCGTCGGCCGGACCCCGCTTACGCATGCGAACGACAACGAGAACGACTCCGGCGACAAGCACGACGCCCCCGCCGGCGATCCCGGCGACCGCGCTCCCCGGGAGTCCTGAACCACCGTTCTGGGCAACGGAGTTGGTCGAACCCGCGCTCGGGCTCGGCGACGCCGAACGATCGGACCCCGAGCTGCCGAGATCCGGCAGAGCGGGCAACACCGCATCCGCGTCGAGGGCGACCGCCAAGGACACCGGATCCATCGCGGCCCCCTTCTGATACATGCCGCCGAACGCAGTAGCACCCGCGGCGGTCAGCACGGCCGGTGCCTCCTCGACCCGCACGAGACCGTCCTTCGCGGCGAGGGACTTCACGGTGAAGGTGACGAGCGCGGTGCCCTTCGTGGTCTTCTTGCCGCTGGTCACATCGGTGCGCAGCGTGCCCTTGCCGTCGGCGACGGCCGGATGCGCGAGCGTCAGGTCGAGCCCGTGCTCGCCGGTAAACCGCACGGATCCGGCGAACTCACCGTCCAGGGTCTGCTTCTTCTCGTCGTACGAGCCCTCGCCCTCGGGGAAGCGGAACAGCGCGCCGCCGTCCTGCGCCCCGTCGCCGAGTTTCCATTCGCCCTGGGCGATGTCCCCGGTGACGTACTCGCGGAAGGTGCGGCGCACACCCCAGTCGACGGCGCCGTCCCGGAGCTTCCCGGAATCCTTCTCAGCGGCCTCGGTCTTCTTCCGGGCCTTCTTCGAAGCGGACTCCGACGGCTTCGCGGTCACCTGCTGCGGCGCGACGTCCGCGGACAGGCTCACCGGGTCGAGCGCGGTCCCGGCCGTGTAGTACCCGGCGAAGGACGTGGCGCCCTGCGAAGTGAGGGGTGGCGGGAAGGTTGTTGAGCGTGACAGCGTTTCCGTCGCCCTTCATGGTGATCCCGCCGAGGGCGAGCGTGGCGAAGGGCACCTGGCGGGACGACGTGACCGCCCCTGTGCCCTTCGCCCTGCTCACGACATCGACGTACAACGTCCCGCTGCCGCCCGCGATGCGGACGGTGGGACGGCTGATGGTCATGTCGAGTTCGTCGGTGCCGTCGCTCTTCTTGTGCCCGACGAAGTGCACGCCGCCGGAGAAGGAGGAGGTGAAGGCTCCCGTCGAGCCGTCGTACGTGCCAGTCGCCGAGTGGAAGCGGAACTGGCTCGCGCCCACGGTCGCCGCGCCGCCCGTCAGGGAGTAACTCCCCTTGGCGATGGGCCCGGTGATGTAGCTCTGGAACGACGATTTCACGCCCCAGTCCAGTCGGCCGCCCTGTACGGCGCGGGCCGCGGCGTGCGCGCCGGCGACCGGGAGCAGGTGCTCCGAGCAGCGCGGTGAACAGGGCGACGGCGAGGACTCGTATCCGGGCGCGTCGGGGCATGGGGGTTCCTCCGGTGTGCGTCACCAGACCCTGACGACTTAGGTAAGGCTAACCTAAACCACGATCGCCTCTGTCAACAGCCCCTCCCACCACGACAGGACGGTGTCCGCGTGCCGACGCCAGCCGCCCCCTCACGCACCCCCCGACGGACGGGCGCGCTGATCTCCGTATGCGCACTGGCCCTCGCGCTGATCGCCACCGCCTGCGGAGGCGGCGGCACCACGACGGCCACCACGAGCGCCGGAGCCAAGGCCGGAGCGAAGGCGGCCGCGACGGCGAACCGTCTCGAACCGCTCACCCCGGTCCCCCACCCGAAGCTGCCGACCACGGTCACCTCGGCGGACGGCCACAAGGTGACGGTGCGCAAGGCCGACCGGATCGTGCCGCTCTCCGGCAGCCTCAGCGAGATCGTGTTCACGCTCGGGCTCGGCAAGGAGGTGGTCGCCCGCGACATCACGGCCACGTTCGACCAGGCGAAGAAGCTGCCGGTCGTCACCCGCAACCACGACGTGTCCGCGGAGAGCGTGCTCTCGCTCGAGCCGGACCTGGTGCTCGCCGAGCGGACGACCGGGCCCGACGAGGCGATGCAGCAGATACGCGACGCGGGAATCCCCGTGGTCGTACTGGACCCGGCCCAGGGCCTCGACGACGTGGGCACCCGCATCCAGGCGGTCGCGGAGACGCTCGGAGTCCCCGCCGCCGGGCGGGAGTTGACGCGGCGCAGCGAACAGCGGATCGCCGCCGTGCAGAAGAAGATCCCCCGTGCGGCGAAGTCGACAAAGGGGGCGAAGCCGCGCGTCGCCTTCCTCTACGTGCGCGGCTCGGCCTCCGTCTATCTCATCGGCGGCGCGAAGTCCGGCGCCACGTCGCTGCTCGCGGCCGCGGGAGCGATCGACGCGGGCGCGGCGTCCGGCCTGAGGAGCGACTTCCGGGCCATCACCAGCGAGGCACTCGCCAAGGCCGCGCCCGACGCGATCCTCGTCATGACGAAGGGCCTCGACTCCGTCTGCGGCATCGAAGGACTGGTGAAGATCCCCGGCGTGGCCGAGACACCGGCGGGCGTCGACCGCCGGGTCGTCTCCGTCGAGGACGGCGTGCTGCTCAACTACGGGCCGCGCACCGACCAGGTGCTGCGGTCGATCGTGGACCAGCTCTACGGCAAGGGCGGTGCGTGACGTGACGGCGACCGCGACCCCGCCCACGACCTCCCCGCACCAGGCTCCTGCCCGTCAACCGCACAGCAGATACTGGCTGTTGACGGTGCTCCTCGCCGCGGCGCTCATCCTACTGGCGCTGCTCTCGGCGGGCGTCGGCGCGTACGACATCGCGCCGGGCGACGTGCTCTCCTCGGTCCAACACCGCATCGGTCTCGGCGGGTCGGCGCTCGACCGGGTCGGCGAATCGGTCCTGTGGAACGTGCGCCTGCCCCGTGTCGTCCTCGCCCTCCTCGTCGGCGCCTCGCTGGGCTGCGCGGGCGCGCTGATGCAGGGCGTCTTCGGCAACCCCCTTGCCGAGCCGAGTGTCATCGGCATCTCGTCCGGCGCGGCGGTCGGCGCGGTCGCCTGCATCGCGCTCGGCCTCGATTTCTTCGGTACGTGGACGATCACGGTCTGTGCGTTCGTCTCGGGCCTCGCGACGGTGCTGATCGTCTACGCCATGTCCCGCTCGGGCGGCCGCACGGAGGTCGTCACCCTGATCCTCACGGGCATCGCCGTGAACGCCCTCGCGGGCGCCCTGATCGGCCTGTTCCTCTCCTACGCCGACACGGCCGCCGTCAACCAGATCACGTTCTGGCAGCTCGGCTCGCTGGCGCAGGCGACCTGGCCGAAGGTGCTCGCGGTGCTGCCCTGCGCGGCGCTCGGCCTCCTGCTCGCCCCCTTCCACTCCCGCAAGTTGGACCTCCTCTCCCTCGGCGAACGCCCGGCCCGCCACCTGGGCGTGGACGTCGAAAGACTCCGGGTCACCCTCATCCTCGTCATCGCGCTCCTCACGGCGGCGGCGGTGGCGGTCTCCGGGGTGATCGGCTTCGTGGGCCTGGTGATCCCGCACCTGCTGCGGATGCTCGCGGGTCCAGGACACCGTTTCCTCGTCCCCGGCAGCGCGCTCGGCGGCGCGGTCGTCCTGGTAGGGGCCGACCTGGCCGCCCGTACGGTCGCGGCGCCCGCCGAACTCCCCATCGGCATCCTGACCGCCCTGACCGGCAGCCCGTTCTTCTTCTGGCTGCTGCGCCGCACCCGCCGCAAGCAAGGAGGCTGGGCATGACGCCGTCCTGGACGACCCGCATACGACGGCCGAGGGCGCTGCCGCCTCGCCACAACCCCGGCGACACGATCGCCGAGGCCCGCGCCCTGCACGTGAACCTGGGCTCCCGCGAGGTCCTGTCCGGCGTCGACCTGACGGTCCACGCGGGCGAGGTGCTGGCACTGGTCGGCCCCAACGGGGCAGGGAAATCAATCCTGTTGGCAGCGATCGCGGCGGACCTGCCGCCTGCCGCCGGTGAAGTGCACATCGGCGACCGCCCGGCCGCATCCTGGGCCGCGCCCGAACTGGCCCTGCGCCGAGCCCTGTTGCCCCTGTCGGCGGCTCTCTCGTTCCCCTTCACGGTGGAGGAAGTGGTCCGCATGGGCCGGGCCCCCTGGGCGGGCACTCCGTACGAGGACCAGGACGACGCGGCGGTCGCGGCGGCGCTACGGGCGACGGAGACGGAACGCTTCGCGGGCCGCCCCTTCTCGGCACTCTCCGGCGGCGAACGCGCCCGGGTGGCACTGGCCCGCATCCTGGCCCAGTCGACCCGGCTCCTGCTTCTCGACGAGCCGACGGCGGCCCTGGACCTGCGCCACCAGGAACTGGTCCTGCGCCTCTGCCGGGAACGGGCCGCGGCCGGTGACGCAGTCGTCGTCGTCCTGCACGACCTGGGCCTGGCCGCGGCCCACGCGGACCGCACGGCGATCCTCCACGCCGGCCGCGTCACGGCGGACGGCCCCCGGCCGAGGTCTTCGAGGCGGCGCTGCTCAGCGAGGTCTACCAGCACCCGGTCGAGGTACTGGCGCATCCGGGGTCGGGAGCGCCGCTGGTGGTACCGGTCCGCACTTGAGGAACCCCTGAGGCCGACCGGAGACCGGCCGCAGCTCGCCGGGAAATGAAAGGGGCAGACGAGTCGGGCTGTACGCCGGAGAGCATGCCCACGACTCAATGACCCGAGGAAACGTACAGAAAAGGCCTGCGGTCCGGAGGGGGCTTCGTCGCGATTGGAATCAAACGGCCCATTCGAAACACATCGAAGATGCCGGATAGCTGGCGTCCGTCCGAAGGGGCCAGCGGCTTTTCCGACTCAGCCGCCGTAATTAAAGAGCGCCGTCTCACCGAGCACCGAGCGGGCGCTCTCGAAGTCGGCCAAACGGGCCGCCACCGTGGCCTCAGCGATCCGTTCCGGGAGGGCGGCGGAGAATTTCAGGCCGCGTACGGCCCGGGGGTCCACTTCGGGCAGAACGAGGATCCCGCCGACGTCCTTACGAGCTGCAAGCCAGTCTGTCGGGCCAATATTCTCTCGCAGGCGCAGCCAGCTGTCGGTGGGTCGTTGCAGCGGGTCGGTGACCGACTGGAGGGTGGCCGCCAGAGTGGCGTTGGCGCGGTAACCCGCCCAGGTCCACCAACGAACGTCGGAGCCGACGCGCGTAATCAGCGTACCGTCCGGGTGCGCGGTGTCGGGTGCGTCAGTTTCGCGCTGTTCGGTCAGGCAGGCCTCCGCACGCCGAGTGAGGGAGACCGGCGGGGCCGCGCCCAGCAGCACCTCGCGCATGGCACGCGTCAGGGCGAACGACAGTCCGGCGACACCGCCGTTCATCCACTTGGCGATCCCTCCGCCGTCGGCCGGCTGGACGAAGACGCGTTTACGCAGCCAGTCGATGTACGTGACCTGCCAGCTGCGTCCGCCGAGCAGCAACCTCCTGGGGCCAGGGCGTACCTCCGTGAGCACGCTCGGGTCGGTGCGGCCGATCTCCGTGCGTCCGGACAGGACGGTGAACTGCGGGGGTGCGGTAAAGGAGGCGGTGAGTTCGATGAAGTGCTTTTTGCCGAAGCGGCGTTCCGCCTCCGGGCCGACGAAGAGCATCCCGCCGTCGCTTTCGAGGAAGCCCTCCTCGGTGAGGAAGCGCAGGATGGGGGCGGCCGACTTGTCGAACGGGGCGAGACCGTTCCACTGCCGGTCCCACAACTGGTCGCCGAGTTTGTGCTGTTGCAGGGTGACGGCCAGCAGTTGCTGGGCCACCAGGTGACGCGGTTCTGGCGGGGGGACGACCGGTTCCACCCAGCCCCGCGACCACAGCAGCAACAAACCCGCCGCCTGCAGCAGTGAGTCCTTGCGGGTGGTGAGGAACAGACAGTTCCGTACCGTCCCGGACCGCCGCCCTGTGCGTCCGATGCGTTGCAGGAACGAGGCTACGGAGGCCGGTGAGTCGATCTGGATGACGCGGTCCAGGTCGCCGACGTCGATGCCGAGTTCGAGGGTTGACGTGGAGACGATGACGCAATCGCGTGCATCGGCGAACGCCTGCTCGGAACGGGTGCGTTCATCGATAGAGAGCGAGGCGTGGGACAGGAAGACCGTCACCTCGCGCGCGCGGAGCGCCGCGCCCAACTCCTCCACCTGGCGGCGCGAGTCGCAGAACACGAGCCGCTTCTCGCCCTTGTGCAGTGCCGCGATGAGTTTGGCCGCGTTGTCGAGGGAGCCGACGTAGTCGAGTTCCACTTCGCCCGCAGGCCTGCTGGACGGCTCGGCACTGGCTCTGTCGCCGTGTCCGCTGCCGTCGGTGGTCGGCAGGTGCACTCCAGGGGCGACCACCTGACCGGTGCGGCTGCCGACGCCCGCACCTTGCAGCCAGCGCAGCAACTCGGCCGGGTTGCCGACGGTCGCCGAGAGCCCGACGCGCTGGATGGGCCGTCCGGTGACCCGCTCCAACCGTTCGAGCACGGCGAGCAGGTGCCAACCCCGGTCGTCCCCTGCGAACGCGTGCACTTCGTCGATGACGACGGCCCGCACACTCCCCAACAGGCGGACGTGGTCGGTCTTGACGCCGATCAGCATCGCTTCGAGCGACTCGGGCGTGGTCAGCAGGATGTCCGGCGCCTCGGCCCGGATGCGCTGCCGTTGCGATTCCTTGGTGTCGCCGTGCCAGAGCGCGGCCCGTCGCCCCAGCCACTGGGCGTACGTGTCGACGCGGCCGACCAGATTGTTGAGGAGCGCCTTGAGCGGACACAGGTACAGCACGGATGTGCCGGTCCACTTCTGCTCGGTCATCGCCGACAGAAGGGGGAAGCAGGACGCCTCGGTCTTGCCTCCTGCCGTCGGAGCCAGCAGTACGGCGTCCTGCCCCTGCATGAGCGGCGTGATCGCTTCCCGCTGCAGGGGGCGCAGATCGGGCCAGCCGAGGGTGTTGACGATGTGGTGGAGGACGACGGGGTCGAGTCGGTCCAGTACGTCGACGTCCTTGTCACCCGGGTCCTTCCCGGCCGGGAGTCCCGCTTCCTCCATCACAGCTCCAGGTCGATGTCATCGGCCGACGCGGAGCCCCCAGAAACCGTGGCGGCCAGGTTCCGCTCGACGTCGGTGAGTTCGCCGCCAGCGACGGTGAGCCGGTAGTGCTGCCGAGGGTCGAAGTCGTCGAACTGGTCCACGCGGTCGAGCACGTCCCCGACGAGTTTCTTCAGGAACAGCCGGGGGGCCACCCCGACCTTCCCGCCCAACGCCCCGCCGACGGCCACCGCGAGGTCGGCGACATAGGCGTCGTCGACGACCTTCCGCACACGCTCGGGCATTTCTGCCGCATCGGCATACAGGTCACGGATGGTGAGGCCGAGTCCGAGCAAGGACTCCTGGTTGAAGCCGGGAAGCCTGATCTGTACGGCGCGAGGGTTGTCGAAGCGCGGGTCGGTGGTGAAGTCGGTGGCCAGCCGCTGAGCGAGCGGGGCCAGCCGCTGCACGCCCTGCTGACCGTCGTAGAAGGCCGGGGTGCCCGTGATGACCAGATAGAGACCGGGGAAGCGGCCCGAGTGCACCTCGTCGATGAGCTGCCGCAGCGCGTTGAGTGCCTTGTCGCGGGCGTCCGACCGGACGCGCTGCAGCGTCTCCACCTCGTCGAGGACGACGAACAACCCGGTGTGCCCGGAGTCGCGCAGCACGGTGAGGAGCCCCTGCAGGAACCCGAGCGCACCAAAGTGGTCGAGGTCGCCGCGTACCCCGGCGGCCCGGCGGGCGGAGGCCGCGACGTGCGGCTGGCCACCGAGCCACGCCAGGACGGCCGCAGCGGTCGCCTCGTCGCCATCCGCAAGGGCGGCACGGTAGCCGCGCAGAGCGGTGGCGAACGACGGAGCATGCCGGGAGACCTCGGCGAGCCGTGCGACGAGCAGCTTCTCCACCTCGCTCGGAAGCTCCTCCTCGGTCGCGCCGGCCGCGAGAGCGTCCTCCTCCAGGGCGTAGAACCAGGCGTCGACCACGGGCCGCAGGGCGCTGGGCGGGAAACTGGAGGTGGTGAGCCGTTCGGTGAGCCGCCGGTAGACCGTCTCAAGTCGGTGCAGCGGGGTCTCGTTCTCCGAGACCTGGATCTCGGCCACGGCGAAGTTACGGCGCTTGGCCCGCTCCCCCAGCCAGCGGGTGAAGAACGTCTTGCCGGACCCGTACTCACCCCGCACGGCCTTGAACACGGAGCCGCCGGACGCCACGGCGTCCAGTTCCGCGTCCAGGGCCGTTTCGAACCGGCCGAGTCCGGTGGCCAGCAGGTCGAGTCCGCTGTCGGGTACGGCACCGCGCCGCAGCGCGTCGATGACGATACGGCGGCGGGCGGCGCTCACCTGTGCGGGGCGCTGGGATCCGGTGGTGCTCACAGCAACCAGTCTTCCATTTCCACGGGCACGCTCGTACTTTGTTGAATCGATTGACGGTCACCTGGATACGCTGCTGAAATTACTCTCCGTACAGAGGTCAGGGTGGGGAGAGGGACGAACGTGGCGGCGCTCGACAATGTGAAGCTGAAGGACGTACTCGCCGATGTGGCGTCGGGCTCCTTACAGTTGCCCGACTTCCAGCGGAACTGGAAGTGGGACGACGACCGGATCCGCGCCATTATCGCGACAGTGACGTTGGACTATCCGCTCGGCGTGGTGATGACGCTGCAGACCGGCGGATCCACCCGCTTCCGCTCCCGGACGCTCACCGGAGCGTGCCCGGACGGCGATCCGGCCGCGGACCTCCTCCTGCTGGACGGGCAGCAACGCCTCACCTCCCTTTTCCAGGCCTTGTGGTTGGACGCCCCGGTGAAGACCGCAGACGCCCGTGGCAATCCCATCGAGCAGTGGTACTACGTCGACATCGCGAAGGCGGTCGGCCCATCCGCGGATCGCGACGAGGCCATCCTGTCCGTCCCGGCGGACAAGGTGCTCCGCACCGACTTCAACCGCACGGTGGTGCTGGATCTGAGCGCCACGGAGGGCGAGTGCGCGGCCGGTCTCTTCCCTCTACACCTCGTCTTCGACGCCCAGCGCGTGAACCAGTGGAAGAAGACGTACATCAAGGCGGACGAGGACCGGAACTGGGACCTGTGGGGGCAGTTCGACGAGTCGGTCCTTCAGCAGGTCCGTGCCTTCCAGGTCCCTATGATCCGGCTGGCCTCCTCCACCTCCATGGACGCCGTCTGCGCGGTGTTTGAGCGGGTCAACACGGGCGGCGTGCCCCTGAACGTCTTCGAACTGCTCACCGCGACCTACGCGGGGGACCGCGAGTACGTGGACCAAACCGGGGACTACTACCAGCTCCCCGAAGTGTGGCGAGAGATCAAGCAGGGGCTGGCGGCGAAGTACCCGGTCTTCGGCCGACTGGACGGCGGTGTCGAAAACGGACTCAGCAGCATCGACTTCCTGCAGGCCATCGCCCTGGTACGCACCTGGGAGCGGAAGCAGGCGGGCGCCAGGGCCACGGTGTCGTGCAAGCGCAGGGACCTGCTGGACCTGCCGCTGGCCGACTTCGCCCGGCTGGCACCGAAAGTCGCGGACGCCTTCGCCTGGATGGGCGACTTCCTGGAGCGACAGTGCATCGTCCGCCCGAGCGATCTCCCGTACAAGACTCAGCTCGTCCCGCTCGCGGCCGTCCGCGCCATCCTCGACACTGCACTGGACGGCCTGGGAGCGGAGGAGAAGACCGAGCAGTGGTTCTGGTGCGGGGTCCTCGGCGAGATGTACGGCGGCTCCACCGAGACCCGCTTCACCCGTGACGTCGAGCAGCTCATCCCCTGGATCGCGCGGAACGACCGGGCGCCCGACACCGTCACGGACGCCTTCTTCTTCGCCGACCGCCTCGACAGCCTCACCACCCGCAACAGCGCTGCCTACAAGGGCATCTACGCCCTGCTCATCAAGCAAGGAGCGGTGGACTGGCACCACACGAACAGCCCGCTCAGCCCGGGCAGGCTGGACGAATACAGCGTGGACGTCCGGCAGATCTTCCCCAAGACCTGGTTCCGGCGCGGCAGCAGTGAGGGCCTGCCCACGAACTCCATCGTGAACAAGACCCCGCTGTCCTACCGCGCGGCGATGGACATGACCGGGGCACCGTCGTCCTACCTGTCCACCATGGTCGCGGCCTCCGACATGCGCCCCGAGTGGTTCGACGACGTACTCGCCACCCACCTCATCGATCCGGAAGCGCTCCGCGACAACGACTACGTGCGGTTCTACAACGACCGTTCCAAGCAGTTGCAGGATCTCGTGCACTCCGCCATGGGCAAGAGAACCATGCTCCGTGACCTCGCGGAGGGCGACGCCCGATGACGACCACACCGAGCGGGCCGGACCTCGCCATGCTCAAGGGCAGGACCGTCCCCGTGCAGGAGATTCTCGATCTGTTCCAGGTCAGGGTCCGCGACCATCGGACGGTGCACCGCATCTCGCAGGCGCTCACGGACGCCGGGCTGACGACTCTGCCGGACTTCGCCGTCTGCGGTCAGCGCAGCAACGTCGACGTGGTAGCGCTCACGTCCGTCCCCGCGCAGGCCGCCCCTACCGACGCGGAGGAGGACGAGACAGAAGAGGCCCTGCCCTCGGCCGCCCTTCCGCAGCGTCTGCTGCTCGGGGACATCCCGTCGGCGCGGCGCGGCCTGGTGTGCGTCGGCCCCGGTACACCCCTGCCGCAGACCACGTTCCTGATGCGTACCGAGGGCGTCGCACAGGTCCCGGTGACCACCGGCATGGCGCAGATCCACGGGGTGGTCACCTGGGGGTCCGTCGCCAAGATGTACGAGGCGGGCAAGCAGCCGACGCTGGACAACGCGATGGAGAAGGACTCCTTCCCGGTCACCGACACCCGCCAGGAGTTCTTCTCCGCCCTGCCGCTCATCCGCGAACACGGGTATCTCCTGGTCCGAGGCGACGACGGCTGTCTCTCGGGCATGGTCACCGCCGCGGACGTCACGGACCGCTTCGAAGGCGCGGCGCGGCCCTTCTTCATCGTCGGAGAGATCGAGTCCCTGCTGCGCCGCTGCCTGGGCGCGGCGCTGGACGAGGAGACCATCAAGGCCGTCCAGACGAACAAGAAGGCCGAGCAGCGCACCGGCCAGATCTCCGACCTCATGTTCGGCGACTATCTGAAGCTCCTCGACGGCGACCAGACGAAGACATCGCTGGCCGAACGCGCCGACGTCAACTGGGAAGCCCTGAAGTGGCCCAGCATGCCCAGGGAACAGTTCATCGGCCGTCTGAAGCGAGTGAAGGACATCCGCAACCGGATCGCCCATTTCGACGAGAAGCCACTTCCGCGGGAACTGCTCGACGAGCTGACGACGTTCGCGAAGCTGCTGCGGGCGTTCGTGGCCTGAGGCGGCGAGTGGGGCACCAGGGAACGCCGTCAGCCCGCTAAGCCGCTCACAGGGCGAACTGCTCGCGCAGCAGCGCCACATGAAGCCGTAGCGTGCGCCCGTCGGGCAAGGTCTCAAGTACCTGTACGCCGTCGTAGTTGAGAAGTTGCCTCAGGACCGCGGCGAAGCCGTCACCTCGAGTGGTGGGCATGCCCGCGCGCTGGGCGAGCGCGGTCACGGGCAGAGTGCCGCCCGCGTCGAGCAGGGCGGCGAGGGCCTTGTGGACCTGCTCCTGCTGAGGCTTGCGCGCCAGACCGTCGAGTTGCCCCTGATACGTCTCCGAGTCGAGCAGCGCCGTCACGAGCGCCTCGGTCCGGGAGACGACGACCGGCGTGAGCAGGGCGTCATCGCCGTCTCCCCCGGCGGTCAGCGTCACGTCGAAGAGCGCGTCGGGCAGCGTCCCGGGTTCGGGCTGCTTTTTACGAGATTTCGCCGTTCCCTTCTTCGGAGCCGCGACTGCCGGTTGCGCCGGACGCTCGTCCGATGCCGACCTCCCCGCCTCCTCCGGAGCCCACCAGGGCGGCCGCTGGTCACCCAACTCTCGCCATCCCTTGGGCGGTTCCGCCCCGAACGGCAGGAAGGCCAGCACCGGGATGGTGAACTCGGCCAGGGAGGCCCCGCCGTGATAGCCGGCCTTGAGGGCGGTGTAGCGGGAGTCCGCGTCCCAGAGCGCGACGATGGACGCGCCTGTCTCGGGCCAGACCACACGCGGCCCGGAGAGGGCGATCTCCCGTTCTGCCAAGGGGTCGCCAGGCACGCGGTGCCTCGCGGACGCGGGCTCGGTGACCGCGTCGGCCTTCGTTCCGTGCCGGTCGACCACGTGACCGTGGTCGCTGGTGATGACGACCGCCATGCCCTGGGTTGCCGCCACCCTGAGCAGCTCGCGCAGGCCGGGTACGTCGTCGACCCGCCAGGCTCCGTCGCCGAGTTTCTGTTCCTTGGCAAGGCGGTCGTCGATGGCGTTGAGGACTACGGCGACATGGGTCCTGCCGTCGCCGAGCGCTTCAGTGAGGGCCGGGCCGAAGATGTCGCCCGCGGTCTCGGTGCGCAGGTCGTCCTTGTGGAAGACGGCGGCCGGTGCCCCGCTCCACAGCTTCAGCGCGGGGAAGAGCCTCTCCTCATCGGCCTGGGCGCCCTTCATCAGGGTTCCCGCGAAGAGCGATGTCCGGGACACGGAGGTCACGGTGGGGAGGGCTGCGGCCATCGCCCGCCGACGCGGGGCCTCCTGGGCCAGCGGGTCGAACTCCGCCCAGGAGCGGCGTAGTTCCTCGCCGAGTTCGTTCGCTATGGCCGCGCTCATGCCGTCGAGCACGAGCAACAGCACCCGCCGCTCCTCCCCGCGCCGGACGACGGGCCCGACCACCCGGTCGAGGAAGGACTCGACGGTGAGCATGCGGCCGGGCTGGGTGCCGTCCTGTGTCCAGCCGGCCAGCGAGCGCGCGAAGGACGCGTCGATCTGCCGCCGTCGGTCCCTGACGCGCGCGCCAAGGGTGTCGTAGGCGGCCTTGAGGACGGAGTCCGGGTCGCCGCCGGCCTCGATGTGCTCCAGGGCAAGGTCGGCCCAGCCGGTCTCGGCGATGTGCCGCTGTATGCAGTCGCCGACGGAGGGCGCGTCAGTGGACGGGTCGGTGGCCAGCCAGCGGCCGAGGCGCTGCCCCATGCGGGCGCGTTCGACGCGGGCGGAATCCTCCGGATCGGTGGCGAGTCTGTGGTCGGCAAGCCGTTGGACGACCGCCGCGACCGCCGCCGTGTCGCCCGCCGCGAGGGCCTGGCCGACGGCCGTGAACCGGGCTTCCAGTCCGCCGCGCAGGACGGGGCTCGCCGCGACGGCCGCCGCCGCACCGAACTGACGGGCCAGCGCTGCGGCCCGGTCGAGCACAATGCCGGTGGTGCGGCGCGCCTCGCGGGCCTGGTCGGCGCCGCCGCCGCGGTGTCCGGCCGCCAGCAGCGCGCTTACGTACTCCTCGGCGGACCGGCCGAAGGCGCTTATCAGGGCGTCGAGTTGTTCGCCGACGGCCGGGGGCTGGTCGCCGAAGTAGCGTTCGGCACGGCCCCGGGCCTGGTACGTCTCGGGAGCGGGCTCGGCGTGCCGCCACAGGGCCGCGCATACGAGGCCGAAGGCGGCGGCGTCCGCGCCGCGTTCGGCGTCGACGAGAGCGAGCAGAGCGTGGCCAGCGAGACCGGCCTGGTCCTCCTCGCTGAGGAAAGTGGTCAGCCCGGCGTGCTCGGGACCACGCAGGCCCAGCAGCCGCTCGGGGGCTCCGGGCCGGGTCGACCAGTGCAGCAGGGTCTGCGCGTCGAGCCGGTCTTCGCCGAGGCCCCGCGTGCCGCCCTCGGTGTCGTAGCGGCCGAGGCGCAGTCGGCGCCGGGCGAGCGCGGTGAGAGCGTACTGCCGGGACAGCCAGCCGCCGGGCACGGGCGGCCAGCCGCCGGGCGGGGTGGCGTCGAGCAGGGCTTCGGCGGCCCAGTTGGCGTCCTTCAGACGCGGGTCGATCTGCCGGGCGCCGAACGCCTCCCGTACGACGTCCCAGCTGTCGACCATGTCGATGCGCTGCTTGTGGACGCGTGCGGTGATCGCCGGGTCGAGTTCGTTCTGTTCGCGGTCGGTGAGGACGACCAGGACGGCGGGGCCCGGGCGCCGGCCCGTCAGGTGGTCGAGGACGAGTTCGTGGACGGCGAGCGGTGAGGGCGCCACCGCGATGCCGGCCGTCCGGCCCTCGCCCCAGGCGGGTTCGGCGGGCCCGTCCCACTGGGGCGCGGACCGCAGCAGCACGACCCTGCGCCTGCCCCCGCCGTCTCCGGTCAGAGAGGCGGCGAGGGAGGACTGCGAGGACAGGTACTGGGTGACGGTCGCGGTGTTCAGCCGGACGGCGCCTGGGGCGGCGGCGACGGTGTCCGTCATTCGACGACCTTCCAGGTGATCTCAATGGTCGCGTCCGGGTGGCGGGCGGCCAGTTCGGACAGTTCAACCTCGAGGTCGGCAGCGGCGCGGGCCACCGTCGTACGGCGGCCACCGGTCGTTCGGGCGGAGCCGCTGCCCGAGGAGGCCGGTGCGGGCTCTCCCGGCGGGGCGTAGGGGATGCGCGGGTCGCTGGTCGAGGTGTTCAGGGACAGGTCGTCGGCCGTGGGCTCCGGCGCGACGGGAGGGGGTGTTGGGGTGGCGGTGGCCTGGCTGCGCTTCAGCAGGGCCACGACCTCGCGCTGCGTGCGGGCGAGCGCGTCACGCAGGTTGGCGGTGCGCTGATCGTCGCGGGCGATGTTGCGCAGCGATTCGAGCAGGGCCGCGCCCTCGGGGCCGAGTCCGGCGGCGAGTTCGAGGGTGCTCCAGGGCGCGGAGGCGACGGCCTCCGCGACGCTGCGGGCCTGCTTGATGGAGGTGCCGTACCGGTCGGCGCTGGTCTCGCCCAGGTCGAAGGAGGCGAGAACCTCCACGGTCTTCTTCGCACCGGACGCACCCCTGCCGGCCTCCGCCGTGAGCGCGTCGAGGAGTTGCAGGGAACGGCGGGCGAGGGCGAGCCGTCCGGTGTCGGCGGTCTGGTCGAGTCCGAGGAAGGAGGTGTGGGCCTCCAACTGGTGCACCAGGTCCGCCGCGTGGTCCCGGAGGGGGCGGGCGGCCTCAATGATCTGGCGGGCGAACTGGTTGACCATCCGGCCGCGCCGCAGGGCGGGAGCCTTCTCGCCGAAGATCGTCTCGAAGCGCTGCCGTGCCGTGTCCCAGTCCGTCTCAGCGGGCAGCGGCTGGCTGCGCAGCGCGTCATGGTCCTTGATCGCGGACAGTTCGGGCGCGGGGTCGAGTACGCTGCCGCCGCGCACCCACACCCGGTCGTCCATCTCGGCGAAGGCGGCGACGACGAGCCGTGCGAGGAAGTCGGGCAGGCCGCGCGGATCGGGCTTGTCCGTCCAGTCGGTGAGGGTGATCAGGGACAGGTCCCCGGTGACGCCCTGGGCGCTGGCGAGTTGGCGGAAGTGGTCGGCCCAGTAGCGGGACAGCTCGAAGTACGCCTCCTTCTGCTGCCCGAGACGCAGGGGTCCCGCGATCCGCTGCATGAGTTTGCGGTCGGTGGCCGGAACCTCCACCCGCCCGTCACGCGCCTCGGCTGCGGCCCGTACATGGCTGAACACCTTGCGGGTGTCGGGGGACTTGACGGCGGTGCCGGTGGCGTCGGGGTCGAGGTCGGGGTGCGCCGGGTACTGGTGGGCGAGCAGCTTGCCCGCGACGTGCCGGATGCCGTCGTGCAGGCTCTGCCCGAAGGACAGGGTGAGGTCGTCCACGTCGGGCAGCGGGACGAGGTGGTCGTCGAAGTCGGGAATGACGTCGGCGGCCTGCTTCTGGGCAAGCCCGTACGCCTGCTTGAAGGCGCCCTTGACCTGCTTGAGCAGAGCCTCGCGCTGGGTTTCGAGGAGGCCCTTGGCGCGGCTGCGGTTGTCGGCGTTGAGGTGGCCCGCGTACTGGGTGTCGAAGCGGTGCTCGTCGGCGAGGGCCTTGTCGATGACGACGAGGCGCCGGAAGTCGGCGAAGCGCTGCGCGGACAGATGGGCAGGCAGCCAGGCGATGACGAGGGACCGCTCGCCCTGCTGGCGCTCGCGCAGCCGCCGGATGCGGTTGACGTCCTCGACCGGACCCCATTCGCCCTCGTCGAAGGGAAGGTCGATCGCGATACGCCAGCGCCCGTCCTCCTGCGGCACCAGGTCGTGATCGGGCAGCTCGTCCTCGTCGGCGACGTTGCCGAACACGATCTCGGCGGTGCGGGACGTACCGCGCCACACGAAGCCGAGCTGATCGCTCAACTGCCCGTGCTCGACGCCCAGTTCCCCGGACAGCAGACGCCGGGCGAGGGCGACCCGGTTGCCGGGGTTGTCGTTGACCTGGGCGTTGGCGATGACGGAGTCGACGTCGACACCGGACAGCTCAAGCCGTACGCCGGGGTTGACGTCGGTGCCGGTCTCCTTGATCTCGGGGAACCTGGCCGCCCACTCGGCGACCTTGTTCTTGATGATGCCGACCTCGGCGCCCGGGATGGGCGCGAGGACCGACCCATGGTTGAGGGCGCCGAGCCGTCGGATGGTCAGCTCGGCCAGGGCGGGCACGCTGGGCGCGAGCGCCGACAGCAGCAGAGTGCACACGAGCCGGTTGTCGCCGACGAACAGGCGGCAGCGGTTGAGGTGCTGCGGGTCGGTGATGGTCTCGGGCCGCTTGACGTACTGCTCGACGTCGTCCTCGGTGATGTCGTACGAGCTGAGGAGGTAGGGCCGGAGCTTGGTCTTGTAGAGCTTGTCGGCGGCCTCGAAGACGACCTTCAGGCTGTCGGTGAACGGCTTGTCGCCGCCTTTCGCGATCACCGGGTAGAGGTCGCCGACGGGGATGAGCTGCCCGAGGCGGATCTCGTTGCGATGGTCGGCGAGGAGTTCGCCCATCAGCTTCAGACCGGTACGGGAGCGCTGCAAGGCGGACGAGATGTGAACCAGGGTGTCCATGAACGCCGGCGAGAACGGGTACGTCAGCCGGAACGACTCCGCGTCCGCGCCGGTCGTGCCCTTCTCCGAGCCGAGGAGGGTGTCCCATACCTGGGTGCCGACCCGCCTGGTCTGCTCGAAGGCCGCGTCGACGAGCTGTTCGGCCTCGGCGTCCTTCGCCTTGAGGATGCGCGCGTGCGCGATCTGCGGGAGGTTGCGGTCCTCCAGGGTGATCTTGTCGAACCGGCCGGAAGCCAGGTTCAGGGTGTCCTGGATGGAGGCTTCCGCCGCGCCGGACACCTCTTCGCCGACGAGTTCACGCAGGTCGCGCTGGCGGGCGATGAACGACACGACGGGGATGGCGCGTCGGGCGTCACCGCCCTCCACGAAGTTCGTGATCTTGCTGGCTTCGCGGGCCACGAACTTCTGCTCGTGGATCAGGGTCGCGAGCCAGAGGATCAACTCGTCCAGGAACAGGATCAGTCCGTCGTAGCCGAGCGACTTGGCGTGCTCGGCTACGACGGAGAGACCGGCGTCCAGGGAGATGAAGCCGTGCTCGTTCTCGGCGGCGTTCTGGGCGAAGCCGGGGAAGAGGTTGGTACCGGCGTCGTTGACCAGCTTCGCGCGCAGCTCCGCCGGGGTGGAGGGATTACGGAGGTCGAGCGGGGTGCCCCCCTCGTGGTCCTCCTCGGCGGCGAGGGCAGTGTCGAGGAGCTGTGGGGTCCAGGCGAAGCCCTCACCCCACTCGTCCGTTTCACCCTCACCCGCGTCGCCGCCGCCCAGGCCCCGGATGACCGCCTCGTCACCGTAGGTGGAACGGTTGGCCCGGATGTCGGCGAAGAGGGAGTCGGTCCGGTACACCTGCGGGGTCGGGGCGTCCGGGTGCAGCTTCTTGACGTGCGTGACGTACTCGCCGAGCACCCGCTGCTCAAGGGCCTTCGCGCCGAGCATGTGGTAGGGCACGAGCAGGAACTTCTTGCCGTCCGTGGTCAGCCACTCGTGCTTGGTCAGCACCGGGTCGAACTCGGTACGGGCACGGCCGACCGGGTCGCCGCTGAGCAGCGCGTACAGCACAGCCATGAAGTGCGACTTACCGGAACCGAATGAACCGTGCAGGTAGGCCGCCTTGGAGCGGTGCCCGTCGAGCGAGGACTTGATGAGCGCCAGCGCCTCGTCGAAGTTCTCCAGCAGCCGCTCGGTGACGACATAGTCCTTCAGCGCGTGCTGGGCGCCCTCGGGGGTCGTCGCCTCGGCGAGGGACAGCACGAAGTCCGAGGTGGAGACTTTCTCTTTGATGTCGATGACATCGCGGAGGAGGGGCGGCTGCTGGGCCATTACCGGTCACGCTCTCCATCTGGTGGCCTCCGCCACCGCTTGTGCTTGATCGTGCGGGACACCTGCCACTTGTACCAGATTTTGGTACCGATGTGGTACCGTTTTTCCGTACCATGAGGAAGGTGAGAGGTGTTGTAAATGACGATAAGCGCCAGCGAGGCCCGCAAGGACCTCTTCCCACTCATCAAGCGCATCAACGACGACCACACCCCCGTGCGCATCAGCTCCAAGGGGGGCGACGCGGTGCTGATGTCCGCCGAGGACTACGACTCCTGGCAGGAGACCGTCTACCTGCTGCGCTCTCCCGCCAACGCGCGAAGCCTCATGGAAGCCGTCGCACGGGACAGGGCCGGCGAGGCCGAGGTCACCAAGACCATGGAAGAGCTGGAAGAACTGGCGGGTGACGGGTGAGGAGCGTCCACTTCGACCCGGCCGGATGGGAGGACTTCCTGTTCTGGCTCGGCTCGGACCGCGCGAGGGCCCGCAGGATCACACGGCTGATCGCGGAGATCCAGCGCACCCCCTTCACCGGAATCGGCAAGCCGGAACCCCTGAAGGGCGACCTGTCCGGCTACTGGTCGCGCCGGATCGACGACGAACACCGGCTCGTCTACCGGGTGGACGAGAAGGAAGTCAAGATCCTCAAGGCCCGCTACCACTACTGAGGCCATCGCTCGCCCCGGTTCCGATACCCCGCCGCGTCATTCGCCGGGCGGTCTGGTTCATCTGGCGCAAGGTCGGTACGGCTGATTGAGTAACCCCACTTTTTACGCGCCGACTTGGGGGGAATCCAAGGCATGGCAACAGATGCCGACGACAGACCGGATCAGGAACCAGCCGTACGTGGACAGCAGGTCCTCGACCTCCTGAACAAGGCCATCGACGCCCAGAGCCAACTGGTACGCAAAAACATCGCCCGAGCCCGCCAGCGGAACCCGGAGGCGACACCGGCACAGGTGATCCGCAATCTGGAGCGGATGTACGTCAGCGCCTTGACGGGGACGGGTGCTGCGGTGGGAGCGACTGCGGCCGCGCCCGGCGTCGGCACGGGAGTCGCACTGGCACTGTCGGCAGGCGAGACGCTTTCGTCTCTTGAGCTGAGCGCCCTCTTCGCGCTTTCGGTCGCCGAAGTCCACGGCGTCCCCATCGACGAGGTCGAACGCCGCCGGACGATCGTGATGGGCATCATGCTCGGCGGGAGCGGCTCCGCCACCATTGGCAAGGTCGCCGAGCGCACGGGTCAACACTGGGGGCGCCAGGTTGTCGCCAAAGTGCCGGTCGAGACGTTGCGCCAGATCAACAAGATCTTGGGCAGGAACTTCATCACGAAGTACGGCACCAAGCAGGGAATCATCGTTCTCGGCCGAGTGGCCCCGTTCGGTATCGGCGCTGTGATCGGTGGGGGCGCCAACGCGGCCATGGCCTCTCTGTCCGTGAGGGCCGGCCGTCGCGCGTTCGGCCCGCCGCCTACGTCGTGGCAAGAGCTGACGCACGGCACGCCGCCAACGCCCGAGGACTCGTAGGGCTGCCCCCGGTAGGCCTGAGGGCTTCGGGGGCTTCACGGGCCCGTGCCGCGTCAGTGCCCCGCTCCGAGGTTGGTACGGGACGCTGCCGCGTGACGGGCCGCCCCATAGATCACGCTACGAGTGAAGCCAGCCTGCCGCCTGGCCCCCTCACAGGGCGGCCCCGTCCGTCCCACCCATCGAGGACCTTGCCCCCGTCAGAGCGCCGCGAACTCGACGAACGCGGTCCAGGCCGTGGGTTTTACGGCGAGCGCGGCGCGGGTTGTGTCCTTCGAGTCGCGCACGTGAATCCTGGTATGGCAGATGGCGACCTCTACGCATTCACCGCCGTCACCTGCGCTGTAACTGCTCTTGAACCAGGCCCGTCCGTCCAGGCCGAGCCTGACCTCTTCCCCGCTCATCTCTCTCCCAACAGCTCCTCGATCAACAAACGTGATTCTGCCGGAGTGCTGGCTTGTGCGCGCAGGGACCCGCAGGTACGTTCGAGCTCTCGAACCTTCTGACGCTCCGTGTGGACCCGGCTATCGCCTTGTACCTCCGCGTAGGCGATCCTGTGCCCATCCTTCAATTCCATCAAGGTGAACGGGCCAGCCAATCCAGCGTGTTGCTGACGTGAGAGCGGCATCACCTGAACCTCCACGTTCCGCTTCTCCTCAATGAGCAGGAGTTGCTCCAACTGTCCCCGCCATACCGACTCACCACCGAGCGGGCGCAGAAGTACGGCCTCCTCGATCACAAAGCTCAGGTGTGGAGCGGGTCGCCGGTCGAGGATCTCCTGTCGAGCCAGTCGGGCAGCCAACCGCTGCTCGATGACCTCTTCATCCAGCTGCGGACTCCATATGGCGAACACCGTCCGCGCGTAGCCCTCGGTCTGCAGGAGGCCCGGCACAGCCTGGGTAGCGTACACGTGCAGTACAACCGCCTCGGCCTCGAATCTGGCCGCATCCCGAAAGAACGCCGGATACTGAGCTCGCGCCACCTCTTCCTTGCTCGTGCTCAACACCCCACCCGCGTCCAGCACTTCATCTGCTCGATCGACGAACTTCGGCGACGGAATGCGTCTCCCCTGCTCGAACGACGCGATCGTCGAGGCCGAGTACCCGGTCAGCGACCCGAGCCTCGCGCGGTCCATCCCCGCCCGTTCCCGAAACAACTTCAGCTGTCGCCCGAACACGCACAGCATGCCCGCGCCAACCTCGCACTCCGGCTGCTGAACCTCGTCGTCCACGCCGCAGCTCCTCCCATACGACCATCACGGTCAGCGGACTCCGCCCGGCCAACGCATGGCCCGAGAACCGGTCACGCCCGACACCACGTACAAGCGCACCGCCCACGCGTACAGGCCGCACCCGTCAGCGCATCACTCCTGTTCAACGCTACGCAGAGTGCACAACTGTTGGCCGCATGAAGTCAGCAACTCCCCCGAACGGGCATATGCCGCAACGCCCCGTCCCCGAACGCGAGTTCACCATGCGCTTCACCTCAACCCCGCGCGGCGCCCGCCTCGCCCGCCGCCTCGTCTCACACCGACTGAACGACTGGGGCCACCCCTATACGACCCCGATCAACGAGACCCTCACCCGCATCACGGCAGAACTGACCGCCAACGCCGTGTAGCACGGCCACATCAGGCCGGGACTTTCGCTTGAAACTCACCCTAGCCGAGAACATCTTCCGCATCGAGGTGACCGACACCCGCGCCGATAAACAGCCCCCACCCACTGCCCCGGCCCCCGACTCCGCACGAGAGTCCGGCCGCGGTCTCCTCCTCGTCACCGCCCTCGCGGACGACTGGGGCGTCACTCCTCGCCCGACCGCCCCCGGCAAAACCGTATGGGTTGAGCTGCGCGTACCGACGGGAGGCCACCGGCACACGCAGCCGCTGACCCCTCTTTCGGCAGACTCGACATCGGCGTACGGGCACACCACCGCGCCGTTTCCGGCTACTTCTTCACTGCTGCGCGACGGCCTCGGGTTGCGGCCTGGGGCTTCCAGTTACGGAGATCGTCGTCCGTGAGTCCATGCTCGCCCTGCTTCTGCTGACGGTAACCGGCGAAGAAGTCCGCCAGGGAGCCGCTGTAGAGCATGTCGAACTCGTTATGCCACTGGGACAGCCACGGCTGGAGTTCCAGCAGACCGGCGAGGAACGGCGTGATCTCCTCGGCGGTCAGTGCGGCGTTGGTGAAGTACGTGGCGAGAGCCTGCGCCTGCTCCCGGTGATCCCAGCCGGCCCAGCCGAACAGCTCGGGGGTGGCGGCGTTGGTCTGCCCGTACGAGATGAACCGCTCCTTGGGTACGTCGAGCTTGCCGCGCGCCTTCCAGAAGGAGGGGCGGAGGAAGTCGGCTGAGGTGTACTTCGGCGGCACGGGGATGGAATCCCGGATCTTCCGCTTGGCGGGCTCGTCAGGCGCGGCGTCCTCCTTGCGCTGGAGGTCCCAGACCTCTTCCCAATCGGCGCGCTTCTTCATGCCGGATGGCTTGTAGCGCAGAGCGGAGAGGAACGGCACGTGCTCGTCGGTGATCAGCTCGGAAACGACCTTCGCGAGCTCCTTGCGGGGCGCGTAGAGCTTGGCGACGGAGACGAAGTCCTCGTCACGGGAAAGCGCATCCGTGAGACGCGCAAGTGTGAGGATGACGGGCTGCCCGTTCTCATCGAACCAGTGGTCCCGGCTCTCCATCCGGTCGAGCAGCCAGGAGCGCAGGGCCTTCTCCTGGAGCACGTCCCAACCCTCGGTGGCCCAGCGGCGTTTGTACTCGGGGCGCTCAACCATTCCGACGGCACGGTTCGACTCGATGGCGTCGATGCGCTTCCGCACGATCTCCCGGTAAAGGGTGGGCCAGTGGTCCGGGATCTCCGTGATGGGGATGGAGTTGTGCCGCTTGAACCACTCGTCGCTGGCCTCGCCAGCGGCGACCCGGCGGGCCAGGACGATCTCGAAGGCACGCTCGCCGAGGGCGAGTTCCGGGATGTTGGGATCGTCGGGGTCTTTGGAGACACGAAGGTCTTCGGAGTGGAGGTTGTAGAGGGAGTAGACCTGCCAGTCCAGTTCCTCCTGGAGGGCAATCATCCGGGCAAGGAAAGATTCCCAGCTGGACTTGGCCGGACGGAGAACGTTAGCAGTGGGAGTTGCCCTACTCGCCACACTTGCAGGACCAGTTGAGGCAATCCTCTGAGCAAGGCTATCAATAGCGAAGGATAGCGAAGTTGGATACGCGACAGGAATGGGAAATTCCAGCAGAGGCGTGCTGTTGAACTGATAGAAGTCATCAAAGGGATGAGTGCTCTGCCGTGCCCCCTTCGAATCGACCGTACTTCCCATATTGTGACTAACTTGCTTCATCCAGAATCCTGCTGCCGAGCTGTTCAACAGGCCGAGCAAATTGAGATGCTCCTCCTCGCTCGCCCCCTCCCGCAACTTGATCACCGGAGCGGACCTGCCGAACACCTTCCCACCTCGGTCCAACACGAAATGATTATGCGTCGCAACAAATGCGAAAGGGATAGCCCACTGGTGCGCCCCTTGGTCCTTGGGAAGCTGATGCCACTCCCACCATGACCGGCCGTCAGTGAAGTACGTACCGCCTGAGAACGTGGCACGGCTTCCCAGATCGGTGCGATACGGCCATAGCCAACTGGCCAGGTTGGGAAATGCTTCTGGGCGAACCAGCTCGCGTCTGCTGTCGTACGGGTGGAAGGCGTCATCCCCGTCCGCAAATTGGAAGTCTCGCACTTCGTCGCCCACGACAAGGGGTTTGACGTACTCAGACTCGGCATCAACCCTTCTAAATGTGCGGGGAACGGCACTCATGGCGTCGTCTGATCCCATAATCCCGTAGAACCCAATTCGGTGCAGGTCATGCTTCAGAACCGCCTGCTGGGCCCTGTTGATCTGCTCAAGCATCTCTTGGCCGCCATCGATGAGGACCCACGGCTGCTTCGCGAAGTACTTCTCGCGGTCAAGATCATCCACAGACACCCATTGGCTCACCGAACCGGGCTTGTCGATCTGCTCCACAATCGCCCGCCAGACAAGCCCATCTTGGCCATTGTCCGGCACTGACGGCTCTCCCTGCACACTGCGAACGGTCCGGATGGCCAGCGATCGGCCGTGACCACCCCGCCGTCTGCCCACCAGAATGACCGTCGGTGTACCGTGCCCGGGGATGTAGGCACCCGAGGTATCGACGACCTCCGTCAACTCCACCGCATGCCCGAAGTACCCCTCGATAAGCTTCGCCCCGAACTCCCGCTTCATAAACGAGCTGGCAGTGATCTGCCCGACCGCCCCGTAGCCCTGCCCATCAGCGTCTCCACGCTTGGCCAGTTCAAAGAATCGCTGAGCGAATGGCACCGACAGCGCATACTTACCCGCGCACGCCGGATACAGCTCCCGGTAAAGAGCATTGAGCATCTTGTCCTTGACCGTGATGTACGGCGGGTTCCCCGCCACCACGTGATACCGCCCCGGCTGCAGAATTTCGGGGTACTCGTGCACGTCTTCCGTGGCGTACTTGAACTCCGCCAACTCGTCCACGAAATCCTGGTCCACTCCACCGAACAGGTTGCCCTGCTGGGAGCGGCGGGACTTGATCAGTGAGTCTCCCACCGCCAGATGCACCGGCCAGTCGTACTTCGCCGCCTCGACCAGTGTCCGGACACCACCAACCGCCATCGCCGCAACCAACAACCGGAAACGAGCAATCGCCACGGCGAACGGGTTGACATCCACACCGTGTACCGACTTGAGTGCGGCCGACACCCGCTCGTGCACGTCTTTACCTGGCTGGCCCTCACCCCACAGCCGCACCAGCCGCCGAAAGGCCCCCAACACAAAGTGGCCCGACCCGCACGTAGGGTCGATCATCTTCAGTTCCTCGTACCCGAACTCCCGCACCGCCGGATTCATCGTCCGGTCAAGGATGAACTCCTCCACGAACTCCGGCGTCTGGAGCAGGGCATACGTCTTCCGCGCGGTCTCACTCAACCACTGATATAGGTCTCCCAGGAATCGCGTGTCCCACCCCTCCGTGCCGTCCTCATTCAGCGGATCGGTGAAGTCGTGGACGAGGAAACCATCCTCATCCCTCCCCCGCCAGAACTCAACCAGATCGCGCGCACCGTCATGCGAAAGCGGAACCTGGTAGAGGGGGTTGTGCCGCTTGTCGAAAAGCAGCCGTCCCGCCTGCCCCTGTCCCAGTTCCTCGAACGCTTTCTCCAGCCAGCCGCGGTACGTCGGGTCCTCGTCCGACTCCACATATGCGTCGTACCGGGACTCCGCCAACTCCCGCCGGTCGTCCTTCGGCCCCGTGAGGTACGGCTCCAGGGTCAGCCAGTTGTCCTCGCAGAACCGCACGAACACAGTCCCCAGCACCCATGCCGCCGCGACCTGCGTGACCCGCTCGTCCAACCAGGAAGTCCACGTCGCCCCCGTACGCCGGAGGTTCCGGGCCCGGTCGTACTCGGCCCTGAGGCGCGCGCGGACCTCGTCCAGCGCCTTCACCTGTCGCCCAAGGTCAGTCTCGACCGCCTTGACCTGCTGCTTAAGGTCGTTCAACAGAGCCTTGCGGTCGATCACTTCGCGTCTCCCTCGCCACCACTGGCACTAGCCACAACGCCAACGTCACCGGCCCCCCGATGGGCGTTCCCCACCCACGTGTCCGGAAGCTGAATCCACTCCCCCAGGCCGGCCTGGTACGGCACAGCCACCTGCCCGAGCCGGGGCTCGCGCGAGGGGTCGCTCTGCGGGACCAGGAGCCACAGCCCCCGCCCGCCCTGCCGGGCCACAGACGCCAGCCGGTCCAGGACACCCATCGCGTCGTACCGCGCGAACACCCCGGCCTCCGTCAGCAGAACAGGCCCGGCCCCGCCACCAGAGCCACCACCCAGCAGCTCCGCGATCCGGGGCTCCACCACGCCCCACGCGGTCCGCGTGAACTCCGCGAACCGCACCGCACCCTTCGAACCCGCCTCGGCAGCGTCCGCCTTGAGCAGGGTCTCCCAGGTGGGCTTGGTCCCCGGCGTGACCTGCGCGTGCAAAGCCTCCAGGAACAGTTCCGTCACCGACACCGCACCCGTGCCCAGCCGCCCGGCACCCAGTTCCCGCACCGCGTCCCGTACCAACTGCTGCCGTACGGTCAGCACCCGGTACCCGTCCCGGCAGGCCGACGCGAGCAGTCGTTCCTCCGCGCGTACCGCGCCCGCGAGTTGCGGGTCGTCGGCGTACCGCGTCACCGCGCCCGTACGCGTCGACTGCCGCCACGCACCCGTCGTCAGGTAGCTCGACGCGTCGTCCACCCGCGTCGGCAAGTAGCGGAGCACGCCTTCCCGCTCGTGCATGTTGAGCGACAGCTCGAAACCCGCGTCGCGCAACGCCTTGGTGAGCGGGCCGCCCGTCGGCAGTTCGTGGTGCGTGCCGCCACGTCCGTCAGGAACGACCATCTCCGGGAAGCGAGCGCGGACCCTCTCGTGCACGGCCTCACCAGTCAGGCCCGGCTGCTGTCCCTCCGGCATACCCGGGATCCAGCGAACGAGCCCGGCCTGCGTGAGTCGCAGCGCCCGGACGAGCGACAGGTCCCGCGAGTAGATCTCCAGGCGCGGAGTGGCTGCGGCGTTCACGGACGCCGCAGCCGCCAGCTCCACCATGCGCCGCTCGTCCCAGTCGACCGCGCCCGGCGGCACCGTCAGCGCGCCCAGCTCGGCCAGCACCGTCGCCGCTGTCGGAAGAGTGTCCAGCTTGGCGAGCCGGTCCGCCGTCTTGCCCAGCCGTGTCGCGTACTCCAACAGGCCTGGCGCGGTCGGGGTGTCCGGGCCGTCGTTCTCCCGTACGTCGAGGGCGAGCAGACCGGCGCCCAGGGACTCGTCCGTCGCCTTGCGGTTCGGCTGGTGCAGGAACTCGGCTTCCTGCGGGAGGAGTTGCTCTACCTCGACCACTGCCCGCACTGCCGCCAGCGCCATCGCCCGCCGCTGTTCGCGCCCCGCGAGATGCGTACCGCGCCGGACCGCCAAGGCATCGGCGATCTCCACCGCCGACGCGACCCGGCCCATGCTCACCAGCAGGTCGACGATCTCCTCGCGCAGTGCCTGGACGGCGGGCTCCGCCTTCCAGCGCTTGCGCTCCTCCTTGAGCATCTGCGGGATACGGCCGTGGCTCAGCGCCAGCGCGTCCGCGACGTCCTTCTGCTTCGGCCAGACCCCGATGTCGGGCAGCACCCCGTGCTCGTCGGGCAGGCGCAGCAACAGCCGTACCATCTCCGCCTTGTTGCGGTTGGAGCCGTTGTTGTTGACGGCGGGCACGAAGACGGTCGCGAGAGTGTCGAGGCTGACGGAGCGCAGCGTGCGTGGGGGCAACGCGCCCGCCGAAGTGCTCGTGGCGAGTTCGTTGACGAGGGCAGACTCGGCGGCGGTGAGCTGCTCCAGCTCCTCCTTGGCCTCCGCGCGGCCCTTTGGCGTGAGCGGCGAGACGGGAATCTCGCGCAGCCGCTCGCCCCATTCGCGCTGTCGCTGCTGAACCTCGTTGCGGGTCTTGGCGCCGAGGCCGGGGGCGTTGACGAGCTTGCGGCGGCTGTAGTCCAGCAGTTCGCCGACCGTCGCGAGGCCGAGGCCGTAGAGGAAGGACTGCGCGGCGGGCGTGAGGCCGGAGACGGTCAGCGGGGTGTCGCGGGTGACCTCGGCGGCGACGCGGTCGCGCTGCTGCTCGGCGGTCTCCGGCTCGGCGTCCGCGATCGCCACCGTGACGGCACCCTTGGCGGGTGCCCTCTCCTCCGCGACTGCGACGGCCGGGTGGCGGGACCGGTGGCTGGACGGAACAGTCTGCGAGGCGTCGAGGAAGACCTTGCGCCAGGCGTCCCGCATGGGCTTCAGCTCGGGGAACCGCCGACCTGCGTCGCGGTGCAGGGCCTTCTGGAAGAAGGCGACGAGACCGTCCCGTACGGCCGGGTCGAAGGCCTCGGCCGCGATCGTCGGATACGGCCACTCATGCGCGTCGGTCATACGCGGCAGGACACTGCCGTCGCCCCACTTGGGCAGCTCGGCGGAAGCCATCTGATGCAGAGTGACGGCAACGGCGTACCGCTCGGCGTGCGAGTCGTACGAACCGCGGGTGATGACGTCGACGAAGGGGTCGAGGTAGCCGTCGGTGCCCGCGTTGGTGCTCTTCGCCGGGTAGCCGGCGAGGGAGAAGTCGATGAGGACGAGCTCGCGGGTGCGGTTGGGGCGGATCCGGATGGCGATGTTGTCGGGCTTGATGTCGCGGTGCCAGACACCCTCGCCCTCCAGGAAGTCGACGGCCCCGAAGAGATAGTCGCCGTACGCCTCCAACTGGTCCACCTGGAGGCGGCCGTTGTCGCGGAGCTGGCGGGAGACGGTCTCCTCACGGCGGCGCGGACGTCCGCCGCCCTCGGTGCCCTGTCCGTTGTCGTCACGCTCGTCACCGACGTACTCCAGGGCCAGGACGGTACGGCCGCCGATGTGCAGCGGCTCGGGTTCGACAAGGCGGATGATGCCGGAGTGGGGGCGCAGGCGCCGCATGGCCTCGGCCTCGCGGGCGACGATCTCGCTGCGGCTGTCGGAGAGGGCGACCTTCAGCACGGCCAGCGGGCGAGTCTTACGGGCTTCGGCCTGGAGGTCGCGGACGAGGAACGCGCGGCTGGTGGAGCCGGTGCCGAGACGGCGGCGGATCTCCCACCGGCCGGCGAACAGGTCACCGGCAACAGCCTCCAACGGATCCTTGTCGGCGGCAGTCCTGTCGTCCTCGTCGCCCGACCCCTCCGTGGCGGCGGCCGCCGGGGACGGGGCGGTGAGGGAGTCCTCGACGACCTCGAGCAGCTCAAGGAACTCGTCCACGCTGGACAGGCGTTGACCCGGGCGGTAGGCGGTGGCAGCCTGCACCAGCTCGTCCACGTCCTCCGACAAACCGTCCACGAGCGAGCTGGGGCGCAGTCCCTCCTCTGCCTCAAGGCGGGCCAGCAGCTCGGCCTGGCTGGCGGCCGGGGCCTTACCGGTGACCAGCAGGTACGTCAGGACGCCGAGTCCGTACACGTCGAGGTGGACCGGGTCGGGCTTGAGGGCGGTGAGTTCGGGGGCGAGGTAGGCATCGGCGTCGTCGGCCAGGTGCATCGCGGACAGGGCGGTCGGCGCGAAGCGGGTCATGCCCTGGCTCTGTGAGGAGTCGCTGCTGCGCTGGGTGGCGATCTGCCAGTCGGAGATCTGAAGGTGCGGGGTGAGCCAGGCGGTCTCCTCCCCCACGGCCCGGCCCTTCCTGCCGCGCGGCCGGGGGATCACGAGCACGGAGCGGGCGGCGAGCGCCCGGTGGTGGATGCGGCTGGAGTGCGCGGAGCGCATGGTCTCGGCGAGCTGGCGGACCAGCGCCATCCGCCCGAGGATGTCGAGCTTCTCGCCGTACTGGACCAGGTACTCGTCCAGCTTGAGGGTGTCCGGGTGGTAGTCGAAGATCAGCGCGGGGCCGGCCGCGTGCCCGGAAGGGAAGTACTGCTTGAGTTCGACCACGCCCGGGTGCTTGAAGCGGCCGAGCACCGCGGCTTCGCGCCGGGCGGCGTTCTCGACGGACTGGCGCAGGGAGGCGTCGGAGCCGCGCTCGCTGAGATAGATGCGGACCCGGGCGGCCTCGGGGAGGTCGCTGTGGCGGGCGAGGTAGTCCGCCCAGGTGGGCCCGGAGTCGAAGGATTTCCGCTCCAGCTCGTACGGGCCGACCTTGTACTGCGCGTCGCTCTTGCGGATGCCGATGTTCTTGAGGGCCGCCTCGATCTCGCGCGAGCCGGTCACGGTGATACGGCGCCGCTCGTCGCGCGGAGGCTGCTCCAGCATCTCGACCAGCTGGTGGACGGTGTACACGCCGTTCTGGTCGTGCGCGGGCAGGCGCACGCGGAGGCTGTTGTCCGTGAAGCAGACCGCCTCCGCAACCCAGACCCGCTTGCCTCCGGGCAGCGCGAGCAGGCCGGCCAGTTCCTTGGCCTTGCGGTTGACCAGATGCAGTGGATTTCCGTGCGTACGGCGGCGGCCACCGGGAGTGGTCTGTACCCAGGTGCCGTTCTCGGATGCGACCGAGCCGTGCCAGTCCTTCAGCTCGATCATGCAGGCGCCGCCGGGGGCGACGACCAGCAGGTCGACCTCACGGACGTGACCGGTGTTCGCGGTGAAGGTGAAGTTCGACCAGGCACGCCAAGGGCCAGAGTCCGGCAGCCTCTCCCTGATCGCCTCCAGGCCACGGCGTTCGTGCTCGAACTCGGACTCGGTGACCGTGACCCACCGGCCTTCCCGCATGCCTGTTCCCCGCTTCTTACGTCCCTTGAAGGCCACCGTTCCCCCCAGTGGCACCCTCCTCAGCATCCTAGTGTCTGCATGCAACACGAGAAGAGCTGGTGAAGGACGGACCTTCAGGAGATTTACCTCGAACCTCTATCTCCGAGCGCGCCGTGCCTTGCAGTCGGCAGAGCAGGCCCGCATACGCCGGCTGGTCGGTGACCGGGCAGCAGCCGGAGCACGGTTGAATCGAGCAGACCAGTGATTGTCATACCGTCCTACTAAGCTCCCGGCGCATGGGACTTGGGGATATAACGCGCGCAGGTGTACTGGCTGCGGTCCAGGAGTGTCGGGGCATGGGCCGCGAAACGTTTCGCCGTCAGTACAAATTCGGCCGAGCGATGACGTACGAGCTGGACTTCGACGGCGACCGTTATGACTCGAAGGCCATCGCGGGCGTCGCGCACCTGTACTCGGCCGGCACCCTACTGTCGTCCGATGACTTCAGCGGGGGCGCCAACACGGTGGCACGTCGTCTGCGCGCCCTCGGCTTCACTGTGCAAGAGGGAGTCGCCGTCACGGACAGCGAGCAGGAGACCGGCCCGCAGATTGTTCTCCAGCCTCGCGGCGGCGCTGGGCTTCGTGGACCGCAGAACTTCGCCAAGTCGGTACGGCGGGGCATACTCCTCGCCGACATCAGACAGGTACTGGGCGAGCATGCGGAGGCCCTGGCCGACTTGTACCCGGACGGGGTGGCACGGCTGTGGGGCGCCACCCCCACCGCCGAGGCCAACAACGAAAAAGTGCGAGCGCTGCGAGATCGCCGCGTCGGCGACGACATTTACTTCTACACGGAAAATCACTTCATCGCTCGCGCCCGCATCCTCCATCTGTTCGACAGCCCGCTCGTAGCGAAGGAGGTCTGGGGAACCAAGCAGGACGGTGCCACGTGGGAACACATCGTGGCGCTGGGAGAAGTCGAAGAGTTCCCCACCCGTGTGCTGGCCGCGCCCATTTTGCAGCGCATAAACGTTCCTGCACCTCTGCGCAGCCTCACCCTGCGATCAGCCGAGGACTACGGCCGCGTTACCGAACTTCTTCCGAACAGGCGGCAAGCGGGTCCCCCTCGCACCCCGACAGCACCGACAGCACCGACAGCACCGACCCAGCTGAAGCCGAGGGATCTGCTGACACAGCTGAGATCTCTCCACACTCATCGCCGCTCAGAGAACGGTGCTCCTAGCAGGCACCAACCCCTGTCCCTGTTGTGGGCGATTTCCCGCATCGCGGCAGGGAAGCCGCGTCTCGTTCCGTGGTCTGTTTTCCACTCGGAGGTCGGACCTCTGCTGGAGAAGTTCGGACTCCCTGGTTCGAGGGTCACTCCCGAATATCCCTTCTGGCACTTGCGGAACAGTGGTCTGTGGGAGGTGCACGGCATACCGAGCGCCGCTGGCCCAATGCCTCAGTTGGGCCTGTTCAACGATGCCCAGCCCGTCGCTGGACTCACGCATGCGAGCGCCGACCTCCTGAAGAACCCGCTTACGCGCCTGGAAGCCGTAATCAGCCTGTGCAGCATCTACTTGGCCGACGTCGATCAGCGTGAGTTGCTGAACCGGGTGGGCTTCGCCGGGTATGCGACGGCCGACGGCCTGCTCGATGGAGACGAGGACGATCAGGACCGGGAAGTCACCGAAAGGGAGCGGGCAACCGGTCCGGCTGCGCGCCATGATGTCACCTCATCACGGCCAATCCGCAACTCTTCAATCGTCAATGCGGTGAAGGCAATGCACGGCCACGCCTGCCAGGTGTGCCGAACGCGCCTCCAGTACAAGCGCAGGCCCTATAGCGAGGCTGCCCACATTCGAGGGATCGGCTCCCCGCATGACGGCCCGGACGAAATACAGAACCTGCTTTGTCTGTGCCCCAATCACCACGTCCTCTTCGATGGACTCGAGATATACATCGACGATGACGGCTCCGTAAGGCGAACACACTCGGGTGATTCCCTGGGACGCCTTCATCTGCACGCCGGCCATCAGATAGACGAGGCGTACCTGCAGTACCACCGGACTCTATGTGAACTGAGCAAGCTGACGAGTAGGTAGCGACTCGGAAGACACGGTGTCGGCCTGTCCGTCAAGCCGACACTGTTTCTCGCACCACTCCACCTGCCAGTTCCCGCAGCTTCTCGCGGGTCTCCGCATCCGTCGAGTACACGATCGTGCCCACCATGCCCCGGGTCAGCAGCACCTTGTAGGTGTTGCGGATAAGGCGGTCCACGTCCGTGTCGGAAGTGGACCGCTTGAAGACCGGATCCTTCGACGCCGTGCGGTTCGTGATCCAGCGGTCTCCGCGCCACAGCAGATCGGGGCCGACGATCACGCCGGACCAGTCGTACTCGAAGCCCTGGGCGGTGTAGACGCAGCCGACCTGCCCGAAGCCCGTCGGGTCAGTCGCCCACAGGGCGGCCGGGGGCGCGCCCGAGACGGAGCGGTCGCCCCGCAGATTCCAGGGGCGGGCCCAGTCGCCGACCGTGACGTCGGGCGGAAGCGGGGCGCCGGGCTTGGGCTCCGGGGACCAGCGCCAGCAGTAGCCCGCGGACATACGGGCGCCGTAGCCCTGGGTCCGACGAGCCTCCAGGAAGGCTTCCATCTCCTGCGGACTGTCGGCGACCAGCAACTGCATACGGCCATCGGGCTCCCAGGTGACCGGGCCGCCCGCCTCCAGACCGAGGAGACGGACCACCCAGCGGAGGTAGGCATCGCTGCCACCGCAACGGAACTGGCTGTCCAGGGCCACGACTTGGCAGGGGATGTCCCGCTTCGCCGCTGCCGCCTCGATCTCGGCCACGGTGCCCATCTCGCCAGGGCGGACAACTTGGTGCTCGTCAAGGAAGAAGACCGGCACGTATGCGACGTCGATGAGTTCGTCGATCTGTGCCCTGCCGGTACGGTTCGCGGCGCGCGTGAAGCGGTTGGCCGACGTCTCCCGGATGCGGTGAGCCTCGTCGCAGATCAGGGCACCCAGGCTGTTCTTCTCGGCCGACATGAAGCTGTTGAAGTATTTGAACAGGTCCTGGACTTCCCGCTTGCGGGCCCCGGCGACCTTCCTCATCGTCGTGGTGAACGACTGCGAGCCGGTTGCGTGCAGAGCAGGTACCCCGCGGCGGTAGAACTCACCCAGCAGTTGAAGAGCGATCACACTCTTGCCGGTGCCGGGGCCGCCCGTGACGATGACCACTTCCTTGCGGTCTGCGTGCCTCGCCTTCTCCACCGCATTGAGCACCATGCGATAGGCGACTTGCTGCTCGTCGAGAAGGACGAAGTGCGTGCGTTCTCGGACCTCTTCAGCGGCCACGGACATGAGCTGCTTCGACGGCACCGTGGCCCCTGAAAGGAGTTCGTCCGCGGCTCGAGCCCCTGGGCGCTTGTCGCTCAGCCTCGTACGCAGATGGTCGAGGAGGGCGCCGCGGCTGTCCGCGGTGAAGAGCAGCCCGTAGCCGTCACGCTCGATCTCCCGCAGCCCTGCCACGCCGGACTCGTTCGCGTTGTGCAGATAGGCCAATCCGGCCACCCGGTGCGCATGTTCGGCCACCGCCCCGTTGAAATTGACGAGGTACTCGCTGTAGCGGTGAACCTGCTCGATCGGGTTGAGAACCGGATGGGCGTAGGCAGGGACATGGCACAGAGTGGGGTCGTCCTCGTGCGGAGTCGCCTGGCTCCACTGCTTCAGCTCCACCACGACGTAGGACGGTTCTCCCGTGACCGGATGCACTCCGGCGAGGACGACGTCGGCGCGCTTGCTGTTCAGCGGTAGCGAGTACTCCAGCATGAGCTCCACGTCGCCCAGACCGGCGTCGTTGAGTGCGGCGACCAGGACGGGGATGCTGCGCTCCCAGGAACGCGCTTCCGAATCCCCGGGCTG
Organism: Streptomyces sp. NPDC102467; assembly: GCF_044765445.1. Lineage (NCBI taxonomy): Bacteria > Bacillati > Actinomycetota > Actinomycetes > Kitasatosporales > Streptomycetaceae > Streptomyces > Streptomyces sp. NPDC102467. The sequence goes on along the minus strand of NZ_JBIWKA010000011.1, from coordinate 254,739 downwards.
ATAGCCGTGCAAGTGGACGAACTGGTCTGTGAGACGCAGGAACAGCGAACCGTCGAGTGCCATGACGGCGACCGTTTTCGCGGACGCGCGGAACAGCAAGGACTTCCCCCCAGGCAGCACGAAGAGACTCGTGCGGGTGGGGGCATGTCCTTCGAAAACTCCACCGGAGTGGAGCGGAAGCCCGTCGGGCCGCGTTGACGACGTTTCCGAGGGTACCTGGCCGTACTGACAGCCGTGCCAGCGACCGGAGTAGCGGCAGCTGACGCCCTGTCCGGTCGCCCCTACCGACGCCCTGGTAGATGGATACGGGCGAACCAGCGCGCGGTGGCTCCGAGTCCGGAGGAGCACACATTCTTCTTCGTCCTGCCAACCCAACGGGCCCTCCGAGGCGACACGCAAAGACCGCACCGAAACGGATCAAGAACCCTCCGAAGGCATCAGTCCGCCCTCCGACTCGATCAAGTCCCCTGCGACGATCAGCGCATCAATGTCGCCAGTCAGCGCATCCCGGATATCGGCGCCGAGCCGCGCCCACCCGAAGAAGCGGGCGGCCTCTCGCAGCAGGTCCTCGCGATGCACGCCCGGTCCCTCGTCGACCATGTTTCGGAGTACGAGCTGCCGCTCCACCACCGGAACCTCGGCCACTCGGCGGGCGCACCACTCCGTCGGCGTGCGACCGAACTCCGTCTCATGACCGGGCATGTCGTAAGCCGTACCGACGTTGACAATCTTGCCCTGCTTGAGCAGCCGGCGAAGGCCTCGGTCGATGCGGTCGCGAACCACCTGGCCGGCTCGTCCGAGGCCCCACGCGAGACGGACCCGGGTATAGACCACCTCCTTCTCGACGGGTCCTTCCACTTCGACCACACACAGCGCCACGTCCGCCACCACGTCGAGGGCCTCGGGGCCCTGCAACTCCACACCCGGCATGCCTCGTTGGCTGCTGGACCTCTCACGCAACTCTGCCAACAGGTCAGGGTCGACATCCTGGTAGGGGCGGCTCCAAGGCGCAGGGCCATCGGCAACCGGCACGAACTCCACTCGCGGGGCCGTCCGAGGACCTGCCGGCCCTTCCGCGGACTCACCGCGCCCCGCGTTCCTGGGCTCGGCCACGGGCTCCGCCGTACCAGCAGCAGTACTACGGTCGTCGCCGCTGCCGTCCGCTACCACCGGGGATGCCACTCGCACCGCATGCGGATCCTCCGCACACGCCCGCTCCACCGCGGCCCGCAGCCGCGCCATCGCATCCCGCCGGTTCCGATACCAGTCCGTACCCCAGATTCGGTGCAGCCTCCAGCCCAGGTCACGCAGGACCGCTTCCCTGAGCCGGTCGCGGTCCCGGGCCGCCCGCGAGGAGTGATACATGGCGCCGTCACACTCGATGCCCAACGCGTACGTGCCGGGCGCGCCCGGGTGCCGGACCCCCATGTCGATGCGGAAACCGGCGACCCCCACCTGCGGCTGGACCTCATATCCCCAGCCGCGCAGGACGTCGATGACTTCTTCTTCGAAGGGGCTCTCCGGAGCCGCGTCCGGATCGGCGGCTGCCGTCTGTAGGATCGCAGGACCGTGCTGGGCGTACTGCAGGTACCGCTTGAGGTGCTGCACGCTCTTGTTGGCGCTGTCCGGCAGATCGCCTCCATAGAAGGAGGCGATGACCTCCATGCGGCGCCGGGCGCGGGTCACGGCCACGTTGAGACGCCGCCAGCCGCCCTCCCTGTTGATGGGGCCGAACGTCGACAGCAGCTTGCCACGGTGGTCGGGACCGTAGCCGATGGAGAGGATGACGACGTCCCGCTCATCGCCCTGAACGGTTTCGAGGTTCTTGATGAAGAAACCGTCGAGGCGGCCCTCCGTGAAGTGGCGGTCGAGGTCCGGGCGGGCCGCTCTCGCCTTCTGCACCGCCTCCTCGATCGCCTCCGCCTGCGACTTCGACAGTGCGACCACGCCGAGGGTGTGTTCGGGGCGGGTGTCGAAGTGGTGGATGACGCGCTGGGCCACCTTGGCAGCCTCAAGGGGGTTGTCGCTGCTTCCGCCACGGTCGTAGACACCGTCCGCCTTGATGAACTCCACGCCGATGTCCGGTCCCTGTTCCAGCGCGCCCGGGAACGTGACCATGGAGTTGTCGTAGAAGTCGTGGTTGCTGAAGGCGATCAGGTTCTCGTGCCGGCTGCGGTAGTGCCAGCGCAGGGGCAGCCCACGCAGGACTCCGCTGGCCTTGCACATATCGAGGATGGACTCGAAGCCGTCGGTGGCATCCTCGTCCCACTCGTCGCCGTCGTCGCTGTCGCCGCCCGCGGCGAAGAACGAGGTCGGCGGCAGTTGCTTCTGGTCACCCGCGACGATGAGGGCTTTGCCCCGGTAGACGGAGTTCACTGCGTCCTGGGGCAGCACCTGTGACGCCTCATCGAAGATCACAACGTCGAACTTGAAGTTCGGCGGCAGGAACTGGCTGACCGTCAGCGGGCTCATCATCAAGCAGGGCTTGACCAGCCGTACGACGTCGCGTGTCTGCTGCAGCAGGTGTCGTACGGGCATGTGACGACGCTGCTTCTCGGCCTCGCGGCGGATCACTGCGGCCTGGCCCACCGATGTCCGACGAGGGCGACGGGAGTTGCACGCGGCGATGACCTCGGCGTGCGCCGCCGCCACCAGGTCCTGGTCCGCCTTCTGGAAGCGATCCACCAACTGGTCGCGTTCCACCGCCCGCATGGGCTTCAGCCTCTGGTCGGTGGCGAGCTGGTGCTCGACCCATGCGGTGAGCACCGCACGTTCCATGGCGGCGGGGAAGTCCTCGGCGGAAACCTCGCGGCGTGCGAGCTGGTCGGGGAGCCCATCCAGGTGGTAGCGGCGCAACACGGTCAGTGCGTCGGCGCAGCTGGTCCACGCTTCCGGGCCGAAGGGGTCGCGGTCGAGGCGGGCCATGACGGACTGGGCCGCGGTGAGAGATTCGGCGAGTTCGCTTCGCAGCTCCTCAGCCCGCCCAGGCTCGAAGTACCCAACGACTGCCTCGCGCTGACCGCTCCAGTCGCCCGCGCGGGCCGCGACGGACGGATCGGTCGGCGCGGCCAGCATCAGCCGGGCCGCCGTTTGCGAAAGGGGCGCGGAGAGACCGCCATGTGCGGTACGACGGACTTTCTGGGCCCAGTCCAGGGCATCCAGGATCGCATCGCGGTCCGTCTCGGCGCCCTCGTAGAGGGAACCGAGGAGGCTTCGGTACGTGGTGTCGTTCTCCGCGAAAGAGGACTCGGCGGCGCGGGCGGAGACGACGACGGCCACCACTTCCCTGGCCCGGGACAGGGCGAGGCCCGTCCCCTCGTCCATGACGCGGGCGGTTGAGCGGATGAGGTCGGCCGCGTCCTCGAAGGGCTCCACGTGCGCGCGGAGCCAGCTCGCCGCCTGGTCGAGGGGGCGGGCGGCGAGTGCTGTACCGACCGCCGCGACGTGGGGCTGCTCGGTGAACTCCTGCCATAGGTCCAGGTCACGGCGGATCCGGTCGGCCCGCGTGAGGAGTTCGCGCGGTTCAGGCCGACCGTCGGCCAGTACGTCGACAAGGCTGGTCCGGCACGCCGAGTCCATGAGCGTGTCGAGTGCGAGACGGGCGATCAGCAGGGCGGAGTCCAGGGCGGCCCGCAAGTCCTCGGTGCGGGGGTGCCCTCCCAGGGCGTACCGGCCCAGCAACTCGCGCTGTAGCTCCGTGGCGTGCGGGCCTGGTTGCTGTCGTGTCAGGTCAAGGCCGCGGCGCAGGAGCTGCCCCATGGGCTCGTAGCCCGTCACGCCGTTGGGCGCGGCGTCGTGCAGGTCGTCCGCGTGCGTTTCGAGTCCCCGATACCAGGGGCCGAGCAGGCTGCGGTCGGTTACGGCCTGAGCGGCGAACGCGGCGGTCTCCTTCTGAGCCGCGTGCGCTGCCGTGACCGCCGTGCGCGCAGAGGCGAGCGTGTACTCGGAACCAGGGCCGCTGTCCCGGCGACCGACCGAAGCCACGGTGTCCAGCAGTGCGACGGCCTGTCGCAATGGGGCGAGGTGGGCGCGCAGCCAGCGGGCAACGTCGTCGAGCGGCTGCTTGGTGAGGTCGGCCGCATGCGGTGCCAGCGACGGTCGGTCCAAGTTCCGTCGCCACGCGGCGAGACCGCCGCGCAGCGCCGTTCCCTGCTCGACGAGTGCGGGGTGCGGCTCTCGGCCGTCGGCCAGGTGAGCGGCGAGCAGACTCCGCCGGTAGGGGTCAGCGACGGTTTCCGGCGCCAGTGCGTGGACCGCTTCGGCGTGCGCGAGCGCCTTGAGCAGTGCCGGGACGTCGGGCAACGCCGCGCCCCGATAGCGGCCTATCAGCTCGGCGTGGGTCGTGGCCAGCGACCGCAAGTTCTGGTAAGCGGCGCACCAGGTGTCGGCGAGTGGCAGCTTGTCGTACAGCTCGCCGCGCCACGATCCGCCGTGCGTCAGCCGGGCCACGAGCTTCCGGTCGGCCCGGATGCCGCTGGACAGCATGCCGGTGAGGCCCTGGCGGCCCTCCATGAGCCGGTGGACCGCTTCGGGCAGTTCGGGCGTGGCGACGACTTCGGGCAGGAAGGTGCCGCGCGCAGCATCCTCCGCGGCAGCCAGGTCTTCGGCGGCTGAGGAGATCTCCGCGACGGCTGCCTGAACCCCGGGAAGTGCCCGGGGATCGAGCCATGCCTCGAGTGTGCGGTCCGAGGCTGTGGCCAGCTCCACGAGCGTGGCCAGGTCCTCCGCCTCGGACGTCGCCTTCGGCCGGTCACACCCGAGGTGCTCGGCCACCGAGTCGGCGTGCTCAGCGGCTGCCTCAAGGGCATCGGCAAGCGTGTCGAAGCGCTCGGCCAGCGCCGCGGCCTCGCGGTCGGTCAGCGCCGCGATGTCGACGCCAGACGGTTCCAGTGCAGCAAGGGCCTGCTCGTTGGCCGGTCGCTCGGCGCTCGCTTCCCGACGCAGTTCGGCCCACCCCGGACCAGCGTGGTCCGTCGCGAGGGCCTGGGCGGAGAGCACCTGGCCCCGTCGGGTGAAGAAGTCCCTCAGTGCATCGGCGGTGACCCCGACCGCCGCCTCCTCTGCCCGCGCGGGGCCTTCCGGGACCAGCCACTGCTCGGGCGGGCGGTGTTCGGTGCCGGCCACGGCGATCACGTCACACAGCTGACGTGCGTCATCGGGGCTGCTGGGATTCGTGAGCCCGGTGAATTGACTGACGCGGGTAAGGCTCTGCAGGGTCCGCTCCAGCACACCAGCGGTCTCGTCGAACTCCCTGGCGAACTGTCGCGCTCGCTCCTCCGTGAGTCCGGCAAGGTCGAGGCCTCGCGGCACCATCGCCGAGAGCGTCTTCTCGGCCTCCCCGGGCTCAGCCGTCAGTCTGGTGGACAGCTCCTGCCATCGCTCGCCCACCGTCGCTCGGACGGCAGTGCTCGTACGCTGCACCTTGCGCAGTTCCGCCAGGAAAGCGTCGACCCGATCGTCCACCTCGTCGGCGAAGGCGTCCGTGGTCAGCCACGCTTCCGGCACCGGACTCCGCATGTCGAGCAGCCGCAGGAGTGCGATCAAACGGTCGATCCCGCTCTGGTCCGTGACGGGCACTCCCCCGGGCGCGAGATCCCGGTACCGGTCGACCGCTGTCGCGAGCGCGTCCCTGGCCGCCTGCGCCTGCTCCAGCACAGGACGTGGATGAGGCAGGCCGGCTCGCAGGTCGCGCCAGGGGAATGACGGGTCGGCGACCGCCTCCCAAGCGTCGGAGATGGCTTTCGTCGCCTCAATAATCAGGCGCAGGTCCTCGTCACTGAGCGACTCGGCGCGAAACGTCGCCCCTGCCCCTGTGGGGGTGTCATCACCATGGCTCAGATAGGCCACCGGCGCCTCGGACAGTCGGCTGACCCGACCGAGTACGTCGTGCAGGGTCCGTCCCAGCGGGTCGCGGACCTCGTTCATCGCTTCGGAGTAGGCGCTGAGCGCAAGGCGCAGTTCCCTGACCTGGGCCAGGGCCTGTTGTGACAGCTGCGGTGCGCGCGGTTCCTCCGCGAGAGCCCGACCCAGCTCCTGGGCCACCGCTTTGCGGCTGGTGTTGTGGCTGTGGAGAGCCAGGGCGTACGAGTCGAGTCCGACCGACTTCAGTCGGTCGAGGACGACGTCGAGGGCCGCCGCCTTCTCACTGACGAACAGCACACTGCGGCCCGCGTGCATCAGACCAGCGACCATGTTCGTGATCGTCTGGCTCTTGCCGGTACCGGGCGGGCCGTCCAGGACGAACGACTGTCCGGCCACGGCCGCGGCCACGGCCTGCCGCTGCGAGGCGTCGGCGTCAAGCACCAGCGGGCTGTCCTCGGGCGGGCTCAGTTCGTCGATCCGGTCGAGCTCGATCTCCTCGAAGTCGAAACGGTCGGAGGCGAGTCCGGAATTCGGGCCGAGCGCCATCGCCCGTACGAGGTCACTGCCGAGAACGCGGTCCTCGTTGTCCAGCAGGTCCTGGTACATCGACTCTTTGTGGGAGGCGAAGAGTGCGAGCACCACACGGTCGGAGATCTGCCATCCGGGCTTGCCCGTCACCGCGTGAGCCGCAGCGGAGAGCACCGCCTGCAGGTCCGAAGGATCCTGTTCGCCAACCGGCGTCCAGTCGATATGGAATTGCTCCAGCTTCACCTTCAGGGCCGGATTGAGGCGCGGTTCCTCGTCGTCGCTCGCCCTGAGGCGGACCCGGCCGTTGCGCGCGCGCTCGATGACCACCGGCATCAGGACCAGGGGGGCGTCGCTGCCCGTCTCGGCTCCGTCCTCACGCCAGCGGAGCATGCCGACGCCGAGGTTGAGGGTCCACAGGCCGTAGTCGTTGAAGACCTGCGTCGCTTTGGTGCGCAGGCTGTTCAACGCACGCAGGAGGGAGGGGGCGGTGGTCTTCTGGGTGACGATTCCGTCGGTGCGGTCGCCCTTCTTCGCCAGGACCACATCGCCGGATCGCATACCCTCCCCGGCCTCCGGCTCCTCGTCCGGGAGCGGCGCGAAATCCCAGCCACGGGCCATGCCCTCGACGAGCTCCTGCGCGGATGGGGTCGCGATCTCCAGTGTCGCCGACTTGGTGTGGCGAAAATTGAGCAGCCTGTTTCGGCCGCTCAGGTCCACCAGAGAGGTGCGCCAGCTCTCAAGCATCGCCTTGAGGCGGTCGAGTTCCTGGCTGCCCCCGAAGTCACCCGAGTTCGTCACGCTGGCCCCTGATGTTGTCGCTTCTGGGCCAACGGAGCATTGGCGTCAACGGCAGTCCCCTCTGCCGCCAACGCAAAGCGCGGCCACAGACGTCCGTACTGTCCTGGTGGCCGCACAAGTCCCGTTGATCCCCCCTGAACGCGAATTCTACGGTCAGCGCACCACTGCGTGAAGCGTTAACTACGGAACGATCTTCTCGCTGTTCACGAAGCCCCGGTGTGCCCAGCCCACAGTCTTCTACGGAATACCAAAGGGAGAGCGAGCCCGGCCACGAGAACAATCCGCTCCCCGCACCCAGGGAGTGAGACAGACCGTCTCGAATAATGAGCTCGGGCGGGGCGTTGGGCCGGTACGACAAAACGGCCCCGCCCCGGAGTCATCCGGGGAGGGACCGTGGAGAGCGGCAGACGAGTCGGGCTGTACGCCGGGTTCTGTCGCCCGGTCACCTCGCGGTGGCCGGGGAGACGGCCATCCATCTAGGGCCGGCGTTGCCACCGGCCTCGTGCGGTCTACCCGCGGACTCGGGCGGGCAGCCCTCGAACGTCCGCGCAGAGCCACCGTCCGAAGAACGGCGGCCCCTCTTGACCTTGCTCCAGGTGGGGTTTACCTAGCCGCCTGAGTCACCTCAGGCGCTGGTGGTCTCTTACACCACCGTTTCACCCTTACCCGGCGCCGAAGCACCGGGCGGTCTGTTTTCTGTGGCACTGTCCCGCGGGTCACCCCGGGTGGCCGTTAGCCACCACCTTGCCCTGTGGAGCCCGGACGTTCCTCGGGAGGTTCCGAAGAACCCCACGCGGCCGTCCGCCCGGCTCGTCTGCCGTGCCGGACATCTTACCCGGGCCGACGGGGGTCTCGGACGAGGTCGGCCGTCTCCAGGTCCTGACGCGGTGTCGACGGGGTCACCTCGACCGCCCGAACGCCCGTCCGCCACGCCGCCCCCAGATCCGCGCCGCCCGGAAACCGGCCGTGGATCTCCAGGATCACCATGCCGTGTGCGAACGCCCAGGTGGCGCGGGCCAGATCGATGTCGCCGCCGCAGGCCCGCACGAGGGGGGCCGCGGCGCGGTCCTCCAGGCCTTCGGGGAGCGCGTGCCGGGGCAGCGGGCGTTCGGTGGCGAGGCGGTAGAGGTGGGGGTGGGCCAGGGCATACGCACGGTAGGCGTCGGTGAGGGCGGCGAGGGAGCCGGGGAAGGCCCGTTCCGCCTCTTCGCAGGCCTCGGCCGATTCGGTGAGCATCTGCGTGACGAGCTCGGCCTCGACGGCGTATTTGTCGGAGAAGTGCTTGTAGAGCGAGGGCGCCTTGATGCCGAGGCGGTCGGCGAGGGCCCGCATGGTCAGGGCGTCGGGTCCGGACGCCTCGAGAAGCGTGCGGGCCTCGGCCGCGATCTCCGTCGCGCGGGGGGTGAGCCGCCGGTCAGTGGCCTCAGGCACGCTGGAAGCCCTCCTTGGTCCGCAGTCCGTAGCCGAAGGCGCGATCGTACGAGATGTGGGCGAGCCAGCCGCACAGACCCGCGAAGACGGGAGCCCAATGGAACGGGAGCACCGTGTACGCGACGATCAGGGCCACCGGGATCAGGGCCCGGTGGGCGGTGTTGTAGAAGGGCACGGCACGGGGCGGGAGTTGACCCTTGCTCATGTGGGGTGCGTCGCGGACGGCGACCAGGAACGTGAGGTCGGGGGCGATGAGGAAGGCCAGGGCGAACAGGCCCGCGAGCCAGCCGTGGTTCACGCCCTCCAGGACCGCGAAGGCGGACCAGAAGAGCGCGTTGAGGAGCCAGGCGGTGCGGCGGATCACGGCGAGCGGCTTGATCGTGGCGACGGCAGAAGCGTTCACGCTCATGAGGGCCTCCAGGCGACAGATCCAGGCTAACGGCGTTAGCCTGGCATGGGTAAACCGTAGGGCTAACGGCGTTAGCCGTCAACCCCTCGGCGCGTGATGCGCTTGACCCTTCCGTAGCGTCAACGTTTCTACTGAGGCCATGAGGATCGGAGAGCTGGCCCGGATGGTCGGCGTCACCACGCGCGCCATCAGGCACTACCACCACCTCGGGCTGCTCCCGGAGCCCGAGCGGCTCGGCAACGGGTACCGGGAGTACGGGCTGCGGCACGCGGTCGAGCTGGCCCGGATCCGGCGGCTGACCGAGCTGGGTGTCGGGCTCGTCGAGGTGCGGGACGTGCTCGCCGACGACGCGGGGCGCGAACTCGTCGAGGTGCTCGCCGAGCTGGACGCCGACCTGGCGCGGCAGGAGGCCGCGATCCACGACCGGCGGGCCAGGCTGCGGGAGCTGCTGGCGCAGGCCGAGCGGGGCCGGCTGCCCGCCGACGGGCCCATATCCCCCGAACTCGCTTCCTTCTTCGGCGAGTTGGACGGGCTTGCGGATCTGGACGCCGAGTCGCCAATGGCCGCGAAGGACCGCGAGATGCTGACCCTGATCGATACGACCGCGCCGCCCGAGTTCCGCGGGCAGCTGATGGCGGCGCTGCTGCCCACGCTCACGGAGCCGGGCGCGCTTGACGCGGCCCGCGAGGTGTACGCGCGGCTCGACGCCCTGGCCGACGCGACACCGGACGACCCGCGGGTGGCCGAGGCGGCGCGGGCCCTCGTCGCCTGTCTGCCGCCGGACCTGCCCACCACCGGGGCGCCGGACCAGCGCGGCTTCCTCGACGCGGTGCTCGCCGACTTCTCCCCCGCGCAGGCCGAGGCGCTGAGACTCGCGCTGCGCATGGCCGCCGAGGGCGGTGCGCGGTGAAGCGGCCCGCGTCGGCGCTCGCCGACACGGTCGCGCGGCTCGTCGGCCACGAGGTACGGGTGTTCGGGAGCTTCGGGCTGTGGGTGGCGCGGCGGCGGCACGGCGTTCCCGCCGGGGCCGACTCCTTCTCGTACGCCCGCGGCCAGGCCACGATGATGTACGCCTTCGCGTTCGTCTGCGTCGTCGAGACCTTCGGGATGTGGGCACTGCTGCGGGACTGGCCGACGGCGCACTGGGTCGTGCTGATCCTCGACGTCTACACGGTGTTCATGGTGCTCGGCCTGCATGCGGCGTCCGTGACGCGGCCGCACGTCGTCACCGCCGACGCGCTGCGGGCGCGCCGGGGCGCCCACGTGGATCTGCGGATACCGCTGGAGCGGATCGCGGCCGTGCGCAGGGAGAATCGCTTCACCCATGCGGTGAGTGAGGGCGAGCTGAATCTCGATGTCGCCGCACAGACCAGTGTCACTCTCGAACTCGCCCCACCCGTCCGGCACTTCACATTTCTGGGACGCCCCAAGGATGTGCATACGGTACGGCTGCACGCCGAGGAGCCGGAGCTGCTGGCGCGCGCCCTCCAGGCACGGCTCACGCAGGGGCGAACTGGACCTTCGCCTGTCCAGGATCGGCCTGTGTGAGGCGTACGCGCAGCCGCTCCCCCAGGGGCAGCGCGGTGGTGCCGCCCTCGATCCTGGCGACGACGGCCGGTTCGGGCAACTGGACGGTGCCGACGGCCTGTTCCTTCTCCTTCACATCCACCACGTAGGCGTCGAACAGCTCGCCGACCCGGTGCTGCAGCAGCGCCGCCTCGACGATGTCGACGCACTCGCGCTCCACGGTGTTGGCCCGCCGGGTGCCGTCCGCCATCTCCTTGGGGAGTACGGCCAGCGCCTCCACCGCCCACTGCGGCGGCTCCTGCCCGGCGCACGCGGCCAGGCACAGCTCGGACGCGTACCGGTCGACGAGGCGGCGCAGCGGGGCGGTGCAGTGGGCGTAGGGCGCGGCGACGGCGGCGTGGGTGGTGAGGGGTGGGGTCTCGCCGCCGGTGAACGCGGTGTAGCCGGCGCCGCGCAGGAGGGTCGTGCACTCCTGGAGGAACGCGGCGTGGTGCGGTACGCGCGGGTCCAGGGAGCGGATGAGGTCGGCGTAGGGGACGTGGTGCGGCCAGTCGATGCGCAGCGCTTTCGCGGTGCGGCGCAGCCGGCCGACCGCGCCGTCGGGGGCGACGGGCAGGGTACGCAGGATGCCGTTACCGGAGGCGAGCATCAGCTCGGCGGCGGCCATGCCGGCGAGGAGGGAGATCTGCGCGTTCCAGGAGTCGGCGGGCAGTGGGGTGCGGTAGGCGAGTTCGTAGACGCTGCCGTTCGCGACGATCTCCTGCTCGGGGACGTCGAGGGAGATGCCGCCGCGCTCGGCCTCCAGCCGCTCGCGCAGGCGCCCGATGTCCGCCAGCAGCGCGACCGGCTCCTCCGCGCTCTTGTCGTCGATGGCCTGCTGCACACCCGCGTAGTCGAGTTTGGAGCGGCTGCGCACGAGAGCCCGTACGACGTCGGTCCTCTCCGCGCGGCCGTCCGCGGCCAGGTCGATCGTCCACAGGACGGCCGGGCGGGTCCGGCCCGGCAGCAGGCTCGCCGCGCCCTCGCTGAGCACGGTCGGATGCAGCGGGACCTTTTCGTCCGGGAAGTAGAGGGTGGTGACGCGGCGGTGGGCCTCCGTGTCGAGCGCGCCCCCGGGCGTGACGAACGCGGCGACGTCGGCGATCGCGTACCGCACGCGGTAGCCGCCGCCGGGGCGCCGGGACAGGTGCATGGCCTGGTCGAGGTCGGTGGAGGTGGGCGGGTCGATCGTGAAGAAGGGGATCGCCGTCTCGTCGTGCTCGGGCAGCCGGGGCGGCGCCGCCGCGACCTGTTCGGCCTCCGCCAGCACCTCGGCGGGGAACTCCTCGGGCACGTCCAGTGTCGTACGCAGGTCGCGCAGCACGGCGCACAGCGGCGCCTGCGCTGCGCCGGTCACGCGGATGTGGCGGCGGGGCATGCACCGAGCGTAGGGCGGACGGAGTGCGGTGGCACGGCGGCACCGGACGCGCGGCCGACTACCCTGGCGCGGGGCCGCACCCCGCCCGGCCGCCCAGAAGGTTCAGAAGGAGAAGCACGTGCTCGTCTTGCTGCCACCGTCCGAAGGAAAGGCCGCCTCCGGGCGAGGTGCCCCGCTGAAGCCCGAGTCGCTCTCGCTGCCGGGTCTTGCCGGGGCGCGGGCGGCGGTTCTGGACGAGTTGGTCGAGCTGTGCGCTGCCGATGAGGAGAAGGCGCGCGAGGTGCTCGGGCTGAGCGAGGGGCTGCGCGGCGAGGTCGCGAAGAACGCGGAGCTGCGCACGGCGGGCGCGCGCCCGGCCGGCGAGATCTACACGGGTGTTCTCTACGACGCCCTGGACCTGGCCTCGCTCGACGCGGCGGCGAAGAAGCGGGCGGCGCGGTCGCTCCTTGTCTTCTCCGGGCTGTGGGGCGCGGTGCGGGTGACCGACCGGATTCCTTCGTACCGCTGCTCGATGGGCGTGAAGCTGCCGGGGCTCGGGGCGCTCGGCGCGTACTGGCGGGCGCCGATGGCGGAGGTGTTGCCGGAGGTGGCCGGGGGCGGGCTCGTGCTCGATCTGCGTTCGGCGGCGTACGCGACCGCGTGGAAGCCGAAGGGCGCGGTCGCGGGGCGGACGGCGACGGTGCGGGTGCTGCACGCGCCGACCCGCAAGGTCGTCAGCCATTTCAACAAGGCGACCAAGGGCCGCATCGTGCGCTCGCTGCTGGCCTCGAAGGCCGCGCCCGAGTCCCCGGCGGAGCTGGTCGACGCGCTGCGGGACCTCAAGTACGCCGTGGAGGTCGAGGAGCCCTCGAAGGGCGGGCAGGCGTGGAGCCTGGACGTCCTGGTGGACGAGGTCCACTGAGAAGGATCGCCGAGGACTCCCCGGCCGTTGCACCATGCGCAACGGGCTTTGCGCATGGTGCGCACCCCGGGGCAGGATGTGCCCATGACCTCCTCTGAGACCTCCTCCGTGCTCGATCTCGCCCCCGTCGTTCCCGTCGTCGTCGTGGAGGATGTCGCCGACGCGGTGCCGCTCGCGCGGGCGCTGGTCGCGGGCGGGCTGCCCGCCATCGAGGTGACGCTGCGCACGCCCGCCGCGCTCGACGCGATCCGGGCGATCGCGGCCGAGGTGCCGGACGCGGTCGTCGGCGCGGGCACCGTGATATCCCCCGCGAACGTCGCCGACTCGGTGGCGGCGGGGGCGCGGTTCCTGGTCAGCCCCGGCTGGACGGAGACGCTGCTCGACGCGATGAAGGGGTCCGGGGTGCCGTTCCTGCCGGGCGTCTCGACGACGTCCGAGGTCGTGGCCCTGCTGGAGCGCGGGGTGAGCGAGATGAAGTTCTTCCCCGCGGAGGCCGCCGGGGGCACCGCGTACCTCAAGTCCCTCGCGGGGCCGCTGCCGCAGGCCCGCTTCTGCCCGACCGGTGGGGTCTCGCCCGCCAACGCCCCCGCATACCTGGCGCTGCCGAACGTCGGCTGCGTGGGCGGCAGTTGGATGCTCCCTGGGGACGCCGTCGCGGCGAAGGACTGGGCGCGCGTGGAGACCCTGGCCCGCGAGGCGCGCCTTATCGCAGGTGTGCGGTCTCGTTGAGGCAGCGGACGCTGGCGTTGCCGTCGGCGTAGTACGCGATCGTCGTCAGGGACGCCGCCGACAGCTCCATGCGGAACAGCGCCTCGGACGGGGCGCCGAGCGCGAGCCGGACGAGCGTCTTGACGGGCGTGACGTGGCTGACCAGGAGGACCGTGCGGCCCCGGTACGCGGCGGTCAGCCGGTCGCGGGCCGCGGCGACGCGCTCCGCGACCGCGGCGAAACTCTCGCCTCCGCCGCTGGGAGCGGCGTCGGGTGCGGCGAGCCAGGTGTTCATGTCGTCCGGGAAACGCTCCCGCACCTCTTTGAACGTAAGCCCTTCCCAGGCCCCGAAGTCGGTCTCGCGCAGGCCGTCGTCGACCGTGACGGCGAGGCCGAGCCGGTCGGCGACGGCCCGCGCGGTCTCCCGGCAGCGCTTCAGGGGTGAGGAGACGATCGCCTCGATCGTGCCGCGCGCGGCGAGGGCGTCCGCCGCGTCGTCCGCCTGGCGGCGGCCCGTCGCGGACAGCTCCGGATCGCTGCCGTCGCCCCGCAGGAACCCGCTCCCGGAGAACCGCTTCTCGGGGGTGAGGGCGGTTTCGCCGTGGCGGAGCAGGACGAAGGTGGCCGGGAGGCCCAGATCGGGCCCCCCGGCCGGTGCTTCGTCGCCGCTCAGAGGCCCGACTCCGAGGTGCGGACCAGGATGCGGTGGCAGTTCTCGCAGCGGACGACCTCGTCGGCGGCGGCCTTGCGGACGTCGTTCAGCTCCGTGATGTTGAGCTCCAGGCGGCAGCCCTCGCAGCGGCGCTGGAACAGCTTGGCCGCACCGACGCCGCCCTCCTTCTCGCGCAGCTTGTCGTAGAGCTTCAGCAGGTCCGCGGGGATGGAGCCCGCGACGACCTCGCGCTCCTTCGTCACCGTCGCCACCTCGGCGTCCAACTGGCCGGCCGCCTCATCGCGACGGGCCGTCGCGTCGTCGGCCTTGGCCTGCACGGCGGCGAGGCGCTCGGCGTACTCGCTCACGCGCTCCTGCGCCGACTCGCGGCGCTCCATGACCTCCAGGACGACGTCCTCCAGGTCACCCTGGCGCTTGGCCAGCGAGGTGATCTCCCGCTGCAGGTTCTCCAGGTCCCTCGGCGACGTGACCGCGCCGGAGTCCAGGCGCTGCTGGTCGCGGGTGGCGCGCTTGCGGACCTGGTCGACGTCCTGCTCGGCCTTGGTCTGCTCGCGGGCGCAGTCGCTCTCCTCCGTCGTCGAGGCGACGTGCAGGTCACGCAGTTGCGCGAGGTCCTTGTTGAGCGAGTCGATCTCGGCGTGCTCGGGCAGCGACTTCTTCTTGTGCCGGAGCTGCTGGAGGCGTACATCCAGATCCTGGACGTCGAGAAGGCGGATCTGGTCGGCGGGCGCGGCGTTCAGTTGGGGGCTCCAAAAGTAGAGAGGGGTTCGTGGTGGGACGCCGCGTGGGCGGTCCAGGGGTCGGTGACCGTACGCGAGACGTGGACGCGCAGGTCCCATCCCTCGCGGTCGGAGATCTCGTCCAGCTGGGCGGCGGCCAGCTCGCACCAGGGCCACTCGGTGGCCCAGTGCGCGGCGTCGATCAGCGCGAGAGGCGCGGTTTCGCGGGCCTCGCTCGCGGGGTGGTGCCGCAGGTCCGCGGTGAGGAAGGCGTCGACGCCCGCGGCGCGCACGTCGTCGAAGAGGCTGTCGCCGCTGCCGCCGGAGACCGCGAGCGTACGGATCGTCGCGTCAGGGTCGCCCGCGACGCGGATGCCCTGCGCGGTGGCGGGGAGCCGCTCGGCCGCGCGGGCCGCGAGCTCGCGCAGGGTGAGGGGGTGGTCCAGTTCGCAGACGCGGCCGAGGCCGCGGCGGCCTGACGGATCGGTGGGGTCCGGGACGAGAGGGCGTACGACACGGACGTCCAGGGCGCCGGCGAGGGCGTCGCTGACGCCGGGGTCGGCCTTGTCGGCGTTCGTGTGCGCGACGTGCAGCGCGATGTCGTTCTTGATGAGGGTGTGCACGGCCCGGCCCTTGAAGTGGGTGGCCGCGACCGTCGTCGTACCGCGCAGATAGAGCGGGTGGTGCGTGACCAGGAGGTCCGCGCCGAGCTTCACGGCCTCGTCGACGATTCCCTGGACCGGGTCGACCGCGAACAGGACCCGGCCGATCTCGGCGTCCGGGTCGCCGGCGACCGTGCCGACCGCGTCCCATCCCTCGGCGAGGGCCGGGGGCCAGAGGGCGTCGAGCGCGGCGGTTACTTCAGACAGACGGGGCACGCACACAGGTTACCTGCGCCGCGTACCCCTTCCCCAAGCCCGGTTACTTCACCAGGTTCGCGCGGAGGTCCTTCAGGACCTCGTCGGCGGCCGTGACGCCGAGACCCAGGTACCAGGTCTCGTCCGGCACGTTCTTCGCCTGCCCGTCCTTGACGGCCTTCAGCTTCTTCCAGAGCGGGTTGTCCTCGGCGCTCGCGCGCTGCGTCTTCTTCGCGTCGCCGTAGACGCCGGTGAAGATCCAGTCGGCGTCGGCGGAGTCGATCTTCTCCGGGCTGATCTCGGTCGCCAAGTCGTCGACCTGCTGGTTCTTCGGGCGCGGGATGCCGGCGTCATCGAGGATCGTGCCGATGAAGGAGGCCTTGGCGTAGAGCCGGATGCGGTCCGGCATGTAGCGCAGCATCGTCACGGTCGGGGCCTTGCCACCGTTCGCGCGCTGCACGTCGGCGCCGAGCTTCTCGACGTTCTTGTCGTACACCGCGAGGTTCGCCCTGGCGGCTGCCGTCCGGTCGAGGGCGGACGCGTTGAGGAGGTAGTTCTCCTTCCACGTGAAGCCGGGGCGGATGGAGAAGACGGTCGGGGCGATCTTGGAGAGCTGCGGGTAGAGCTTGGCCGCGCGCAGCTCGCTGCCGAGGATCAGGTCGGGCTTGAGGTTCGCGATCGCTTCCAGGTTGAGGGAGTTGATCGTGCCGACGTTCTTGGGGTCGCCCGCTTCCTTCTTCAGGTAGGACGGGATGCCCGCGTCCCCCTCGGTGGGCGCGTAGCCGACGGGCTTGACGCCGAGCGAGGCGACGTTGTCGAGTTCACCGACGTCGAGGACGACGACGCGCTGCGGCTTCTTCGGCAGCTCCGTCTTCCCCATGGCGTGCGTGAGGGTGCGCGGGAACTCGCCGGGCTTCGCCGTCGTGCCCATCTTCGCCGTCTGCTCGGCGGCCTTCGAGAAGTCGTCGCCGCCCTGCGCCACGGCCTTGGATCCCGCGCCGTTGTCGCTCTTCGCCGAACCGTCCTCACCCGCACCGGAACCGCAGGCGGTGAGGGCGAGCGCCGCGGCTGTCGTGACGGCGGCGTCCGCGATCCGGGTACGGCGACGCGGGGACATCGGGGGCATCGGCTTGCTCCAGCTCTGGGTGCACAGAAAGCTCAAAGGTTTGGTTAGGGAAACCTAACATCAGCTGCTCCGGTCCCCGCCGCCGGTCCGTGAGCACACCAAGCACTTACCGCACAGCCGATTCGGGACACGGCCACCCGTTGGTGTGAAGAGGCGGGCCCGGAGCGCCCCGGAGGTACGTACGAAAACTAGCTTCGGCTGCGAAGACGAACGGGGCGGAACACCAGAAAGACAGGACAAGGACCAGCGGAGGCGACGGATCCCCATGACGGCTTTGGCCATCGAGCCCGAGACCCAGACGCGACCGGAGCCGCCGCGGGCCGGATGTGTGATCACCGCGGACGCGACGTACGCGGCCCGGCTCGCGCACGACGGGGCGAGCCCCGGGTCGTGGTACCCCGAGCGCTGGACCCTCGACGGCCCCGAGCCCTACGCCGTGCCGCTCCCCGCCCAGCAGCCGGAGGAGCCGGGCACCGCCGTCCTGCCGCTGGCCGACGGCCGGGTCCTCATCCGGCGCGAGGCCGCGGGCCGCCACCTGTTCTCCCTGCTCTACCCGACCGGGCCCGGCACCGGCGAGGTGCTCCTCGGAGCCGTGGAGTGCGGGGAGCTGACGCTGCTGCCGCCCGCTCCGGACGGGCGGCGCGCGTACGCGCTGGCGGCGCGCGAGGAGATGACGGACGTGTGGCTGGTGGCGGGCGGCGCGTTCGGGCCCGAGCACGTGGCCGAGGTGAAGGGGCGCTGCTCGGGCGGGGTGTGGCTGGACCGTGCGGGGCGGCTGCTCGCGCTCGACCGGGAGCCGCCGGGGGGCGGGCCCGTGAAGACGGTGGCGGTGGACCTGGAGCGGGGCGGGGAGATCTCCCCGCTGCTGCAGATCACCGAGGACAGTGAGGACCGGCTGCTCCTCGCCGACGTGGACAGCGGTCTGATCCTGGTCCGCTCGGACGCCGCGGAGCCGGGCCGGCCGCGGCTCGGCTGGGGCGTGCTGGGCAGTACGCTGCCGATCCGCTTTCCGCGGGCGCTGCGGCTCGCGGGGTGCGCGGTGACGCCGTTCGCCGTGCAGCCCGGACAGACGCTCATGCCGGAGAGCTGCGCGGTGGCGCTGCGCATCGAGAGCGCCGCGGGCCCGCAGGGCCGTGCGCCGTGGCTCGGGGTGTGGCATCCCACCGACGGAAAGGTGCAGCAACTCGCCGCGCCGCACGGGTGGTTGGCGGGCTGCGGCTTCTGGTCGCGGGACGGCGTGCTCGCCCTCCCCTACGTCACCCAGGACGTGCCGTGCGGAGTGGCCCGGGTCGCCGTGCCGGAGCCCGAGCCGGAGGAGGAGGCGGCGCAGGCTCCCGCGCCCGCCGCCCCGCCGACGCCCGCCGCGCCGCGTCCGGTGCCGTTGGCGCAGGCGCCTCTCGGGGGGCGCGGGACGGGTGGTTAGACTCGTCCGGCTGCAGAGCTGTAAGTGAACGATGTTGTACAGGTTTACGGGGTGAGTTTTCCGATGACGGGAAGCAACAGCAGGAACGCGAGAACGAATGCCGCGGAGCGGATCGAGTCCGCGGACGACGGCCCCGGCCGCCACCGCGGCGCGGTCGCCGGCTCCGCCACGCAGGGCGAACAGCCCGAGCCGCGCGGGCGGCACCGGGGACCTCGCGCCGATGAGGTCTAGGTTCCGCACGGAGCGCATTTCTGGCGCATTTTCGTAGCGCACGAAGAAGGGCCCGGTGTTTTCGCCGGGCCCTTCTTCATGCCGGGAGTGGCTCAGCCGTGCTTGAGGCCGAGCACTTCCGCCGCCGCGAACGTCTCGTTCGGCGGTCGGTCCTTGTAGTGCGGGGTGAGCAGGGCGTCGAGTTCGTCGTACGTGAACACTTCCTTGGCGGTGTCGAACTGCGCCTGCACCTTGGGGCGTTCGACGACCGCGACCATGCCGCCGTGCACGACGAGGAGCTGGCCGTTGACGTTCGCGGCCGCGGGTGAGGCGAGGTAGCCGACGAGCGGGGCGACGTGTTCGGGCGCCAGCGGGTCGAGCCCTTCGTCGGGTTCGGCGAACCCGGCGAAGACGTCCTCGGTCATCCGGGTGCGGGCCCGCGGGCAGATGACGTTGGCGGTGACGCCGTACTTGGCGAGGGCCAGCGCCGTGGACGTGGTCAGTCCGACGATGCCGCCCTTCGCCGCCGCGTAGTTGGGCTGCCCCGCCGATCCCGCGAGGAACGCCTCGGACGACGTGTTCACGATGCGGCCGTGGACCGGGGCGCCGGACACCTTGGACCGCTCCCGCCAGTGGCGGGACGCGAAGTGGGTCGTGTTGTAGTGGCCCTTGAGGTGGACGTGGATGACCGAGTCCCACTCGTCCTCGGACATCGAGAAGATCATGCGGTCGCGGAGGATGCCGGCGTTGTTGACGAGGATGTCCAGCGCGCCGTACGTGTCCACGGCCAACTCGACCAATTGCGAGGCCTGTTGATGGTCGGCCACGTCACCGGTATGGGCGGTCGCGGTGCCGCCGGCCGCGCGGATCTCCTCGGCCACCTGTTCCGCGGGGCCGGCCGCGGCCGCCCCCGACCCGTCCCGCCCCGGCTGCCCGAAGTCGTTGACGACCACGTTGGCGCCGAGCCGCGCCAGTTCCAGGGCTTCGGCGCGTCCTAGGCCCCGGCCTGCACCTGTCACGACTGCGGTGCGACCTTTGAGCGGCGTTGACATGTGCGGGATCCTCTTTCCTGTAAGCCCCTGCGGCGATTGAGCAGCGGGGTCCGGGGCGGAGCCCCGGGGCCTCAGCGACATCGCCGGGTGCGGCACCGTCGTGGCTGGTCGCGCAGTTCCCCGCGCCCCTGGCGGGGCACAAGCCCCGCCCCCTCAAAAGTTCGGGCTAGATCTCGATACACGTACGAAGGGCGGAGCCCGTGCGCATCTGGTCCAGCGCCTCATTGATCCCCGCCAGCGGCACCCGGTGGGTGATGAGGGACTCCAGGTCGATGCGGCCCGCCCGCCACAGGGCGATGGCCCGCTCGTAGGACTGGAGGACGTCGCCGCCCCCGTACATCGAGGGCAGGATCCGCTTCTCGTCGAAGAACAGCTCGAACATGTTGAGCTGGAGGAAGTCGTCCATCGCGCCCGCGCCGACGACGACGAGCGTGCCGCCGCGCCGCGTGGTCTCGTACGCGGTGCGGGCCGTGGCCGACTTTCCGACGACCTCGAAGACGTAGTCGAAGCCCTCGCCCGCCGTGACGCGCTGCTTGGCGTCGGGCAGTTCGCCGGGGGCGACCGCTTCCGTGGCGCCGAATTTGAGGGCCGCCTCGCGCCGCGACTCCACGGGGTCCACGGCGACGATCTGCGCCGCGCCCTTGAGCCGGGCACCTTGGATCGCCGAGATGCCGACGCCGCCGCAGCCGATGACCGCGACCGACGAACCCGCCTTCACGTCGGCGGTGTTGATGGCGGCGCCCAGACCGGTGGTGACGCCGCAGCCGATGAGGGCCGCGATGTCGAAGGGGACGTCGTCGGGGATCGGAACGGCGCACCCCGCGTCGACCACGACCTCCTCGGTGAACGTGCCGGTACCGGCGAAGCCGAACACGTCGCCGCCGGGGCGCTTGAAGTTGGGGGTGCCCGCGTTCATGAACCCGGCGAGGCAGAGCTCGGTCTGCCCGCGCTTACAGGCGGGGCAGGTGCCGCAGGCGGGCAGCCAACAGACGAGCACGCGCTGACCGGCTGTCAGATGCGTGACCCCGTCGCCGACTTCGAGGATCTCGCCCGCGCCCTCGTGGCCGGGGACGAACGGGGCGGGCTGCGGCAGTACGCCGTTCATGGCGGAGACGTCGGAGTGGCACAGGCCGGTCGCCCGCACCCGGATTCTCACCTTGCCGGGGCCGAAGCCGACCGCTTCGACGTCGTCCAGTACTTCGAGTTTGCCCTGGCCTATCTCGTGCAGTACGGCTGCTCGCATGGGGTGCGGCTCCTTCGCGTAAGGCGTGATGCGTGCGGTGCGGTGCGTGCTGTCAGCTGTGGTCGATGACGGTGTCGGCCAGGACCGGGGCCTCGTCGCGCTCCACGGCCGCCACCGTCACCCGCACCCGGCCCGGCTCCTGCCACATCCGGATGCGCAACGTCTCGCCGGGGAAGACGACGCCCGCGAACCGGGTGGCGTAGCGGGTGACGCGGGAGACGTCACCGTCGAGGACCGTGTCGACGACGGCCTTGAGCGTCATGCCGTACGAGCACAGGCCGTGCAGGATCGGCTTGTCGAAGCCGCCCAGCTTCGCGAACTCCGGGTCGGCGTGGAGCGGGTTCCAGTCGCCGGAGAGGCGGTAGAGGAGGGCCTGGTCCTCGCGGATCGGGCGGTCGACGGTGCGGTCGGGCTCGCGGGCGGGGACCTCCGGGCGGCCGGAGGGCCCGCGTTCGCCGCCGAATCCGCCTTCTCCGCGGATGAAGATCTGCGCGTCGCTGGTCCACAACGGACCGTCGGCGTCGGCGACTTCGGTGCGCAGGACGACGACGGCGGCCTTGGTCTTGTCGTAGACGGCCGCGACCCTGGCCGTCGTGTGCGCCGCGCCCTTCACGGGGATGGGGCGGTGCAGCTCGATGGTCTGGCCGCCGTGCAGGACGTGGGCGAGGTTCACGTCGATGCCGGGCGCGGCGAGGCCGCCCATCATCGCCATCCCGGCGCCCGCGACCGTCGCGAAGCTCGGCAGGACGTGCAGCTTCGACTCGAGGGTGTAGCGCAGTTCGCCGGGGTCGGTGGCGGGGGTGCCCGCGCCGAGGCCGAGGTGGTAGAGCTGGATGTCCTTGTGGTCCCAGGTGATGTCGGCGGTCCGGGGCGCGGCGGCTACGGCCTTCGCGGCGTCGATGGGCATGGGCGGGCGCTCCTCAGACGGATCGAGCGGTCAAATCCAGCGGCGGATCGAGCGGGCGGATCGAGCTGGTCAAGACCTCGGTGCGGCCGTCCGCACCGTCGGCCGCACCGAGGTCGTCGCGGGCCGGTTCTAGAACCTGTTTCATTCTGCCCGGCGATCCTCATGTATAGCCAAGAGCGGATGGGTTGGGAAGGGCCGGGCCGGGCTTTTCTGACGTTGCGTCAGGTGGTGGGGCGTGACGTGCGGCTGTGACATTTGTACCGGCGAGGTGTGGACACCTCGCATCTGCCGCACCCCCGCCCCTGATCCGTAGCGTCGTGGCCATGACGACGAGGGCGACAGGGACCACAGGGATCACAGGGACCACGAGGACGACGCAGACAGCGGGCGCCGCCACAGGCACCGCACCGGCCGTGTCCTTCACGGGGGCCGTCAAGACGTTCGGGAGCGTGACGGCGGTCGACGGGCTCGACCTGGAGATCGCGGCCGGCGAGACGGTGGCGCTGCTCGGCCGCAACGGCGCGGGGAAGTCCACCACCATCGCGCTGCTGCTCGGCCTGGACGACCCGGACGAGGGGCGCGTCGAACTGTTCGGCGCCGCGCCCCAGGACTCCGTCCTGGCCGGGCGGGTCGGGGCCATGCTCCAGGAGGGCCGGGCCGTGCCCCGGGTCACCGTCGCCGAGCTGGTGGGCTTCGTGGCCGGGCGCTATCCGGCGCCGATGGCCGTGGCGGAGGCGCTGCGGCTCGCCGGGATCGAGGAGCTGGCCGGACGGCGGGTCGACAAGCTGTCGGGCGGCCAGACCCAGCGGGTGCGGTTCGCCGTGGCGCTGGCCGGGAACCCGGCGCTGATCGTGCTCGACGAGCCGACCGCCGCGCTCGACGTAGAGGCGCGGCACGCTTTCTGGGCGTCGATGCGGGCCTTCACCCGGCGCGGCCACACGGTCCTGTTCTCCACGCACTACCTGGAGGAGGCCGACGCCAACGCGGACCGGATCGTCGTCATCGACCGCGGCCGGGTCGTCGCCGACGGCAGCGGCGAGGAGCTGCGCCGGGCGGGCGGCGGCAGCCTGGTCTGCTTCGACCTCGCGGGACGCGGCTCGGAGGGGCTCGGCCAGTTGCCGGGCGTGCTCTCCGTGGAGATCCGCGGCGACCGGGCGCGGCTGCGCACCGAGGACTCGGACGCGACGGTCGTGGCGCTGGCCGCGATGAACGCCGTACGGAACCTGGAGGTCGCCCCGGCCTCCCTCGACGACGCCTTCATGGCGCTGACCGCGGACCCCCGCGACCTGGAGCATGTGTGATGTGGGACTACCTGCGGCTCGAAGTACGGCGCACGCTGCGCGACGGGAAGTTCGTGATCGGCACGATCGCGATGCCCGTGATGATGTACCTCCTGTTCACCAACCTCGGTGATGACGCCGGGGGTTGGAAGACGGCGTCGATGGTCGGCATGGCGGCGTACGGAGCCCTTGGCGCGGCCCTCAACACGGGCGCGGGGGTCGCCGAGGACAAGGCGATCGGCTGGCTGCGGCAACTGCGGATCACGCCGATGACACCGCGCCAAGGTGTCGTCGGGCGGGCCCTGACCGGGGCGGTGACCGTACTGCCCGCGATCACTGCGGTGCTGCTCGCTGGCGCCCTCGTCAACGGCGTACGGATGGACGCCTGGAAGTGGCCGGCCGTCGCGCTGCTGCTGTGGGCGGGCTCGCTGCCCTTCACCATGCTGGGCCTCGGCAACGGCTACCGGCTCACCTCGCAGGCCATGGGCGGCATCAACATGCTCTGCTATCTCGGGCTCGCGGTGCTCGGTGGCCTGTGGTTCCCGGTGGAGCTGTTCCCGGGCTGGTTGCGGCACGTCTCGTCCTTCACCCCGACCAACCGCTTCGCGCAGCTCGGCCGGGCGGTCGCCGACGGGAACGCACCCTCGCTCGCGGCGCTCGGCATTCTTCTCTGCTGGCTGCTGGCCTTCGGTTCGTACGCTGTGGTCTCGTACCGCAGGGCCGCGCGCACCATCTGAGGCACGGCACGGTCGGGCGGCCGCACGGCACGACGGGGAATCGGAGAATGACGGACATGTCCTGGTGGAGCAAGGTCAACGGGCAGTTCCACGAGCTGCGCACGACGCAGGCCGAGTGGAAGGCCGAGAACGAGCGCGTGAAGGCGGAGCGCCGGGCGCGCGGCGAGCACGGCCGACCGCCCGAGGAGCTGGGCCCGCCGCCGACCGGCTTCGCGCTGCTGCCGTGGCTGCTGATGGGCCTGGGCGCCTTCTCCAACATCGTCCAGGGCAAGTCCGGCAACCCGTGGCTCGGCGGCCTGGGCCTGCTCACCTTCAACTCCCTCTACATCTATGTGGTGTTCAGGGCCTTCCACAGGAAAACCCGGAACGCGACGTCGACGCGGGTCGCGCTGGCCCTGATGACGCTGCTGACCTGCGCGCTGGTCAGCGGGTTCGGCGGCAACTGGGTGGCGTTCTTCCCGCTGCTGGGGCTCGCGGCGGGCGCGATCGTGCGCGGCCCGCACCTCGGCAAGGTCGGTCTGGGCCTGAGCGCGCTGGCGGGAGTCGTCGCCGGGCTGAAGGAGGGCTGGGACGCGGTCGGCGCCGTGTACGGCACGTTCCTGTCGATGATGGTGACCGCGGCGATCCTCTCGCTGTCCGAGGCGGTACGTGAACTGCGCGCGGCCCGCGAGGAGTTGGCGCGCCAGGCGGTGGAGAAAGAACGCATGCGCTTCTCCCGCGACCTGCACGATCTGCTCGGCCACACGCTGTCGGTGATCGTGGTGAAGTCGGAGGCTGCGCGGCGGCTCGCGCCGCGCAGCATGGACGCGGCCCTGGAGCAGGTCACCGACATCGAGGCGGTGGGGCGCCAGGCGCTCACCGAGATCCGCGAGGCCGTCACCGGTTACCGCGAGGGCAGCCTCGCCACCGAGCTGGACCGGGCCCGCTCGGCGCTCACCGCCGCCGGTATCGAGCCGGTCGTACGCCAGTCGGGCCCGCCGCTGTCCGCGCAGACGGAGGCGCTGCTGGGCTGGGTGGTGCGGGAGGCGGTGACGAACGCGGTGCGCTACAGCGCGGCCACCACGTGCACGATCTCCGTCGAGGGCGCGGCGGAGCGAGTGCGGCTGCGGGTCGCGGACGACGGGGTGGGCGCGGCAGCGGTGGTCGACCGGGCGGTCGGCGGCACCGGCATCAAGGGCCTCACCGAGCGGCTCGCCACGGCGGGCGGCTCCCTCGATGCGGGGCCCGGCGCGCGTGGCGGGTTCGTGGTGCGGGCCGAACTGCCGGTCGGCGAGCGGGATTCGGCGCCGGGCGCGGCACTGGCGGAGAGCGTCTGACGAGGCCGGGCGGGGTCCGGGCACGTAATCTCTCCCCGTGACAGAGATGCCGCAAGACCACCGGCCGGCCAAGAGTGTGCGTGTCCTGCTCGCCGAGGACCAGGGAATGATGCGGGGCGCGCTCGCGCTGCTGCTCGGCCTGGAGGAGGACATGGAGGTCGTCGCGCAGGTCGCGGCCGGCGACGTCATCGTCGACAAGGCGCTCGAATGCCGTCCCGACATCGCCCTCCTGGACATCGAGCTGCCCGGTTGCAGCGGCCTGGACGCCGCCGCGCTGCTGCGCGACCAGGTGCCGGACTGCCGGGTGCTGATCCTGACGACGTTCGGGCGGCCCGGGTATCTGCGCCGGGCGATGGAGGCGGGCGCCGCCGGTTTCCTCGTCAAGGACGGCCCCGTCGAGGACCTGGCCGAGTCGATCCGCAAGGTGCTGCGCGGCGAGACGGTCGTCGACCCGGCGCTTGCGGCTGCCGCCTTGAGCGCGGGCCCGAACCCGTTGACGTCCCGTGAGGCGGATGTCCTACGGGCGTCGGCGGACGGCGCGACGGTCTCCGACGTGGCCGGGAAACTTCACCTCTCCGAGTCGACCGTGCGGAATTATCTCTCGTCGGCGATCGGCAAGACAGGCACGCGCAACCGCATGGAGGCGCTCCGGGAAGCGCGGCAGCAGGGCTGGCTGTAACGCGCGGCTTTCGTCGTGGCTGGTCGCGCAGTTCCCCGCGCCCCTGGAGCATGCGGCTTCGCCGCAGCCCCATGAAATGGCGCACGCAGTGCGCATTTCAGGGGCGCGGGGAACTGCGCGAGAAGTCCCCGCCGGGCCGCGCTCGGCGACGATTCAGCACCCGGCAATGGCGCCCAGCCCCGGGGCTCCGCCCCGGACCCCGCTCCTCAATCGCCGGAGGGGCTTGAGCTTGCCCGGCCGGAGGCCTTCGGCATCCACACCACCAGCACCACAACCGCCACCACCAATATCCCCGCCCCGCACAAGAACGCGGCGGCGTACCCGCGGGTCAGCGCGGCAGGATCCGCCGACCCCGCGGAGCGACTCGCCGCCACCGTGGACAGGATCGCGAGGCCCAGCGAACCACCCAGCGTCCGGGACGTGTTGACGAGCCCGGAGACGAGACCCGCGTCGCCCGGCGCCGCCCCGGACGTCGCCAGCGAGGCGAGCGGTGTCATCGCGAACCCGGCCCCGGCCATCATCACGATCCCGGGCAGCATGATCGTCGTCACGTACGAGCCGTCCGCGCTCATGGTCGACTGCCACGCGAACCCGGCGGCGGTCACGAGCACACCGGTCACCGCCACGTTCCGTGCCCCGAAGGTCCGCATCAGGCGCGGCGCGGTCTTCGAGCCCGCGACCACCGCGAGCGAGCTGGGCACGAGGGCCAGGCCCGCCTCGATGGGGGTGTAGCCGAGTACGTTCTGCGCGTACAGCGTCATGAAGAACCACATGGCGAAGCTGCCCATGCCGCAGACGAACATCGCCGCGTTGGCCGCGGCCACCGCCCGCACCTTGAACAGGCCGAGCGGCATCAGCGGCAGCCGCGTGCGGGCCTCGACGAGCAGGAACCCCGCGATCAGCGCGAGGGCGACACCCAGCGGCACCAGCGTCGAGGCCGCGCCCCAGCCCTCCGCCTCGGTCTGCACGATGGCGTACGCGAGGGTGGCCGTGCCCGCCGTGACGAGGAGCGCGCCCGGCAGGTCGAGGCGCCGCTCGCCGCCTGCCTTGGACTCGCGGATCCAGCGGACCGCGGCGGCGAGGACGACGGCGCCGAGGGGCACGTTGATGAGCAGCACCCAGCGCCAGTTCAGCCCTTCGGTGAGGACACCGCCGACGAGTCCGCCGGCCGCGCCGCCACCCGCGCCGACGGCGGTCCAGGTCGCGATGGCCCGGGCCCGCGCCGCCCCCTCCGGGACCGCCGAGGTGAGGATCGTGAGGGTGGAGGGGGCGAGCACCGCGGCGCCGAGTCCCTGCACGGCGCGCGCCGCGAGGAGCTGCCAGTCGTCCTGCGCGAGGCCGCCGACCAGCGAGGCGAGGGTGAACAGGCCGAGGCCGACGAGGAACATCCGCTTGCGCCCGAAGAGGTCGCCCGCCCGGCCGCCGAGCAGCATGAATCCGGCGAACGCGATCGAGTACGCGTTCACCACCCATTGCAGGCCCGTCGCGCTGAGCCCGAGGTCGGCGCGCATGGACGGCAGTGCGACGTTCACGACGGACACGTCGAGGACGACGAGGAACTGACCGGCACACGCCACGGCCACCACCAGCCAGGCGGGCGGGGCCGTGCGGGCGCGTATGCCGGGGCCGGAGTCGGCGCCGGAATCAGCGGCCGGTTCGGCGCCGGATTCGGCAGCGGCTTCGGTGCCGGATCGGGTGGCGGTATCAGCGTCGGTTTCGGGCGGGGTCTGCGGCATAGGTGTCATGGTCGCAGTCCAGGGGGACCCCGTACATCAGGATTTCGGCGCACCGGACATGGGCCGGAGGTCATACGTCCCGGGACGTAGGTCCCGGCCGGTCCGGGACGGCTCTCCGAAACCCCCTTGTCCGGGGCTCACCGGTCGCGCAGACTCCCCTGATGGCCACCACGACGCCCTTCTCCCACAAGCCCGTCCTGACCGGCGACAGGACCGTTCTGCGGCCCTTCTCCGAGGACGACGCGGACGTCATGGCCGGCATCCTCGCCGACCCCGAGCTGCTGTACTTCACCGGCGGCGACCCGGCCCCGTTCAGCGAGGAGCACCTGCGTTCCTGGTACGGCTCCCGGGGCGGGCAGCCGGACCGGCTCGACCTGGCCGTGACCGACCGCGCCACCGGCGAGGTGGTCGGCGAGGTCGTGCTCAACGAGTGGGTACCCGAGCACCGCCGCTGCACGTTCCGGACACTGATCGGTCCGCGCGGGCGCGGCCGGGGCTAGGGCCTGTCTGACAATTCCCGTCGTTGCCCGAAGGGCGGCCCTGCGGCGTCTGGTGCGTGCTCTCGGCGTGCCGGGTGCAAGGCCTCGTACTGGACGTACTTGGCCTTGTGCCCGGTGCGGCGAGAGTGCGTGCCAGGCGTCGCGGGGCAGACGGGAATTGTCAGACAGGCCCTAGGCACGGAGGCGATCCGGCTCATCGTCGGGCACGGCTTCGAAATGCTCGGCATGCACCGGATCCAGCTGGAGGCGTACGCGGACAACGACCGGGCCCGGCACGTCTACGAGAAGGTGGGCTTCGTCGTCGAGGGCGTGCGCCGCCACATCGAACTGCGCGACGGGGTCTGGCGCGACGAGGTGCTGATGGCGGTCCTCGCCGACGAGTGGCGGGCCCGCTGAGCTGTCACGCGCGCCGCACCAGCGTGACGACCGCCGCGCCGCCGAGCCCGATGTTGTGCGCGAGCCCGACCCGGGCCCCGGGCACTTGGCGGTCACCTGCCTCACCCCTCAACTGCCAGCTCAGCTCGGCGAGTTGCGCGATGCCGGTGGCGCCGAGCGGGTGGCCTTTGGAGATGAGCCCACCGGAGGGGTTCACGACCCAGCGGCCGCCGTACGTGGTCGCGCCCGACTCGACGAGGTCGCCGGACTCCCCCGCGTCGCACATGCCGAGCGCCTCGTACGTCAGCAGTTCGTTGATCGAGAAGCAGTCGTGCAGCTCGACGACGTCGACGTCTTCGATGCCGAGCCCGGACGTCTCGTACACCTGGCGCGCCGCCTCCCTCGACATCGGCTGTCCGACGACGTCGATGCACGAGCCGGACGCGAAGGACTCGTCCGTGTCCGTGGTCATCGACTGGGCGACGATCTCGACGGCCTTCTCCCCCAAGTCGCGTTCTTCCACGAACCGTTCGGAGACGACGACGGCGGCCGCCGCGCCGTCCGAGGTCGGCGAGCACTGGAGTTTGGTGAGCGGCCGGTGGATGGTCTTCGCGGCGAGGATCTCGTCGACGGTGTACGCGTCCTGGAACTGGGCGTACGGATTGTTCACCGAGTGCCGGTGGTTCTTGGCGCCGACCGCCGCGAGCTGCGCCTCGGTCGTGCCGTACTTCTCCATGTGCTCGCGCGCCGCGTCGCCGAAGATCTGGGCGGTGGGCGGACTCATCTCGAAGCCGTGCCGGGCGGCCATGATCCCGTAGTGGCGGGCTACCGGCGAGGTGGCGAAGTCGCCGCCGTCGGCTCCTCCGCCCAGTGCGCCGCGTTGCATCTTCTCGAAGCCGAGGGCGAGCACGCAGTCACTCGCCCCGCCCTCGACGAACTGCCTCGCCAGCATCAGCGCGCTCGATCCGGTGGCACAGTTGTTGTTGACGTTGTAGACGGGGACGCCGGTCAACCCCAGTTCGTACGCGGCCCGTTGGCCTGCCGCCGAGGCCTGGAAGCAGTAGCCGACGGGGACCTGCTGTACGTCCTCGTAGGAAACGCCCGCGTCGGCGAGCGCGGCCGTCCCCGCCTCCTTCGCCATGTCCCAGTACTGCCAGTCCCGGCTCTCGGGCTTCTCGAACTTGGTCATGCCGACGCCGACCATGTAGGACCTCATGCCTCCGGCCTCCTGCCAGTACCCGCATACCTGACGGTGTGTCAGGTATGGCAGATACTGGCAGGGCGCGCCGTCTAACGGAAGGCCGCGTGGCCCGTCAGCGCCTGGCCGAGGGAGAGCGTGTGCATCTCGGTCGTGCCTTCGTAAGTGAGCACGGACTCCAGGTTGTTGGCGTGCCGGATCACCGGGTACTCAAGGGAGATGCCGTTCGCGCCGAGGATCGTGCGGGCGGTGCGGCAGATCTCGATGGCCTCACGGACGTTGTTCAGCTTGCCGAAGCTGATCTGGGCCGGGTGGACACCGGCCGGCGAGTCCTTCAGCGCGGACAGCTGGAGCGCGGTCAGTGTCGCCTTGTGGAGTTCGAGTGCCATGTCGACCAGCTTCTGCTGGGTGAGCTGGAACGCGGCGATCGGCTTGCCGAACTGCTCCCGCTGCACGGCGTAGTCCCGCGCCGACTGCCACGCCGAGCGGGCCGCGCCCGTGACACCCCAGACGATGCCGTAGCGGGCCTCGTTCAGGCAGGTGAGCGGCGCTCCGACCCCGCGCGCCTCGGGGAGCCGGGCGGATGCGGGCAGCCGTACGCCGTCGAGCACCAGCTCGCTCGTCACGGACGCGCGCAGCGACATCTTGTGTTTGATGAGCGGCGCGGAGAAGCCGGGGGTGTCGGTGGGGACGACGAAGCCGCGCACGCCGTCCTCGGTCTGGGCCCAGACCACGGCGACGGCCGCCACCGAGCCGTTGGTGATCCACATCTTGCGGCCGTCGAGCACCCAGTCGTCGCCGTCGCGGCGGGCGCGCGTGGTCATGGACGCCGGGTCGGAGCCGTGGTCGGGCTCGGTCAGGCCGAAGCAGCCGATGGCCTCGCCCGCCGCCATCTTCGGCAGCCACTCCTGCTTCTGCTCCTCGGAGCCGAACCGGTGGATGGCGAACATGGCGAGGGAGCCCTGCACCGAGACGAAGGAGCGCAGGCCCGAGTCGGTGGCCTCCAGTTCGCGGCAGGCGATGCCGTACGCGCGGGCCGACATGCCGGCGCAGCCGTACCCCTCCAGGTGCATGCCGAGCAGGCCCATCGTGCCGAAGTCGCGGGCGAGTTCGGTCAGGGTGGGCATCTCGCCGCTCTCGAACCACTCGGCGATGTGCGGCTCGACCTTGTCGTCGAGGTACTGGCGGACCGTGTCGCGCACGGCCCGCTCCTCGTCGGTCAGGAGGGCTTCGAGGTTCAGCGGGTCGACGGGGTCGAGGGCGGGGAACGGCATGGTGTCTCAGGCTCCTTGCGGGTGGGGGTGGTCGCCGGGCACGTCGAGAAGGCGGTCGATCTCCGTCTCCCCGTACCCGAGTTCGGCGAGTATGTCGCGGCTCTGCTGCCCGAGGGTGGGCGGTGCGCTGCGCACAGGGGGCCGTTCGCCGCGGAAGGAGACGGGGAACGCGACCTGCTGGAGCGGGCCCACGTCCGGGTGGTCGACCTTGTGCACCATGTCAAGCGCGGCGGTCTGCGGGCAGTCGTAGACCTCGTCGAGGGTGCGGATGGCGGCGACCGGTACGCCCAGCGGCTTCAGCAGGCCGACCCAGTGCGCGACGGGCTCGTCGACGAGGGCCGCCGCCAGCTTGGCGTTGAGGGGCTCTCGGTGCGCCACCCGGTCGCGGTTGGTCGCGAAGCGCGGGTCGTCCGCCCACTCCGGGTGGCCGAGGGCGTCTGCCAGGCGGCGGAACAGGGTGTCGTTGCCGACCGCGATCACGAAGTGGCCGTCGGCGGCCGGGTACGCCTGGTACGGGACGAGGCTGGGGTGGCCCGAGCCGAGGCGGGTGGGGCGCTCGCCGGTGGCGAAGTAGCCGGTGGCCCAGTTGATGTGCAGGGCGAGCTGGGACTCGTAGAGGGACGTGGTGACGTACTGGCCCTTGCCCGTGCGCTCGCGCTCCACGAGCGCCGAGGTGACGCCGATCAGGCCGAAGAGGGCCGCGCCGAGGTCGCCCATCGCGTAACCGGCCTTGACGGGCGGCCCGTCCGGCTCGCCGGTGAGCGACATCAGTCCGGCGCTCGCCTGCGCCACCATGTCGTAGCCGGGCTCGTCGCGCAGGGGCCCGGTGTCGCCGAACGCCGAGATGTGCAGGATGACCAGGCGCGGGTAGCGCGCGCTCAGCTCCCGGTAGTCGAAGAGGCGGGCGAGGGAGGAGCCCGGGCGGAAGTTCTCGACCATCACGTCCGCACCGGCCAGCATCCGGTGCACGGCTTCCTGGCCGCCCGGGGACTTGAGGTCGAGGGTCACCGACCGCTTGTTGCGGTTGGCCGCCAGGTAGTACGTGGCGTCGGGGCCGTTGAAGGGCGGGCCCCAGCCGCGGGTGGGGTCGCCGCCGTCGGGGTGCTCGACCTTGATGACGTCGGCGCCGAGGTCGGCGAGGGACATGGTGGCGTAGGGCCCCGCGAGGATCTTGGAGAGGTCGACGACCTTCATGCCATTCAGGGGCGCCGGTGCGGTCTCGGGCTCAGGCACGGTCGTTCTCCTGCACGTCGGCGAGCGGGACCCGTCCACCATCCGCCAGTTCGGCGAAGTGGTCCAGGGCGGGGCGGGGCAGTGCGGCCGGATCGCTGTCGTCGAGCAGGGCGCTGTAGCTGCGGGCGACGAGGAGGGCGCGGCCGTCCCCCGTGGCGCGGACCTCGTGGTCGGCCTGCTCGTACAGGAGGGTCGCCATGACGGCGCGGGTCAGCTCGTCCGCGTACCGGCCGATCCTCATCTCCTGTTCGTCCGCGGGGAGTTCGAGGAGGGCGTCGCCCTTCTTGCGGAGCAGGTCCCAGCGGTCCGCGGTGGCGGCGCGGTCGCCGTAGGTGTCGGCGAGGGTGCGGTGGGCGGACTGGCGGCGCATGCAGCGCAGGACGTCGAGGGCGATGACGTTCGACGAGCCTTCCCAGATGGAGCCGAGGTGGGCGTCGCGGACGAGGCGCGGGTTGACCCAGTCCTCGATGTAGCCGTTGCCGCCACGGATCTCCATGGCCTCGCCGGTGACGGTGCGGGCACGCTTGCACAGGGTGTGCTTGGCGAGCGGGGTGAGGACGCGGACCAGCGCGCGGGCGCCCGCGTCGCCGTCGTCGGCGGCGGTCAGCCGGGCCGCGGCTTCCACCACCAGATGCAGGGCGGCTTCCGTGTCGAGGATCATCGGCAGCAGCGTGGCCCGCATCAGCGGCTGGTCGAAGAGGGGCGTGCCGAAGACCTCGCGGCCGCGGGTGTGGTCGACCGACTCGCGGACCGCGCGGCGCATCAGGGCGGTGGCGCGCATGGCGTTGGACAGGCGGGAGACGTTGAGCATCTCGGCCATCTGCCGGAAGCCGTCGGTGAGTTGGCCGACGGGGGTGGCGTACGCCTCTTCGAGGGTGACCTCGCCGCTGGCGATGGACTTCGAGCCGAGCTTGTCCTTGAGGCGGTCGATACGGACCGCGTTGCGGGTGCCGTCGGGGCGCAGCCGTGGTACCAGGAACATGCCGAGGCCGCGGGTGCCCTCGCCCTGGCCCGGGACGCGGGCGAGGGTGAGCATCACGTCGGCGCCCGGGTTCGAGGCGAACCACTTCTTGCCGGTCAGGATCCAGTGCCCGCCCTGCTCGGTGGCGACGGTCGCGGTGCGTCCGACGTCGGTGCCGCCCTGCTTCTCCGTCATGAACATCGCGCCCGTGGCCCGGAGTTCGGGGTCGGTGGAGGACAGTGCGGCTATCTCGTCCGCGTACCGCTCGGGGTCGAACAGGCGCAGGATGCGGGCGGCCGAGTCCGTCATGGAGAGCGGGCAGGCCATGCCGAACTCGGCCTGTACGTAGAGGTAGGACAGGGCGTACTTGACGGTGTGCGGGACCTTGGCCGGCCAGCCGAGGACGCCGGGCCTGTGGGACATCGCGGCGAGTCCGAACCGCTCGTAGGCGATGGCGGCGGCCCTGTCGTGGGCGGGGTGGAAGACGATCTCGTCGATACGGGTGCCGTCGGCGGCGTACTGGACGAGCCGCGGCGGATTGGCGTCGGCGAGCGCGGCCTGCCGGTCGAGGTCGCCCGCGGCCACCTCGCCGAGCTCGGCGAGGAGCGGCTCGACGCGGGTGCGATCCTCTGCGGACAAAATGCGGTCGAGGAGGGGGCGTAGGGCGGGGTCGCGGTCGGCATAGTTCATGGGACTTCCAGGTGTCGGGTCGGACGGGTTGCCGTCACGGGGCGCTGCCCCGGACCCCGCTGCTCAATCGCCGCAGGGGCTTGATTTGGGCCCGTGTGTCGCCCGTGCGGGCCAGCAGCGGCAGCACACCCGCGAGGGTGATCGCGGTGTAGGCCAGGCCGAGGGCGACGACGGGCCAGATCGAGTGGAAGGTGTTCAGCAGGTACTGCGAGACGATCGGCGCGGTCCCGGCGAAGACGGTGGTGCAGAGCTGGTACGAGAGGGACATGCCGGTGTAGCGGACCTCGACGGGGAAGACGCGGGCGAGGATCCCGGCGAGTGCCGCGTAGTACATGGCGTGCGGGAAGGTGGCGAGGCCCATGCCGAGGACGGCGAGCCAGAAGTTCCCGGTGCCGACGAGCACGAACATCAGCGGCAGTACGGCGAACTCGGGGATCAGCATCCACAGCACGGCCTTGCGCACGGGCCACTTGCTCGCGAGTACGGCGCCGAAGGGCTGCACGATCACCTGCACGACGAGGGCGAGCGCGATGACGGTGAGGAAGCCGGACCGGTCGAAGTCCAGGTCGGACGTGGCCCAGGAGAGCGCGAACGTCGTCTTCACGTAGGTGATGGCGACCCCGGCGGTGCCTGCGATGACGCCGAGGAAGACGAGCCGCGGGTAGCGGGTGAGCACCTCCTTGATGGGCAGTTTGACCGGCTTGTTGCGGGCGAGGGCCTCCTGCATCTCCGGGGTCTCGGCGAGCCGCAGCCGGATGAAGAGGCCGACGGCGACGAGTACGGCCGAGAACAGGAACGGCACGCGCCAGCCCCACGACTCGAAGGCGCTGTCGGAGAGTTGGGCGATGCCGAGGAAGGCGAGGGTGGCGAGGAGGTTGCCGACCGGGGAGCCCTGTTGGGCGAAGGCTCCGTAGAGCAACTTCTTCTTGGGCGGGGCGTATTCGGTGGCGATGAGCACGGCCCCGCCCCATTCGCCGCCCATGGCGACGCCCTGGACCATGCGCAGCAGGACGAGCAGGATCGGTGCGGCCGCGCCGATCTGGTCGTAGCCGGGGAGCAGGCCTACGCAGAAGGTGGCGCCGCCCATCATGGTGAGCGTGACGACGAGGGCCTTCTTGCGCCCGTATTTGTCGCCGAAGTGCCCGAAGATCACGCCGCCGAGGGGGCGGGCCAGGAAGCCGACCCAGAAGGTGGCGAACGCGGCGAGGGTGCCGACGGCCGGTGAGGCGCCGGTGAAGAAGATCTTCCCGAGGACCAGCGCGGACGCCGACCCGTAGATGTAGAAGTCGAACCACTCGATGGTGGTGCCGACGAAGGCGGTGACGCCGGCGCGGCGGGCGTCGCGGGCGAGCCTGGGGTCGGGCTCGGCCGGGGCGTCGGGCACGGCGGGGGTGTCGTGCTGCATGCGAGCGTCCTCTCGTTGCGGCAGATCCCGCAGCGGAGGGCGACGACAGAGCGGCCCGTCCTCGCTCCGTCGCGAGACCCGGATCACTCTGCACCGCGCCATTAGGTGCTGTCCAAGACCAATAACGGCCCCGATTGAGACGTCATTCGTCATAGTCTGGCGCGTCCGCCGGTGTCGGCAGCACCTCCTCGGCCACCCGCAGCACCGCCTGCAGCGCCGCCGACGGGTTACCGGTGCGCCAGCCGAGGGCGATCGGCAGGACCGGTACGTCGTCCCCGGCGAGCGGCCGGAAGACGACGTGTTCCAGATGGATGTTGCGGGCGGACTCGACGACAACGGCGACGCCTACACCCGCGCCGACCAGGGCGAGCATGTTGTACGAGTCCGGCGCCTCCTGCGCGACCCGTGGCGCGAACCCGGCGTCGTGGCAGGCCTGCACCATCGCCTCGCGCACCGCCGACTCGCGGGAGAGCGGGAAGGTCACGATGGGCTCGCCCGCGAGTTCACTCACCGGCACCTCGGGCCGGGCGGCGAGCGGGTGACTGTCGGGCAGGGCGAGCACGAGGCGTTCCATGCGGACGACGCGGGCGGTGATGCCGCGCCGCACCGGCAGCGCGACGAAGCCGACATCGAGGGTGCCGTCGGTGACCCGGCGCAGCGCCTCGCCCGTATAGGTCTGGCCCTCAAGGACCAGTTCGATACCCGGGTGCCGGGAGGTGACCGCCCTGGTGAGCAGCGGCAGCGCGGAGTAGCTGCTGGCCCCGGCGAAGCCGACCGTGACGCGGCCGGCCTCGCCGAGGTGGGCGGCCCGTACCGTCCGGCGCACCGCGGAGGCGTCGGCCAGCAGCCGCCGGGCCGGCTCGACCAGGGACTGACCGGCAGCGGTGAGCCGGACGGTGCGCGTCGTGCGGTCGAAGAGCTTCACCCCGAGGTCGCGTTCGAGAAGCTTGATCTGCTGGCTGAGCGGCGACTGCGCGATGTGCAGACGCTCGGCGGCCCGCCCGAAGTGCAGTTCCTCGGCGACGGCCACGAATCCGGTGAGGTGTTTCAGCTCCACGGGCCCGACCCTACGCAGCGGCCGCTAGGATCACGCTGCCCGTCGGCCCGCGACGGGGAATCGGGGGGCGATGGTGGCCGGGATCAAGGTGTCGAGAGCCGGAGTGGTGCTGCCGGTCGTCCTGCTGGCCGTCCTCGCGGCGGGGTGCGGGACGCAGGACGGGCGCAACAGCGCCGCGGACGAGTACCGGCGTACGCACCCGACGCCGACGGCGATCTCGTCGCCGCCCACGCCCGCGGAGCACCGCTGCCCCGGCGAGAGCCCCTCGCCGACGCCCTCCGCGCCTGCGGCCTCCGACGGGGCGACCGCGCAGCCGGGCGACCACTACGCCGAGAACCATGGCTTCCGGGTCCCGTTCGCGCTGCACGGAAAGCAGCGCTGCGCGGGACTCACGGCCGTCGGACGCGTCCGGCAGGCCCTCGAACCGCTGCGCGAGCGCGGGGACTTCGAGGTACGGAGCACCCGCGACGCCCTGGACCGCCTCGACTTCCCCGACGGATCGGTGGAGTCGTACGAGAACGGCGACGGGGTCGGGTTCCTCGTCACCGTCGACGACTCCCCGGTGTGCGTGGAGGGCACGCTGAGCCGGGTCGCGGTCCAGGCGAACGCCTTCGGCGGCTACCCCGACCACGCGGGCTGCGACATGCCGTCCGGCGGGCACTGAGTCCGGGGGCGGGCGTCAGTCCCGCGGCAACCCCAGAATCCGCTCGGCCACGACATTGAGCTGCACCTGCGTCGTGCCGCCCGCGATCGTCAGGCACCGCGACAGCAGGAAACCGTGCAGGGCGCGCTCGCCCGCCCCCTCGCGGAGCGCACCCGCGGGGCCGAGGAGTTCGAGGGCGAGTTCCGCGATCTTCTGCTGGTGCGGGGTCTGCACCAGTTTGCGGACGGACGCCCCGGCGCCGGGCTCCTCCCCCGCGACCTGCCGCATCGTCGTGCGCAGGCCGATGCAGCCGAGCGCGTGCGCCTCCGCCGCGAGGGCCCCGATCCGGGCCCGGTACGCGCCGTCGAGGTCGCCCGCGCGGGCGAGGAGCGCCTCAAGGCCCGTGTCGAAGGTCAACTGGTCGGCCATGTGGACCCGTTCGTTGCCGAGCGTGTGCCGGGCGACCCGCCAGCCGTCGTCGACCTCGCCGACCACCGCGTCCGCGGGCAGCAGGACGTCGTCGAAGTACACCTCGTTGAAGAGGGAGTCCCCGGTGATCTCGCGCAGCGGGCGGATGTCGATGCCGTCCGTGTTCTTCATGTCGACGAGGAAGTAGGTGAGGCCCTTGTGCTTGGGGGCCGCGGGGTCGGTGCGGGCCAGCAGGATGCCGTGGTCGGCCCACTGGGCGGCGCTCGTCCACACCTTCTGCCCGTTGATCCGCCACCGTCCGTCCTCGGTCCGTTCGGCGCGGGTGCGCAGCGACGCCAGGTCCGAGCCGGCGCCCGGCTCGGAGAACAGCTGGCACCACAGGAGGTCGCCGCGCAGGGTCGGCGGGAGGTAGCGGACACGCTGTGCCTCGGTGCCGTACGTGAGGAGGGAGGGGACGACCCAGGTGGCGATGCCGAGGTCGGAGACCTTCACTCCGGCGGCGCTCAACTCCTGCTGCACGGCGAGCTGTTGGACCGGCCCCGCGCCGAGGCCGTACGGCGCGGGCAGATGCGGCGCCGCGTACCCGGCGGGCGCGAGTGCGCGGCGCGCGGCGGCCGGGTCGAGGCCGCGGACCCCCTCGATCACCGCGCGGGCCCGCTCCCGGTGCACCTCCGCCTCGGCGGGCAGCGCGAACCGCAACTCGCGACGGACCCCTGCCTCGGCGAGCCGGGCGCCGCGCAGCCGGTGCGCGTCCCCGGCGCCGAGCAGCTGCCGGGCGACGACGGCCCGGCGCAGATACAGATGGGCGTCGTGTTCCCAGGTGAACCCGGTGCCGCCGAGGATCTGGACGCAGTCCTTGGCGCAGCCGTACGCCGCGTCGAGGGCGGACCCGGCGGCGAGCGCGGCGACAAGACCCCGCACGTCGTCGTCGGCACGCTCGTCACCGGGCGCGAGCGCCCGCGCCGCGTCCCACACCAGGGCGCACGCCTGCTCGACCCGGATGAGCATGTCGGCGCAGAGGTGCTTGACGCCCTGGAACTGTCCGATGGGCCGCCCGAACTGCTCGCGTACTTTGGCGTGTTCGGCGGCGGTGTGCAGCGCCCAGGCGGCGGTGCCGCACGCGTCGGCGGCGAGCAGGATCGCGGCGAGATCGCGGACGAGGGTGCCGTCCACGGCGAGGACCCGGCCGGCCGGGACGACGGCGCCCGCCGCGACGACCTCGGCGGTGGGCCGGGTCGGGTCGGCGCTCTCGTGCCCCCGCACGGCGAGCCCCGGGGTGCCGGCGTCGACGGCCAGCCATACGACGCCGTCGGCGCTCTCGGCCGCGAGCACGAGCAGATCGGCGTCCGCGCCGGTCAGCACGGGCGGCGCGGCCCCGTCGAGGATCAGCCCGTCCGGCCCGGCGACGGCGCTGAGCCCGCCGGGCCCGAACGCGACGGCGCCGATCCGCTCCCCGCCGGCCACCGCGCCCGCGAGTGCGCGCCGCCCCGCCCGCCACAGCACCTCGGCGGCCAACGCGCTCCCGAGGTAGGGGCCCGGCAGCGCCGCCCGGCCGGCCTCCTCGACGACCACCGCGAGATCGAGCAGGGTCCCGCCCCCGCCGCCGCAGGACTCCGGCAGGTGCACGCCGAGCAGGCCCTGCCCGGCGAGCCCCTCCCAGAAGGGCGGGCGGCGGCCCGGCGCGGCCGGGGCGTCGAGCAGTTTGCGTACCTCGTCGGGCGGCACGGCGCGGGCGATCCAGCCGCGCACCGCGTCCGCGAGTTCCCGCTGTTCCTGCGTGATGGCGATGCCCATGCGGCGCACGGTAGAACACGTTCCAGTAGAGCGGAAGAGCAAATCTGACGGTGGGTCAGGATTAACGGAGAGGGCGCCCATGTAAACAAAAGGTCAAGGATCGGACTCGTACGACGATCGTCGGAATAGTCGCCTCGGGAAACAGGTTCGAGTTACACGCAAGCTGCCCGCAGCACACTCGGACCGTCCGCATCACCCGCGGTCCGCCCGCACCACACCCGATCTTCCCGTACGCCGACGTACGCGCGCCCACCGCTGTACGCGCATTCTCGCCGTTCCCGAGACCGCCTTCCGGAGGCCCTCCGTAATGTCCCAGCCGACGACCACCACCCGCCGACCAGGCGGCGTCGTCCCCGTCCTCGCCTTCGCCGGCATCGTCGTCGCGGTCATGCAGACCCTGCTCGTGCCGGTGATCAAGGACCTGCCCGAGCTGCTGAGCACCGCACCCTCCAACGCCACCTGGGTGATGACCGCGACCCTGCTCGCGGGCGCCGTCTCCACCCCGATCATGGGCCGCCTCGGCGACCTCGCGGGCAAGCGCAGGATGCTCCTCACCAGCCTCGCGATCATGGTGGTGGGGTCGCTGATCTGCGGCTTCAGCGACCAACTGATCGTGATGATCGGGGGCCGCGCGCTGCAGGGCTTCGCCATGGGCGCCATTCCGCTCGGCATCGGCCTGATGCGCGACATGCTGCCGCCCGAGAAGCTCGGCTCGGCCATGGCCCTGATGTCCTCCTCGATCGGCGTCGGCGGTGGCCTCGCGCTGCCGCTCTCCGCGCTCATCGCCCAGCACGCCGACTGGCACGCGCTGTTCTTCGCGGCCGCCGGCCTCGGTGTCGTGTCGATCGTCCTCACGCTCGTCTTCGTCCCGGAGAGCCCGCTGCGCGCCCAGGGCACCTTCGACGTCGCGGGCGCCATCGGCCTCTCGCTCGGCCTGGTCCTGTTCCTCCTGCCGGTCACCAAGGGCAGCGACTGGGGCTGGAGCAGCGGCACCACGCTCGGCCTGTTCGCCGCGGCCCTCGTCGTGCTCCTCGGCTGGGGCGTGATGGAGCTGCGCCTGAAGGCGCCGCTGGTCGACCTGCGCACCACCGCGCGCCGCGAGGTGCTGCTCACCAACCTCGCCTCGATCATGGTCGGTGTCGCGTTCTACGCGATCTCTC
Organism: Streptomyces sp. NPDC102467; assembly: GCF_044765445.1. Lineage (NCBI taxonomy): Bacteria > Bacillati > Actinomycetota > Actinomycetes > Kitasatosporales > Streptomycetaceae > Streptomyces > Streptomyces sp. NPDC102467. The sequence goes on along the minus strand of NZ_JBIWKA010000011.1, from coordinate 214,481 downwards.
TGGTCCTGCCGCAGCTGCTCCAGCTGCCGTCCGCCACCGGCTACGGCCTCGGCCAGTCGATGGTCGTCGCCGGTCTGTGCGTGGCGCCGCTCGGCCTGACCATGATGCTCACCGCGCCCGTGTACGCCCGCCTCTCCGCTCGCTTCGGCCCGAAGGTCACGCTGATCCTCGGCATGCTGATCATCGCGATCGGCTACGGCGCCGGGCTCGGCCTGATGAGCGCCGCCTGGCAGACGATTCTGATCTCGGTGGTCGTGGGCGCGGGCATCGGTCTCGCCTACTCCTCGCTGCCCGCGCTGATCATCGGCGCGGTGGACGCCTCCGAGACCGGCGCGGCCACCGGCCTCAACACCCTGATGCGCTCGATCGGTACGTCCGTGTCGTCCGCGGTCATCGGCATGGTCCTGGCCAACACGGCGAACCACGTCGGCGGCGCCGCGGTCCCGACGATGCACGGCTTCCGCGTCTCGTTCCTGATCGCCACCGGCGCCGTCGCGCTCGGCGTCCTGCTCGCCCTCTTCCTGCCGGGACGCCGCGCGGCCACCGTGCGCCAGCAGGTCCAGCTGCGGGCCAGCAGCGAGGAGGACGCCAACCTGGCGCGCGCCGAGGCGGCCCTGGCCGACTTCCGCGGCCAGGTCCTCGACCCGGCGGGTCTGCCCGTCGCCCACGCCAAGGTGACCCTGATCGACCGGCGCGGGCGGCAGGCCGGTGCGGCGCTGACCGACACCGAGGGCCGCTACGCGCTCACGGTGCCCTCCGGCGGCTCCTACGTCCTCGCGGCGACGGCCCCCGGTCACGCCCCGCACGCTTCGGCCGCCACGCACCACGGCGAGGAGCGCCCGGTCCACGTCGACCTCGCGCTGGCCGCGGTCGCCGAACAGGTCTGACGGGTTTTACGGTAACAGGGGCTGCGGGCAGCCCAGTTGAAGACGCGTCGCGCTCTTGCGCGGCGCGTCTTCGGTTGTGCGGCGCCGCGCCGCCGATATCCGGTGGCGCCGCACGGCCCGGACCGATTACCGTTCGGGCCATGGTCGGTCTCCCGCGCACGCGCTGACGTTCCCGTACCCCGTCATCGCGTGCCGCCCTCGCGCTTCGCACGGCACAGCGAGCTCTTCTCCGCTCGACACCCATGCCCCAAGGGGTCCCTGTGCTGTGGCACGACCGCGACTTCCGCCGCCTCTGGTGCGGCCAGACCGTCTCCCAACTCGGCGAGCACACCGCCCTGGTGGTCCTCCCGCTGACCGCTGTCCTCTCCCTCGGCGCCGATGCCGACGCCGTCGGTGCCCTGCGCGCGGCAGGCCAGGTGCCGCTCTTCCTCCTCCCGCTCCTCGTCGGCGCCTGGGTGGACCGGCGCCGCTCGCTGCCCGTGCTGGTCGGGTCCGACCTGGCACGCGCCCTCGCCCTCGGCGCGGCGTCCGTGGCGGGCGCGTTCGGTGTGCTCGGGCTGCCGGGCCTGTACGTCGCCGCCTTCACCGTCGGGGCGCTGTCCGTCCTCTTCGACGTCGCGTATCAGGCGTCGCTCGTACGTCTCGTGCCGCACGATCAACTGACGCGCGGGAACAGTGCGTTGGAGGGAAGCCGGTCGGCCGCGCAGACCGGCGGCCCCGCGCTCGGCGGCGCGCTGGTGTCGCTGGTGCCGACGCCGGTCGCCACCGCGGTCTGCGCGCTGTTCTTCGCGCTGTCGTCGGTCCCGGTCCGGCGCATCCGCCGCAGAGAGACGGTCTCCCGCGACCCCGTACGCAGGCCCGTGCCGCGGCAGATCCACGAGGGCCTGCGCTTCGTCGCGCGGGAGCCGGCCCTGCGGGCGGTGGCGCTGGCCTCGGCGGCTTTCCAGTTCTCGTTCGCGGCGACGATGACCGTCCAACTACTGTTCCTGCCAAGGGAGTTGCATCTGTCCGGCGCCGCGGTCGGTCTCGCGCTCGCCGCGACGGGTCCGGGCGCGGTCCTCGGCGCCGTGCTGGCCGCGCGCCTCCCGGGCCGCCTCGGACACGGGCCGGTACTGGTCTGTGCGGCGGCCCTCGGCGACGGCATCCTGCTGTGCGTACCGGCCCTGCACGGCCCGCCATCGGTGACGCTGCCGGTGCTGGTCGCGGTCCAGTTCGTCTTCGGCGCGGGCGGGCAGCTGGTGAACGTCACCGTGATGGCCGTCCGGCAGGCCCTCACCCCGAGCGCGCTGCAAGGCCGCGCGGCCGCGACGATCACTTTCGCGGGGATGGGCGTCACCCCGCTGGGCTCCCTCCTCGGGGGCGCACTGGCAGGGGCGTGGGGCCTGCGTACGGCTCTGCTGGCGACGGCGGCGGGGATGCTGCTGTCGCCCCTGCTCATAGCCCTCTCCCCACTGGCCCGACTGGGCCGTGTGCTGCCGCCGAGCCCCAGCGGTGGCACCCCGCCCCGCCCGTGACGGAGCGCCCTGCGCGTGCACCCGTGCGCGTGCGCTCTACACCGATAAGCGGGGTCCAACACAGCCAGGATGCGCCCTACTTGAGGTCATGCTGGCATTCAGGTGACTTGTGACGAGAGGCAGTGATTTCCGTGCCTAAACTCCGTTCCGTGACAGAAAGTCAGCACAAACCAGCCGTCGATCATGCGGCTGACGTGGTCATTCTCGGGGCCGGACCAGCCGGCCTGGTACTGGCCAACCTGCTCCACATACGCGGGATCGACTGCGTCGTACTGGAGCGGGCGGACAGCGACCACGTCCGGACCCGGGCGCGAGCCGGATTCCTGGCCGCCAACACGGTACGGATCCTGGACCGGCACGGCCTGTCCGACGGGCTGCACCGGGACGGCCGCACGCACGGCACCTGCGAGTTCCGTACCGGGGACGGCCGGTTCCGGCTCGACTACAGCGGGCTCGGCGACGGGGAACAGCACACCGTGTATCCCCAACAGAACCTGGTCACCGACCTGTTGACATGCTTCCTGGCGGCCGGCGGGCGGATCCGGTTCGGCACCGAAGCGGTGGCCGTCCTCGACGCGGACGGCGCGACTCCGTCGGTGAGCGTGCGGGCGGCGGACGGCCGGCCCGGCCGGTGGCGGGCACGCTACGTCGCCGGATGCGACGGCCGGCACGGTGCTGCGCGGCGTTCGCTGCCGGCCGGAGCGGTCCGCCGCTACCACCGCGACCACCAGGTGACCTGGCTCGGCCTGCTCGCCGAGGCGCCGCCGAGCCTCGACGCCGTGGGCTACGCCGTGCACGAGCGGGGGTTCGCCGGGCACATGGCGCGCACCCCCGAGGTCACGCGCTACTACCTGCAGTGCGAGCGCGACACCCCGGCCGACTCGTGGTCCGAGGAGCGGATCTGGGACGAGTTGGACGTGCGGATGCGCGCCGAGGAGTACGGCCCGCTGCGCCGGGGCCGCATCGTGCAGCGCGGCGTCGTCGACCTGGAGTCGGATGTGCTCGAACCGCTGCGCTTCGGGGCGCTCTTCCTGGCCGGCGACGCCGCGAGCCTGATCAGTCCGTCCGCCGCCAAGGGCGCGAACCTCGCGGTCCTGGAGGCCGAGCTGCTCGCCCAGGGCCTGATCGACGACCTCGTCCACGGCGATCCGACCGGGCTCGACGGATACTCGGCGCGGTGCCTCCCCCGCATCTGGGGAGCGCAGGAGTTCTCGCACTGGATGATCGGGCTGCTGCACGGCGCGCCCGGCCCGGAGCATGAGTCGCCGTTCCTCAACTGCCTGCAGCGTTCCCGTATGACGGCACTTCGTACCTCGCGCAGCCAGCAGGACTGGTTCGCCGAGCGGTACGTCGGCGTATGACGTCCGCCGCGCGGCCCACCAGCCCCCGGACACACCACCCTCACCCCTCACACGCCACACCTCACACCTCACACCGAAATGAGGACGACCTCGTCATGATCACGACGTTGTCGGACGACGCGTCGCGCCTGCGCGCGGCGGTCGACTTCATCACAGGGCAGGACAGCGAGACACTGCTGCCGCTCCTGCTCCCCGGGCTCGACGGCCCGGAACTGCGTTCGCTGGTGGAGCGCTGCCGTTTCGCCCATGCCGCGCTGCTGGTCTTCCCCGATGGTCCGGGGACGCTGACCGAGATGCTGGCGGCGTGCGGTCTGACCGTGGACCGGCCGCCGCAGCCGAGCGTGGTGGTGCGCGAGCGGCTCGCGCTGCGCCACCATCGCACCGTGGACGACCTCGACGTGGGCATCCTGCGCCCCTCCGTGACCGGCCGGGACGGGGAGCGCCGGATGGTCGAGGTCTTCGCTCTGACCGTGCCGCCGGGCTCGGACCTGGAGGAGATCGCGGCCCTGGAGCGCGCCGCGCACCACGAGGCGCATGTCGCCTTCGAGGTGCCGGCCCCGGACCCGCTGGTGCTGCGGGGCCTGTGCGCACTGTTCGCCGGGTGCGGGGCGGTCCCCGACGGCGGCGGGTACAACCCGCACGAGAACGGCACGGTGTTCTACTTCGCCACCTCCCACGCGGCGAAGTCCGCGTACCGGCGCATCGAGTTGTACGCCCCCGGCGACCACCGGGACCAGCTCGCCGGCCACCTGGACGAGTCCCGCGCCCGACAGCCTGCCGAAACGATGCTGCGGCTGCTGACCGGGGCATGGACGACGCAGGCGCTGACCGCCTTCGCGCAGCTGGGGGTGGCCGAGGCGCTCCCCGCCGACCGGGCCGTCGAGGTCGACGCGCTGGCGCGCGCGGTGGGCGCCGACGCGGACAGCCTGGCGGTGCTGCTGCGCTACCTGGCCATGCTCGGCGTGGTCGTCGAGGAGGCCCCGGGCTACTTCCGGCCCACCGGCGTCGGGACGCTGCTGCGCGCGGACGACCCGGACTCGATGCGGGCACTGGCCCTGATGTACGGCGGCCCGTTCTACCAGTCCTTCGGCGCCCTCGCGCACACCGTGCGCACCGGGCAGGTCGCCTTCGAGCACCTCTTCGGGGACAACCACTTCGACCACTTCGCCCGGGACCCGCACCTCGCCGAGCTCTTCGACCGGTCCATGGCCGCGAGCCGGCGCATGTTCGAACCGCTCCCGGCCCACCCCGTGCTCGCCGCCGCGGCGCGCGATCCGCGCGGGGCCACGGTCGTCGACATCGCGGGCGGCACCGGGGAACTGCTCGGCCGCATCCTCGCCGCCCATCCGCGGCTGAACGCCGTGCTGCTCGAACGCCCGCACGTCGTCGAGGCCGCCCGCCTGCGCCTCGACGCCGACCGGTGCGCCTTCGTGGTCGGTGACTTCGCCGACGTACCGCCCGGCGCGGACGTCTATCTGCTCTCCCGCGTCCTGCACGACTGGGACGACGAGCGGTGCCTGGAGATCCTGCGGCACTGCGCGCGCGCCATGCCCGCCGACGCCGACCTCCTGGTCGTGGAGCGCCTGTTGCCCACCGACAACTCCCCTTCCCTGGCCACCGCCTGGGACCTGCACATGCGGTGCAACGTCGGCGGCCGCGAACGCACCGCCCACCACTACGCACGACTCCTCGACGAGGCGGGGCTGACTCTCGTCGGCCGCGCGCCCCTCCCCCTGGACGGCCACGTACTGCACGCCCGCAGAACCGATCCGTCGGCGGAGCACTGACCCCTTGCAGGACGTCGAACCGCGCCTGTTCACCGAACTGTCCTACCTGCCGTTCGCGGCCGATGGATGATGAGGGCCGGGGTCAAGGGGGCGGAGGGGGCAGGCGATGACGACACAGGAACGGGCTCGGGCGAACGGCAGGGGGCAGCCACCGGGGAAGGGCCGGCGATCGACCGGTCGCGTCCGGTTCACGGGTGTGCTGCTGATCCTGGCCGCCGTGATCTCCGTGGTGCTCTGCTGGCTGGCGTTCACCGCGTGGCTGCCCTCCGACCGGGATCGCTACCAGGACTACCGGGCGGCCGAACCGTGCCCCGCGCGGGCGACGGAGCAGGAGCGGGCGCGGACGGACTGCCTGGGCAGTCGGCCGTTCACCGTGGTGCGGACGGTGATCAAGGACGGCGGGAGGAATGCCACGTACGAGGCGACCCTGAAGGACGGGACCTCCTGGCAGGGCGTCGTGGACTTCGGTGATCCGGGTCCGCTCCTCGACGAGCTGAAGCCGGGCGACCGGGTCACGGCCACCGTCTGGCGCCGCGACATCGTTGTCCTCGGCAAGGGCGGCGTCCGGCAGAACAGCTCCGCAGCGCCCCGCGACGAGCTGCAGATGAACGCCGCGATGGGCATGGGCGCCGCGCTGCTCGCCGCCGAGGCGCTCGTGTTCGGCGCGGTCCGCCTGGTCCGGCCCCGCGACCTCGCCCCCTTCACCTGGGAGCCGTACGGCAGGCGGCTCCTCATCACGATCGTCGTGGTCTGCTTCGGGGTGGGCCTACCGGCCGTGTGGACGGGTCTGCCGTGGTGGACGGTGCCCGCCGCCGGGCTGCCCCTCATGCTGGGCGCGGCGGTGCTGTGCAACCCCCGACATTATGAGGAGGCGTCGAACCGCGGCTTCGAGTAGAGGAGTTCGGACACATCCGTACCCACTTCAAGCTCCCGCGGAGTGCCCCCGCGCCGGAACAGCCGGGCGGGGCGCCCGCCCTCCACCGTGGCGCGCTCCCCCGCCACCCGCAGCCACGAACCCTCGCGGAGCCCGAGCACCGGCACGTCGTTCTCCTCCAGGAACTCGGTGAGCCGCTCCTCGCGGGTCTCGCCCTTGTGCGTGGAGGCCGGGTCCGGGTCGAGGTAGTGCGGGTTGATCTGGAAGGGGACCAGGCCCAGCGTCTCGAAGGACGGGGGCTGCACGATCGGCATGTCGTTGGTCGTACGGAGGGTGGGCGCGGCCATGTTGGTGCCCGCGCTGGCCCCCATGTACGGCAGGCCGTCCCGGACGGCCTTGATCACGGCGTCCCGCAGCCCCGTCCGGTACAGCGCGCTCAGCAGCCGGAAGGAGTTGCCGCCGCCGATGAACACCGCGTCGGCCGAGGCAAGTTGGGCCAGCGGGTCGCCGCCCTCGTGGACGCCGCGCACGTCGATCCCGGCGCCCTCAAGGGCGCCGCGCACCTTCGCCGTATAGGCGTCGTGGTCGGCGAGCGCGTACGGCACGAACGCGAGGCGGGCGTTCGCGGGCAAGAAGCCGGCGACGGTGTCCACGGCGTGTTCGAGGTAACCGCGGCCGTGCTGGGTGGAGTTGGAGAGCAGCAGCAGGTTCATGAGGGGGTGGCTCCTGGCAACAGGCGGTGGAAGCGGGTCAGTTGGCGCGGGTGGTGCGGCGGCTGCGCTGCGGCGGGTGGGTGAGACGGCGCTCCAGCAGCCGGGCCGCCCTGCGCAGCGCGTCGAGGCGGTCGTCGGGCCCGTCCGGGAAGCGCTCCTTGGCGGCGCCGAGGCTGAGGCTCCCGTACGGCTCGCGCCCGAGGAACACCGGCACGGCGACGGTGCCGATCCCCGCGTCGTACTCGCCGACCGTCCAGGCGTACCCCTGGGCGCGGACCGTGAGGAACTCCCGCTCCAGCTCGTCCGGGTCGGTGACCGTGCGCTCGGTGAAGCGGGCCATGGGGCGGCCCCGGAAGAGGCGGTGGCGCTGTTCGTCGGGCAGGTACGCGTAGTACGACTTGCTGGTGGCTCCCGCGTGCGCCGGGTACAACTCGCCGACCAGCGGGTAGTAGCGCAGCGGCCCCTCCTCGCCCTCGACGGCGGCGACGCACCGCATGTGGAAGTTGTCGGGCAGGCAGAACAGGACCGTGTCGCCGGTCGCGGCGCGCAGCTCTTCCAGCACCGGCCCGGCCAGCAGCTCCAGTGAGCCCGAGCGCTCCCAGAGGCGGCCGAGCCGCAGCACGGCGGGGCCGATCCGGTAGCGCCGCGTCACCGGGTCCGAGACCAGGAAGCCGCGCCCGGCCAGCGTCGACAGGAGCCGCTGCGCGACCGAGGTGTCCCAGCCGAACTCGGCGGCGACCTCCGTCACGCCCCAGTCGGGCCGGGTCCGCTCGAAGGCGAGCAGCACCAGCAGCGCCCGGTCGACGGTCTGCAGCGCACCGGCCGGGGTCTTCCGGTCGTCGAGCGGGATGTCCGCCACGCCATCTCACCATCCAGACCTGAATTGCAAATAACGGGAAACAGTTGCCGAGAACGGTATCCGATCCCGAGTCTGCTGTCAGCACCGGTGGAACCGCGACCGGGCGCCGAGCAGTGAGAGGGACCCCGCATGTTGAAGCACGTCCTGGATGTCGTCGATCTGCTGGACGACCCCCACGCGGACGGCAAGCGCGCCGTCGCCTATCTCGACTCGCTCGCGGGCCTGGAGGGCTCGGGCGCCGAGGTGACCACGGTCGACGGCGAGCGCGGCTCGACCGACTTCGTGCTGGTCCGCATCCCGGGCAGCAAGGGCAGGAGCCGCGGCGGCAGCGCCCGTACGCTCGGCGTCGTCGGGCGGCTCGGCGGCGTGGGCGCCCGGCCCGAGATGACCGGCCTGGTATCCGACGCGGACGGCGCCGCCGCCGCGCTCGCGACGGCCGCCAAGCTCCTCGACATGCGCCGCCGCGGCGACGTGCTCGAAGGGGACGTCGTCGTCGCCACGCACATCTGCCCGGACGCGCCGACCGCGCCGCACGACCCGGTCCCGTTCATGGACTCGCCGGTCGACATCGCGACGATGAACCGGCACGAGGTGACCGAGGACATGGAGGCCGTGCTCTCCATCGACACCACCAAGGGCAACCGGATCATCAACCACAAGGGCCTCGCCCTGTCCCCCACCGTCAAGGAGGGGTGGGTGCTGCGGGTCAGCGAGCAGCTCGGCGAGCTCCTCGCCGTCGTCACCGGTGAGCCGTTGGTCACGTACCCCGTGACCACGCAGGACATCACGCCGTACGGTAACGGTGCACATCACATCAATTCGATCCTGCAGCCGGCCACGGCGACCGCCGCACCGGTCGTCGGCCTCGCGGTCACCTCGGCCGCCGCGGTCCCCGGCTGCCAGACGGGCGCGAGCCACGAGAGCGACATCGCGGCCGCGGCCCGGTTCGCCGTCGAGACGGCGAAGGCCTTCGGCGGCGGCCGGCTCGACTTCCACGACGCGGTGGAGTTCGACGGCCTCGTCAGCCGCTACGGCCCGCTGACCCATCTGCAGACACTCGGCCGCGCTTCTAGGGAGTCGTGACGCCATGGCCACCACGAAGAAGAACGTGGGCAGTGACGACTACGCGCTGTCCCGGGTCCCCCGCGACCAGCGCCTCGGCTTCTGGACGATGCTGCTGCAGTGGCTCGCCCAGTCAGGCTCCATCTCGCAGTTCACGCTGGGCGCCACCATCGGCGTCGGCATGACCTTCGGCAACGCGTTCCTCGCGTTCACGCTCGGCGCCGTCATCCTCGAAGTCGTCATCTTCCTGATCGGCTACGCGGGCATGCGCGAAGGCCTCTCGACACCGCTGCTGACCCGCTGGGTCGGCTTCGGGCGCAACGGCTCGGCCCTGGTCAGTTTCGTGATCGCGGTCAGCCTCGTCGGCTGGTTCGGCGTGCAGAACACCATCTTCGGCAACAGCGTGTCGTCCCTGGTCGGCGGCCCGTCGTGGCTGTGGTGCATCGTGGCGGGCCTCGCCATCACGGTCCTGGTCATCTTCGGCTTCCGCTACATGGCGATCTTCGCCAAGATCGTGACCCCGCTCTTCTTCGCGATGGTCGCCTGGTCGGTGTTCGACGCGCTCGGCGAGCACTCGCTCGGCGATCTGCTCAGCTCGCCGCCGCCCGGCCAGACGATCCCGCTCTCGGTCGCCGCGACCGCCATCGCGGGCGGCTACATGACGGGCGCGATCGTCGCCCCCGAGATGACCCGCTACAACAAGAAGGGCGCGCACGTCTTCCTTCAGACCGCGTCCTCGATGATCCTCTCCGAGTACATCGTCGGCCTGACCGGTGTGCTCCTCGGCCACATGGTCAAGAGCAACGAGGTCTCGCAGATCGTCCTGTCCACGTCAGGCGTCTTCGGCGTCCTGGTCGTGCTGATGTCGACCGCGAAGATCAACGACTGGAACCTGTACGGCTCCTCGCTCGGCGTCGTCAACTTCTTCCAGGTCGTCTTCAAGAAGCGCCTGCACCGCGGCGCGGTCACCATCGGTCTCGGCATCGCAGGCACCGCTCTCTCGGCGGTCGGCATCATGACCCACTTCACCGACTTCCTCACCGTGCTCGGCGTCGCCATCCCGCCCATCGGCGGCATCGTCGTCGCCGAGTACTGGGTGGTCCGCCGGATGCGCAAGCCGCTCGACGAGACCCGCGACGCGGGCACCCTGCCCACGACCTCGCCGACCTGGGTGCCGATGTCGCTGGTCATCTGGGCCGCCGCGTTCTGCGTCGGCAAGTTCTACGACGGCGGCATCCCGGCCCTGAACTCCCTGGCCACCGCGTTCGTCCTCTACACCGTGCTCGGACTGCTCGGCTGGATCAGGACGTACGGCACCACGACCCTGAACGACACCGACGACGCCGGGGACGCGCTCCCCGTCTCAGCCGGGCAAGCCCCCGTAGGAGCGGCATGACCACCTTGGCCTCAGAAGAAGCGCAGCGCGAAGTCGTCGAGCTCTGCGCCGAGCTGATCCGCTTCGACACCTCCAACCCGACCAGTTCCGAGCGGGCCTGCGCCGACTGGGTCGTGGCCCGCCTCGCCGAGGCCGGTATCGGCTCCGAGCTGGTGGAGAGCGCGCCGGGCCGCGCCAGCGTCATCGCCCGGATCGAGGGGACCGACCGCGACCGCGGCGCCCTGCTGGTCCACGGCCACCTCGATGTCGTCCCCGCCGACCCCGCCGAGTGGCAGGTCCCGCCGTTCTCCGGCGAGATCCGCGACGGCTATCTGTGGGGCCGCGGCGCCATCGACATGAAGGACACGGTGGCCGTGATGCTGGCCACCGCCCGGCACTTCGCGCGTACGGGCACGAAGCCGTCCCGCGACCTGGTGCTCGCGTTCCTCGCCGACGAGGAGGCCGGCGGCAAGTTCGGGGCGCACTGGCTCGTCGAGCACCGCCCCGACCTGTTCTCCGGTGTCACCGAGGCGATCGGCGAGGGCGGCGGATTCTCCTACGCGCTCGACGACACCCGGCGCCTCTACCCGATCGAGAACGCCCAGCGCGGCATGGCCTGGATGGAGCTGACCGCCACGGGCCGCGCCGGGCACGGCTCCTCCCCCAACGACGACAACGCGGTGACGGACCTCGCCGAATCCCTCACCCGCATCGGCCGCCACACCTTCCCCGTCCGCCTCATCGAGCCGGTGCGCGCCCTGCTCCAGGAGGCCGCCGACCTCCAGGGCGTCACGATCGACTTCGACGCCGAGGACCTGGACACGGAGCTGGCCAAGCTGGGCCACGTCGCCGACTTCATGCAGGTGGTGCTCCGCAACTCCGCGAACCCCACCATGTTCACCGCCGGCTACCAGACCAACGTGATCCCCGGAAAGGCCACGGCCCGCGTCGACGGCCGCTTCCTCCCCGGCCACGAGCAGGAACTCATCGACGCGATCGACGCGTTGCTCCTTCCTTCCGTCTCCCGCGAGTGGGTCAACCACGACATCGCCATGGAGACGACCTTCGACGGCCCGCTCGTCGACGCCATGTGCGCGGCCGTACGCGCCGAGGACCCGGACGGCCACCCCGTCCCCTACTGCAACCCCGGCGGCACCGACGCCAAGGCCTTCACCCATCTCGGCATCCGCTGCTTCGGTTTCAAGGGCCTGAAGCTGCCGGCCGACCTCGACTACGGGCGGCTGTTCCACGGCGTCGACGAACGCGTCCCGCTGGACGGCCTGCGCTTCGGCGTCCGCGTCATGACCCGCCTGTGGCAGGGCTGCTGAGCAGGCATCCGACGGCGTACGGCAGCATGGGCGGCATGACCACTTCAGGGAGCACCCCGGCCCCGGACGTCCTCGCCGCCTTCGAGAAGGCCAAGGGCTTCATGCCGCTCGGCGAGGGCCTCGCGCTGTACGCCGCCGCGGTCGGGGCGGCGGCGCTCGGGCTTCCGCTCCTGGAGGTCGGCACGTACTGCGGCCGCTCCACGATCCTGCTCACCGACGCCGCCCGCGCGGCCGGCGTCCCGGCCCTCACGGTCGACCACCACCGGGGCAGCGAGGAGCAGCAGCCCGGCTGGGGCTTCCACGACCCGGAGACGGTCGACCCGGTGGTCGGTCTCATGGACACACTCCCCACCTTCCGCCGCACGCTGCACGCGGCGGGCCTGGAGGAGCACGTGGTGGCGCTGGTCGGCCGCTCCCCGCAGGTGGCCAAAGCCTGGGGCGGCAAGCTCGGCCTCGTCTTCATCGACGGCGGCCACACCGACGAGCACGCGAACGCCGACTACGAGGGCTGGGCCCCGCACGTCGCCGACGGCGGTCTGCTCGCCATCCACGACGTCTTCCCCGTCAAGCACGACGAGTGGACGGGGCAGGCCCCGTACCGCGTGTATCAGCGGGCCCTCGCGTCCCACGCGTTCACCGAGGTGTCGGCGTGCGAATCGCTGCGCGTCCTGCGACGAACAGGAGCGGGGATCTGAGAGCGCGGTTAAGGTCGAGAACGTGTCATACGTAGGTCCGGAACCAGACGACTTTGATGACTTCTATCGCGACGACGACCCGCGGCGGGGATCCGGCGGGCGCCGCTTCCGCGGTCGCCCGGTGCTCGTCACCTTCGCCGCGCTCGTGCCGACGGCGCTCGCGGCCTGGCTGCTGTGGTCGGTCGTGAACAGCCCCGGCGAGGGCGAGCCGCCGAAGACGCTTCCGGCGCCGGGCCAGAGCCAGTCATCGGGCTCCGCGGCCGGGACGCCCACGGACCCGGACGCGAAGGCGCCGAGCCCCTCCCCGTCGAAATCCTCCGCGTCCCCCTCCGCGAAGCCGACGTCGAAGGCACCGTCGAAACCGGCGGGCGGCGGCACGGGACCGCTCGCGGGCAAGGTCGTCGTCATCGACCCGGGTCACAATCCGGGTAACTTTCGGCACACGGCCGATATCAATCGGACCGTGAACGTCGGCAACGCCAGCAAGGAGTGCGACACCACGGGCACGTCCACCAACGCCGGTTACACGGAAGCCCAGTTCACGCTCGACGTGTCACGCCGCCTGCGCACGCTCCTGCAACAGCAGGGCGCCACCGTGAAGTTGACGCAGAACGGCGACCGGGCCTGGGGCCCGTGCGTCACCGAGCGCGCCGCGATCGGCAACCAGGCCAAGGCCGACGCCGCGATCTCCGTGCACGCGGACGGCTCCGCCGTCGGCAACCGCGGCTTCCATGTGATCCTTCCCGCATCGGTGCACGCGGGCGGCGCGGACACCCGCCCGATCGTCTCCTCCTCGCGCGATCTCGGCGAGCGCATCGCGGGCAAGTTCCTCCAGGCCACGGGAGAGCCCCCGTCGAACTACATCGGCGGTGGCACCGGCCTGGACACCCGCAGTGACCTGGGCGGACTCAATCTGTCGACGGTGCCGAAGGTCTTCATCGAGTGCGGCAACATGAGGGACTCGCAGGACATGGCCCGGCTGACCTCGGGCGCGTGGCGGCAGAAGGCGGCCCAGGGCCTCTCTGAGGGAATCGTGAGTTTCCTGCGCGGGTAGCTGTCACCCTGTGGATCTCGGCAGACACCCACAGGACGCGGACGATAGTGTCCCTCCTACGATGAGGGGCCACCTCCGCGCATGGCGCCGCCTCCTCCGATGACGAGACGACTGACGAAGGACCTGAAGTGAATATCCGCTCCCTCACTCGAGGCGACGGCGTGGTGATCGGAGCAGCGGTGTTGCTGTTCATCGCCTCGTTCCTCGATATCTACTCGCTCCCCGATAACGTGCCCGGCAGCTTCAGCAGCCCGAACTCGTGGAGCAGCGGACCGCTGCTGATGAGCGTGGTTCTCGCGGGCATCATCGGCGCGGTCCTCATCGTCGTCGCCCGGGGCCTGCCCCAGCCGCGCAAGGTCGCCGGTCTGGACCTCGGCCAGTTCGGTGTCGCGTGCACCGTGCTCGCGGCATGGGCCGCTCTCGGCAACATCTTCGACCCGTCCGGGGGCGCCAACAACTTCGGCGGCAGCAGCGACGGCGCCGACGTCGGCATCGGCGCCATCCTCGCCCTGATCGCCACCCTGATCATGGCCGCCGCCGCGATCGCCACCCCCCTGGTCCCGGCCCTCAAGGGCGCCCTCGTCGGCGCCCCGCGCCCCCAGCAGCCGCAGCCCTACGGTGGTCAGCCGCAGGGTGCCTACGGATACCCGGGCGCCCAGCAGCAGCCGGGCCAGCCCGGCCCGGGTCAGCCGTACGGTGCGCAGCCGGGGCAGCCCGGTCCCGGTCAGCACGGCCAGCCCGGCCCCGGCCAGCCGTTCGGTGGGCAGCCCGGTCAGCCGCAGCAGGCCGCCGCTCCGGCGCAGGGTGCTCCGCAGGGTGGTCAGCCTGCCGGGGACTTCTCGCCGTTCTGGTTCGCCGTGCCGGTGCCGCGTCCGCTGTACGCGGAGGACGGCTCGCCGACGCCGATCGCCGAACTGGCGCCGGGTACCTGGTACTTGGCCGTCGAGCAGCGCGGCCCCGGCCTCGTCGCCCAGACGCAGGACGGCCGTCGTGGCGTGCTGCAGGACACCACGGGGATCCAGCGCGGCTGATCCTCAGCGCCTTCGAGGCCCCTCGCCCATCTTCTTCCGGGCGAGGGGCCTTTCGCGTACAGTCGCGCACGGCGGACCGACCTGACGGCCCGTCAGTTCTCGGTCGTCACAGGGGGCACGCATGCGGCTCGGACTCGCACTCGGCTACTGGGGACGCGGACCGAACCCCGGCCACCTCTCCCTCGTACAGGAGGCGGAGCAGCTGGGGTACGACTCGGTGTGGACCGCCGAGTCGTGGGGCAGCGACGCCTTCACCCCGCTGACCTGGTTCGCCGCGCACACGAGCCGGATCCGGCTCGGCACGGCCATCGCGCAGATGGCGGCCCGCTCGCCCACCACGACCGCGATGCACGCCCTCACCCTGGACCATCTCTCCGGCGGCCGGATGATGCTCGGGCTCGGTCTGTCCGGGCCGCAGGTCGTCGAGGGCTGGTACGGGCGGCCGTTCCCCCGCTCACCGCTGACGGCGACCCGCGAGTACGTCGACGTCGTGCGGCAGGTCCTGCGGCGCGAGGGGCCCGTGGAGGTCGACGGGCGTTTTCACGCGCACCCGTACCGGGGCGCGGACGGGACCGGGCTCGGCAAGCCGCTCAAGCCCATCACCCATCCCCTGCGGGCTGATCTGCCGATCCTGCTCGGCGCGGAGGGGCCGAAGAACATCGCGCAGACGACGCGGATCGCGGACGGCTGGCTGCCGCTGTACTGGTCGCCGGCCAGGAGCGATGTGTACGAGGCCGCGCTCACCGGGCTGCCGGAGAACTTCATGATCGCGCCGATGGCCCGCGCGCAGGTCTGTGACGACGTCGCCGAGGGGCTGCTGCCCGTCAAGGCCATGCTCGGGTTCTACATCGGCGGCATGGGGCACAGCACGCGTAACTTCCACGCCGATCTCATGGCCCGCATGGGGTACGAGGCCGAGGCGCACCGCATTCAGGAACTGTTCGCCGAGGGGCGGCGGGAGGAGGCGGTGCTGGCGGTGCCGGACGCGTTCGCGGACGAGATCTCGCTCGTCGGCCCGCGTGCGCGCATCGCCGAACGCCTGGAGTCATGGCGCGAGGGCCCGGTGACGGACCTGCTCGTCCTGTCACCGGACCCTGTCACCCTGCGCGTCCTGGCAGAGCTCAACTCATGAGCCGGCGTTGCGCAGTTCAGATGCCGACGGCACCTTGTTCTTGACCTCGGCGCCCGCACCCTTCCCCGCGCTCTTGACCTTGTTGATGATGTCGTCGAAGGAGGAGGACACCGAGTCGGCGCCGTCGCCCTTGCGCAGCTTGCTCGGCAGGTCCTTGAGCGAGTCGATGCCGGAGGAGAGCGGCGCGATCGCCTTGGCGAGCGTGGGGTCGCCCTCGGCGTTCTTCTTCGCGGCCTTCAGCCGGTTGTAGGTGAGGGCGCCCGCGAGGCCCGCCTTGACGAGCGCGAACTTGCGTCCGCTCGCGCCGCTCTTGAACTTGCCGGCCTTCCACGGTTTCACGATCCACTGGTAGGTGGCGCCGGCCGCGATGCCCGCGTTGGCCACGAACCGGGTCTTGGCGAGCTTCTGCTTCTCGGCCGTACTGGTCGCACTGGGCTGGGACTGTGCCGACGCCTTCGTGTCGTCACCGCTGCATGCCGTGGTTCCGGCCAGCAGGGTGCCGCACATGAGCACGGACACGACGAGGCGGCGTACGGGAAGGGGGGAGCTGAGCACGACCGATACCTCCAGTGGGGGCTGCACTTCTCGCAGCCTCACCCGGCCCCGGGCACCGCACCACCCGGGTGGGCCCGTACGTGTTTCCCGCCCGTGTTTCCTGGCCGAAATCGGGGACATCCGAAGTCCATGACTCCCAATCGGCACTACCGAGGCACCAGTGAAGCCGGCCGCGTTGTCATGATCATTGCAGACATCCTGGCCTTCATCCTCGGTCTCTGGATCCTGATGTATCTGCTGGACGCGAACCGGGGCAACGACCTGGTGCAGTTCGTCCACGACGCGGCGGGCTGGCTGGCCGGCTGGTCGCACGACCTGTTCACCTTCGACGAGCAATGGGCGCGCGTCGTCGCCGGCTACGGCCTCGCGGCGGTCGTCTACCTGTTCGTCGGCCACGCGGTCGCGAACCGGCTGCGCCGCCACTGAGAGGCTGGGCCCGCGGATGCCTCAGGCGCAGCACTCCGGTTCGACGCCGGAGGGGAGCAGGTCACCGCCGAACACCTGGCAGGTCGCCTCGTCCCCGCCGAGCGCCGCCACCGCGAGCAGCACGGACCCCGCGGTCCACGTCGTGAGTTCCTCGGGCCACACGGCCCGGTCCTCGAAGACGTAACCGGTCCAGTAGAGCCCGGAGCGCGGGTCCCGCAGGTGCTGGATGTCCTGGAGGATCGTCAGCGCGCGGTCGGACTCGCCCATCGCCCAGAGGGCGAGGGCGAGTTCGGCGCTCTCGCCGCCGGTCACCCAGGGGTTCGGCACGACGCAGCGCACACCGAGTCCCGGCACCACGAACCGGTCCCAGTCGCCTTCGATACGTGCCTGGGCCTCGGCCCCGCGCAGCGCGCCGCCGAGCACCGGGTAGTACCAGTCCATCGAGTAGCGGTCCTTGTCGAGGAACCGCTCGGGGTGGCGCCGGATGGCGTGGCGCAGCGCGCCGACGGCCAACTCCCAGTCGGGCTGCGGCTCCTCGCGTTCGTCGGCGATGGCGAGCGCGCACTTGAGGGCGTGGTGGATCGATGAACTGCCGGTCAGCAGGGCGTCGTTGACATCGGTTCCGTCGTCGTCGCGCTTCCAGCCGATCTGGCCGCCGGACTGCTGGAGCCGCAGCACGAACTCGATCGCCGCGCACACCACGGGCCACATGCGGTCCAGGAACGCGTCGTCTCCGGTGGAGAGGTAGTGGTGCCAGACGCCGACGGCCACGTAGGCGACGAAGTTGGTCTCGCGGCCGCGGTCGGTGACGTCGCCCGGGTCGCCGTCCTGGTAGGCGGCGTACCAGGAGCCGTCCTCGTTCTGGTGCCGGGCGAGCCAGTCGTAGGCGAGCGCCGCGGCTTCGTGCTCGCCGGCCACGTCGAGCGCCATGGCGGTCTCGGTGTGGTCCCACGGGTCGAGGTGGTGGCGGCGGAACCACGGGATGGCGCCGTCGGGGCGCTGCACGTCCAGCAGTCCGCGCACCGTCTGTGCGACCTGATCGGCCGTCAGTACGCCGTCGAGTACGAGGAGTTCGGTCCGCTCAGGACTGCTCACGCAGCGGCCCCGCTGGCCTTCGGCAGGTGCGGCTTGGTGGCGTAGGCGACGAAGCTCTTGCCGACGACGGGGTTGAGGAGCTGCTCGGCGACCCGGGTCAGCGCGGGCTTCTTCATGATGTCCCAGACCAGGAGCTTGTGGTACGCCTTCACCGGCAGCGCCTTGTCGTTGTCGACGCCGAACGCGCACTTGAGCCACCAGTACGGGGCGTGCAGGGCGTGCGCGTGGTGCGTGCCGTACGGCTTGAGGCCCGCCTCGCGCATCCTGCCGAGGAGTTCGTCGGCCTTGTAGATGCGGATGTGGCCGCCCTCGACCTCGTGGTACTCGTCGGAGAGCGCCCAGCACACCTTCTCCGGGCCGTAGCGCGGCACGGTGACGGCGATGCGGCCGCCGGGCTTGAGCACGCGCACCATCTCGGCGAGCACGCCCTTGTCGTCGGGGATGTGCTCCATGACCTCGCTGATGATGACGACGTCGAACGACTCGTCGGGGAAGGGAAGATGGAGCGCGTCCCCCTCCATCGCGGTGGCCGTGGCGCCGGCCGGGGCCTCGCCCGCCTCCTTCATGGCGGCGAACCACTTGGCGACCTCGGCGATCTCCTCCGCGTTCTGGTCCAGCGCGACGACCTGCGCTCCGCGCCGGTAGCACTCGAAGGCGTGCCGGCCGGCTCCGCACCCGAGGTCGAGGACGCGATCACCCGCGGCGAGGGGGAAGCGGGTGAAGTCGACGGTCAGCACGTGGCCCTGCTTTCCTGAGAGGTTTCCTGGTGGGGTCGGCCATCGACAGAACTTCTGCCGGGGGCCCGGTCGATGGCCGCGCGGTACAGCTCGGCCGTGCCCTGCGCGGCCCGCGCCCAGGTGAACCGGGCCAGGACCCTGGCGCGTCCGGCGGCGCCGAGGCGGGCGCGCAGGGCCGGGTCGCCGAGCATCCGGATCAGGGCGGTGGCGAGGGCGCCCGGGTCGCCCGTGGGCACCGCGAGGCAGGTCTCGCCGTCGGGGCCCGCGACCTCGGGGATCGCGCCGCCGGTGGTGGCGACGAGCGGGGTCCCGGTGGCCATGGCCTCGGCGGCGGGCAGCGAGAAGCCTTCGTAGAGCGAGGGCACGCACGCGACCTGCGCGGAGCGGACGAGGTCGACGAGTTCCTGGTCGCTGATGCCCTTGACGAACTGGACGGCGCCTTCGAGCCCGTACCGCTCGATGGCCTGGGCGACGGGTCCGTCCTCGGCGCGCTTGCCGACGACGACGAGATGCGCGTCGGGCTGCTCGGCCCGCACCTTGGCGAGGGCCTCCACGAGGAAGACGAGCCCCTTGAGCGGTACGTCGGCGCTGGACGTCGTCACGATCCGCCCGGGTACTTCGGGCACGGCCGGATTCGGCGAGAACAGGTCGGTGTCGGCGCCGATGTGGACGACGCTGATCCGGCTCCTGCGCACCCCGAGGTGCTGGACGATCTCGTCGCGGGAGGTGCCGGAGACGGTGAGCACGGACGGCAGGCGGCGCGCGACGCGCTTCTGCATGCGGGTGAACGCGTACCAGCGGCGCACCGACATCCGCCGCCGCCAGTTCGCGGCGGCGTCGAGGTCCAGCTGCCGGTCGACGGTGATGGGGTGGTGGATGGTGGTGACCAGCGGGGCGCCGAGCGAGCCGGGGCCGCCGAGGAGTCCGTAGCCGAGGGTCTGGTTGTCGTGCACGACGTCGAACTCGCCGCGTCTGGCGCGCAGATGGCGTCCGGCGCGCAGGGAGAACGTCAGCGGTTCGGGGAAGCCGCCGGTCCACATGGTGCCGACCTCGACGGCGTCGACCCAGTCGCGGTATTCGTCGCGCTTCGGGGTACGGAAGGGGTCGGGGCTGCGGTACAGGTCGAGGCTGGGCAGCTCGGTGAGCGTGAGACCGGCCAGGTCCTCGCCGTCCGTGCCCTCGTCGAGCACCGGATACGGCTGGGCGCCGATGACCTCGACGCGGTGGCCGAGGCGGGCCAGCTCACGGGAGAGGTGCCGCACGTACACACCCTGGCCCCCGCAGAACGGGTTGCCCTTGTACGTGAGGAGAGCGATGCGCAACGACTCCGCGGTCACTCCAGGCCACCCTTCTTCCTGCTTGCCCGTGGACACTGGACAGTACGTGGGGACGCTAATCTAGAACAAGTTTCAGACTTGATCGTTCAATGAGCACCGAATCTACCGGCAGGTAGCGAGGCTGCGAACGGTGGATCGGGTGATTCACGCCACGGCCTGGACCACGGGACACGGAAGCGAACTGATGACAGCTCCGGACGGCAGAAGCTCTGCGCAAGGTGCCCCCGCGCTCACCGAGCGGCAGGAGGCACGGCGCCGCCGCATCCTGCACGCGAGCGCCCAGCTCGCGTCGCGCGGCGGCTTCGACGCGGTGCAGATGCGTGAGGTCGCCGAGTCCTCCCAGGTCGCTCTCGGCACCTTGTACCGCTACTTCCCGAGCAAGGTCCATCTGCTGGTCGCGACCATGCAGGACCAGTTGCAGCACATGCACACCACGGTCCGTAAGCGCCCGCCGTCCTCGGACTCGCCCTCCGAGCGGGTCGCCGAGACGCTGATGCGCGCCTTCCGCGCGTTGCAGCGCGAGCCGCATCTGGCCGACGCGATGGTCCGCGCCCTGACGTTCGCGGACCGCAGCGTCAGCCCGGAGGTCGACCAGGTCTCCCGGCAGACGACGGCGATCATCCTGGACGCGATGGAGCTCGACGACCCGACGCCCGCGCAGCTCTCGGCCG
This sequence comes from Streptomyces sp. NPDC102467, assembly GCF_044765445.1. Taxonomy (NCBI): domain Bacteria; kingdom Bacillati; phylum Actinomycetota; class Actinomycetes; order Kitasatosporales; family Streptomycetaceae; genus Streptomyces; species Streptomyces sp. NPDC102467. The sequence goes on along the minus strand of NZ_JBIWKA010000011.1, from coordinate 193,988 downwards.
TCCGGGTCATCGAGCACACGTGGCACTCGGCGCTCATCACGTGGCTGTCGGGCCGGGCCTCCATCGCCCAGGTCAAGATCGACATCGAGACGGTCTGCAAGCTGATCGACCTGACTGATCCAAGCCACCACTGAGCCCTCTGTCACCGTTGGCCAGTTCTGTCCATCCACTTCGGGGCACCCGAAGGTTGAATTGCTCATGCGCTGGACGGAGCAACCGGAGCAGACGGCTTTGAGGGGGCGGACGTGACTCGGGTACTTCTTGTGCACGACTCCTGTCTGATGCGTTCGGCGCTCGCCGAACAATTGGCGAAGGAACCGGACTTGGAGGTGCACCACACACCGTGGCGCAGTGCGCCGGGGAGGGCGCGTGCGCTCGAGCCGCACATCTGCGTAGCCGACCTGGACTGTGAAACACCGTACGGTATACCGCCGTTGGCGGAGCTGAGGTGCGCACTGGTGGTGCTCGCCACCGCCAGCAGGCCCGGACTGCTGCGCCGGGCCGTGGAGGCGCAGGCTCTCGGATACGTGGACAAGGACGGCCCTGTGGAGCGTCTCCTCACCGGCATCAGGCAGGCGGCCCGTGGGCAGCGCTTCGTCGACGACTCGCTGGGCTTCGGCTTCCTGAAGGCCTCTCAGGCGCCCTTAACAAGAAGAGAGTTAGGCGTGTTATCGCTCGCCGCCGAGGGCGCCTCGGTCTCCGAGATCGCGCGCAAACTCCATCTGTCCAACGGCACGGTGCGCAACTACATGGCCGCCATCACCCGCAAGATCGGCGCCCGCAACAGGATCGACGCCATCCGCATCTCCCAGGGCGAGGGCTGGCTGTGACGCCGTCGGCAGACCCCACGCCCCGGCCAGGTCACGGTAGAGCGGGGAACTCCCGAGCAGCTCCTCGTGACGGCCGCAGACGGTACGCGGCCCGTCCATGACGAGGATCCGGTCGGCCCGGTGGGCGGAGCTGATCCGATGGGCGACGACGACCAGGGTGCCCCCGGGCCGGGTGGCGAACGCCCGCTCCGCGCGCCGCTCCGCCGCCGGGTCCAGATGACAGGTGGCCTCGTCGAGCACGGCCAGCGGCGCGGGCGAGAGATAGGCGCGGGTCAGCGCGATCAGCTGCCGCTCCCCCGCGGACAGGACCGTCGGATCGAGCGGGGCGTCGAGCCCGCCGAGGCGCCCGAGGAGCGTTTCGAGCCCGATCGCGGCCGCGGCGTCGGCGAGTTCGCTCTCGGGCACCGGGTCCGGGCGCAGATAGCCGAGGTTGGCGCGCAGGGTGCCGCTGAAGACGTACGCCTCCTGCGGGATCAGCACGCGCCGCGCCGCCGCCCGCGGGGAGCGCGCGGGCAGCCCGCACACCCGGATCGCCCCCGCCCCGGGGACGAGCAGCCCCGCGGCGAGCCCGGCCAGGGTGGACTTGCCGATGCCGCTGGGGCCCACGATCGCCAGGTGGCCGCCCCGGGGGACGGTCAGGTCGAGGCCGTCGAGGACCGGTTCGGCACCGGGCCCGTACGCGAAGGTCAGCGAGGACGCTTCAAGGGCGGGTGCGGCCGGGTCCGGCTGCTCATCCGCCAACTCCTCTACGGAAACAGCCTGTTGAGCTGTCTCATGCGTCAGCCTGCGCAGCACGACCGCCAGCCGTGAACCGCCCGTGCCCAGGCCGTGGACCAGGTTCTGCAGGGCGGGCAGCAGGGACTGGGAGACGTAGGCGAGGGCGCCGACCAGGGCGCCCGCGCTCACCCCGCGGTCGAGGGTCCACGGCGCCGTCGCCAGGAGGAGCAGGAGCGGCAGCTGGCCGCCGATGCCGAGCGCGAGCACCCGCGGCACCGCCCACCACGCCAGTGTCCGTGCCGCCCGGTACTCGCGGTCGATCAGCGCCTCCGCGTCCCGGGCCGTCGGCTCCTCGGCGCCGGCCGCCGTGACGTCCCTGAGCCCCGCGCACACGAGGGCGAGCCGGGCCGAGACGCTCTCGTCGGCGATCAGGAACGCCTCCTGCCCACGGGAGAGCGGCCGCAGCGTGCCGAGGAACAGGGCGACTCCGGCCACCAGCGGCGGCGCGACCACCAGCAGGAGCACCGGGGCCAGCGAAAACAAGCCGATCAGTGCGCCGGTCGCGGTGAACACGAAGGACCGGGACACCATGATCAGACCGGCGAACGTGTCACGGGCGATCTCCACCTGCTGGGTCAGGCGCGACACCGCTCCCCCGTCGCCGCCGCGCACCCCGCGCTCGACGACCCGGCGCACGAGGAGGTCCCGCAGCGGCTCCACGAGCCCGGCCACGGCCCCGTAGACCCTGGCCGTGCCGAGGGCGCCCGCGGCGACGCCGAGCACGGCCACGCCGAGCCAGAGCAGGCCGATGTCCTGGCGCCCGGCGAGGAACCCGTCATCGAGCGCGCGGGCGAGGGCCCAGCCGAGCAGGAACGTCTGGCCCGTCTCCAGGACCGACCAGGCGGCGAGCCGGGCGACGGTGGCGCGGCGGCGCAGCAAAAAGCGCAGGCCTCGGCGGTACGTTCCCGGGCGCGCGGGGACGGCTGTCGCGGAGGGGACTGTCGCGGACGGGGCTGTCGCGGAGGGAGTCGTCGTCACGCCGCCCCACCGACCCCGGCACTGTCGCCGTCCCCGGCGAACACCGCCCGGTAAGCGGGGTCGTGCCACAGCCGTTCGTGCGGGCCGAGCGCGCGGACGGAGCCGGCGTCGAGCCAGGCCACGGTGGTGGCGCGGGCCGCGGTCGTGGCGCGGTGGGCGACGACGAGGCGGGTGGTGCCGGGGGCGTGCCGCAGCAGGGCGGCGGCGATCTCCCGCTCCGTGATCATGTCGAGGCTGGACAGGGCGTCGTCCAGGACGAGCAGCCGCCCGCCGTGCGCGAACGCCCGTGCCAGGCCCAGGCGTTGGGCCTCACCGCCGGAGAGCGGGGCGTCCGCGCAGGCGGTGGCGTATCCGTCGGGGAGGCGGCGTACGAAGCCGTCGGCGTGGGCGGCCTCGGCGGCGCCGACGACCCGGTCCGGGTGTGTCGTACGCGGGTCGGGGCCCAGCGCGATCGTGTCGGCCAGGGTGTCGCCCAGCAGGGTGGGCCGTTCGAAGGCGTAGCCGATCGCGGCGCGGAGTTCGGTGCGGCTCAGCTCGGGCAGCGGGGTGCCGTCGAGGAGGACGGTGCCGTCGTCCGGGTCGGCGAGGCGGCCCGCGAGGGCGGCGAGCAGCGACTTGCCCGCGCCGGACGCGCCGACCACGGCGAGGGTCTCGCCCGCGGGGACGGTCAGGTCCACGTGGTCGAGGACGGTGCGTCCGTCGCGGCGGACGGTGACGCCGCGCAGCTCCAGCCGGCCGCCCCCGTCGCCGAGCCGGGCGTCGCCGTGGCGCGGCGCGGGTTCGTCCAGGACGTCGCCGAGCCGCTGCCCCGCGGCCCGGGTGCGGGCCAGGGTCGCGATGTCGCCGACGAGCATGCCGACCCCCGTGGCGAGAGCGGCGTAGCGGGACGCGGCGAGCAACTCCCCCACGGACAACTGGTGGCGAAGGAGAAGCACACCCGCGGTGGCGATCACCGTGATCTGCAGCAGCGGCGCGAGGGTGACCGCGCCCGCGCTCGCGCGCCCCTGCACCCGCCACAACCGCAGGCCCTGGTGCACGAGTCGGGGCAGCGGTTCGAGGACCCGCGTGGCCTCCCGGTCCGCGGTGTGCGCGGCGGCGATGGTGCGGGCCCCGCCGATCGCCTCGGTGAGCCGGGTCGCGATGTCGCCCTGTGCGCGCAGATAGGCGGCGACGCAGTCGGACGAGGCCCGCGCGAAGGTGCGCAGCAGCAGGGCGAGGGCGGGCGCGCCGACGAGGAACGCGGCGACGAGCCAGAGGTCGGTGAGGCCCAGGGCGACGATCGCGCCGACGGGCAGGACGAGGGTGGCGGCGAGGGCGGCCACGGTCGCCGGGGCGGGCCCGGCCTGCGCGGTACCGCCGACGAGCCGCGCGACGAGGTCGCCCGCGGGGAACCGAGCGGTGGCCCCGGGCCCGGCGGCGAGAACATGACGGACCAGGCGCCCGCGCAGCCAGGCCGTGGTGCGGGCGTTGGTGGTGCCGGTCAGGACGCCTTCGCAGCAGTCGAGGAGCATGAGGCCGCCGACCAGGGCCGCGGCGATCAGCAGCCAGTGACCGACGTCCCCGCTCACCGAGTCGGCGGCGCCGGCGGCATGCGCGGCGAACAGGGCGTCCACGGTGCGGCCGATGACGTACGGGAGGAGCAGGCCCACGCCCGCGGACGCGACGGTGAGCAGGCACAGGGCCAGACACCGGCCGGCGCTGTACCGGGTCGCTGTGCGCAGGAGTGCGTCGCCGGACGACGTCTTCACTTGGCCTCGCATCCGTGATCGCATCCGAAACGCGCGTCCTGGGGAACGAGAACGCGAACGAGAACGAGGACGGGGCCGCCCCCGAGGGGCGGCCCCGCCGTCACCGGTACAGAAAGAACGTCACCGGCGCGGTCAGACCGTCACAGACACAGGAGCGTGCTGTTGGAGCTGTGCTTGTCGCAGAGCAGCAGGCTGACGTTGCTGCCTTCGCCGCCGCCGCCACCGCCACCGCCGGTGGTCTCGTCGGCTTCCATGCTCTGCAGGTCGAGAAGTGCCATGGTTTTCCCTTTCGTCAACGTACATACCTGTGGGGACGGGGTGGTGCTGTGCGGTTGTGTCACGACTCCACGCGAAGGCGGAGCCGGCTTCAGGGCCGCCGCGGGGGCGGCATGAAGGGCAGCTGGGCGCCGTGTTCCTGGTCCAGGGCCGCGCCGAGCGCGAGCAGGCACCCTGCCGTTCCGGAGCCGAGGTCCATGGACAGGCGCATCATCTGATGCCCGGGGAAGGCGAGTCGGTCCTCGTAGCGCATCGACAGCCAGCCCAGGGCGTCGATCTGGGCGGCGAGCCGCGCGCCGGTGGCGCCCGGTGTCGTGGTGCGGGCGAGGTGCAGGATCATTCCGGCGCGGCCCTCGAACAGGCCGGGCTGGACATAGAAGCGGGAGGTCGCGGCGGTGAGCACGCCCTGCCGGAGCTCCTCGGGGGCCCGGCCGCCGAGGTCCGCGTCCGGGGCGAGCCGCAGGTAGTCGTCGAGGACCATGCCGACCCCGGCGCTGCCGTCACCGAGATACGGCATGGTGCGCCAGCCCTCGTCGACGTGCAGGCCGCCGTCGGACGCCGTCCGGCACCGGTCGAGGTCCAACTCCAGTGCGGTACCGGCCAGTTCGAGGTACTGCGCGCTGCCCGTGCGCTCGTACAGGCGCAGCAGGAACAGGGCGGACCCGGTGAGGCCGCGCATCAGTCCGGCCCGCCGCTTCGAGGTGGGAGTCCGGTCCGTGTCGCGTACGTGGATGATGCGGTCGGCGACGAGAGCGGCCGCCTCCAGGGCCCGGTCGGCGAGATCGCCCTCGCCGGTGGTGCGGGCGAGATGGTCGAGGACCAGGCCCACACCGGGGAGTCCGCCGTGCAGTTCCCCGGTGAGCCGCTGCCACTTCTCGCTCAGCAGGCGGTCGACCAGGTCGAGGGCGCGCTGCCGGTGCCCGAGCCGGTCCAGGACGTACGCCGTGCCGGCGATGCCGTCGTAGAGGCCGAGGGCGGTGCCGGGCGGCACCGGGTCGGTGTGGTCGAGGAGCCACTGCTCGCCCTGCTCGTAGCGGGCGGCGCCGGTCTCGGCGAGGGCGTACAGGACACCGGCCGCGCCGTGGGCGAGACCGAGGCCGCCGCCGGTGGCGAACTGGACGACGTCGCCGGGGAAGAGGCGGTCGTCGCGCTCCGGGGTGGCCGACGCCAGGATGCCCTCGACCATGGAGTCGCGGCTGCGCGGCCAGTCGCCGGGTTCGACCCGGGGAGCGACGCCGGTCGCACCCCTCGTCGCGACCGGTGCCCCGCTCGTCCCCCGGGTGATCTCGGCGACGGCCTCGGCCAGGAACTCCCGCGGCACGGTGGGGAATTCGGCGGCGATCACCTCGGCCAGGTGGGCGGCCTTGCCGCGGTCGACGACGAACAGGGTCGTCACGGGCAGGAACATCGCGATGCGCAGGCAGGCGAGGGCGTAACGGTCGACATCGGTGCCGGTGCGGTCCCGCGGCGCCCAGAAGCCGGGGTGGGCCAGCATCTGGCCGTCGTTCTCCTCGACGCGGGTGGCGGCCTCGAAGTCGATGAGGGTGACGGACTCCGCGTCGCCCTCGGCGGTCGCGTCGGAGACCATGATGTTGAAGAGGTGCAGGTCGTTGAAGACGATGCCGCGCTCGTGGACGGCGGCCACGGCCTTCTCGACGGCGGCGTTGATCCGCAGCACCCAGGCCACGTAGTCGGCGACGGCCGCCGGGTCCGGATCGGGCGCGAGCAGCGGGTGGCGCTCGGCGAAGAACGCGTTGAGGGGGCGTCCCGGCACGTGGTCCATGACGAGGAAGCGGTGGTCGTCGATGAGGAACCAGTCGCGCACCTCGGGCGCGACGCCGAGCCCCGACAGGCGTTCCAGCGCGGCCTTCTCCCGCTCCAGGCGGGCGATGGCGTCGGCCCCGTCGGCGGCGAGACCCGCGTGCGGGCGGCCCTCCTTGAGGACGACCGTGCGGCCGTCGCGGGTGTCGGTCCCCCGGTAGACGCCCCCTCCGTTGGAGAAGTGCAGGGCCTTCTCGAAGCGGTACGGGAGGTCGGTGACGGTCGTCGCGTTGCGGGCGTCGAAGTGGGGTTTGAGGAAGCCGGGCAGGGGCACCCATTCGGGGACCTGAAAGGCGGGGTCCCTGTTGTCGGGTACGAGGCGGCCCTCGCCGTCCTCGATGGCCGTGACGAGCGCGCCGCGTTCATTGGCGACCAGCCGACGGGAAAAGGCGCCGTAGCGCACATAGAGCGGTCCGTCTCCCCAGCGGAGATCGGTGAGAATGTACGGGCCTTCGAGGCCGCGCAGCAGTTCCCCCAGCTCCTCCAGTATCCGGTGACATCTCTCCTCGTCCGCCGGATAGATGGTGACGAACTTTCCGCTGGTGTCGCGGCCCGCGTATTTCGCGTTCCGTAAGTGAAGAAGGTGCGGCGACGGAACGAATTTGAAGGGAATTTCCCGCGGTACGCAGTAGTCCCAGACGATCGAGGCGATCTTCTCGGCGCCGGCCCGGGTGGCGGAGGCGTGGATCTTCCAGCCCTGCCCCGGCTGCTGGCGGGGCGTGCCGTCCGGCTCGAGCGGGGTGAAATTCAGCCATTCCCCGTTGCTGTCGGAGCGCCATCCTTCCGGGACCGCCCTGCGGGCCGTCTCGAACTCGGGCAGGGGCCGCGCTTTACCGTCGGCGGAGAGCCGTTCGGGCGTCTCGTAGAAATACGGATCCGCAAGGGCGTAGACCTCGTACCGCTTGTCCATGGCGTCGGTCGCCCTCCTCGGCATCTCGTTGACGGCCGGAACGAGATTCGCATGCAGCCAAGGAAGGCGGACAGTCACAACTGTCATCAGAAAGAAGTGCGAAACGCACGAGGAAAGTAATGTTCACCCTGTTCGAGTTCATGCTTTCCGCATATGCCAAAGGGCGTCGTCACGACCGGAAGAAGCCGCCGCGCGGGGCGGCGGCTTCGCCGGGTCACTCCTCGGGCGGGAACACCGGCTCACCGCCGCCGGTGAGCGTGATCACGATGGCCTCGACGGGACAGCCCTCGGCCGCCGCCAGCACCTTCTCGTTCGCGTCCGTCTCGGGTTCCTCCGGGTGGGACTGCCGCGCCGTGTCGAGGCGGAACGCGGCGGGCGCGTGGTGCAGGCACATGCCGGAGCCGATGCACACACCCCGGTCGACCTCCACATGCCACCGGTCGCCCATGCTCAGCCCTCCTCGTGTGCGTACCCGGCGGGCAGGTGGATCATCTTGTGCTCCAGGAACGCGCTGTACCCCTCGGGCCCGAACTCCCGTCCCACGCCGCTGTTCTTGTAGCCGCCGAAGGGGCCGAGCATGTCGAGGCTGAAGGTGTTCACGTTGTACGTGCCGGTACGCACCTGGCGCGCGATGTCGATGCCGTGGGCGACGTCGGCCGTCCACACGCTGCCGCTGAGCCCGTAGTCGGAGTCGTTGGCGATCTTCACGGCCTCGTCCTCGTCGCCGTACGGGAGGAGGCAGATGACGGGTCCGAAGATCTCCTCGCGGGCGACGCGCATGCCGTTGTGGACGTCCCCGAGGAGGGTCGGCTCGACGTACCAGCCGTGCTCGAGACCGGACTTGGCGGGCGCGCCGCCGCCGGTGAGGATCTTGGCGCCCTCCTCCTGGCCGATGCGGATGTAGTCGAGGTTGCGCCGCTGCTGGCGCCGGGCGACGAGCGGGCCGACCTGGGTGGCCGGGTCGAGCGGATCGCCGACGACGAGCGCGGCGGCGGCCGCGGTGAACGCCTCGGCGAACTCGTCGTAGCGGGAGCGGGGCAGCAGGATGCGGGTCTGGGCGACGCAGGCCTGCCCGTTGTTCATCCAGGCGGCGGGCACGACCCCCGCGACGGTCGATTCCACGTCGGCGTCGGGCAGCACGACGGCCGCCGACTTGCCCCCCAACTCCAGTGTCACGCGCGTGAGATGACGGGCTGCCACCTCCATCACCCGCTTCCCCGCACCCACGGACCCGGTGAAGGAGATCTTGTCGACGCCCGGGTGCCCGACCAGGTACTCGCTCACCTCACGGTCGGCGGGCAGGATGGAGAGCACCCCTTCGGGCAGCCCGGCCTCCTTCGCGATCTCGCCCAGGATGTACGCGTCGAGCGGTGACTCGGGCGACGGTTTGAGGACGACGGTGCAGCCGGCGAGGAGCGCGGGCGCGAGCTTGGCGGCGGCCACGAACTGCGGCACGTTCCACGGCACGACGGCCGCGACGACCCCCACCGGCTCGCGCCGCACCAGCAGTTTCCCGAGGGCGCCGTCGCGGGTCTCCTCGTAGGTGAATCCCCGCGCGACGTTGATCGCGGAGTCCCACACCATCATCGCGCCGAGCGCCTGGGCGAGCACCGACCACGAGTAGGGGGAACCGTTCTCCTGCGAGATGACCTTCGCGATCTCCTCGTGGCGTACCGCGATGGCGTCCTTGATGCGGGTGACGACGGCGATCCGCTCGTCGAGGCTCATCCGCGGCCAGGGTCCTTCGTCGAAGGCCCGGCGCGCGACGGCGACGGCGCGGTCCACGTCGGCGGGCGCGGCGTGCGGCACCCGCCCGAAGACCTCGCCGGTGTGCGGGGAGACGACCTCGATGACGTCCTTGCCGAGGGGATCGGTCAACTCCCCGCCGATGAACAGCTGTCTGTGTTCCACGAGCTCGGTCATGGCGACTTCCGCTTCCGTGACGGTTTCTGACGGTGTTTCAGAACTGATACCAGTTCTAGTTCGGATGCGGAAGGGTGGCGGACGCGTCCGAGGACGGTTGCCCGGGACGCCCAAGACGGTTTACCCGGGCGACTACTGAAACAAGTTCTACAAGTTCCATTACAGTGCAGGCAGTTCGGGACGACAGGGATGCGGGACGGCAGGGAGAGGCGGGCCCATGGCGCAGGCGACGCAGGCGACCGACCACGGCGGGGGCGTGCACAGCATCCGCGTGCCGATCCCCGACAATCCGCTCGGCCACACGCTCATCTACCTCCTGGACACCGACACGGGACCGGTCCTGATCGACACCGGCTGGGACGACCCCACCTCATGGGAGGCGCTGACCGCGGGCCTCACCGCCTGCGGCACCTCGGTCACCGACCTCACAGGCGTCCTCATCACCCACCACCACCCCGACCACCACGGCCTGTCGGCGAAGGTCCGCGATGCCTCCGGCGCGTACATCGCGATGCACGAGGCGGACGCGGCGGTGGTGCGGCGCACCCGGGAGAACCCGCCGTCGCGCTGGTACGCGTACATGGGCGCCAAACTGCTGGCGGCCGGGGCGCCCGAGGACCATGTCGCGCCGCTGCTCGCCGCGGCCGACGCCGGACGCCCGCGCCGCCTGCCCGGACTCGACGCGGCCCTGCCCGACCGCACCATCACCCCCGGCGACCTCCTCGACCTGCCGGGCCGCCGGCTGCGCGCGATCTGGACCCCGGGCCACACCCCGGGCCACATCTGCCTGCACCTGGAGGAGGACCACCCGGCGAACCGGCCCGGCAACGGCCGCCTCTTCTCCGGCGACCACGTGCTGCCCGGCATCACCCCGCACATCGGCCTGTACGAGGACCCGGCCGTCGAGGAGGGCTCCACCGATCCGCTCGGCGACTACCTCGACTCCCTGGAGCGCGTCGGCCGTCTCTCCCCGGCCGAGGTGCTCCCCGCCCACCAGCACACCTTCACCGACGCGCCCGCCCGCGTACGGGAGTTGCTGGAGCACCACGAGTCCCGCCTCACCGACCTGCGCGCCCTGCTGGCCGCCCCGCTCACGCCGTGGCAGCTCGCCGAGCGCATGGAGTGGAACAGGCCCTGGGCCGACATCCCCTACGGATCACGGAACATCGCCGTCTCCGAGGCCGAGGCCCACCTGCGCAGACTGGTGAAACTGGGTGACGTGGAGGCCGTTACGGGGAGCGATCCCGTGACGTACGTGGCGGTCTCCTGACGGAGCCGGATCTTTGCCGCGCGTAGATGGTCGGAGCGTTGCCGCAGGCGTATGGTCTGGCTCGCAAGAGCTCTTCTGAGCTGGAACAACAAGGGGGCGGCCGCCAATGGCGCCGGACGAGGCTGTTGTCGGCTGTACGGGGAAGCTGGTCATCGGCACGCGTGGGGCCGGTGGGCCGGGTGAGGTGTTGGTGCGGGTCAGAGGCGGCACGGAGACGTTCATCGCGTACTCCGACGAACCGCTGACACGGGACTCGACCGTACTGGTCATCGAGTCCCTCGGGCACCGGCAGGTCTCCGTCATGGCCTGGAGCGATCCACTGCTCGATCCGCCGCTCGGCGGCGACGGCGGCGCCCGCTAAGGAGACGTCAAGGATGTTCGGATATCGCGTTCCCGCACCCGACGAGGCGATGCTGATCTCGGGCGGCAGGCGGGGACTTGGGGGAGCGCCGTTCCGCGTCGTCACCGGGCACGGGAAGTTCGTGCTGCCCGTGTTCCGCAAGACCCGCTTCCTCTCGCTCGCCATGAGCGAGGCGGAGGTGGTGGAGAAGTGCGTGACCAAGCAGGGCATCGCCCTGACCGTGCGCGCCGTCATCGCGTTCAAGGTCGGCAACGACCACGAGTCGATCGTCAACGCCGGTCAGCGCTTCCTCTCCGACCAGGAGCAGATGTCCGTCCTCACCGGGCGGATCTTCGCCGGTCACCTGCGGTCCATCATCGGCTCGATGACCGTCGAGGAGATCGTCACCGAGCGGCAGAAGCTCGCCACCGAGGTGCTCGACACGTCGAAGGCCGAGATGGCCAAGATCGGTCTGCACGTCGACTCGCTGCAGATCCAGTCCATCGACGACGGCAGCACCGGGTACATCGAGGCGATGTCCCGGCCGCACAAGGCCAACATCCAGCGGGCCGCGCAGATCGCCCAGGCGCAGGCCACGCAGGCCTCCACCGAGGCGGAGCAGGCGGCCGCCCGTAAGCAGGCCGAGTTCGCGCGGCAGACCGCGATCGTGCAGGCCCAGTACAGCGCCGAGGTGGACCGCGCCAAGGCGGAGGCCGACCAGGCGGGACCGCTGGCGCTGGCCCGCGCCCAGCAGGAGGTGCTTGCGGCCCAGACCGAACTGGCGCTGAAGCAGGCCGAGTTGCGGGAGAAGCAGCTCATCGCCGAGATCGTGAAGCCGGCCCAGGCCGACGCGGAGCGCATCCGGGTCCTCGCGCTGGCCGAGGCCGAGCGGATGAAGATCCAGGCGGAGGCTGCCGCGTCGTACGACCGGGTCGCGCTCGACCGGATGCTCATCGATCAGCTGCCGCAGATCGTGAAGGAGGCGTCGGCGGGCCTCGCCGGGGCCAACGTGAATGTCCTGAACGGCGCCGACGGGCTCGGCGAGATCGCGGCCGGTCTGGTCGGTCAGGGCCTGACGATCCTCGACTCGGTCCGCAAGAACCTCAGCGGGCAGGAGGGCACGGCGGCGCCCGGCGCGGTCATCGAGCGGTATCTCGGGGCGCCCCGGGCGGATGACGACGGGCCTGTCGACATCCGCTGACGCCATTGCCGGGGGCGGGCGGGTGCAGAGCTTCCCGGTGAGTGCGGGTGCGGGTGCGCTGTGGCGGTTCGCGCAGTTCCCCGCGCCCATGGCGGGGGGATTCGCCGCCGCATGGGGTGATCGCCGTTGCTCGCGCGCCTGGCGGGGTCCCTCGCCGTACGGGCTGTCGCTCCCGTTGGCTCCTCGGAGGGTGGGGAGGACGGGCCGGTACAGTGGGCGGGTCGACAGAATGCGCGTACGAGGGGAAGCCGGTGCGAATCCGGCGCTGACCCGCAGCCGTGAGAGCCGGAATGCCTCTTACACGCCTGATCGGCTCAGGTCCGTCGAGGCATACGGAGCCGGAGCCGCCCGGTGCCTGTGTGTGCCGTGCCGCCCGGATCCCCCGCAGGGAGAGGCACCCGCCCCACCATGAACATTCGCCGCAGCGCCGCGCTCGTCGCCGCGACCGTCGTGATCGGCGCCGTGAGCGCGCAGGCCGCGGTCGCGGACAGTGCCTCCCCCTCGCCGAAGGTCGTCGTACCGTCGGGTCTCTACGGGAAGTCCGACCCCACCTATGACGGCGTGTGGCGGCAGTCCCTCGCCTTCGTCGCGCAGGACACGGCCGGTGTGCACCCGGCCGAGAAGGCTGTCGCCTGGCTCGCCGGCCAGCAGTGCGAGAACGGCGGCTTCGCCGCTTTCCGCGCCGATCCCGGCAAGGCGTGCGACACCAAGACGCCGGTCGACAGCAACAGCACCGCCGCCGCCGTGCAGGCCCTGGTCGCGGTCGGCGGCCGGGACGACGAGGTCGCCAAGGGCGTCGACTGGCTGAAGAAGAACCAGAACGACGACGGCGGCTGGGGCTACAACCCCGGCGGTGACAGCGACGCCAACTCCACCTCCGTCGCGCTCGGCGCACTCGCCGCCGCGGGCCAGAAGCCGGCCGAGGTGAAGTCGGGCCCGGGCAAGTCCGGCCTCGACGCGCTCGCCTCCCTCGCCCTGCCCTGCTCCGACGGCAAGAGCGCGGGCGCCGTCGCCTACCAGCCCGACAAGAAGGGCAAGCTCGCGGCGAACGCCGACGCCACCGCGGCCGGTGTCCTCGGCGCGCTCGGCAGCGGCTTCGCGCCCGGCAAGGGCAAGGCCCCGGGCGCGTACACGTGCGAGGACGGCACGACGCCCGATGCCATCGCGCACAACGGCGCCGTCTACCTCCAGAACCAGCTCTCCACCCACCTGTACCTGAAGTCCCAGCTGGCCGGCGCCGAGGACCAGCCCGACTACGGCAACACCGCCGACGCGGTCACCGCGGTCGCCGCCGCCGAGGGCATCAAGTACACGAAGGACCCGTACGCCTGGCTGGAGAAGAACGCCAAGCCCTGGGCCGCGCAGTCCGGACCGGCGGCCTACGCCCAGCTGATCTTCGCCGCGCACGCCACGGGCAACGACCCGCGCGACTTCGCCGGCACCGACCTGGTGAGTGCCCTGAACAAGACCGGCCCCGCGCCGGCCGACGCCGAGTCGAAGAGCGATACCAACGACAAGGGTGACAAGAGCGACGGCGGCGGCTTCGGCACCTGGTGGATCGTCGGCGTCATGTTCGTCGCCGCCGTCGGCGCGGGCTTCCTGATCAGCGGCCGCAAGAAGCAGCAGCTGTGACCCGCAGGGGAACGGCCGGGCTCGTCCTCGGCCTGCTGGTCGCGCTGCTCGGGCTCACCGTGGCCCCGGCGCAGGCGGCCGGCTACCGCTACTGGTCGTTCTGGGAGCGGGAGAACCACGCATGGACGTACGCGTCGATGGGCCCGTCGGGGACCACACCCTCCGACGGTGACGTGCAGGGGTTCCGGTTCGCGGTGAGCGCGGACTCCAAGGACGCCACGCGGCCGCGCGGCACCGCCGACTTCGCCACGATCTGCGCCGACACCCCGGCGAAGAGCGGCGACAAGCGCGTGGCCCTCGTCATCGACTTCGGCACGGCGCAGGACGCGCCGGACCACGAGGTCCCGCCGGAGCGGCGCACGGCCTGCGCGCAGGTCGGTGCGGACGCCACGTCGGCCGACGCGCTCGCCTCCGTCGCCAAGCCGCTGCGCTACAACAGCAACGCGCTGCTGTGCGCCGTCTCCGGTTTCCCGGGGGCCGGCTGTGGCGAGCAGGTGACCCACAAGGCCACGGAATCCGTGGAATCTCCGGACGCGAACGCCGGGAAGTCCTCCCATGCGGGCCCGTCCGTCAGTGTCATCGCCGGTGTCGCCGTCGTCGCCGCGCTCGGCGTCGGCGCGATCTGGCAGGCCAAGCGCCGCCGCGGCTGACGCGATGACCGGCCGTACGTTGCGGGCCCCGCGGGCCCACCGCTCCAATGCCGTGCACCCGGGCGCCTGGTGGATCTGGGCGCTCGGCCTCGGCACGGCGGCGTCCCGCACCACCAACCCCCTCCTGCTCGCCCTGCTCATCGGCGTCGCCGGGTACGTGGTGGCGGCGCGGCGGACCGAGGCGCCGTGGGCGCGTTCGTACGGGGCGTTCGTGAAGCTGGGCCTGGCGGTGATCGGCATCCGCCTGGTCTTCGCCACCGTCCTCGGCTCGCCGATCCCCGGTACGCACCTCCTCTTCACGCTGCCCGAGGTACCGCTGCCGGACTGGGCGCAGGGGGTGCGGATCGGCGGCAAGGTCACTCTTGAGGGCCTGACCTTCGCGCTCTACGACGGCCTGAAGCTGGCCACGCTCCTCATCTGTGTGGGCGCCGCGAACGCGCTCGCCTCCCCCTCCCGCCTCCTGAAGTCCCTCCCGGGCGCGCTGTACGAGGCGGGGGTCGCGGTCGTCGTGGCGATGACGTTCGCACCGAACCTGATCGCGGACGTACGCCGCCTGCGCGCGGCACGACGGTTGCGCGGCCGCCCGGACAGCGGCCTGCGCGGCCTGCTCCAGGTGGGGCTGCCGGTCCTGGAGGGCGCGCTGGAACGCTCGGTGTCCTTGGCGGCCGCGATGGATGCCCGCGGCTACGGCCGCACCGCCGAAGTCCCCACGGCAGTCCGCCGGGCCACCGCCGCGCTCACCCTCGGCGGACTGATCGGGGTCTGCGCCGGAACGTACGGCCTCCTCGCGGCGTCCGGCGCGGGCTACGGCCTCCCGCTCCTGCTCATCGGGGTCGCCTCGGCACTGGCGGGCCTGTGGCTCGGCGGCCGCCGCTCGGTGCGCACCCGGTACCGCCCCGACGCGTGGGGCGTGCGGGCGTGGCTGATCGCGGCGTCCGGGGCGGCGGCGGCCACGATCATGATCTGGTCGGGCACGCAGGACCCGTCGGCGCTGCAACCACAGGTCGTCCCGCTGGTCGCCCCCGCTCTGCCGCTGTGGCCGGCGGCGGGCATCCTGCTCGGCCTGCTCCCCGCGTTCGTCGCCCCCGCCCCGCACCCCACGCCGAAGCAGCCGACGGAGGCAACACAGTGATCCGCTTCGAGAACGTCTCCGTACGCTACGACGACGTCCCGCACCCCACCGTCGCCGGCATCGAACTCACGGTCCCCGAGGGCGAGTTGATGCTGCTGGCCGGCCCGTCCGGAGTGGGCAAGTCGACCCTCCTCGGGGCGGTCAGCGGACTCGTCCCGCACTTCACGGGAGGCACGCTCACCGGCCGGGTGACGGTCGCGGGGCGCGACACCCGCACCCACAAGCCGCGCGAACTGGCCGATGTGGTCGGCACGGTGGGCCAGGACCCGCTCGCCCACTTCGTCACGGACACGGTGGAGGACGAACTCGCGTACGGCATGGAGTCGTTGGGCCTGGCGCCACCGGTGATGCGGCGCCGCGTCGAGGAGACCCTCGATCTATTGGGTCTGGCCGGTCTGCGCGACCGCCCGATCGCCACACTCTCCGGCGGCCAGCAGCAACGGGTCGCCATCGGCTCGGTCCTCACCACCCACCCCCAGGTCCTGGTCCTGGACGAACCGACCTCGGCGCTGGACCCGGCGGCAGCCGAAGAGGTCCTCTCGGTCCTCCAACGCCTGGTCCACGACCTCGGCACCACGGTCCTCCTGGCCGAGCACCGCCTGGAACGAGTCGTCCAGTACGCGGACCAGGTGGCCCTGCTGCCCGCCCCCGGGGAGCCGCTGCTGGTCGGGGACCCGGCCATGGTGATGGCACGCTCCCCCGTGTACCCCCCGGTCGTAGGACTCGGACGGCTGGCGGGCTGGTCCCCGCTGCCCCTCACGGTCCGGGATGCCAGGCGCGCCGCGGGCGGTTTGCGAGAGCGCCTTGCCGCCCTGGGCGGGTCACCGGACGTCGCCTCCGACAAGGCCGGTCACGCCGCCCCTCACGGAACCGATCTCGCCGTCACCCGGAAGCTGGGGGTCCGCCGGGGACGGGTGGAGGCTCTCCGCCACGTCGATCTCACGGTTGCTCCGGGCGAGATCATCGCGCTCATGGGCCGCAACGGGGCGGGCAAGTCCACGCTCCTCTCCACTCTCGTCGGCATGATCAAGCCCAGCACGGGATCGGTCCTGGTCGGCGGGGCGGACCCGCACCGACTGACGCCCCGGAACCTGATCGGCAAGGTGGGCCTGGTCCCCCAGGAACCCAGGGACCTGCTCTGCGCGGACACGGTGGCGGCGGAATGCGCGGCGGCGGACAAGGACACGGACGCCACCCCGGGCACCTGCCGGGCGCTGCTCACCGACCTGCTCCCCGACATCGCCGACGCCACCCACCCCCGCGACCTCTCGGAGGGCCAGCGCCTCACCCTCGCCCTGGCGATCGTCCTGACGGCGGCCCCGCCCTTGCTCCTCCTGGACGAGCCGACCCGGGGCCTGGACTACGCGGCGAAATCCCGACTGATCAAGATCCTTCGCGACCTGTCCACCCAGGGCCACGCGATCATCATGGCCACGCACGACGTGGAGCTGGCGGCCGAGCTGACGCACCGGGTGGCGATCCTCGCGGACGGCGAGATCGTGGCGGACGGCCCGACCCCGGAGATCGTCACGTCGTCCCCGTCCTTCGCCCCCCAGGTGTCAAAAATCCTGGCTCCCCAGCAATGGCTCACGGTCACCCAGGTGGAGCGGGCCCTGTCATGACTCACCGAGACGACGAGGAACCGGACGTCCAGTCGCGTACGAAACGGGAGGGGACGCGTCGGGGTGCCCCCGCAGGACACCGCGGGAACCCAGCACCGGACGCCGCGCCGAAGGCGCCCAGGTGGCGTGGAGACCCATCCGGCCGAGGAGGCACGCCGGCGCGGCCCCGCCCCACGACACAGCAGGCGGCGCAACGACCCGGCCGACGACAGGGCGGACGGGCGAACCCCGTCCGCCTGGGCCCCCGCTCCGTCATCGCCCTCCTGCTCGTGAGCGCCGTGGGCGTGGTCGCCATCGGCTGGCCACTGATCACCGGCCCCGGATCCCAGGTGAACGCCCACGCCCAGGACGCGCCCTGGCTCTTCGCGGGCCTGCTGGTCCTCCTGGTCGCGGTGGTCGCCGCCACGATCTCCGAGTCCGGCATGGGCCCGAAAGCGGTGGCGATGCTCGGCGTCCTGGCCGCCGCAGGAGCCGCCCTGCGCCCCATCGGCGCGGGCACGGCCGGCATCGAGCCCATGTTCTTCCTCATGGTGCTCAGCGGCCGGGTCCTGGGCCCGGGTTTCGGCTTCGTCCTCGGCTCGCTCAGCATGTTCGCGTCCGCGCTGCTCACCGGCGGGGTCGGCCCCTGGATGCCGTTCCAGATGCTGTCCATGGGCTGGTTCACGATGGGCGCGGGCCTGCTCCCGGGCCCGTTCAGGCTGCGCGGGGCAGCCGAGCGGGCGATGCTGGCCGCCTACGGCTTCCTCGCCGCCTTCGCGTACGGCACGATCATGAACATGGCCGGCTGGCCCTTCATGAACGCCCTCGCCTCCTCGGTCGCGTACCAGCCGGACGCCTCGCTCCACGACAATCTGGCCCGCTTCGTCGCGTACTGCCTGGCCACCTCGCTCGGCTGGGACCTGGGCCGGGCCGCGCTCACCGTCGTCCTGACGCTGACCGTCGGGGGCGCCGTCCTGAACGCCCTGCGCCGCGCCACACGACGGGCCGCGTTCGAGGCCCAGGTCACATTCGACGGCCCGGTGCCGTGAGACGGGGCACATGACGGAGGTCACCTACGAACGGGGCTCGTAGGTAGGACGCACGACCTACTCCCTCCGCACCCCACTCCGGCCTGCGGTACAAGCCCCCACCCCCAAAGGGACAAATACCCCACATACTAAGACAACTAGCAAATGGGGTCTTTGCGGACCACCCTGGGGCCCTGTTTCTCTGGAGCAGTCGCCGAACGCAGAGCGACGACACCCCCGTCCCCCACGGAAGGCCCCGCTTTGTCCGCCACGCTCCTCCGCCGCGTCGCCACTCCGAAGAAGGCCATCGCGGGCGTCACCCTCGCGGCCGCCGCGACCGGCATGGTCTTCGCTTCGGCACCGGCTCAGGCCGCGTCCGCTTCCACGTCCGCGAAGACGATCGCGCAGAAGAAGATCGCGGACTCCGCGGAGTTCAGCTGCTTCGACAAGATCGTGTCCCACGAGAGCGGCTGGAACCCGAAGGCGACCAACTCCTCGTCCGGCGCGTACGGCCTGGTGCAGGCGCTGCCCGCGAACAAGATGGCGTCCGCGGGCGGGGACTGGAAGTCGAACCCCGAGACGCAGATCGAGTGGGGCGTCAAGTACATGAACGACCGGTACGGCAGTGCCTGCGGCGCGTGGGCGCACTGGCAGGCCAACGGCTCGTACTGAGCCGAGTTCCAGCGAGGCGGCACCTTTCGGGTGCCGCCTCTTTTTGTTCTACGACCCGGCGGCGAAAAACCTCACCACCTGAGGCGCCGCTTTCTGAAAGCCGCCGAAATGGTCCACGGCCCCTTGGTCGAGCACCGGCACCGGCCCCCGGACCCCGGCCCGTTTCAGCTGAGCCGCACAGCTCCGCGCGTTCCCGATGGGCACGTCCGTGTCACCGGCGGCCGCGTACAGCCGTACCGGAACATCCGGCTTCCAGGCACACGTACCGTCGTTCGCTTCCAGAACAGCCTTCAGCGCCCCGGTCGGGTGCTTCATCCGCGCGTAGAACTCGGGGGTGAGGAGTTCCTTCAGGGTCGCGTGGGCGGGAAGCTCCTTCACCACGTCCTCCTCCGTATGGTCCCCGTCGAAGAGCGCCTCGACCCGGTCGGCGTAGGGCGCGCGGAAGACGTCGCGCGGGTCCTTGTAGAGGGGGTGCAGCCGATTCTGGGCGACCAAAAAGTAGGAAACGTAGAACAAGGCACTGGTGTCGTTGATCCGCCCGTCGAAGAGGGCGGGTATTTCAACGCCCGTCAGGTCGTAGGGCCCGCTGACAGGGGCGAGGGCACGCAGCCGGAAGTGCCGGTCGGCGCCGGAGTCCAGGGCGCGGCCGAGCGCCATGGCGACCTGGCCGCCCTGGGAGAACCCGGTGGCGTACACGTCGCCGGTGAGCGGGCGGCCGAGCCGGTCGGCGGCGTGCCGGGCGGCGCGCAGCATGTCGAGGGAGGCGGTCACGGACGAGGCGGTGTCCATATACGGGTGGGGCCCGGCTCCCTGCCCGAGGCCGAGATAGTCGGGTGCGGCGACGGCCTTGCCCGCGGAGGCGTTCAGATACGAGGGGACGCGCCCGAAGTCGTCGCCGACGGAGGGCGCGTACCCCCGGTTGACCATGGTGCCGTGCGTGTCGGAGACGAGGTCGAGACGGTGCGCACCGCCGACGGGCAGGGTGAACAGGCCGGTGGCGGTGGTGGGCCGGCCGTACGCGTCGACGGTCCGGTAGGCGAGCCGGTACGCGGTCACCCCGTGCCGGGTGCTGCTCGCGTCCATGTCGCGGTCGGTGAGCCAGCGCGTGACACCGGCCCGGTCGAAGGACGCGACACGGGTGACGGAGACGAGCGCGCCGCGCTGTTCCCGAGGGGCGGCGGAGGCCGTGGCGGGCCGGTCGAGCGCGACGGCGGCGGGAGCGGCGAGGCCTCCGGCGAGCAGCAGCGCGACGGCCACGGCGGCCCCTCGGAGCGGAGCCGAAGTACCGCTGCCGGACACCGAGTTGTGCGTGTTTTCGGTCATGGCAAGACGGTATGGATCACCCCGCGGCCCCGACATCCGAGCCGCCCCCGGACAAGGGGTGGACATAAGCCCACCCCACCCGAGAGGTCTCAGAGCCGCTGAATGATGGTCCCGGTGGCGAGCGCGCCGCCCGCGCACATGGTGATGAGGGCGAACTCCTTGTCCCGGCGCTCCAGTTCGTGCAGAGCGGTGGTGATGAGCCGGGCGCCCGTGGCCCCCACGGGGTGCCCGAGAGCGATGGCTCCGCCGTTCACGTTGACCTTCTCCAGGTCCTGCTCGAAGACCTGCGCCCAGCTCAGGACAACCGACGCGAACGCCTCGTTGATCTCGACGACGTCGATGTCCTTCAGCGACATACCGGCCTTCCCGAGCACGGCCCGGGTGGCATCGATGGGCCCGTCCAGGTGGAAGTGCGGGTCGGACCCGACCAGCGCCTGCGCCACGATCCGCGCCCGGGGCTTGAGCTTCAACGCCCGCGCCATCCGCTTGGAGGCCCACAGGATGGCGGCGGCCCCGTCGGATATCTGCGAGGAGTTGCCGGCCGTGTGCACGGCGGTCGGCATGACGGGCTTCAGCCCCGCCAGGCCCTCCATCGTGGTGTCGCGCAATCCCTCGTCCCGGTCGACGAGCCGCCACATGCCCTGCCCGGCGGCCTGCTCCTCCTCGGTCGTGGGGACCTGCACGGCGAACGTCTCGCGCTTGAAGCGCTCCTCGGCCCAGGCGACGGCGGCCCGCTCCTGTGACAGCAGCCCCAGCGAGTCGACGTTCTCCCGGGTCAACTCACGCCTGCGCGCGATGCGTTCGGCGGCCTCGAACTGGTTCGGGAGGTCGACGTTCCACTCTTCGGGAAACGGCTTGCCTGGCCCGTGCTTCGACCCCGACCCCAGCGGCACCCGGGACATGGCCTCGATGCCGCAGCTGATGCCCACGTCGATGACGCCCGCGGCAATCATGTTGGCGGTCATGTGCGAGGCCTGCTGGGACGACCCGCACTGACAGTCCACCGTCGTGGCGGCGGTCTCGTACGGCAGGCCCATCGTGAGCCAGGCCGTGCGCGCCGGGTTCATGGACTGCTCGCCCGCGTGCGTGACCGTGCCGCCGACGATCTGCTCGACGCAGTCCGCGTGGATGCCGGTGCGCCCGAGGAGTTCGCGGTACGTCTCCCCCAGCAGATACGCGGGATGGAGGTTGGCCAGCGCGCCGCCGCGCTTGCCGATCGGCGTACGTACGGCTTCGACGATGACGGGCTCGGCTGCCATGACGGTCGTCCTCTCACGCTTCCCGGACCAGCAGGACCAGAACCGGTTCGCACCCCGCACGCACCGCACCCGCGGTCCCGTACGCACCGCACACGCACCCCGCACACGAAACTAGAACGCGTACCAGTTCTCCGTGCAGTCTCGATGCGATTACCCCGGGTACGCAAGGGGCGTGCAAGCACCGCGCACGGAACCGACACACCCGCGACCCTTGCCTCTTCTAGAACGCGTTATTACCTTTCCAGCCAGACCTGACGGACTGTCAGACCACCCGGGAGAGACCCATGCCGTGCCCCGCGCTGCCCGACGGGTTCGACTTCACCGACCCCGACCTGCTCCAAGACCGCGTGCCCTACCCGGAGTTCGCCCAGCTGCGACAGGCCGAACCGGTCCGCTGGATCGAACAGGAACACGGCGTCTCCGGCTTCGACGACGCCGGCTACTGGGCGGTGACCCGGCACGCGGACGTCAAATACGTCTCCACCCACCCGGAGATCTACTCCTCCAACCTCAACACGGCCGTAATCCGCTTCAACTCCTCGATCCAGCGTGACCAGATCGAGGTCCAGAAGATGATCATGCTGAACATGGATCCGCCCGAGCACACGCGCGTGCGCCAGATCGTGCAGCGCGGCTTCACACCGCGCGCCATCCGTTCCCTGGAGGACGCGCTGCGCACCCGGGCCCGCGAGATCGTCACGACGGCGCTTCAACAGGCGGGCCCGGACGGCTCGTTCGACTTCGTGACGAACGTGGCGGTGGAGCTCCCCCTCCAGGCCATAGCCGAGCTGATCGGCATCGCGCAGGACGACCGCTCCCGGGTCTTCGACTGGTCGAACAAGATGGTGGCGTACGACGACCCCGAGTACGCGATCACCGAGGAGATCGGCGCCGAAGCGGCCATGGAGATCGTCGGGTACGCGATGAACCTCGCCGCGGAGCGCAAGCAGTGCCCGGCGAAGGACATCGTCAGCCGGCTCGTGGCGGCGGAGGACGAGGGCAACCTGTCATCGGACGAGTTCGGCTTCTTCGTGATCCTGCTCGCGGTCGCGGGGAACGAGACGACCCGTAACGCGATCACCCACGGCATGCACGCGTTCCTCACCCACCCCGACCAGTGGGAGCTGTACAAGCGTGAGCGGCCGGGCACCACCGCCGAGGAGATCGTGCGCTGGGCGACGCCCGTCGTCTCCTTCCAGCGCACGGCGACCCAGGACACGGAACTCGGCGGCCAGAAGATCAAGGCGGGCGACCGTGTCGGCATCTTCTACTCCTCGGCCAACCACGACCCCGAGGTCTTCGAGAATCCCGACGCCTTCGACATCACCCGCGACCCCAATCCGCACCTCGGCTTCGGCGGCGGCGGACCGCACTTCTGCCTCGGCAAGTCCCTCGCCATCCTGGAGATCGACCTGATCTTCAACGCGATCGCCGACGCGATGCCCGGACTGCGGCTGGCCGGCGACCCGCGCCGGTTGCGCGCGGCCTGGCTGAACGGCGTCAAGGAACTCCAGGTATCGACCACGGACGGCTGAATCTCGACCAATCCCGCCCGCCAGTGAACATTTCCGTTGCACACAGCGTCTTCGTCCACGGACCATGCCCAGACCCACAACGCACCGCACCGGGCACCGCAACGGAACGAACGGACCGCTACCCGTGGCCACGGCCGACCTGCCCCTGGGGCGTGCACCGGCACGCCGACGCCCTGCCCTTGCCGCGCACCACCGTGTGGCCCTGCTCGCGACCGTGCCCACGCTGCCCCTCTACGTGGTGTGGGCGCTGTTCCTGGCGACCGGCGGCGGCGATCTCGCGGCCCAGCAGGCCTGGGCGCGGTTCGCGGCCGATCACGGGGCGTCGGCGTACAACCTGTTCTGGTACGGCGGCATGCACACCGCCAACTACTCGCTGATCTCGCCGTATCTGATGGCGGAGCTCGGCGTGCGGCCGGTGACGGTGGCGTCGGGGGTGGCGGCGGCCTGGCTCGGTGCCGTCCTCGTCGTACGGACCGGAATCAGCCGTCCTCTGGTCCCGGCCGTCCTGCTCTCCCTGGCGCTGTGGTGCAACGTGGCGTCGGGGCGTACGACCTTCGCGCTCGGCGTCGCGTTCGGCCTCGGCGCCTGCGTGGCGCTGTGCGGGCGGCGTGGGTGGGGCGGGCTCGTGGCCGCGGTGGCCTGCGGGGCGCTCGCCACGATGGCGTCACCGGTGGCCGGGCTGTTCCTCGCCGTCGTCGGAGCCGGGTATCTGGGCGCCCGCGACTGGCGGCGGGCGGCGGCGCTGCTGGTGCCGCCCACGGTGGTGGTGGGCACGACGACGCTGCTCTTCCCGTTCAAGGGCGAGCAGTTGATGCCGCTGAGCCGGATCTGGCCACCGGTCCTGTTCGCGCTGGTGCTGGTGGTGGCGGGCCCGCGGCGCTGGCGGGTGGCGCGCTGGGCGGCCGCGGCGTACGCGGTCGGCACCGTCCTCACGTATCTCATCCCCTCCCCCATCGGTACGAACGTGGAGCGGCTCGCCGAACTGGCAGCGCCTGCCGCCCTGTTGGCGGCGGTCAGGACACCGGGCCTGACCCGTGCGAAGGCGATGGTCCTCGTGGTCGCCCTCGTGCTGTCCTCGGCGTGGGTGGTGAAGAAGACGGCCGACGACCTTCAGGTATCGACGCGGGTCCCGTCCTGGGCGGCCGAAACGCAGGGTGTCGTACGGGAGTTGAAGCGGCTCGGCGCGGACCGTACCCGGGTCGAGGTGATCCCGGCCCGCAATCACCGGGAGGCGACCCGGCTCGCCCCGTACGTGAACATGGCGCGTGGCTGGAACCGGCAGCTCGACATCGAGCGCGGGCGGCTCTTCTACGACGGTACGTTCTCCGCGTCGACGTACCGGGCCTGGCTCGACCGGTGGGCCGTCGGCTTCGTCGTGCTGCCGGAGGGCAAGCCGGACGGGTTCGCCGAGCAGGAGGCCGCGTTCGTGCGCGGCGGCACCCGCTACCTGGAGCCGGTGTGGCGCGACCCGCACTGGCGGGTGTTCCGGGTGCGCGACGCGGTGCCGCTGGTCTCCGCGCCCGCGTCCGTCGTCAGCTCGGACGGGGCGCGGGTCACGGTCCGCTTCCGGCAGGCGGGCGCGGCGACGCTGCGGGTCGCGTACTCGCCCTGGCTCAAGTCCGAGGACGGCTGCTTGAAGGTGCGCGAGCAGGGCGAGTTCACGGAGCTGACGGCGCCCGCCGCCGGTACCTACCGGATCGGCTCCCACTGGGAGCCGTCACCGTCGCCGGGCGCCTCAGGCGGCGGGTGTCTCGCACGGTGAAGGCGTGTCCGACGGGCTCGTGGTCGGGGTCGGGGTGTCGGACGGGGTGGCCGAATCCGTCGGGGAGGGGCTGTCGGTGGGGCAGTCGGACGGGGCGCCGGGGTCGGTCGGCCCGCCGGTGGTGGGCGGATCCGTGGGGGGCGTCGTGGTCGGCCCGGGAGTCGGGGTGCCGGTGTCGGACGGGCCGGGCGTCGGACTCGGCTCACCGGTGGGCTTCGGGGTCGTACTCGGCCCGGGGGTCGTGCTCGGCTTCGGGCTCTTGGTCGGGTCGGGGCCGATGACGATGCCGCCACCGCCGCCCCCATGGCCCACCGGCTCCGTGGCCGGGGTCTTGGATCCCGCGCCCGGAGTGGCCGGAACCACGCCATGCCCGTCCGGCACGGTGTGCACGCCCTCCCGGTAGAACTCCAGCCAGTGCAGCACGAGTTGGAGGTAGTCGCGGGAGTAGTTGTAGCTGAGGACCGCCCGCTCCAGGCCGGCCGGGGTGCCCACGTCGCGGTTGCCCGCGCACAGGTAGTGCCCGGCGCCGAGGGCGGCGTCGAAGATGTTGTTGGGGTCGGCGCGGCCGTCGCCGTTGCCGTCGGCGCCCCAGCGGCGCCAGGTCCCCGGCAGGAACTGCATGGGCCCGACGGCCCGGTCGTACACGGCGTCGCCGTCCCAGGCGCCGCCCTCGCTGTCGCGGATCAGGGCGAAGCCGTCGCCGTTGAGCGCGGGCCCGGTGATGCGGTGCAGGGTATTGCCCCGCGCGTCGACGTCGCCGCCGCGGGCCTGCCCCGACTCGACCTTGCCGATCGCCGCGAGCAGCTGCCAGGGCAGCCGGCAGCCCGGGTCGGTACGGGCGACGGTGGACTCGGCGCGGCGGTAGGCGGCGAGGACGGTGGCCGGGATGCCGGACTCGGCTTTGAGCCGCTGCACCGGGTACGTCATGTTCGGCGCCTGCGGGGCTTCGAGGGGCGGCAGTTCGGTGTGGTACGAGTCGTCGCCCTGGGAGTCGACGCGCGGCAGCGGCCCGGCGGCCACGGCGACCGGATCGCTGTCCGCGGCGGCCTCTTGTCTCAACTCCCGTACGACATGGGGGGCTTGGGACGCGGTCAGCAGCGCGGTCGCGGCGACGGCCACGGCGGTGCCGCGCAGGCGGCGGCTCAGTCGGATACGCGGGGTTCGCATGGGGCCCTTTCTGTCCGGGTCTGGCGGGGGCGCGGCTCAGCTGCCGCCGAAGGTGTCGATGGCGGAGACCAGCCAGCGACCGTCCCGGTGGACGAGGTCGACGGCGAGCATCGCGCCCGCGTAGTTGGCGGCGTCCTTCGCCTGCGCGGCGGTACTGGTGCTGCTCTGGTCGGCGAAGACGAGCACCCGGGCGCGGTCGCCTTCGATGCGTTCCACGGCGCTGTCGGTGACGGTCGTGGTCACCACGGTCTTCTGCTTCTTGGCCTGGGCGAGCACGGGGGCGAGGAGCGTGCGGTGCTGGGCGACGGCCTTGCCGGTGAGGTAGGTGGCGGCGGCCTTCTCCTGGATCTCCGGGTTGGCGTGGTCGTACGAGAACAGCGCGTTCACGGCCTTGCCCGCCTGCCCCTTGACCTCGCTGGTGCGGGCGGGGTCGGTGAGGGCGGTGTTGTTCGTCGCCGCGTCGTCCTCGAGGCCGCGTGTCTGGGCGTACGCCCATCCGGCGAAGGCACCCAGGAGGAGGGTGAGGAGGCAGAGGCCGGCGACAAGGGCGCGGCGGGCGCGGCCGGGGTCTGCCGCCGTCGGTGCCGGACTGTCCTGACGGTCCGGTGAGACGCGGGTCCGGCGCTTCGGGGTGGCGTCGTCACGATCGACCGGCACGGTGGTCCCGGAGGGCGGTGCGGCCGCCGCGACGGGCGGCGCGGGTTTCTGGGCCAGGCGGCGCTGGCGGTTGATGTGGTGGCGGGTCGTCGTCGACATCCCTCGGTCCTTTCCGGTCAGTCGGTGGTCGCGGTGGAGCCGACCGATGCCTGGCCGAGGGCGCTGAGCTTCCAGTGGCCGTCGGTGCGGGTGAGTTCGCCGAGCATGCGGCTGTCCTTGTCGGTGGCCTTCTGTCCGGAGGCCCGTACGGTGACGCGCAGGGCGACCATGACGCGGGCGCGGCCTGCGCGTTCGTCGAGCTCGGTCACGGCACCGGACAGCACCTTGGCCGTGGAGACGGTCTTGGCGGTCTGCACCTGCTTGGTGAACGCCGTCCGGCCCTTGACGAGTTGGCTGTGCAGGTCACCGGTGGTGGAGGATTCCCAGAGGTCGAGGCCGGGCTCCAGCTTGCGGTGATCGAGGGTGTTGAGGTTCTGCACGGCCTGTTCCCCGGCCTCCAGGGCGTCGTCGCGGGCGGTCGCGAATCCGGCGGTGTCGTCGTGGGCGGCCCCGTACCAGGACCAGCCGGCCCATGCGGCGATCCCGCCCGCGAGGAGGGTGAGGGCGAGCGCGGCGATGAGCAGCGGCTGCGTGACCCGGGACATGCGCGCCCCTTTCATCAGGTGCATCAGGTGCATCAGGTGCATCGGGTTCATCGGGCTTTGATGTCGACGATCTGCCATACGTCGTCGTGGAGTTCTGCGGTGACGGAGAGCTGGGCGGCGGACGTGGTGGGCTTCTTCGTGCCTCGCCGGGCGGTCTGGTCGAGGAAGGCGAGCAGGTGCGCGGTGTTCCCGCGCAGGCTCACGGTGCCGACCCGCACGGTCTGCGTGGTGAGGCTGACGTGCTGGCTGCGGACGTTCTCCGTGACCTGGGCGAAGAGCTGGGTGTACTGCCGCGCGGCCCGCCCCGACAGGACGGTGCGGGCGGAGCGTTCGGTGGCCTCGGTGCCGCCGGGCGTGTACGAGAAGACCTTGGCGAGCGCGCTGCTCACGTCCCCGTTGACCCGGGTGGTCGCCTCGACGTCCGTCAGGGCGTGGTTCCCGGCGGCGGGCGCGTCCCGCAGTTCATGGGCCTGGTAGAGCAGCACGCCTCCCGCGAGGGCCACGAGGACGGCACCGGCGGCGACCCCGAGGGCGACCCGCCGCTCCCGCCAGGGGCGCGCCGCTGCCTCGCCGCTCTTGTCGGCCTCTTCACCGTCGCCGGGCTCCTGCCCGCTGTCGGCGTCCACCGAGTCGGCACTCTCCGAAGCGGCCGCGTCGTCCGTACCGGGCACGTCGTCCGTACCGGGCACGTCGTCCGTACCGCCCGTGTCCTCCGTGTCGGCCCCCCGAGTGCCGCGCAACCGGCGCCACATCCCACCGGCCGCGCGGGGCGGCGCCTCGACCGCGTCCTCCCGGGGCCGGGTCTCGTCGGCCGTCAGCAGCCGCAGCACGGCTCCGGTCCCGGCCCCGGTCTCGGCCCCGGTCCCCTCGGTCGCGCTCTCGTCCTTGTCCGTCGTCACCCGGACACCTCCGTCACCGGTACCGCGTTCAGCGTCTTCACCTTCCAGGTGCCGTCGGAGTCCCGGGTGAGGACCGCCTCCAGGCGTTTGCGGTCCGTCGTCGGCGACTTGGTGGCCTTCTGAGTCGTCTCCACCCGGACCGTCGCGATGAGCTTCGCCGTGCCGGCGCGGTCGTCCAGGGCGGTGACCGCCGCGTCCGTGACGACGCCGCGCGAGGACGCCCCGGCGGCCGGGGAGAGGCGGCCCAGCTGGGTGCGGAGCGGGCCCGATGTGACGGTCTTCCATGTGGTCACGCCGGCCTTGGCGTGGGCCGCCGTCGACGCGTCCAGGGTGGACAGCGTGGCGACGGCCGCGCGCCCGTCGGCGAGTGCCGCGTCCCGGGCCCGGCCGTACGCGAGGTCGTCGTCACCCCGCGCCTGCGCGTACGACCAGGCCCCCGTCCCGCACAGCGCGAGCGCCACGGCGAGCCCCACCCCCGTGAGGGCCCGGCGCATCATGAGGCGTCCCCTGTACGGGAGTTCAGGCCGAGGAGGTCGGACATCCCGGAGGACGACGTCGCCGCCCCCGACTCGGCGACGGAGGGCAACGACAGCGCTCCGGGCCGGGCCGGCTCCGGCACCGCGCCACCCCGCGGCGCGTTCGCCGAGCCGCGCACACCGACCCCGCTCGACGCCGACGCCGTACAGCGGGCCCCGGTGTTGAGGGCGGGCGCGGGACTCAGGTCCGTACCGAGGCGGTACTTCGTTCCGGAGTATCCGGCCGTGCAGGGAAGCGGTTTGAAGAAGGTGACCGCCATGCCGAGGTTGACCTTCTTTCCGTCGACGGCCGTGGCGCCCGCGGCGACGGCCTGGGGGAGCTTCACGAGAAGTTCCTCGGTGCCGCGCTGCCGGGTGACGGCGACCTCGGAGGTGGTGAGGAGGTTGGCGAGGACGACGCCGAGTTCCGGATTCATGTCCCGGAGCACGCCGCTGAGCTGGGTGGACGCCTCGGGCGCGGCCATGATCAGGCGGCGCAGATCCGCGTCGGAACTCTTCAGGGTCGCCGCGAGATCCTTCGCCCCGGACGCGAAGTCCCGTATCGCCGCGCCCTCCTCGGCCTGCGTGCGCAGCACGACCGCTCCGTCGTCGATGAGCTTCGTGGTCTGCGGCAGCGCCCGGTCGGCGGCCTCGACGAAGTCGGAGCCGTTGTCCAGGAGGATCTGGAGGTCCTCGCCGCGCCCTTCGAAGGCCTTGCCGAACTCGTCGACCACCGTGCGCAGCGAGTCGAGCGGCACGGACGTGGTCAGGTCGTCGACGCTCGCGAGGACGTCCGTGACCGGCCGCGGCACGCTCGTCGCGGTCGGGTCGATGTGCGCGCCGTCGGCGAGGTAGGGCCCGTCGGACCGGTCGGGGCGCAGGTCGATGTACTGCTCGCCGACCGCCGACAGGCTCGCCACGACGGCCTTGGCGTCGTCGGGGATGCGGGGCGCCGCCTTCTTGATGCGCAGGTCGGCCTCGACCCCGTCCGAGGTGAGCTCGATCGCTCCGACGCGGCCCACGGAGACTCCGCGATAGGTGACATCGGAGTGAGTGAAAAGACCGCCGGTGCGCGGGAGTTCGACCTTGACGGTGTAGTAGTCGGCGGCTCCGACGTATCGGCCGAGGTCGGCGTAGCGGATACCGAGGAAGGCCAGCACGAGGACGGCGATGACGAGGAACGCGAGGTTCTTGAGCCGCACGGCGAGGGTGATCACCGGGTGCCTCCGCTCGACGGCAGGGGCAACGGCGACGACTGCTGCTTCTTCTTCTGCTGCTTCTGCTCCTGCGCGGTCTCCGTGGGAGTCGGCGAAGGTGAGGATGCGGCCTCGGTCAGCGGCGGGATCAGCGTCGTACCGGGCTCGGCCGTGAGGTCGAGATACGCGTTGAGGTAGTCGCCCTTGATGCCGCGCAGCACCTCGTCGGTGAACGGGTACGTGAGCAGCACCTGGAGCGAGTCGGGGAGGTCCTTGCCGGAGTCGGCGAGTGTCTTGAGGGTGGGGGCGATCGCCTTGAGGTCGGCGACCATGTCGGCCTTGCCGGTGTCGATGGTGTCGACGGCGACGTCCTGGAGCCGGTCGAGGGAGCGCAGCATCGTCATCAGTGAACCGCGCTGCTTCTCCAGGGTTTTGAGGCCGGGCGAGAGATCGGTGAGCACGGTCCCGACGTCCTCCTTGCGGTGCGCGAGCGTGGCCGACAGGCGGTTGACGCCGTCGAGGGCGGCGGTGATGTCGCCGCGGTGGTCGTCGAGGTCGGTGACGAGGGTGTTGACCCGGCGCAGGGTGGAGCGGACCTCGGTCTCGCGGCCGCCGATGGCCGAGTTGAGTTCGGTGGTGATGGTCTTGAGCTGGTTGACGCCGCCGCCGTTGAGCAGCAGTGACAGGGCGCCGAAGACCTCTTCGACCTCGGTGTTGCGGCCGGTGCGCGCCAGCGGGATGCGGTCGCCCGCGCCGAGCGTTCCTGTGCCGTCCTTCGGTGCGACGAGCTGGACGTACTTCTCGCCGAGCAGGCTGGACTGTTCGAGCTGGGCGCTGGTGCCCGCCGGCAGATGTACGTCGCCGTTGACCCTCATCGTGACGCGGGCGGACCAACTGCCCTTGCCCGGAAGGGAGATGCTGGTGACCCGGCCCACCGCGACGTCGTTCACCTTCACCGCGGACTGCGGGACGAGGCTCAGGACGTCCTTCATGTCGGCCGTGATCGTGTACGGGTGGGAGCCCAGGTCGGCGCCGCCGGGCAGCGGCAGGTCCTCGACGCCGTTGAACGACGGTGTCGGCACGCTGATGACGCCGATGGTCAGGAGGAAGGCCGTCGTGATGGCGAGTGCGGCCGCGGCCGCCGCGCCCGCGCGGATTCTCGACTGCTGTGTCACTGCTCACCGCCCACCGCGGGCAGCGGCAGCAGCGGCCCGCCCATGCTCAGCTCGTTGAGGTTGGCCCGCCCGTCCAGGGTGCGGGTCTTCGGGTTGTACGCGTTCACGACGTTGCCGGCGGCGAGTGGCGCGACGTCCAACGCCTCGGCCAGTGAAGCCCGTTGGTCGACGAGTGTCTGGGTGAGGGGTACGAGCCGGTCGACGTTCTTCTTCAGCTCGCCCCGGTTGTCCTTGATGAAGGTCTTGACCTGTCCGAGGGCGGCGCCGAGTTCTTTCAGGGCGCCCGCGAGATCGTCCTTGTTGTCGGCGAAGTAGCTGGTGACGTCGTCGAGGTTCTCCTGCGCGGTGCGCACACCGCCGTCCTTCTCCTTCAACATCGTGGTGAAGGACTGGAGTTGGGCGAGGGTGGTGAACAGGTCGTCGCTGCTGCCGTTCAGGGTCTTGGCGGCCTGGCCGAACTGCTCGATGCTGTCGCCCATCGCGGCCCCGTTGCCCTTGAGGTTCTTCGCGCCGGTGTCGAGCAGACCGGACAGCGCGCCCTCGGCGTTGGCGCCGCCGGGTCCGAGCGCCTTGCTCAGTTCGGTGATGCTGTCGTAGAGCTGGTCGACCTCGACGGGGGTGCGGTTGCGGGACGCGGGCAGTTTCGCCCCGTCGTGGAGCGCGGGCCCGGACGTGTAGGCGGGGGTGAGCTGCACGTACCGGTCGGCGACGACGCTGGGCGCGACGGCGACGGCCCGGGCGCCGGCCGGCACTTTCACCCCGTCGTCGAGGTCGAGGGTGACTTTCACCTGCGTGCCTTCGGGCCGCACGGATCCGACCTTGCCCACCCGCACACCGAGGATCCGCAGGTCGGACCCTGCGTAGATGCCGACGGCCCGGTCGAAGTAGGCGGTGATGCGGGTGCCGCCCGGGGTGGTGGCGCGGACGCCGACGACCCCGGCGGCGATCAGTACGGCGAGCGCGAGCCCGCCGACGAGGAGTTTGCGGCGTACGGTCATCGTCGCCATGTCATCCACCGGCCTTCACGTCGTACGTCCCGTTCTTCGGCGGCATGCAGGAGGTCTTGGGCAGCGAGGACGCGGGCAGGTAGTCGCGGGGCACGACGCCGCACAGGTAGCTGTCGAACCAGCGGCCGTTGCCGAGGGTGTTGCCGATGAGCCGGTAATAGGGGCCGACGAGTGCGAGGGTCTTGTCGAGCTTGCCCTGGTTCTTCTCCAGGACGTCGGTGACCCGGCCGAGCGCCTTGAGGGTCGGCCCGAGCTGCTTCTCGTTGTCGTCGACGAGCCCGCCGAGTTCGCGGCCGAGCGCCTCGCTGCCGCTGAGCAGCGCCTTGATGGCGGTGCGCCGCTTCTTCAGCTCGCCCAGCAGGGAGCCGCCGTCGTCGATGAGCGTCTCGAAGCTCGACTTCTTGGTCTCCAGCGTCTTCGTCAACTTCTTGCTTCCCGCGAGGAGTTGTGCGAGTTCGGTGTCGCGCGACGACACGGTCTTCGACAGCGCGGACAGCCCCTTCACGGCCGCCTTCACATCGGGCGGCGAGTCCTTGAAGGTCTCGGAGATCGTCTCGAAGCTCGCGGCGAGCTGCTTCGTGTCGATGTCGTCGATGGTGCCGCTGAGGTCCTCGAAGGCCTGCGTGACGTCGTACGGGGATGTGGTGCGGGAGACCGGAATGCGGGAGCCCGGGTCCTGCTTTCCGCCGCCGACCGGGTCGAGGGCGACGTACTTGTCGCCGAGCAACGTCTTGATGGCGATGGCGGCGGTCGTCCGGTCGCCGATCCAGGTGGAGTCGTCCTTGATGTCGAAGGAGACCTTGACCTTGTTGCCGTCGAGGGCGACGCCGGTGACCTCGCCGACCTTCACGCCGGCGATCCGCACCTCGTCGCCGTCGCCGAGCCCGGCGGCCTCGGTGAAGTCGGCGGTGTAGGTGGTGCCGCCGCCGACGACGGGCAGGCTGCTCACATTGACCGCGGCGAGCGCGAGCAGGGCGAGCACCACCAGGCCGACGACGGCGACGCCGACGGGGTTGCGCTCCTTGACGGGCTTGAGCCGGGGTCGCCGGGAGACCGGGTTCCGCATCACTGGCACCTCGCTTCGGTGACGGAGATGCCGGTCGGTGGCTTCGACCCGTCGGACATTTTCACGCCGCCGACCTTCGCCTCGCAGAGATAGAGGTTGAACCAGGACCCGTACGACGACAGGCGGGACAGGGCGGTCAGCTTGGCGGGGGTCTTGTCGAGGAAGTTCTGGATCTGCGGGATGCCGTCACCGAGCGAGGTGGACAGGCGGCCCAGCTGGTGGATGTCGTCCTTCAGCGGCTTCCGCGCGTCCTGGAGGAACCCGGCGGTGACCGTGGTCAGGTCGCCCATCGCCTCGACGGCGTCGCCGAGCGGTTTGCGGTCCTCCTTGAACCCGGAGACAAGTTCCTTGAGGGTGGTGACGAGGTCGTCGAACTGGTCCTCGCGGTCGTTGATGGTGGTCAGGACGTCCGTCAGGTTCCCGATGACCTCACCGATCACCTTGTCCTTGGCGGCGACGGTCGTCGACAGGGAGCCGACGTGCTCGATGAGGCTGTCGACGGTGCCGCCCTCGCCTTGCAGGACTTTCACGATGGACCCGGCGAGATCGTTGACGTCGTGCGGGGACAG
The DNA here is from genome assembly GCF_044765445.1 of Streptomyces sp. NPDC102467. Classification (NCBI taxonomy): domain Bacteria; kingdom Bacillati; phylum Actinomycetota; class Actinomycetes; order Kitasatosporales; family Streptomycetaceae; genus Streptomyces; species Streptomyces sp. NPDC102467. Next base: position 160,425 of record NZ_JBIWKA010000011.1, on the reverse strand, counting down.
GCCCTCGAACAGCGGCTTGAACCCGTTGAAGAGGAGGGTCAGGTCGAGCGCGGGCGTGGTCCGGGCGAGGGGGATGGTGGCACCGGAGGTGAGCTCCCCCGCCCCGCCCCCGGTGCCACGTTCCAGGGACACGTACCGCTGGCCGACCATGTTGAGGTACTTCACGGCGGCCGTGGTGGTGCCCGGCAGACGCCGGTCGTCGTCGACGGTGAAGGTGACCTGGGCGGTGCGCCGGTCGACGACCCGCACGTCGGTGACCTCGCCGACCTTGACGCCGGAGATGCGTACGCCGTCGCCGTCGATGAGCCCGGTGACGTCGGTGAACAGGGCCTTGTACGTGTCGGTGTCCGTCGCCACCCCGGTGTTGGCGATGCTCAGGCCGAGCACGGTGGTGGCCAGCGCGGTGACGACGACGAAGATGAAGGACTTCACGAGCGGCCCGGCGAGGGACCGCCGCTTGATGTGCTGGAACCCGGCTTCTTCGCTGCTGCTCACTTCAGCTTCACCGCCGTCCCCCGGTACAGCGGTCCGACGAGCAGGCTCGACCAGTCGGGCAGGTCGTCGGGCGAGGCCTTGGCGGCGGGCGCGATGAGCTCGTTCACCAGGTCGTTCTCCTGCGGCGAGTTGGCGGGCCCGAGATCCTGCGCGGCGGACGCGGTGGCGGTGACGGGCGCTTTGGCGGTCGCCGCGCCGAGGTACGGCACCGGATAGCAGTGCGGCCCGCCACCGGAGGTGTACGCGGGAGTGTCACTTCCGGCGACGTAACTCCCCCTGGAGGGAACGGTGTTGACGTCCACATGCAGTCCGGGCTGATCGGTCCCCTTGCCCAGCACCCGGTCCATGCGCGGCACGAAGTCGGCGAGGGTGCGCAGGGTGCACGGGAAGGAGGACGAGTACTTCGCGAGCAGTTCGAGGGTGGGGCGTGAGGTGTCGGAGAGCCGGATGATGTTGTCCTGGTTGGCGCGCAGGAAGGCGTCGAGGTCGTCGGCGGCCTGGGTGGTGCTGCCGTAGGCGCCGGCGAGGTCGCTCTCCTTCTCGGCGATCGTGCCGCTGGTGGTGGTGAAGTCGGTGAGCGCGTCGATGATGCCGGGCGCGGCGTCGGCGTACACCTGCGAGACCTTGACGAGCTGCTTCAGGTCCTCGTTCAGGGTCGGCAGGTTGGGATTGAACTTCCGCAGGTGGGCGTCGAGTTGGGTGAGCGTGTCACCGAGCCTGGACCCTCGTCCTTCGAGCGCCTGCGAGACGGCGGACAGCGTGGACGACAGCTTCTGCGGCTGTACGGCGGTCAGCATGGGCAGGACGTCGTCGAGGACCTGCTGCAGCTCGATGGCGTTGGCGGAACGGTCCTGCGGGATGGTGGCCCCGGCCGTCAGCATCCGCGTACTGGGATCGCTCGGCGGTACGAGGGCGACGTACCGCTCGCCGAAGAGGGTGGTCGGCAGCATCTGTGCGCGGACGTCGTCGGGGACGCTGTCGAGGGCGCCCGGCTTCAGCGCGAGGGTGAGGCGGGCCCCGGTGGGTGTGGCGTCGATGTCCCTGACCTCGCCGAGGACGACGCCGCGCAGCTTCACTTCGGCGCCGAGGTGCATCTCGTTGCCGACGCTGCCGGTCTCCACGACGACGTCGTCGGAGGAGACGAAGTCCTTGTTGTAGACGGCGACGGCGAGCCAGATGAGCAGGGCGGGCACGACGAGGAACACCAGGCCCGCGAGTCTGCGGCGGACGATCTCCGTGCTTGTCATCGTCACCCCGCCACCTTCACGGTCGTGGTGGCGCCCCACAGAGCGAGGGAGAGGAAGAAGTCGGTGACGGAGATGAGCACGATGGCGTTGCGCACGGACCGCCCGACGGCGACGCCCACCCCGGCAGGACCGCCCGTGGCCCGATACCCGTAATAGCAATGCGCGACGATCACCATGACGCTGAAGATGAGCACTTTCAGCACGGACAGCAGCACATCGGTCGGCGACAGGAAGAGATTGAAGTAGTGGTCGTACGTACCTGCCGACTGCCCGTTGAAGACGACGGTGACCAGGCGCGAGGCGAGGTACGAGGAGAGCAGCCCGATCGCGTAGAGCGGGATGATGGCGACGACGCCGGCGATGATGCGGGTGGTGACGAGGTACGGCAGGGACCGGATGCCCATCCCTTCCAGCGCGTCGACCTCCTCGTTGATCCGCATGGCGCCGAGCTGGGCGGTGAACCCGGCGCCGACGGTGGCGGAGAGCGCGAGGCCCGCGACCAGCGGGGCGATCTCGCGGGTGTTGAAGTAAGCGGAGACGAACCCGGTGAAGGCGGCGGTGCCGATCTGGTCGAGAGCGGCATATCCCTGAAGGCCCACCACAGTTCCGGTCGCGGCGGTCATCGCGATCATCACGCCGATGGTGCCGCCGATGACACCGAGCCCGCCGGAGCCGAAGGCGACCTCGGCGAGCAGCCGCTGCACTTCTTTCGTGTACCGGACGAGAGTGCGGGGCACCCACAGCAACGCGCGTATATAGAACAGAAGTTGGTCGCCACCGCGGTCGAGCCAGACGAGTGGAGAGGCCATGACGGTTCAGCCCCCCTTCGGCGGAACGATCTGGAGGTAGATGCCGGTCATCACCATGTTCACGAAGAAGAGCAGGATGAAGGTGATGACGACGGACTGGTTGACGGCGTCGCCCACACCCTTCGGGCCGCCGCGCGGATTGAGCCCGCGGTAGGCGGCGACGATCCCGGCGATGAACCCGAAGATGAGGGCTTTCAGCTCGCTGATGTAGAGGTCGGGAAGCTGGGCGAGCGCGGAGAAACTCTGCAAGTAGGCGCCAGGAGTGCCGTGTTGCAGGACGACGTTGAAGAAGTAGCCGCCGAGGGTGCCGACGACGGACACCATGCCGTTCAGCAGGAGCGCGACCGTCATGGTGGCCAGCACGCGCGGCACGACGAGGCGCTGCACGGGCGAGACGCCCATGACGGCCATCGCGTCCAGCTCCTCGCGGATCTTGCGCGAGCCCAGGTCGGCGCAGATGGCGGAGCCGCCCGCGCCCGCGATGAGCAGGGCGACGATGAGGGGGCTGGCCTGCTGGATGACGGCGAGGACGCTGGCGCCGCCGGTGAAGGACTGCGCCCCCAACTGCTGTGTCAGCGAACCGACTTGGAGCGCGATGACAGCGCCGAACGGGATCGATACGAGGGCCGCCGGCAGGATGGTGACGCTGGCGATGAACCAGAACTGCTCGACGAACTCCCGGAACTGGAACGGGCGGCGAAAGACTGCCCGCGCGACTTCCAGCCCGAGCGCGAACAGTTTGCCGGTCTGGCGGAGGGGGCCGAGGAGGGGGTTCGGGGTACGGGGGGCTGCGCCCGGCTTTCCCTCGATGTCGCTCGCCGGAGCCTTGTCGTCGACGCTCACTGGGTCACCGCCAGGGGCGCGGGGAACTGCGCGACCAGCCACGACGCGCTCCGCACCTGAAGACGAGACCTCAAGCGGCGCTTGTGCAGAGCCCCGGGGCTCTGCCCCGGACCCCGCTCCTCAATCGCCGGAGGGGCTTGATTTGTGATCGGCAGCATCACAGCGTCCCCCCGGCCCGGGGCAGCACCGCGGTCGGCGCCATCGCATCGGACCCGTACGTGGCCAAGATCGCGGCCCGCGCCGACTCCGGCAACGTGTCAAGCATCCCCAACACCCGCGCCCGGCGCCGGGCAACGGCGGCCCGCTCCCCGAGGCCCGGCGAAGGCTGGAGCTGCGGTACAAGGGCCCGGGGCTCCACGACCGCCGCACCGCCGGAGGCCTCCGCGGCCAGCGTCGCCGCGTCCTTCTCCTCCGACATCCCGATGGGCCCCGCCTTGCTGGCGGTGAGGAACTGCGCCACGACCGGCTCGCGGCTGGTCAGCAGAACCTCCCGGGGCCCGAACGTCACCAGGTTCCGCCGGAACAGCATCCCCATGTTGTCGGGCACGGTCGCGGCGATGTCGAGGTTGTGGGTGACGATGAGCATCGTCGCGTCGATCTGGGTGTTCAGGTCGATGAGCAGCTGCGAGATGAACGCCGTACGGACGGGGTCGAGCCCGGAGTCGGGTTCGTCGCAGAGGATGATCTGGGGGTCGAGGACAAGAGCCCGCGCGAGACCGGCCCGCTTCCTCATGCCGCCGCTGATCTCCCCGGGCAACTTCCCTTCGGCGCCCAGGAGTCCGACGACGTCGATCCGCTCCATGACGATGCGGCGGATCTCCGATTCCTTCTTCTTCGTGTGCTCGCGCAGCGGGAAGGCGATGTTGTCGAAGAGGTTCATCGAGCCGAACAGGGCGCCGTCCTGGAACATCAGGCCGAACAGCTTCCGGGCCTCCATGATGTCCCGCTCGGGGCTGCGCGCCATGTCGACGCCGTCGACGAGGACGCGGCCCCGCTCGGGCTTGAGCAGACCGATCAACGACTTCAGGAAGACGGTCTTACCCGTGCCGGACGGGCCGAGCATGACGCTCACTTCGCCGGCGGGCAGGGTGAGGCTGACGTCCTGCCAGATCTGCTGCTTGCCGAAGGACTTGGTGAGCCCCTCGACCTTCACTTCGATTCCCATCGCTTCTCACCTTCAGCGAGCGAACTCGGCAGCGCACGGTAATTCGCTTCATACGTGCCGGACAAGATCTCGGAGCGACCGCCCCGAATCTTTCTGAAAACTTGTCATCCGATGACAAGAGACCGGTTCTCTCCTATCCGGGGATGAGTGAAACCACTGAGTCCCGAGGCCGCCCCACAGTTGGAGGCGGGGCCCCGACTCGCCGGGGGTACGGCGAAGAATCGGGGCCCCGTCACGGAGACACCGGCCAGAAGGAGGGTGCAGACCGGATCTCCTGCAACTCCTGGCCGGCGGGGGGCCGTCGACCAGGAGCGTAGGAACTTTTTCCGACGTTACGACCGAGTAACCTTGCCTAGCAATAGCATTTCGACAATTTCCCGCACCGATTCCGGCCCGCCCGTGGATTTATCACCTGGCGACAAGACGGTCAGGCGGGTGGGGTGATTTGTTGCTTGGGGGCGAGGGTGTAGGTCGCCTTGATGTCGAGCGTGTCACCGGAGTGGAAGAGCCCGAGGCAGGACACCCCCGGACCAGCCACGAGCTGACTGGCCGGCACCCCGTCGAGGCCCGTGCTCAGCCGACCGGTGGCGTTGTCGTACTGACCGTAAAGAGTTCCGGTCCACTTCGTGGTACAACCCGTCGCGGACCAGTTGAACTCGATCCCACTGACGGATACGTCCACCTTGGAGGGGTTGGCGACATTGCGTCCCAACAAGTTGATCTTCCAGGGGCCCGCACCCGGGGTGAGGCTGAAGGGAATCCCAGCGAGGACGCAGGTCGAGTACGACGGTACGAGAGTCCCGGCGGCCAGACCGTCGGAGTCACTGGTCGCGAGCGATCCTGAGATGTGCCCAGCGCCACAGGCCAGCGTCAGAGCCCCGGCCCGAAACCAAGGTTTGACCGCATCCCCCGCATAACTCCCACCAGGACTGACCGTCCACGCCCCACTCCCCGTGGCGGACGCCGACGTCACCGACACCCCCAGCGCGGCGACGAGCGCAAGCCCACCCGTCACCGCCCTGCGCAGCAGCAACCGCATCACTTGACAGCCGAGTGCCAGTACTGGGAGAACACCTTGCCCTGGTTCGGCGCGGCGGCGCCCGGGTCGTTCAGGGTGCCCAGGTAGGTCGAGGTGTTGTTGAGCTTGACGCTGTTCACGCCCGAGGCGGCCGGAAGGCCGGACTTGAGGTTGACGGCCCAGTTGAAGGCGCCGAGCCCGAGGGGACCGCAACCGCTCGCACCCGGTGCCGCGAAGGTGAGGTCCTGCTGGGTGGAGCCGGTCAGCGCGAGCCGGCCGAACGGTCCGGATTCGGCGGGCGTGCCATTGGAGGCGGCGCTGTCCGCTGCGACGTTCGGCGCGGCGGCGTTCCCCGGGCGCAGGATGACCGGCGCGGACTTGGTGCCGATGTAGCAGTTGCTGCCGATGAGCGGGTTGCTGAGGTGGACGCGGACCGGGATCGAGATGATCGGTACGCCCTCGGAGACCCCGGCGAGCAGCTGGAAGTCGGAGGGGGTGCCCACGGATTCTACGGTCGCGACGACCCGGTTGACCGTGCTGTTGGTGATCTGCCCGCAGACGGCGCTGACGACGGGCACAGAGCTGGGACACATCAGTCCCAGCAGACCGCCGGGCAGGTCGGCGGGGTCGGCGATGAGTGCGCCGCTCGACGGGGCGACCACCGTGTTGGTGCCGTCGGAGTGGGTGACGATGCCCACCTGGAGGTCGGTCTTGCCCGTAGGTACGACCGAGCTGCCGATCTTGATGACACCGCTGGCCGAGCTGGAGGAGATGCACGTCGCCTGGTCGTTGATGCCGTCGGCGCCCAGCATGGTGGCGTTGTCGACCGGGCAGCGGTTGAACGGCGCCCAGTTTCCGTTCAGCTGGGTGCCGGCCGCGGAGGACGTACCGATGGAGGCGATCGTGGCCAGGGCCGCCGTCGCGCCGAGGACGGACATACGTCTGAGAGTGGCCATGCCGGTTTTCCCTTCTCGTAGGGGAATGCGAGCCCGGACGTTACTCACGGGAAACCTTTCGCACAATGGGCCTTGCTGACAGTTCTTCCACTACTCGTGCGTTTAGCAGCAAGTGAGCATTCACGGCTTCGCCTTGCTCACCGAGTGAGTGATTCTGGGACCGAGCCGTAAACTCGTCACTCGCGGACAAGGAAAGTCACGCGATCTGTTCTTGGAGAGACAAGAAAAACTGCGCGTTCCGATCCGTCCGAGGAACCTCGGGCTTTCCCATTGCGGCTTTCGGTTACTAGCTCGTAACGTCCGTCTCGAAGGCGACGAAAATCGGCCTGCGGGCCGATCCCTTGCGGTTGCCTGAAGTTGCGACACGGTCGCGTCACCGCGAAGCGGTCACGCTCCCCCACTCAATTCACCCTCGATCCGCGGAGGAACCACTGTGCGCAGATTCGCCCGTAACACCGCCATCGCCGCTGCCGCGCTCGCTTCGGCCTTCGGCCTCTCGATCTCCTCGGCCTCGGCCGGGGCGCTGGCCACCTACACGGTCACGCCCGGCGGGGCGTTCACGGCCAACGCCACCAACCCGAAGATGACGGTGGGCTCGGCCGTCCTCACCTGTGCCTCCTCGCAGGCGAAGGGCACTCTGAAGTCCGGGTCCGGCCTGGCGGGCGCCCAGCTCGGCTCCATCACCAGCCTGACCTTCTCCACCTGCAAGGTCGCCGGCATCCCGTTCACGGTCACCACCACGGCCTCGACCGCGACGCCCTTCTACGTCAACGCCACGGGTACTACGGCGAACCACATCGACGGCAACATCAGCAACATCAGTGCCACCATCACCGGCGTCGGCTGCAACGCGACCTTCGCGGGGACGACCAACGGCTGGTACGAGAACACCACGAAGACCCTGCATGTGACCGGCGGCGGCTCCCTCGCCGCACAGGCGGGCGCCAGCTGTCTCGGTCTGTTCACCGCGGGCTCGCACGCCGACTTCGTGGCCAACTACGTGATGACCGCGCAGCAGACGATCACCTCCCCGTGATCGTGTAGCACCGCTCAGCCCGCCGCCGGGCCCACTCGGCGGCGGGCGCACGTGTGTTTTCCCGTCAGGGCCGGCATGCGGGTGAGGAAAGACGACTACAGGAGGCATGAGCGGATGAGAGCGAGCGCACGGCGGACCGGACCTCAGGTACGGCGGCGGACCATACGGGTGGCGTCCGTCGCCTCGGCCGCGCTGGTCGCCGGGCTGCTGTCCGGTTCCGGTTCGCGCGCCGATGAACAACCGCCTGCCTCGGTGCAGTTGTCCTACGCGTGCGAACTGCCCACGGCGGCGAACGCGGACGCGAGCCCGAACGCCACACAGGCGGCGGCGAAGCTGGCCGCCACCGTGAAGGTGACCACCCAGTTGCCGGCGACCGCCGTAGCCGGGCAGCCGATCCAAGCGGGCCCCGTCCAGGTGGAGACCGTCCTGCCGCGTGCCGAACTCGCCGACCGCCTTCCCGCTGGGGAGGAGCTGACGAGCGAGGCGACCCTCGCGGTGGAGGTCCGGCAGAACGGGCAGAAGGCGGATGCCACCTGGTCCGGCCTGAGCGGCCGGACCGACATGCCCGCCGACGGCACGGACCTGGTCCTGGCGCACACCGGGGACGTCCCCTCGATCACCGTCGGTTCCCCCGGCGAGATCGAGCTGATCGCCGGTGATCTTACCCTGCTGGTGGCCTCCGCCTCCGGCGCGCCGACCACCGCCACCTGCTCACCGGCCGAGGGCGCCGACTCACGCCTGGCGAAGGTGGCCGTCCCGGGCGGGCCCGGGACGGAACCGGAGCAGTCCCCGTCCGAGGAAACGGCACCGGGCGAGGAGAACGGGCAGTCCGGCGACGGCGTCACCGTCACTCCCGGGGACGAGGACGAGCCGAAGGCAGCAGACGTGACCTGCGGGGAGAAGCCGACCGGCACGCCCGACGTCAGCCAAGCCCCGCCGCCGCCCTCCACTCCGTCCGTGTCGCAACTGCCCGGATTCCAGGCGTGCGCCTACGCCGTGGGTCTCGCCACGGTGCGCAAGCAGAACGGATCGATGATCATCAACGATCCGTCGGCGACCCCCGCGCTCATGGACGTCGCCGCGAACGTCCAGGTTGCGTCGGCCGACGACCCGGTGACCACTGAGACATGGACGCGTTTCGACTCCCTGGGAAGACTTTCCTTGCCGGAGGCCGATTCGACCTTCCTCGGCTTCGGCTTCATGCCCGTGTCGGCGAAGGTCGCCTTCGACACCGGCCTCATCACCATCTCCACCGGCAGCACGCGCAACGCGGAAGGCGCCTACGCCGTCGCGACGTTCTTCCAGACGCTCCGCATCCGCTCGGTCAAGGTGAACGGCACCGCGCTTCCCGTCGGATCCGACTGCCGTACGAAGAAGGCATTCCGCGTGACTTTGCGCGGCACCATCAACGACGACGGCAGCGGCTCCTACACGAACGTCCTCGCCGGTGGCCTCCTGACCGGCAAGGTCACGATCCCCGCGTTCACCGGCTGCGGAGCCGGCGGCGAGAACCTCAACCCCCTCTTCACCGCCGCCATCAGCGGCCCGGACAACGTCATCGCCATGAACCAGGCTCCTGTCTGCTCACCGGAGCTCCAATTCGGCTGCCCCCCGGTCATGCCGCCCCTGCCGCCGCTCAAGTTGTCGGCTCCCTGAGCCACCCATCACTTCTCAGCCACATCCCCCACTCAGCGATCAATCCCTGCGCAACAGATGTACAACTCACAGTAGTTGTTCTAATTTCATAGGCCCCATTGGTACGCACCTGGCGGGCGGGACCACACCCCTGCGTAGTCCCACCCGGCCCCCACCCGGCGCCCGGACAAGCGAGGAAAGCGGCTATGCCCCTGCCCGCGCACACCACGGATGTCGAGGACCCGCTGGGGCCGCTGCCCCGGGAGTTCGCGCGCATCATGCGGCCCGAACTCCCCGGCCTGATCAAGGAGATCGGGGTCGAGGTGACGCGCGCGTTCCCGGAGTACGCCGCGCTGCTGAGCGGGCCGAACGAGACGGCGATCCGGCAGGGCGTCGAGCAGAGCCTGAAGGCGTTCGTGGACCGGGTCGCCGACCCCTCGGCCTCCACCGCGACCCGCGACGAACTGCTCCGCACGTTCGGCCGCGTCGAGGCGTACGAGGGCCGGGACCTCAACACGCTCCAGAGTGCCTACCGCCTCGGTGCCCGCATAGCCCTGCGCCGAGCGAAGGACTTAGGCCGCCGCTTCGACCTCTCCCCCGGGCTCCTGCTGGCCTTCGCCGAGGCCCTCTTCGCCTACGTCGGCGAGCTCGAAGAGCTGTCCCACGAGGGGTACATGGAGGTGCAGTCGAGAGCGGGCGCGGCGGGAGAGCTCCTGCGAAGACGGTTGCTGCACCTGCTGCTCGCCGGGACTCCGTTGACGCACATCACTATCAACAGCCTCTGTGAACAGGCGGGTTGGCAGCTGCCGTCCGAAGTGACCATGGTCGCTTTACGGATCCCCGCCGAGTACGTCCAAGCGGGTCTGCCCATCGACATCCTCGCGGACCTCGGCGCACCGCAGCCGCACCTGCTGATCCCGGGACCGCTCACCGAGGAGCGCCGCGCCATGCTCGCGGCCGCCGCGCCCGGCAGCTCGTACGCCATCGGCCTGACCGTGCCCACCGAGCAGGCCGCCGACTCACTGCGCTGGGCCCGGCGCGTGCTCCAGCTCGTGGACGACGGGATCGTGCCCGATGCCCAGGTCATCGACGCCGGCGACCACCTGGCGACCCTGTGGCTGCTCTCCGACCCGGCGCTTGTCACCCAGCTCGCCGCGCGTGAACTCGCCCCGCTCGACAAGGCGTCCGGCGCGCGCCGCACCCGCCTCGTGGAGACGCTGCACGCCTGGCTGACGACGCGCGGCACCGCGCACGAGGTCGGCAGCATGCTCAACGTGCACGCCCAGACCGTCCGCTACCGCCTGCGCAATCTGGACTCGCACTACGGCGACTGGCTGGAGGACCCCGATCACCGCTTCGCCCTGGAGGCGGCGCTGCGCGCCCTGCACCTCCAGGGCAAGGGCTACGCGGAGTAGACCTTCACGAACGCGCCGAACGCCTCCGGTGAGAACGAGATGCTCGGCCCCGCGGGATCCTTCGAGTCCCGCACGGCGACGGTGGCGCAGGGCGTTCCGGCGACCTCGACGCAGGAGCCGCCCTGGTCACCGCTGTAGGAGGACTTGGCCCAGGCGAGGGTGGCCCCGAGCGGCGCGCATTCCACGCAATCACCGCCCTGGTCGCCGCTGTAACTGGACTTACGCCACTGGACGTTCGTCGACTTCGGCATAGTGCTCCTCCATCACGTACCTGATCAGCTCCGCCGAGTCCCGCACGGACAGAGCAGTGGCCTGCAAGTGATCGTAACGGAGCGAACAGTCCTTCACAGTGCTCGGATTGGCCGTTGGATGCCCCTGCCCGTACCCCTCCGTATAGACGATGGCCGGATCGGAGAAGAAGCGGAACAGGTCGAAGGAGCCCTGAGCTCCCGCGTGCGGCCCCGCCGGGAACGGCAGCACCTGCACATTCACCCGCGGATCGTTCTCGTACGACAACAGCCGCTCCAACTGCCCCCGCATGACACCCCGTTCACCGGAACCCATGTCCTGATAGAGCACCCCTTCACCGAGGATCAGCCACACCACCGGCGGCTCCTCTTTGTCCAGAATTCGCTGTCGCGCGAGCCGGACTTCGGTGCGGTCGTCGAGGTTCTCCTGGTCGAGCGCGCCGAGCACCGCCCGTGCGTACTCCCGGGTCTGGAGCAGCCCGTGCACCAGGTGCGTGTGGAAGGCGCAGATCTCGACGGCCCGCGCCTCCAGCTCGGCGACCTGCTGGAACCAGGCGGGCAGTTGGGACCTCAGGACGAGCCCCACCAGGCGTGAGAAGAAGCCGTCCGTGCCGAGCCCCGCGTCGACACGTTCGCTGAACTCCGGCGTCGGCAGCTTGCGCGCCGTCTCGATCTGGCCCACCAGGGAGCCCGTGTAGTTGAGGATCGCGCCCAGCTTGTCCTGCGTCAGGCCTGCGGCCTCCCGATGTCGGCGCAGTTCGAAGCCGTAGTAGTCGAGCGGTGAGGCGCTCGGGTCGAGGACGTTGACGTTGGCCATGCAGCCCCCTCAGGTCGGCTGCACAGCGTAATCAACTAGCCACAGAAGCACCCGACTTATGGTCCGAATCCACCTGTGCGAGTGGTTGCTCCGCCGTTCGCGCGCGTGGGCCCTGGAGTGCGTACGTAAGGAAGAACCCGGCGCCGACGACGGTCGCACCGCCCACCGCGTCGAGGATCCAGTGGTTGCCGGTGCCGACGATCGCGGAGACCGTGCACAGGGGGTGGATGATCCCGAGGGCCTTCACCCACTTCCTGCGCGCCAGGACCACGATGACGATGCCGCACCACAGGGACCAGCCGAAGTGCAGTGAGGGCATCGCCGCGTACTGGTTCGTGAGTTCGGTCAGCGTGCCGTAGTTGGGCTTGGAGAAGTCCTGGGCGCCGTGCACCGTGTCGATGAAGCCGAGGCCCGGCATCAGGCGCGGCGGCGCGAGCGGGTAGGCCCAGAAGCCGATGAGGGCGAGCAGCGTGGCGAAGCCGAGGGCCGAGCGGGCCCAGCGGTACTCGGCGGGGCGGCGCACGTACATGAGGGCGAGCAGGCTCAGCGGCACCACGAAGTGGAACGACGTGTAGTAGAAGTTGAAGAAGTCCTTCAGCCAGACGGCGTGGTGGAAGACCGTGTGGTTGACCCAGTGCTCGATGTCGATGTGCAGGAACTTCTCGATCGAGTGGATCTGCGCCCCGTGGTGCTCGGCGGTGGCCCGGCCGCCGGAGATCGTGCCGCCGGTCGCGGCGAGCCTGACCTGCTGGTACGCGGAGTAGCCGACGCGGATGAGGAGCAGTTCGAGGATGAGGTTCGGGCGGGCCAGGACCCGGCGCCAGAGGGGGAAGAGCGGCACCCACGTCCAGCGGGCGGGCACGGGTGCGGCGTACTCGGTCGGGACCGGCGTCCGGTACAGCGGTGACGTACGGGAGAGGAAGGGGACGACGCAGGCGGCGGCGAGGGCCGCGATCAGCACGACGTTGTCCCGGATCGGATCGAGCGACGTCATGTTCGGGAGCAGCATCTTCGACGGCAGCGTCAGCGCGAGGATGACGAGGACCGGCCACATGTACCGGTCGGAGGCGCGCTTGCCGACGCGGCCGACGACCGCGAGGAGCACCCACAGGAGCTGGTGCTGCCAGGTCGTCGGGGAGACGGCGACGGCGACGCAGCCGGTGATGGCGACGGCGAGCAGCAGCTGGCCGTCGCGTGCGTAGGTGACGGCGCGGCGCACCCCGACGACGGCGACGGCCGCGCCGAGGACGAGGAACAGCACCTTTTCGAGGGGCCCCTCCAGGCCGAAGCGGAGCAGCATGCCGTGCAGTGACTGGTTGGCGTTGGCGGCCGGGTCGGTGGCGAGGCCCGCGCCGGCCAGGTGGTGCACCCAGTACGTCCATGAGTCGTGCGGCATCGCGGCCCAGGCGAGGCCGGTCGCGGCGACGAAGGTGCCGCCCGACGTGACGGCGGCGCGTCTGCGGCCGGTGAACCAGAGCAGCGGCGCGAAGAGCAGCACGGTCGGCTGGAGGGCGGCGGCGACGCCGACGAGTACGCCGGACGCCTTCTCCCCGCGTACGGCGAAACAGCCGAGGAGGACAAGGAGGACGGGGAGGATGCTGGTCTGCCCCAGGTTGAACGCGTTGCGCACGGGCAGCGACAGCATGAGCAGGCTGATCGCGACGGGCGCCGCGAACAGGGACGTACGCCGGGAGACGGGCCCCGGCAGGGCGCGCGCGGCGACCAGGCCGAGCGCCACGACGAGGGCGAGCGAGCCGAACGTCCAGCCCCAGCCGAGCGCCTGCTCGGCGGCGCGGGAGAGCGGTTTGAGGACGAGTCCCGCGAAGGGTGTGCCGGTGAACCGGTCGGGTGCGTCGTACAGGGAGCCCTTGACGTGCAGCACCCCGTTCGGCCCGATCCAGGTCTCCAGGTCGGTGAGGCGCTCGCCGCGCGGCGTGCTGAGGACGGCCACGAGCTGACGCGCCGCGAGCACGGCGGCGATCAGCCACAGGCCGGCGCGTACGGCGCTCACCCGCCCCGTCTCCGCGCCTGCCGGCCCTGTCATCGGCCCTCTGTGCTCCACATTCGCCACGCGCTCCCGGCCCTCCCGCCCGTGTCGGCATCCGCGCAGCCGCGGGATGCCCCATGTCGTCCCTACTCGTCCCTAGAGGTTCGCACCACCCCCGGTATGAGACGCACGCAACCCCTACTTCACCTGTCTGTCCACTCGGATTTGACCGGAAGACGGCGTCGCAAGGCAGCTCGTCGCTGCTTAATTGCGCACTACACAGGCCTGGTTCCGCGACAAAGATCACAGAATTGTCCGTTTGGGGCACACGGGCGGCTCGGAGTATCCCCAGGTCAGATTGGGTTTCCGAGCAGAGCGTGGCGTGGTGAACACTACCCGTAACGCTCGCGAACGCCCCTATGGTCGATTTAAGGCCGTTCCCCGTGGACGGCCTTTGCCCTTGTCCCCCACGAAAGGCAGGCGAGCGGACCCTTGGCCAGTGCCACGTCCATCGCAGTCAGTACCGGCAAGGTCTCCGCACCCGTGCGGGACCACGGGCCGGCCACCTCCTCCGACGTCACCGTCACCGACCCGTCGCTGGTCAAGCGTGCGGTCAAGGCGGCGGCGCTCGGCAACGCGATGGAGTGGTTCGACTTCGGCGTCTACGGCTACCTGACCGCGACGCTCGGCCATGTCTTCTTCCCCACGGCGTCGAGCACGGCCCAGGTGCTCTCCACGCTCGGCACGTTCGCCGCCGCCTTCCTGGTGCGCCCCATCGGCGGCGCCTTCTTCGGCCCGCTCGGCGACCGCATCGGCCGGCAGCGCGTCCTCGCCATCACCATGATCATGATGGCGGCGGGAACGTTCGCGATCGGTCTGATCCCGTCGTACAACTCCATCGGTGTATGGGCGCCGGTGCTGCTGATCGCGGCGCGCATGCTGCAGGGCTTCTCGACGGGTGGTGAGTACGGCGGCGCGTGCACGTTCATCGCCGAGTACTCCCCGGACAAGCGGCGCGGCTTCTTCGGCTCGTTCCTGGAGTTCGGCACGCTCATCGGCTACGTGGCGGGCGCGGGCCTCGCGACGGCGCTGACGACGCTCCTGTCCGACGGCGACCTGTACAGCTGGGGCTGGCGCCTGCCGTTCCTCATCGCCGGTCCGATCGGCCTGGTGGGGCTCTATGTGCGGATGAAGCTGGAGGAGACCCCGGCGTTCCTGAAGCTGACGGAGGAGGCCGAGTCCAAGCACAAGGAGCGGCCCAAGCCGAAGCTGAAGGACATGTTCGTCGGCAACGGCAACGCGATGGCGATCTGCATCGCCCTCGTCCTCGTCTTCAACGTCACCGACTACATGCTCCTCTCGTACATGCCGACGTTCCTGAGCGAGGAGCTCGGCTACGACGCGACGCACGGCACGCTGATCCTCATCGCCGTGATGGTGCTGATGATGTGCGTGCAGATCCCGGCGGGCCGGGCCAACGACCGCTTCGGCCACCGTGTCGTGATCGGCGCGGCCAGCGCGGGCTTCATCCTGCTCTCCGTCCCGGCGGTACTGCTGATCCGCGCGGGCTCGACCTGGGCGATCGCCCTTGGCCTCGCGGCCCTCGGCCTGCTCCTGGTCGGCTTCACGTCGTCGATGCCCTCGACGCTCCCGGCCCTGTTCCAGACGAAGGTCCGCTACGGCTCCCTGTCCGTCGGCTTCAACCTTTCGGTGTCCCTGTTCGGCGGCACCACCCCGCTCGTCGCCGCCGCCCTGATCGCGGCCACCGGCAACCTGATGATCCCGGCCTACTACATGATGGCCGCGGCCCTCATCGGCGGCATCGCGGCCTGGCGCATGCGCGAGTCGGCGGGCCGCCCGCTCCCGGGCTCTCCGCCGGCGGTCTGAGCGGCAGAGCCCCGCGCGCACAGGGGGCTGTCCTAGTCTGCCGTTCATGACCTCTCGCCCCGAGCCCCAGCAGCCCGGCCCCGCGGCCGCCGTCGACGCCTACTTCAGTGGTCTGCTCGCCCCCGCCGACGAGGCGTTGGCCGCCGCCCTCGCGGACAGCGAGGCGGCAGGCCTGCCCAGCATCAGCGTCTCCGCCACCAACGGAAAGCTGCTGCACCTGATCGCCCGGATCCAGGGCGCACGGCGCATCCTGGAGATCGGCACCCTCGGCGGCTACAGCACCATCTGGCTGGCCCGCGCCCTGCCCGCCGACGGCACGCTGATCAGCCTGGAGTACAGCGCGCGGCACGCCGAGGTAGCCCGCGCCAACATCGCCCGCGCGGGCCTGGACAAGGTGGTCGAGGTCCGGGTCGGCGCGGCCCTGGACTCGCTGCCGCAACTCGCCGCGGAAGGCGGGGTGTTCGACCTCGTCTTCATCGACGCGGACAAGGCGAACAACCCCCACTACCTCGACTGGGCCGTGCGGTTGACGCGCCCCGGCAGCGTGATCGTCGTCGACAACGTGGTGCGCGGCGGCCGCGTCGTCGACCCCGAGGACACCCAGCCCGACGTCAGGGGTACCCGCGCCGCGCTCCAACTCATCGCCGATCACCCGAAGTTGGACGCTACTGCGATCCAGACGGTGGGCTCCAAGGGTTACGACGGCTTCGCCCTGGCCTACGTACAGGACTGATACGTACAGGCAGACTGATACGTACGGGCAGACCTGATACGTACGGGCAGAACTGATACGTACGGGCAGAACTGATACGCACAGGCAGACTGATACCTACAGGACTGCGCGGAGGCCTAACCGATCCGCGGCTCAACCCTCGTGGTAGAACCCCACGTTCACACTGCGCGGCCCGCTCCGGTCGAGGACGACGACCTCGCCGGAGCCGCCGCGCGGCAGCCGCAACGCCCCGCCGTACGCGAGCGGTTGGCCGTGACCCGACCCGGCCCCGAGCCGCACCCGCACCTCCGAGGCGGGGTCGTCCTGCGACCCCCGCAGCCAGAACACGCTCCACTCCCCGTCGGGCCCGCACCGGAACTCCAGATGCACCCGCGACACGAACAGCCAGTCCTCCGGCGTCGCCAGCCGGCACACGCTGCCGTCCCGCCCCACCCGCAGCACGGCCCCCGGCTCACTCGCCTCCTCGGCCATCGCCATCCCGGCCGTGGCCCCCGCGTCGCCGCCGGCCATCGTGGCCATGGTCAGTTCGAGCACCGCACTCCCCCAGTGTCCGCTTCCATACTCAGCGGCCGCATCCTATGGCTCCCCGGACCGTTGAAGGCGGCCTGCGCGACAATGAGTTCATGACCGAACGCAAACCACCCGGCGTCAGCTTCGAGTCATTCGTCGACAAGCAGATCCGCGACGCCGAGCGCCGCGGCGACTTCGCCTCCCTGGCGGGCGCCGGCAAGCCCCTGGACCCCACGAGCGACTCCACGTACGACGAGAACTGGTGGATCAAGCAGAAGATGGCCCGCGAGGGCTTCTCCGTCCTGCCGCCCACCCTGGCCCTGCGCAAGGAGGCCGAGGACGCCCTGGAGGCGGCCTCGAAGGCCCCCTCGGAACAGGCGGTGCGCCGGATCGTCACCGAGATCAACGCCAAGATCAGCGACATGATGTTCAAGCCGCCACCGGGCCCGCCCCTTGGCCTGAAGCCGTACGACGTGGAGGAGATCGTCCGCCGCTGGCGGGAGGCCCGTTCGTCGCCGGCCGACGGTGCGGCAGGATGACCCCATGAGCATCGTCAAGATCAATGTCCTGAATGTCCCGGCCGAACAGCGCGAGGTCCTGGAGCAGCGGTTCGCGTCCCGCGCGAGCGCCGTGGAGAACTCGGACGGCTTCGAATGGTTCGAGCTGCTCCGTCCCGTCGAGGGCACCGACGACTACCTGGTGTACACGCGGTGGCGTGACGAGGAGTCGTTCAAGGCGTGGATGGAGGGCCCGATGAAGGCGGCGCACCAGGGCGGCGGCGACCGCCCGAAGCCCGCTTCGAGCGGGTCCTCGCTGTGGTCGTTCGAGGTCGTGCAGCAGGCGGCGCCCAAGGACGCGTAGCGCCCTCCGGGAGACCGGTCAGGAATACCGGTCAGGAATGGAGAAGCGTCGGCGGCCGGGGCGGAACTAGCGTGATACGCATGACTTCCATCGCATCCGTCACCCTCGAGGTGGCCGACCCCACGGCCGCCGACCGCTTCTACGACGCCGCCTTCGGGCTCGGCCCGAAGCTGCGCCTGCGCGCCTCCGAGGAGGCGACGTCCGGCTTCCGCGGGTTCACGCTGTCGCTCACGGTCGCGCAGCCCGCCACCGTCGATGGCCTGGTCGGCTCGGCCCTCGCGGCCGGCGCCACCACGCTGAAGCCCGTCTCGAAGTCGCTCTGGGGCTACGGCGGCGTCGTACAGGCCCCGGACGGGACGATCTGGAAGATCGCGACCTCCGCGAAGAAGAACAGCGGCCCGGCCACCCGCGACATCGACGCGATCGTGCTGCTGCTCGGCGTCGAGGACGTGAAGGCGAGCAAGCAGTTCTACGTCGGGCAGGGCCTGACCGTGGGCAAGAGTTTCGGCGGCAAGTACGTCGAATTCGAAGACGGGGCCGGGGCCGGGCCCGTCAAGCTGGCTCTGTACAAGCGCGCGGCTCTGGCCAAGGACGCCGGCGTTCCCGAGGACGGTGCGGGGTCGCACCGGATCGTGCTCGGCAGCACCGCCGGGTCGTTCACCGACCCGGACGGTTTTGCCTGGGAAGCGGCGTCCCTGGCCACGAGCGAGTAGCCGGAGCCCTCCCGCTCGGCTGCTCAGATGTTCAGCAGGCGCTCCGCCGTCTCCCGGTAGTCACGCAGGGCGAGGCGCAGCCGCTCGGTGTCCTCCCCGGAGTCCTGCCAGGAGGTGCGCAGCGTCTGGCGGTGCCCGGCGAGGGTCTCGGTGAGGCGGGCCGTCAGGTCCTCCAGGACGCGGTCGGCTTCCTCGACCGCGACCCGGGGCCGGTCGACGAAACCGGCGACGGCGTGCTGGAGGCGGCCCGTTATGTCCTCGCGGGCGTCCGGGGCGACCAGCGCGGAGCGCAGGCCGTGGCCCGGGTCGTCGATGCCGCCGTGGTGGTCCTGGTGACCGTCACCGAGGTGCTTCGCGTGGTGGACGCCGTGGCGATCGCCGCGGTCGCCCGTGAGGGGGGCACCGTGGTCCTCTGCGAGGCGGTCGTCACGGCCGCCCGAGAGGCGGTCTCCGCGACCGTCTGCGGGGCGGTCGCCGCGATCCTCCGTGAGGCGGTCGTCACGGCCGTCCCTGAGGCCGTCGCCACGGTCGCCCGTGAGGTGACGGCCGGTGCCGGTCCGGTCTGCCGCGGCGCCCGGCGCGAGGGGATCGGCGGCGCCGCCCTCGACGCCCGCCCCCGGCACCCGCTCACGGGACTCGCGGGGCTCCCGCAGGGGCTCGGGCGTGGTGCGATTCACCGGGTCGCCCAGCGGGTCGTGGTCCGGTGCCGAACCGTTCGCGCCCTGTCGTGCTCGATCGATGTTCGTCATCTCCGATCAACTCCCCTTCGCCAGGCGCCCCTTGAGGGTGCTCGTCCGCTTGTCGTGCGTCGCCGCGCCGTCGTCCGCCGCGCGGTCTGCGGTTCCGTCCGTGGTGGTGCGGTCCGTCCCCGCCCGGCGCGGGCCGTGGCCGTTCACTCCGACCATGTCCTCGAACAGGGCCCGCGCCTCGACCATCGACTCGCGCAGCTCCTCCGTACCGGCCCGGCTCTCCTCGGCGCCGCCCGTGCGGGCGTTCGCCGCCAGGTGGACGCGCCGGTAGCCGTGCACATGCTGCCCGTGGTGGACGGAGAGGGCCTCAAGGCGCTCCTCGTAGCCGCCGCCGTCGGGGAAGCCGCGCTCCTTCGCGAGGTCGGCGAGGAGCAGGTCGGCCTCGGCGACCGCCTCCGCGGGCGACTCGACGAAACGCTCCTGTGCGCTGGTCCAGCGCGCCAGGTACCGCTCGCGCGCGGCCGGTTCCAAATTGTGCGTGCGCAGCGAACCGTGTCGCCGCACCCGCTCCGTCAGCTCCCGCTCCGCGGCCTTCGTGTCGCCGTCGTGCCGGGCGACAGCCCGCTCGTACTCGGGTCCGAAGCGGCTCTTCAGGCCGCGTCCGCCGCGGGGCTTGGTCCGCGCGGCGAAGACGCCCGCCGCGACGACGACCACGATCCCGACCACGATCAGAACGATGATCATGCCTGTGGACATGGGTGTCTTCCCGACCTTTCCGGTATCCGTCGTAGTATTTGGGTCAAGCGTGCTTACCTACGCCCGGGTTGCCCGCACCGCCCGGCTCAAACAGGCCACGCGTCCCGTGGTGCCCCTATGGCGAAATTCGGTTGCGTCGCCTCGCCCCACTGTTCCCACAATGCGCCATGCGCACCGCCTGGACTCTCTCCGCCGAGCCGTACGGCTCCCCCGTCGCAGCCGCACTGTGGCGCGCGTACTACACGGAGGTGAGCGACCGCTGGTACGTGCTGCACCGGGGCCGCGCCACCGACCCGGCGGAGCTGGAGCGCGGCATCGCCGCCGGAGCGGGAGAGCAACTGGAGCCGCCGGTAGGGCAGTTGATCGTCGGGCGCTACGACGGGGAGCCCGCCGGGACCGCGGGGGTGCGGCTCGTGGACGCGGCCACCGCCGAGCTGACCCGCGTCTTCGTGACCAAGGAGCTGCGCGGCAAGGGCGGGGCGCCGCTGCTCGTGGCGGCGGCCGAGGAAGCGGCCCGCGCCCTGGGTGCCCAGAGCATCAGGCTCGACACCCGCGGCGACCTGATCGAGGCCCGCACCCTGTACGCGCGGCTCGGCTACGAGGAGACCGAGCCGCACAACGACGACATCTACGCCGAGCACTGGTTCAGCAAGCGGCTGGCTCCCTGAACGGCTGGGGACCGGCCCGGTGGGTCAGAACTGCGTGGCGCGCCGCCCACGGGCCCGCCGTGCCGCGACGGCCACCCCCGCGAGCATCAGCAGTCCGGCCCCGGCGGCGCCGAGACCGCCCAGCCAGATGTCCTGCTCCATAGGCGCGTGCACGGTCCTGGATGTGCCCTCGGGTGTGCCCAGGTGCGCACGGCCCGTGTCGGCGACCGCGGCCGTGCGGTCCGCGGGAGCCGACGCGGCGCCTCGCACCGCTGCCGCCGCGTCGATCAGCCCGTAGCCGACCAGCGCGTCGTGCCCGCCCGCCGGGTGGTGCGCCGTGGACGTGAGAACCGAACGCACCTGCGCGGGCGTCAGCTTCGGGTGGTCCGCGAGCATCAGGGCGACGACGCCCGAGGCCAGCGCGGCCGAGGCGGAAGTACCGTCCGCCACGGTGTGGCCGCCGGTGTTCTTCGCCATGGTGACACCGACCGCGGGGGCGGCGACCGCGTTGTACGTGCGCACCGTGGAGTGCGGGGCGTGCCGACCGTCCTTCCCGGTACCGGCGACCGAGATCACCGTCGGGTAACCGGCGGGATAGGCACCGGAGTTGTCGCCGCCTCCACTGTTGCCCGCCGCCGCGACGACGGGAACCCCGTTGCTCACGGCGTAGCCGATGGTCTGCGCCTCGGCCGAGTTGTGGTCCTGCGTGAGCTGGCCACTGTCGCCGAGCGACAGCACGATCACGTCGGCGCCGTGCTTGACGGCGTACTCGACACCCTTGGCGACCGGGCTCGTGCCGCTCCTGGCCGTATCCGCCTTGTGCTCCTTCTCGTCGATCACCCGCACCGAGAGGATCCCCGCGTCCGGCGCGACCTTGAGGACGGCCGAGGCCATCGCCGTGCCGTGCACCCCCCAACCCGGGTCGCTCGTCGCGGCGATGTCACCGACGTAGTCGGGTCCTGTGGTGACATGACCCTTCAGGTCGGCGTGGTCGGCGACCACACCCGTGTCCAGTACGGCGACCGTGACGCCCTTGCCGGTGCTGAGCCGTTGCGCGGCGGGCAGGCCGAGCGCGGCCGACTCCCAGCCGCCGGGGACCGCCGCCGCCGCGGGGGCGATGGCCAGTGCGCAGAGCGCGGCCACGGTGGCCCCCGCCGCCGCCCACGTCGTCGTACGTCGTCGCGTCGTCGTCCTCACTGCTTCACGCCGCCCATCTGAAGGTCTTCGAGCTGGGCACGGAAGGTGTCCACGAGGTCGTCCGCATCGCCCTGCCAGGAGGTGCGGTCCGTACGCCCGTCCAGGTCGTTCTCACCCCAACTGCCGGGCAGATTCCCGGCCCACGTGCCGTCCGCGGAGACGAGCGTGACTCCCACGAGGTACGGCATGCTGTCGCCGCCGACAGGCTTGAGCTGGGCGGCGGCGCGGGCACCGTTGGCCATCTTGGCAGCGAGGGTGCCCTTGACGGGCAGGACGTTCACGGCGCCCTCCTTGCCGTCTCGTTCCTCGAAGAACCGGCCGAGCTTCATCTTCGCGGAGGTCTCCGCGTCACCGCCGCCGGCGGGCATGACAGCGACTGCCACGGTCGCGAGCTGGTTGCCCGTGGGGTCCACATAGGTGGCGCGCAGCACCGCCTCGCAGCCCAGCGTCTTCGCCGTCGCCCTCGTCTTGCCGGTGAGGCCGCTCGCGCACGCCGTGTCCTGGGAGATCCCGAGCCGGCGCCATTCCGCGTGCTTCGGATCGGTGAGCGGGCCGTCGTAGCGGGCCCGCCCGCCTATCGTGTCCGGGAAGAACGCGTCGGCCTTCTCGTCGCGCCAAAGGACCGTGCCGTAAGCGGTGTTGGCGATCGTCTGACGGCTGTTGCCGTACGCGTGGAAGGCCAGCGCGCCGCCCCCGATCAGGAGCAGCACACCCAGCACACCGAAGGTGACCCGCAGAGCGCCGCCACCCCCGCGCCGAGGCGCCGCGGGAGGGACGGGCGCCTGGGCCCCGTAGCCGGGTGGGTACTGGGAGGGGAACTGCGGTGGGGGCGGAGCAACTTGCCCGTACGAGCTCGGCTGCTGACCCTGCTGGTAGGCGCCGGGCTGCTGCCCCTGGCTGTAGTACGGGTTCGGCTGCTGATCCTGGTACTGCGACGCGTTCGGCTGCTGCCCCTGCTGGTACGGGTTCGGCTGCTGGCCCTGGTACTGGGACGGGTTCGGCTGCTGCCCCTGCTGGTACGGGTTCGGCTGCTGATCCTGGTATTGCGACGCGTTCGGCTGCTGCCCCTGCTGGTACGCGTTCGGCTGCTGGCCCTGGTACTGGGACGGGTCAGGATTCGAACCGCCCGGGACTCCGGGCGGTCTGGGATACGACATTTTCCCCCTTGCGGAACGGACGCCCTGGGCTCCGGCACGTAGTGCCACCACCCCCGTCGGGCAGGCCCCCTGCGCAGCGGGAACCCTATCCGACCTTTCCCGCGCGGCCACCGATCCCGTCGGGTCATCAGTCCCGTCAGGCCGCGAGCCCCGTCCGGCCGCCACCGGCGTCGTGCGGCCGCTCCGCGTCCGAACCGCACATCTCCGTGTTCAACTCGGACACCAACTCGAAGAGGTCCGTGGGGCGTTCGGGCCCCCACCAGTCGCCGAGCAGCTCCGCGAGCGAGTCCTCCCGGGCCTTGCCGAGGCGGGCTGCGACGGCGCGGCCCTCGTCGGTGAGGATCAGGTCGACGCCGTCCCGCACCGCGAGCCGGCGCTCCTCCACCTGCCGCGCCGCCTCGATGATCACCGGCAGGGGTACGGCGCTGCGCTCGGCGAGGACGGCCGGCTCGGCCCAGCCGTACCGGTTGACGCGCAGCAGAAGCCAACTCGCCGCGGGCAGCAGGTCGTAGCCCGCCCGCGCGGTGATCTTCTCGTAGATCTCGCGCCGCCCCTCGCGCGTCCCGAGCGTCGACAGGGCCCGCGCCACCTCGTCGCGCGACGAGCGCTCCACCGGGTTGGAGGCGAGCGTCTGCGTCGGGTCGGGCGCGGTGACCGCGCCGCGCAACTTGTCCTCGCGCAGGAACCAGGAGAGGACGAAGGCGAGCAGGGCGACCGGAACCGCGTAGACGAAGACGTCGGTGATGGACGTGGCGTACGCGTGCAGCACCGGCTGGCGGACCGCGGGCGGGAGGTCGCCGATGCCGCGCGGGTCGGCCTTGAGCGAGTCCGGGGTGACGCCGGGGGGCAACTGCTGCCCACTCAGTGCTGAAGTGAGCTTCGTGGCAAGGCGGTTGGCGAAGATCGTGCCGAAGATCGCGACGCCGAAGGAAGCGCCGATGGAGCGGAAGAACGTGGCGCCCGAGGTGGCGACGCCCAGATCCTCGTACGGCACCGCGTTCTGCACGATGAGGACGAGCACCTGCATGACGAGTCCGAGGCCGAGGCCGAAGACGAAGAAGTAGGCGCTCATCTCGCCGGTCGAGCTGTTCTCGTCGAGGTTGTGCAGGAGCAGCAGGCCGATCGCGGTGACGGCCGTGCCCGCGACGGGGAAGACCTTCCAGCGGCCGGTGCGGCTGACGATCTGCCCGGAGACGGTGGAGGAGAGCAGCAGGCCGATCACCATCGGCAGCATGTGCACACCCGACATGGTCGGCGAGACGCCCTGCACGACCTGGAGGAACGTCGGCAGGTACGTCATCGCGCCGAACATCGCGAAGCCGACGACGAAGCTGATGACGGCGGCGAGGGTGAAGGTGCGGACCCGGAACAGTTTCATCGGCAGGACCGGCTCGGCCGCCCGGAACTCCACGAACACGAAGACCACGCCGAGCGCCACGCCCAGCACGGCCAGCCCGATGATCTGCGGCGAGCCCCAGCCCCAGGTCGTGCCGCCGAGCGAGGCGACGAGGACGAGGCAGGTGGCGACGGACGCGACGAGGAACGTGCCGAGGTAGTCGATGCGGTGTTTCTTCGAGCGGACCGGGATGTGCAGGGCGGCGGCGATGACGGCGAGCGCGACCACACCGATGGGCAGGTTGATGTAGAAGACCCAGCGCCAGCTCAGGTGCTCGGTGAAGAGCCCGCCGAGCAGCGGCCCGAGCACGCTCGTCGCGCCGAAGACGGCGCCGAACAGGCCCTGGTACTTGCCTCGTTCACGCGGCGACACGAGGTCGCCGACGATCGCCATCGACAGCACCATCAGTCCGCCGCCGCCCAGGCCCTGCAAGGCACGGAAGCCGATCAGCTGCGGCATGTTCTGCGCCATTCCGCAGAGCGCCGAACCGATCAGGAAGATCACGATCGCGAGCTGGAAGAGCTTCTTGCGCCCGTACTGGTCGCCGAGCTTGCCCCACAGGGGTGTCGCGGCCGTCGCGGCGAGCATGTACGCGGTGACGACCCAGGACAGATGCTCCAGACCGCCCAGATCACTGACGATGGTCGGCAGCGCCGTGGACACGATGGTCTGGTCGAGCGCGGCGAGCAGCATGCCGAGCAGCAGTGCCCCGATGGAGACGAGGACGCCGCCGCTCTTGGCCGCGTCGCCGCGCAGGGCTTGGTGACTGCGCCCGCTGCCGTCGGCTCCCGCCGTGCCGATGTCCTGGCTGCTCATGAACACCTCCACAGGCACCCCGGCCCGGTCCGGCGGGGGCTTGCTACCTTCCATCCTGGTCGGTGCGCCCCGGTTTGGCCTGTTGAGTTCGCTCCGCCGGTGCGCACAGGGCCTCCGGGTCTGCATAATGCGCTGCAGTTCTCGGGGAGGGGGACCACAAGTGAGTGGTGAGCTGCGTACGTGTCCTGAGTGCGGGGCAGGGGTGGGGCCGGACGGCGGTCCGACGTGCGCCTGCGAGGTGGAGGGCTTCAGTCCGCTCCGTGTCCGTCCCTACGTGACGCTCCCGGAACCGTCCCAGCCCCCGCCACCGCGCGTGCCCGACCCGTACGCGCATCCCCCGCTGCCGCCCGAGCAGCCGGTGGCCGCGACCGAGGACGACGACTTCGACCGCCCCCGCCCGGAGGACAGGCCGCGCCGCGCCCCGGTGCTGCTGCTGGCCGCGATCGCGGGCGTGCTGAGCGTGGCGGCACTGGTGACGGTCCTGATCTCGTCGGGCGACGGCGACACGCGCGCCACCGCGCAGGAGGCGGCCGCCCCGCTCCCCTCGACATCGGCGCCGCATCAGCCGACCCCGACCCCGCCCCAGAGCCCGTCCACGTCGGCGCACCGCACGACACAGCCCCGATCACCGTCGGCGTCGCGCCCCGTCTCCGCTTCTCCGTCCCCCACCCCGACACCCAGCCGCACGCCGTCCCCGACACACTCGGCCTCCAGACCGTCCGCGTCCTCGACCGCCGGCCGGCACGCACGCCCGGACCAGGGGACGGTTCTGCGCCGGGGGGACCGCGGCCCGCAGGTCACCGAATTGCAGCGCCGCCTGGGGCAGTTGAACCTCTACGGAGGCCACCCGGACGGCACTTTCGACAACCGGACGGAGTACGCGGTCGGCGCGTTCCAGATGGCCCGCGGCGTCCATGGCGACATGCCGGGGACGTACGGCCCGGCGACGCGCAAGGCTCTGGAGTCGGAGACCCACTGAAACCAGGCGGCGGCGCATCGGTGACCCGCCTCCGTCAGCCGATGTGCAGCAGGATTTCCCCGTCGACGGCGGCTTCGACCCGTACGGCCGTCAGGTCGGCCACGTGCACGGTGGGCCCGTGCGCCCCCGCGCGGGGCCCGACCCCCACCACCCGCATCCCCGCGGCGAGCCCGGCCGAGATCCCCGCCCCGGAGTCCTCGAACACCACGCAGTCCGCCGGGTCGACGCCCAGTTCGGCGGCGCCCTTCAGGAAGCCCTCGGGGTCCGGCTTGCTGGCGCCGACGTTCTCCGCCGTCACGCGCACCGCCGGGTAGGGGAGCCCGGCGGCCGCCATCCGTCCGGTGGACAGCGGCACGTCCGCCGAGGTGACGAGGGCATGCGGCAGCCCGCCCGAGATCAGCGCTTCGAGGAACCCGGCCGCGCCCGGGACGGGCACGACGCCGTCCATGTCGGCGGTCTCCGCGGCGAGCATCCGCGCGTTGTCGGCGAGGTTCTCCGCCGTGGGCCGCTCGGGCAGCAGCACGGCCATCGTGGCGTGCCCCTGCCGCCCGTGCGCCACGCGCATGACCTCATCGGCGTCGAGTCCGTGCTCGACGGCCCAGCGCCGCCAGATCCGCTCGACGACGGCGTCGGAGTTGACGAGCGTGCCGTCCATGTCGAGCAGGAGGGCGCGCGCGGAGAGAACAGTGGGCGTGGCCGTCATCGGCAGGCTCCAGAGAACGGAGACGAGAGGAAAGGAGAGGAGAGGAGAGGGGAGGAGAGGAGAGGAGAACAAGGCGGCCCCGCCCGCCGGTCAGGGTACGCGGGCGGGAGCCACTTTGTTCCCCCAAGATACAAAACGCGCCCGGGTGATCGCCACCCGGCCCGGGCGGCCCCGCGAGCAGAGCACCAGCGCAGCCAATCAACCCCCTCCGGCGCTTGAGGAGCGGGGCCCGGGGCAGAGCCCCGTGAGCCGAGCACCACGCCCAGCCATTCAAGCCCCTCCGGCGCTTGAGGAGCGGGGTCCGGGGCAGAGCCCCGAGGCCCGAGCGTCCGCGCAGCCCAATCAGCCGCTCCGGCGCGACCAAATCAGCCCCTCCGGCGCTTGAGGAGCGGGGTCCGGGGCGGAGCCCCGTGAGCCGAGCGTCAGCACCCCGCACAAAGACGGCTCCGCACGGACAAGACCCCCAAATCACGCCGCGCACAACAGAGTTACCCCCCAACCCCCTTGCCCCGCACACCAATTTGACGCGACCCTGTCACCAAGCACACACCTCCCCGCAACCCCCTCCCCCCACGATGGCCGCAGCACCCCACCCGGCCAACAACCCCCCACCCCAAGGGAGTTCACATGCCCCGCCGCACCCCCACCACGCCGAACATCTACGCGCGTCGACGCCGCACGACAGCCGCCCTGACCACCGCCCTCGGCGCCATAGCCACGGTCACCCTCCTCACCGCCCCCACCGCCCAGGCGGCCCCGCCCACCCCCGTCACCGCCGCCACAGCCCGCACCTACCTCTCCGAGCTGACCGTCAAGGCAGAGGGCAGCTCGGACGGCTACAGCCGCGACAAGTTCCCGCACTGGATCACCCAGTCCGGCACCTGCAACACCCGCGAGGTCGTCCTCAAGCGCGACGGCACGAACGTGCAGACCGGCTCCGACTGCGCTGCCACGTCGGGCAGTTGGTACTCCGAGTACGACGGCGCCACCTGGACCGCGTCGGGCGACGTCGACATCGACCACGTAGTACCGCTCTCGCAGGCGTGGAAGTCGGGCGCCTCCGCGTGGACGACGGCCCAGCGCCAGTCCTTCGCCAACGACCTCACCCGCCCCCAGCTCATCGCCGTCACCGACAACGTCAACCAGTCCAAGGGCGACCAGGACCCGGCCGAGTGGATGCCGCCGCGCGCCGCCTACGCCTGCACGTACCTGCGGATGTACGTCCAGGTGAAGCACTACTACGCCCTCTCGGTGGACTCGGCGGAGAAGTCGGCGATCCAGTCGAAGCTGAGCGGCTGCTGACGCGGCCCACACCTGATCCGCCCCCCTGGGCCCCCCGCTCGCTCCCGGCGTTCCGTACCGTACGGACGGACCAGGGCACGACGAAGCCCGACAACGGCCCGACGGTCCGGACGTCGGAGGAGCGGAGGAGACAACGTGGCGAGGCTGCGCCTGGGACCAGTGCTGAGGTACGTGGACGGAGAGGCGGCGACGGTCTGGGTCGAGGCGAGCGGGCCCTGCGTCGCCGAAGTGCGCTGCGCGGACGGCGCGAAGGGCAGTACGCACACCTTCCAGATCGACGGCCACCACTACGCGCTGGTCCCGGTCACCGGGCTGACCCCGGGCACCGAGACGGCGTACGAGGTGACCCTGGACGACGCCAAGGTCTGGCCCGAGCCGGACTCCCCGTTCCCGGCCAGCACCATCCGCGCTCCGGAGTACGCCGCGGACGAACCCGTCCGCGTCACCTTCGGCTCCTGCCGCTGGGCCGCCCCGCCCGCCTCGGGGACCTCCTGGCGCGAGCGGGGCCGGGAGCTCGGCGGAGAGCACGACCCCGTGGGCCCGGACGCGCTCGACACGCTCGCCGCCCGGCTCGCCGCCGACCCGACGGCCGAGCGCCCCGACGTCCTCCTGCTCCTCGGCGACCAGGTGTACGCGGACGAGACGTCACCGGCGACCCAGGAATGGCTGGCCCGCCGCCGCGACCTCACGGACGCCCCGGGCACCCAGGTCGCGGACTACCAGGAGTACACGCACCTCTACTACGAGTCCTGGCTCGACCCGGAGATCCGCTGGCTGCTCTCCACCGTCCCCAGCTGCATGATCTTCGACGACCACGACGTCATAGACGACTGGAACACGAGCGCCGCCTGGGTCAGGGAGATGCGCGCCACGCCCTGGTGGCAGGAGCGCATCCTGAGCGGCCTCATGTCGTACTGGGTGCACCAGCACATAGGCAACCTGCACCCGTCCGAACTCGCCGCCGATCCCGTGTACGCGCAGGTGTGCGCGGCCCCCGACGGCACGGACGTGCTGCGCGAGTTCGCCACCCGGGCCGACTCCGATCCCACCAGCGCCCGCTGGAGCTACCGCCGCGACTTCGGCCGCGTACGCCTGGTGATGGTCGACACCCGGGCCGCCCGCGTCCTCGACGAACAGAACAGGGCGATGCTCCACCCGGAGGCGGCACGCTGGGTGCGCGAGCAGACCCTCGAAGGGCAGGACTCGGCCACCGGCGCCTACGACCACCTCCTCATCGGTTCGTCACTGCCGTGGCTGCTCCCCCATCTCATCCACCACGCGGAGTCGTGGAACGCGGCGATGAGCCGGGGCGAGCGCGGAGCCCGCTGGGCGCGGTTCGGTGAGAAGCTGCGCAGGCGGGCCGACCTGGAGCACTGGGCGGCGTTCCCGACGTCGTTCGACACGCTCACGGACCTGGTCACCGAGGCGGGCGGCGGCCCCGCGGCACCCGCGACCGTCTCGGTTCTCGGCGGCGACGTGCACCACGCCTACGTCGCCGAACCGTCCTGGCCGGCGAGCGGCCCGGCGCCCACCGCCCGCGTCCTGCAGCTCACCTGCTCCCCCGTCCACAACTCGATCCCCGGGTACATGAAGGTCGGCTTCCGCTTCGGCTGGAGCCGCGCCGGACGGTCCATCGGCCGCGGCCTGGCCCGGCACGCACGCGCGGCGGCACCCCGTATCAAATGGCGCAAGACGGGCGGCCCTTGGTACGGGAACCAGCTGATGACCCTGACCCTGCGCGGACGGTCGGCGAACCTCACCCTCGACCAGGCCGACCAGCAGGGCGGCCTCGCCCGGACGGACCGGCGCACGATCACGTAGCCGCCGAGCGGTGATCCATTTCACAGCTGGAATCCCACTCACCGTAGTTGACGGTGAAACGGCATGATGAGGCGGACCGCCCCAGCAGCCCCACATGCCCCGGGAGTCCCGTGTTGCCCGCCCCTCACCACGAGTTCAGTCTGGCGATCGTCGGCGCGGGTCCCCGCGGCACCAGCGTCCTGGAACGGCTCACCGCCTCCGCCGACGAGCTGCTCCCGGCCGACTCCCGGCTCACCGTCCACGTGATCGACCCGCACCCGCCGGGCGCGGGCGCCGTCTGGCGCACGGACCAGGCGCCCGAGCTCCTGATGAACACGGTCGCCTCACAGGTGACGCTCTACACCGACGAGTCGGTGGCGTGCTCGGGCCCGATCCGCCCGGGTCCGAGCCTGTACGAGTGGGCCGCGCTGCACGACGCCCCGCTGGGCCCCGACGACTATCCGAGCCGCGCCCAGTACGGCCGCTACCTGCGCCGGGTCTTCGCCGCGACCGTCGAAGCGGCCCCACCCCGCATCGAGGTCGTCCCGCACGCCGCCCGCGCGGTCCGCCTCGACGACGCGCCCGACGGGCGACAGACCCTCGCCCTCGACGACGGCCGCGAACTGACCGGGCTGCACGCGGTCGTCCTCACCCAGGGCCATCTGCCCACCGTCGGCACCCCGGCCGAGCGCCTGCTCACCGAGGAGGCCCGGCGGCACGGCCTGCGGCACGTCCCGCCGGGCAACCCCGCCGACGTCGACCTGGACGCCGTACTGCCGGACGAGGCGGTTCTGCTGCGCGGCCTCGGTCTCAACTTCTTCGACCACATGGCGCGGCTGACCGAGGGGCGCGGCGGCCAGTACGCGCCCGCCCCCGGCGGCGGTCTGCGCTATCTGCCCTCGGGCAAGGAGCCGCGCCTGTACGCCGGTTCGCGCCGCGGCATCCCGTACCAGGCGCGCGGCGACAACGCCAAGGGACCTTACGGACGTCACGAACCCGCCGTCCTCACCGCCGAGTCGACAGCCCGCTTCCGGGCACGGGCCGACGCCGGCGAGGCGCCCGACTTCCTCGCCGAGATATGGCCGTTGGTCGCGAAGGAGGTCGAGACGGTCTACTACGAGGCGCTGCTGAGAACCACCGGCCGGCCCTCCTCCCCCCTCTTCCGTGACCGTTTCCTGGCCACCGCCCACCGTTCGCCCCAAGAGGCCGCAGTTCTCCGGGAGTTCGGGATATCCGACGATCGCCTCTGGTCCTGGGACCGCGTCTCACGGCCTCATTCCGGCCACACCTACACCTCCCCCACGGCCTGGCACGCCTGGCTCCTCGGCCATCTGCGCGAGGACGCGGACCACGCCGCGCTCGGCAACGTCGACGGGCCGGTGAAGGCCGCCCTCGACGTCCTGCGCGACCTGCGCAACGAACTGCGTCTGATCGTCGACCACGGCGGCCTGTCCGGCGCGTCGCGCCGCGACCACCTCGACCGCTGGTACACCCCGCTGAACGCGTTCCTCTCCATCGGCCCGCCCCGGCGCCGCATCGAGGAGCTGGCCGCGCTCGTCGAGGCGGGCGTGCTGACCGCCGTCGGCCCCCGCCTGGAGGTGGCCGTGCGGGACGGCACATTCGTGGCGCACTCCCCCGACGTGCCGGGATCGACCGTGACGGCCACCACACTCGTCGAGGCACGGCTGCCCGAACCGGACGTGCGCAGGACCGCCGACGAGCTGCTCGCCCGGCTCCTGAAGACCGGCCAGGCCCGGCCGCACACGGTCGACGGTTACGAGACCGGAGGCCTGGACGTGACGCCGCGCCCCTACCGGCTGATCGATCGTCAGGGGGCGCCCCACGCACGGCGGTTCGCGTTCGGCGTGCCCACCGAAGGGGTGCACTGGGTGACCGCCGCGGGAGCCCGCCCGGGGGTCGACTCGGTGACCCTGTCGGACGCCGACGCGGTGGCGCGCGCCGCCCTGCGCACCGCCGCGGGGCCGGCGGCGGACACCGAAACGGAAGACGACCATGGCCGAATGTTGAACTTGCAAGCATTGGTTAGGTTCTCCTAACCTGTGGATCTCCCAAGCCGGTGGCAACGGCGGCAGCGTCGGCGCCGACTACATCGGTGAATCGGTTACGTCCCCCACCGACCGAAGGAGTCCCCACATGACTGGACGTCTCAACAGCGGCCAGCCCTATGTCCTCGGCCTGTTCCGCATAGTCGTCGGACTGCTCTTCGCCTGCCACGGCGCCGCCTCGCTCTTCGGCGTCCTCGGCGGCATGAACGGCGCCACCGTCGAGGCCGGCACCTGGCCCGGCTGGTACGCCGCCGTCATCCAGCTGGTCGGCGGCAGCCTGGTACTGCTCGGCCTCGGCACCCGCGCCGCGGCGCTGGTCTCGTCCGGGTCGATGGCCTACGCGTACTTCCACGTCCACCAGCCGGGCGCCCTGTGGCCGATCCAGAACGGCGGCGAGGCCTCGGCGATGTTCTGCTGGACCATGCTGCTGCTCGTCTTCACCGGCTCGGGTGCGTTCGGCCTCGACCGGCTGTTCGCCGCGCGCGGCGAGCGGGCCGAGGAGGCCCAGCCGGAGCGCGCGACGGTCGCGGCCTGACCTCGTACGCACACCACGGCGCCCGCCCTCCGCACGGAGGGTGGGCGCCGTGGTGTGCGTACGGCCGCCTAGGACGGAAGCGGCCCGGACTTCCCCGCCGGTCCGAACGGCACCGTGAAGCACGCCACGCGTGCCCCCGCCCCGCCGGGCACGTCGTGGATCACGACCGAGCGCGCCGCACCGGGCCGCAGAGCCCACGTCTTGCGGACCATGGCCGCGCCCCTGCCGGAGGCGTCGGTGGTGAAGTCGAGCCACACCTCGTTCTCGGCGTTCGCCTGCGCCGGGTCGACCACGTGCTGGTAGTGCCCGCCCGCGGCGGCCGGGTCGGCGCCGCACGGCTTCTGGTGCACGTGCGCGCCGTAGGCGTGTCCGGGGACGAGGCCCTTCACGCTCAGGCTCACGGTCGTCCCGGCCCCGGCGCCGCTCTGCTTCACCTCGATCGACGACGCCGCGGGCACCAGCTTCATGTCGTACGTGATCGCGGGCGACGGCACGAACGCCGTCGGCGGCGAGAAGGTCGCCACGGCCCGTACCCAGTAAGTCCCCGCGGCGACGTCCGTCCCGCCGCCGCCCGCCGCCAGTACGGCCGCCGCGAGAGCGCCGGTCACCATCCCTGCCACCATCGCCAGTTCCTCCGGTCTCGTCGGTGCTGGCTCGTTCGTACGGGACCCGGCGGCTCGGCGCAGCTCCGGGCGCGGCACTCGGGTGAACGTGAGATGGGGAACATCTGTACCCCTAGCGTCACTCGAGCGACACTCCAGGCGTACGCTGTACAGCTGTCATGAACCGCTCCTGCACGGAGGGAACGGTCCGGGGGATCGTCCGTACAGGAGTTGGCTTGCAGTGCTGGAGAGCGTGGGGTCACTGACCGGAAGCCCATGGATCTACGTGATCGTGGCGCTCTCCGTGCTCTTCGACGTCTTCGTGCCGGTGCTGCCGAGCGGGGTCCTTGTGATCACCGCGGCCACCGCCGCCGCGGCCGGCTCGGGCGCGGCCACGGGCTCGGTCCCGCACGGCGTGCCGGACCTTCTCGTCCTCACCCTCAGCGCCGCGACGGCCTCCGTCCTCGGCGACCTGGTCGCGTACCGCCTCGCCTGGCGCGGCGGTGAGCGCCTGGACCGTGCCATCGCCCGCTCCCGGCGCCTGACGTCCGCGCAGGAGCGGCTCGGCGCGGCGCTCTCCCGCTCCAGCGGCGGGCTGCTCGTGATCATCGCGCGGTTCGCGCCCGCGGGCCGCTCGGTCGTCTCCTTCGCGGCCGGCTCGGCGCACCGCCGGGTCCGCGAGTTCCTGCCCTGGTCTGCTCTGGCGGGCGTGGCCTGGGCCGCGTACAGCGTGGCGCTCGGCTACTTCGGCGCGCAGTGGCTCGGCGCGAGCTGGCTGTCCACCGTGGTCTCGCTGCTCGCGCTGGTCGGCGCGGGCCTGGTGGCGGCGTACGTGATGCGCCGCCCGGTCCCGGAGGCTCAGGAAGCCTGAGAGCCCCTGGCCCCGCCCCGCACCTCCAGACCGTCGAGGAGGGCGGCGGTGGCGCGGGCGATCTCGTCCACGGCCCGCTCGAACACCTCTTGGTTGTGCGCGGCCGGCGCCCGGAACCCGGACACCTTGCGCACGTACTGCAGGGCGGCGGCCCTGACCTCCTCCTCGGTGGCTTCTTCGGGGAGCGCGGGCGGGCGAAGGGTCTTGATGCTGCGGCACATACCTCCAGTCTGCCGCTGCCCTGTCGATCGACCACACGTTCGCGTGAACTCCCCGAAGTTGCTCGCTCCGCGAATTCGAACAGACGTACCATTGCCGGGTGGCAGCGACCGATGATTCCGACTTCGACTTCCCGAGCGACCTCCGCGCAGGTCAGGAGGAGCTGCACCAGATCCGGGCCGAGCTCCTGGACCTTCTCAAGCGGCTCCCCTGGTCGGTCGCGCCCCTCGACGCGATCAGCGACACCCAGGGCTGGCGCAAGCTGGAGCGCCCCGCCTCCCCGGGCTGGACCGAGGACGAGCAGGCCGAGGTCGAGAAGCTGCGCAGACGCGAGCTGGAGCTGGCCGTCTTCGTGACGTGCCACCGCTACTGGTCGAAGCTGACGGGCCCCGACGCCGTACGGGCCCGCTCCCTCCTCAAGCACGCCCACGAGGCGGACACCACCCCCGCGGAGAACGACGAAGACCCCCAGGCTTGATCGTCTTCACGATCGCCTGAGGGCCTTCGGTCCACTTCGGTGGTGGGCGCGGACGGTTTCGAACCGCCGACATCCTGCTTGTAAGGCAGGCGCTCTACCCCTGAGCTACGCACCCGGAATCCCGGGCTTGCGACCGGGACGAGCCGACAGCGTACCCTGCCGACGCCCATGCACCGCAAACCCGTAACGGCCCAGGCAGCAGGTGGGGTTAACCCCACCCGCGATCCGGTGGCCGCCCATATCCCGCACACCACCCGCACCCCCGTACGTTCATGGGGTGCCGGCCGCCGGTCGGGCACCGCGACACCAGCCGTTGCAGGGGGAATCCACCATGACCGTCCGCCCGTTCCGCACCGCCCGCGGTGCCCGTGCCGTCCGGGGCCTCGCCGCCGCGGCAGCCGTGGTCGCTGTCGCCGCGACGGCCACGGCGTGCGGTGCCGACGCCTCCGACGACGACCACCCCGACCACCGCTCCTTCGCGCTGCACGGCACGACGCTCACCGTCGACTCGGACGACTCGGCCCTCGAACTGGTCCCGGGCGACAGCGACCAGGTGAAGGTGACCCGCTGGTTCAAGGGCTCCACCGTGGTCGGCTCCGACCCCAAGGTGACGTGGAAATGGCAGGCCGACGAGGACCGGCTGACCCTGCGGCTGCACTGCAGCGGCATCGTCACCGACTGCTCGGCGCGGCACCGTGTCGAGGTGCCGCGCGGCATCGCCGTCGTGGTCCGCAGCGACGACGGCAGCGTCCGCGCGAACGACTTCAAGAAAGGCCTCGACATCGCGACGCAGGACGGCTCGGTGCATGTCGAGAACGTCTCGGGACCGCTGCGCCTGCAAGGTGACGACGGCTCGTTGCACGCCTCGGGCGTGGACGCCCGCAAGGTCTCGGTCCGCAGCAAGGACGGCTCCGTACACCTCACC
This sequence comes from Streptomyces sp. NPDC102467, assembly GCF_044765445.1. Taxonomy (NCBI): domain Bacteria; kingdom Bacillati; phylum Actinomycetota; class Actinomycetes; order Kitasatosporales; family Streptomycetaceae; genus Streptomyces; species Streptomyces sp. NPDC102467. Next base: position 124,912 of record NZ_JBIWKA010000011.1, on the reverse strand, counting down.
CTGCGCACCGTCCCCGACCGCGTCGAGGCGAGCACCGACGACGGCTCCCTGACCCTCACGCTCCCCGGCTCCGCCACGTACCGGGTCTCCACGCACACCGACGACGGCGGCGTCCATGTCGACGTCCCGCGCGACACCCACAGCGCGCACCGGATCTCGGCCCGCTCCCAGGACGGAGAAGTCACCCTGCGAACCGCGAACTAACCGGCCCGTGTGTTCGTCGTAATCGGTGGGAGAATGGACACCGGTCAAGAGCATCGAGGGCTGATGACGGCGCACGGGAGTGGTTGGTGACGACGGCGAAGAGTGAGCGTCCCGAAGGGGCGCGAGGCCCCGTCCGTCGGTGGGTCCGCCGCCCGGCGCGCCCGGCCCGCCACAGCCCGCTGCGGGACGCCCTGACCCTCGCCCTGCTCCCCGTCCCGCTCCTCGCGGCGACGGTCACGACCGCGTTCGCCGGTGGCGGTACGAGAAAGTGGTTCGGCGGCCGGGCCGAATCCCAGCGTGCGGAGGCGCAGGCGGCCAAGGACGCCGCGGCCGCCGCCTTCTACGAGCTCGATACCGCCCAGCGGGACCTGCGCATCTCGATAGAGACCATCAGCGCGGTCGACGACTCCGCCGCGGGCCGCCGCGCCGTCACCGACTTCCAGCAGCTCGGCAACCGCATCGACGAGGTCAGCGGCCAGTACATCAGCGCGGTCGACGCCCATGACCTCGACCGGGACGACCTGGAGGCGAGCGCCGCGTCGCGCGCGCGGGCCGAACTGACGCAGGCCAAGGACCAGTTGACCCGGACCAAGCAGGATCTGGACCGGTTCGCGCAGGGACTCGGGCCGCTGCTCGGCAAGGCCGAGACGCAGCTGGCCCGGCTCGCCCCGTCCGTGGAGCGCGCCCGGCAGGCCCTGCTCGCCGCGACGACCGCGCTCGACGCCGTACGCGGAGCGGACCTCAAGGCCGACGACCTCGCCGCCCGGCTCGCCGCCCTCGGCCCGGAGCTGACCAAGCTGAACCAGGGCGCGGGGCAGCACGGCGTACCGGAGACGCTGGAGCGCGCGGAGCGGGTCGCGCGGGACGCCGAGTCCGTCCGCGCCGAGGCCGAGCGCCTGCCCGAGCGGGCCGCCGAGATCGACCGGCGCCTGGTCTCGCTGCGCACCCGGGCACAGGCCCTGACGACCCGCGCGGGCCAGGTCGAGCCGGTCCTGAGCGAGCTGCGACGCCGGTTCGCCGCCGCCTGCTGGCAGGACCTCCAGCACGTACCGGACCTGGCCGCGGAGAACGTGCGGCAGGCCGAGAGCAAGCTCGCCGAGGCCCGTGCCGCGCGCGACGCCCAGCGCTGGCCCGACGCCACCTCGCTCCTCTCCACGGCCCGCGCCCTGCTGAACACGACGGACGAGTCGGTCTCCGCGGCCGGCGACCGGCTGCACCGGTTGAACGCGGTGGCGAAGGACCCCCAGCAGGAGATCGACCGCACCCGCTTCGCCATCCGCGACGCACAGCGACTCGCGATGGCGGGCCGCAGCACTCCGGAGCCGCGGCACGCCCGCCCCCTCGACGACGCCGTGGCCCGCCTCGACCGTGCTGTCGCGGGTCTGGAGGGCCGCCACCCCGACTACTGGCACTTCCTCACGGAGACGGAGGCCGTGCGGCAGACGGTGGGCCGGGTCGTGACGCAGATCCGCGAGGACCGCGGCGGCGCCTGACGGCCGGGCCCCGCCGTGCCGGGGCCGGCCTCCCGGGGTGACCGGGTTGGCACTCCCGCTGTGGCGGGCGGATCCTTGGAGGACGTACGGGTCCTTGCCGTACGTCCGTGCAAGGAGGCGAGGCGGACATGGCCACGCATACGCAAGCACTCCACCACCGGTCCCGCGGGCGCGTCACGCTCGACGAGCATCTGCCCGTCGACCGCGGTCTCAGCAAGGTGTACCGCACCGGAGCGGGCCTGATGGGCCTGGTGCTGCTCGCCTTCGGCGTCCTCGGACTCATCGACAAGATCGGTTTCTTCGACACGAGCGGGGACTCGGTCGCGGGGCTGAGCACGAACGGCGCGCTCAGCGTCCTGTCCATCTGCGTCGGCGCGCTGCTGTTCGTCGGCATGGTGATCGGCGGCAACGTGGCGTCGACGCTGAACATGGTGCTCGGCATCCTCTTCATCCTCAGCGGGTTCGTGAACCTCGCCCTGCTCGACACCGGCGCCAACTTCCTGGCCTTCCGCATCCAGAACGTCCTGTTCAGCTTTGTCGTCGGGCTGCTGCTGATGTTCTTCGGGATGTACGGGCGGGTCAGCGGCACCCTGCCGCACGACAATCCGTACTGGCAGTCCCGGCACGGCGGCCGGCCGGTCGACCACCCGTAACCTTGGCCCATGCCTCGCTACGAGTACCGCTGCCGCAGTTGCGGCGACACGTTCGAACTCAGCCGCCCCATGTCGGAGTCCGCCTCCCCCGCGAGCTGCCCCGCAGGCCACCCGGACACGGTGAAACTCCTGTCGACGGTGGCCATGACCGGCGCCACGAACGCACCGTCTCCCGCGCCTTCGTCGGGCGGTGGCGGGGGCGGCTGCTGCGGGGGCGGCTGCTGCGGTTAGCGGTCCCGCCACCCCCGGCGCGGCCCCGCGCCGGGGGTGTCAGGCCTGCGTCCGCACCTGCACCTGCACCTGCACCTCGCTGAGGAACCCCCGCAAGATGGCCTCCCCCGCCAGCACTCCGCCCTCCGGCAGCACCGTCACGGTCGGCGCGGTCCAGCCCGCGTCCGCCAGCTCACCGTGCCCGGGACGCCATCCGCGATCCACGGCCTCCAGCAGGTCCGCGTCCAAGAGCGAGTCGCCCGCCCCCAGCGTGCGCCCCGCCCCGGCCCGCCGGGCCACCTCCCGGACCGCCGCGCCCTTGGTCAGCGGCTTCGGCACGGCGTACACCTTCCGGCCCTGCAGCGACACGCCCCAGCCGACGCCCTCCGCCCACTCCCCGAGCTCCTTGACCCAGCCCTCCGGCAACAGCGCCCGGTCCACCACGAGGTACGCGAACAAGTCCTCCGCGACCCGCTCCTTCAGCAACCACGCCGGGTCCGCGGCCGCGACCATCCGCTCCCGCACCTCCCCGAGCGGCGCGCACTCCGCGTCGAGCCGAGCGGCCACGGCCGCACTCCACTCGGGGTCCGACACCCCGTCGACCAGCAGATGCCCCCCGTTGGCGCAGATCGCGTACCGCGGCGCGGGGCCGGGCAACCGCACCCGCCCGTACTGCTCCCGCGTCCGCGTCGTCGTCGGTACGAACACCGCCTGCCGCGCCAGCTCCGTCAGCAGCCCGGCCGCCCGCTCAGTGACGTACGACAGGGGTCTGCCCTCGTACACCTCGACGCAGAGCAGTCGCGGCGCCTGCGCGTCGGGCATGGTCAGCGCGAGCGCCCCGGCCGAGTAGATGAGCGTCCGGTCGAGGTCGCTCGCGACCACGGTCACGGCGCCGGAAGCCACGACGTCAGAACTCATCGCACCGGTACTCACTTCGCCGCCACCGCCTTGCCGTCCACGCCGGTGGCCCCGCGCGTGAAGCGCGGGTGGATCAACCCGACGCAGGTGTAAGGGAGTTCGGCCACCTCTTCGACCGGAACCCCGCGCTGCTCGGCGAGCAGGCGCACATGGTCCAGGTCGGCCCCGGCGCCGGCCCGCGCCAGAATCTTCCACGGCACGCGCCGCAGCAGCACCCGGGTGGTCTCGCCGACGCCCGGCTTGACGAGGTTCACGTCGTGGATCCCGTACTCCTCGCTGATCCGCTCGACGGCGGCCCAGCCCTCCCACGTCGGCGCACGATCGGCCCCGAGCAGCTCCTTGACGTCCGCGTCGACCGCGTCACGGGCGCCCTCGAAGCGTCCCTCCACCACGTCGAGGAAGTGCCCCGAGACGTCCGCACCGGCCAGTCCTGCATAGAACTTCGCCCCGTGGAAGTCATCGGGTCCGACCAGGTCGGACCGGAGCACCGTGCGCGATATCAGCCCGGAGACCGTCGAGTTGAGGCAGGCGGAGGGGATGAGGAAGTCCTCGCGCGTCCCGTACGTCCGCACGCACGACCCGGGGTCGGCCAGTACCGCGATCTCCGGGTCGAACCCCTCGAACTCGGAGACTGCGGCGGCCAGTTCACGCGTGATGGCACCCTTGCCCGTCCATCCGTCGACGAAGACGACGTCCGCCGGGTCATGGTGCGCGGCGAGCCAGCGCAGCGCGTTCGCGTCGATGCCCCGGCCGCGCACGATGGAGACCGCGTAGTGCGGCAGCTCCAGACCGTGCCGCCACCGGGCCCAGCGCCGCATCAGCACCCCGACCGGCGTCCCGGCGCGTGCCAGGGACACCAGGACCGGCCGGGGCGAGCGCTCCGCGAGCACCGTCTCCGTGACGACGCCCACCGCCCGCGCGATCCGGTCCGCCGACGTGTCGAGCGCCGCGTGGAACAACTCCTGGTACTGCGCGCTGGGTTGGTACTCGACCGGCAGCGATTCGGCGTAGTGCGCGCCGCCGCTCTGCACGGCCTCCTCGCGCTCCTCGGTCGGCGCCTCCAGCGTCACGTCCGACAGGTCCTGCAGCAGCCAGCCGACCTCGTCGGGCGCGTACGAGGAGAAGGCGGGGCCGCGCAGCGGCTCGGGCAGCGACGGCTCTGACAACGGCGGCTCTGACAACGACATGGGGGGCCTTTCCTGTGGCGCATAGGACGGGATCACGACCACGACCACGTGCGCCGCGTGCTCGGCGACACACTCCAACAAGCCGCCGGGCGCGGCGAGTTCGGCGCTGTCGCCGACGGAGTCGAGGACGACGACGACCGTGTCGAAGTCACCGCCCGCCACGTTGTACGCATACCGTTCGCCGGGTCCGTCGGCCGGTGCGTCGTGCGCGGGGAAGACGAGCCGGGTGCGGATCGCGTAGCCCGGGTCGTCGACGGCGAGGACGGGCGAGCGGGTGGTGGTGGAGTAGGCGACATCCGCGCCCGTCGCTTCGAGCGCGGTGGCGAGGCGCAGCGGCGCGTACATCAACTCCTCGTTGCCCAGGACCAGTACGCGGCCGTGGACGTGCGGTGCGAGCCGCTCGGCCATGCCGGGCAGCGCCGCTTCGAGGCGCGCGCGGTGGGCCGGGGTGAAGCCGTGCCGCCCGCCGTCCGGCAGGCCGCCCGGCCAGCCGATGTCGCCGATCCGGGTGATCTCGCCGCGCTCGCGCCGGGCCGCGGGCACGGCGGCCGCCTCGTGCGCGGCGACGAGCGCCTGCCCCTTCTCCAGGACCCCGTCCGGCAGCCGCACCGAGCCGCGCGCCATGACGACGAGGTCGACGCGGGCGCCGATCTCCTGCGCGAACGCCTCGAGGCGGCCCTGATCGCCGGGTGAGCGCATGTCGACGAGGGCGACGATGACGTAGTGGGCGCGGGCGTGCAGCTCGTGCAGCGCGCGCACGGTGTTCAGGACCGTGTTCCCCGTGGAGAACTCGTCGTCGACCAGGACCAGCGGGCCGTCCCCCGCGAGGAGCTCCGGGTCCTTTGGCAGCAGCAGGTGGGAGGTGGCGTGCGAGTGGGACTCCTCGAAGCCGCCCGCGCTCGCCACGCCCTCGACGGGACGGCGGGTGGAGTGCAGATACGGCGCGAGCGCGAGCCCGTCGGCGACCGAGTGGCCGAGGCCGGTCGCGGTCTCGGCATACCCCAGGACCACAGCCCGCGCCGCCGCTTCGTCACCGAGCAACTCCCGTACGCGTACGCCCAGTTCATGACCGGCGCGCCAGACCACGGACGGGCGCTGCGGCACGTGCTTGCCCAGCACGTTCGACACGAGCAGGTGCGCCCGCTTGGGGTTGCGCCGCAGGGCGAGCCCGAGGAGCCCGGACAGCTCCCGGTCTCCGGCCAGCTCGACCCCGAGCCGCTCGGCGACCCACGTACCCGACCACACCACGTTGCTCTTCTCGTCTCTCGTCGCTTCGGTCGTGCGGGCTTCGGTCGTGCGGACTTCGGTCGTGCGGGGCCCGGTCATGCGGGCAGCCCGGCGGTCAGCAGTTCCACGAAGCCGACGTCCTCGTGGGCCACCCCGAACACCTCCGCGCGCTGCAGGGTCCGCTCGGCCCAGGCGCGGTGCGGCTTCACCTCGTTCATCTTGTTCGTGTAGGCGCTTCTGAGGACCCCACCGCCGCCCCGCTCGGGGCGCAGGATGTCCTGGGCGTCGCTGTACTCCTCGTGGCTGACGACGGACAGCGCGTGCACGGGCAGCACGTGCGAGGGGTGGATGCAGGTCTTGCCGAGCAGGCCATTGGCCCGGTCCAGCTCGATCTCGCGCAGCAGCCCGTCCAGGTCGTGCTGGATCAGCGCCTCGCGCAGCGGCTCGGCCCCTTCTTCGAGGAAGGGGCTGCGGCGCAGCTGCGGCTTGAACATCCGCTCCTGGTGGCGGAAGTACTCCCAGACCGGTCCGGTCACCGTGAAGCCGGTGCCGTCGGCCCGGCCCAGCCGGTTGACCACGTCGGCGATGACGGAGGCGACGATCTGCACGTCGTAGGCCGTCATGTCGGGCGGCCGGCGCAGCCCGTACGCCGAGCAGAAGTCGGTGACGCCGAGGCGCAGCGCGAGGACGCGGTCGCGGTACTTGTCGACCGTGCGGGAGATTCCGGAGAGCGTCTCGGTCCGCGTCTCCAGGTGCATCAGCTCGGGCGACTCCAGGACGGGCATGGCGAAAAGCCGACGCCCCGCGGCCGCTTCCGCGGCGGTGAGCGCCTCCAGGAACGGAACTCCCCGCTCCTCCGTGAACTTCGGCAACACGAATCCGGACAGCAACGCGACGGCAGGCCCGAGGCGACGCACAAGGTCCGTGATCTGCTCCGGCACTCGTACGCGGACGAAGAGCAGCGGCACCTCGACCCCGCGGTCGGCGAGGTCGGTGAACTGGCGCACGAGATTGTCCTCGGCGCCGCTCACCTCGGAGTCGTCGATCGAGTCCTCCAAGCACAGCACCATGGACACGACACCGCGCCCGGCCTGCTTGAGCACGTCGTCCGCGAGGTGCGGCCGGGTCGCGGGACTGTAGAGCGTCGCTCCGAGCGCCGCCGCGAGCATGCGGGGCGCGGAGTCGGTATGGAAAGTCCCTGGCTCCCGATGGAACAGGCGCTCTCGCACCTCAGGGGCGATGTGCCCGAAATGACGCATAAGTCTCCCCCGTGCTGCCAGGCCGTCCGGAATGATGTGGCCGGTAATAGTACGTACAAAGGTGTGTCAAGAGTTCCCAGCTGCAATGAAATTCTGGTAACCCCTGAATGTCGGGGGGCGCGTTCCGGCCCCTGATCCGACCCGCGTTGTCCCGGACCATGGCGGGAAGGCAGGATGACCGCATGACGCACGCGATGCTCAAGGGGGCGAACGTCCCGCTCGACGCCACGGCGGTACGCGCCGTGCTCCGCTGGTCCCCCGGGCAGGGCGTACCGGCGGTGGACGCTTCCGCACTGCTGCTCGGCCCGGACGGCAAGGTCCGCTCCGACGAGGACTTCGTCTTCTACAACCAGCCCCGGCACCCCTCGGGCAAGGTCTGGCGGCTCGGCCAGAAGCGGGTGGCCGAGGGCATGACGGACACGCTCCAGGCGGACCTGGCGGGGGTCCCGCAGGAGATCACCCGGATCCTCTTCACGGCCTCGGCGGACGAGGTCGCGTTCGAGCACGTGCAGGCGCTGCGCATGTTCGTCTACGACGCCACCTCCGACGCCGCCGAACCGCTCGCGCACTTCGACATCAAGCCGGAGACCGGCGCCGAAACCGCGCTGATCTGCGGCGAGATGTACCGGCGCGGCGACGGCTGGCGGCTGCGCGCGGTTGGCGAGGGCTACTCGAACGGTCTGGTCGGCCTCGCCATGGACTTCGGCATCTCGGTCGACGAGTCCGCCGCGGCCGAGCCCACGCCGGCGCCTGCCACGCCAGCTCCTGCCGCGCCGGTCCCGGCCCCGTCGTTCCCGCTGCCGCCCCAGCAGCCGCCCTCGTACGGCTATCCGCCGCAGCCCGCGACGCAGCCGGCCCCGCCGTCCCAGCCCGCGTACGGCTATCCGCAGCCGGTGGCGGCCACGGTGTACCCCGACCCGACGTTCCGGCTCCCGCCGCAGGGTCCGCAGTTCATCGGACGGTGAGGCCTGCCGGTTACTGCCCGCCCACCTTGGACTTGTAGCCCCGGCCCCACTGCAGCCCCCAGCCGTACAGGCGGTCCAGCTCGGACTGGAACCCGTACACGAACTTCACCTCGCGCCGCACCACCAGATCGCCCTTGATGTTCTCGATGGAGATGACGGCACAGGAGCGGGCCTGTGGGGCGCGCTCGTCCAGGCTGATCTCGATCCGCGGGCCGTTGCTCGGATAGAGCGTCACGATCGCGTGCGTCCGGTCGAACGCCGGCGTCTGGTCGTAGATGTAGACGAACACCAGCAGCCGCTTGATGGCGTCGCGGTGGTCGAGGTTGATGTACATGGTCTCGCCGGACGCCGAACCGAAGCGGTCGTCGCCGCTGAGCTTCACGTACGGCGGCTCGTTGATCGCGCCCAGGAAGCTGCCGAGCGGCTGCACGACGCCCTTCTCGCCGTCCATCAGCTCGTACAGGCAGCCGAGGTCCAGGTCGACATTGACCATGGACTGGGTGTGCGCCTGGACGACGTCCGGTTTGAACATGCTGAACGGATGCCGCACCAGGCTGTTCTTCTCGAACCCGCCGATGTCCGAGGTCCGCATCCGCCAGGAGAGGTTGACCCGCAGGTTCCCGGTGGCGGCGCCCTGCTTGGAGAGTGAGACGACCGGATGTCGCTTGGTGAGTTCGATGGAGTTGGTGGCCGCGCTGCCCGAATCGAAGTCGGACTGCGCGGAGTTCCCGTGCCAGAATTTGTCCCATATGGACATGCCGCCCCCAAGTGCCGTTCCCGTACTGCCCGTTCCCCTACTGCCCGTTCCTGCCGGCTCATGCCCGCTCATGCCGAACGGGGCGGCCGCGGGAGGAGTCTTCCTCGTACGACCGCCCCGTTCAGAGGCTTCCAGGAATAGGCCCCGGGTCAAACACCGGGTCCCGCGTTCCGGTCAGACCCCGGACGCGACCTCACTCTTGTCCGGGCTTCCCGAGTTGCCCTCCTCGGCCGCGATCCGCTTGTTGCGGCGCACCGACGACCAGAACGACCAGGCGATCAGGACGACGCCGACCAGGCCCGTGATCACCTCGTTGATCTGGTACCGGATGGTGACCAGGAGGATCACGGCGAGGGCGCCGATCGCGTAGTGCGCGCCGTGCTCCAGGTACACGTAGTCGTCGAGGGTGCCCTGGCGGACCAGGTAGACGGTGAGCGACCTGACGTACATGGCGCCGATGCCGAGGCCGAGCGCCATCAGGACGATGTCGTTGGTGATGGCGAAGGCGCCGATCACACCGTCGAAGGAGAACGACGCGTCCAGGACCTCGAGGTAGAGGAACATGAAGAACGCGGCCTGGCCGGCCAGCACCACGGCCGACTTGGGCTTGCCCTCGCGGGCCGCCTTTTCCTCCTCCTCGTGCTCGCGCTCCTCCTCTTCCTCGAGACGGTTCTCGAAGAAGCCGGACAGACCGCCGACGACGAGGTACGTGATCAGACCCGCGATACCCGAGACGAGCACCGTCGACTGCTTGTCCACGTGCACGCCGCCGTGCTGGTGCGCGTGGATGGCGAACGTCATGGAGGAGACCAGGAGCACGATCAGCGCGATGCAGACCGACAGCATGTCGACCTTGCCGAGCTTGGCGAGCGGGCGCTCCAGCCAGCCGAGCCACTTGATGTCACGGTCCTCGAAAATGAAGTCGAGGAAGATCATCAGCAGGAACATGCCGCCGAACGACGCGATCGACGGGTGCGCGTCGGTGACCAGCTGCTGGTAGCGGTCCGGCTGGTTGAACGCCAGGTCCACCGCCTCGACCGGCCCCATCTTGGCGCTGATCGCGACGATCACGACAGGGAAGACCAGGCGCATACCGAAGACGGCGATCAGCACACCGACCGTGAGGAAGATCTTCTGCCAGAAGGCACTCATCTTCTTCAGGATTCCGGCGTTGACGACCGCGTTGTCGAAGGAGAGCGAGATCTCCAGGATGGCGAGGATCGCGACGACCCCGAGCGCGGTCCATCCGTCGTAGAACACCGCCGCGATCAATCCGAGCACGGTGATCGCGAACGACCAGCCGAAGGTTTTCAGAACCACTGGCTACCCCATCGTGTGTACGGGTTTCCCCGTGCTGGTTGTACGGGGCTCCCCCGCTCCGTGCACGGCTTTAGCAACGCTTTATGAAACGTTGACTCCGAAGTCTAGAGCGATGCCGCGAAGACCGGACGCGTACCCCTGTCCGACGGCACGGAACTTCCACTCCCCGCCGTACCGGTACAGCTCGCCGAAGATCATCGCGGTCTCGGTGGAAGCGTCCTCGGAGAGGTCGTAGCGCGCGAGCTCCTGGCCGTCGGCCTGGTTCACCACCCGGATGAACGCGTTGCTGACCTGGCCGAACGTCTGCCCCCGGTTGTCCGCGTCGTGGATCGACACCGGGAAGATGATCTTGTCGCAGGTCGCCGGCACCTTGGAGAGGTCGACGATGAGCGACTCGTCGTCACCTTCACCCTCACCGGTGAGGTTGTCCCCGGTGTGCTCGACCGAGCCGTCGGGGCTCGTGAGCTGGTTGTAAAAAATGAACCACTCGTCGCCCATGACCCGGCCGCCGCTGCACAGCAGCGCGCTGGCGTCCAGGTCGAAGTCGGCTCCGGTGGTGGAACGTGCGTCCCAGCCGAGCCCGACCAGGACCTGCGTGAGGTTCGGTGCGGCCTTGGAGAGGGAGACATTGCCTCCCTTGGCGAGCGTGACGCCCATGATTTTGATCCTCCCCGATGTACGACGTTGCGGTGGTCGAGCGCGTCCGGCGCCGCACTGGCAGTGCGGCGCCGGACGAGTGAACGTAGTGCTGTGCTGCGGCTCAGACGTTGACGCCGAAGTCCTGCGCGATACCGCGCAGGCCCGACGCGTAGCCCTGGCCGACGGCGCGGAACTTCCACTCCGCCCCGTTCCGGTACAGCTCACCGAAGACCATGGCGGTCTCGGTGGAGGCGTCCTCGGAGAGGTCGTAGCGGGCGATCTCCGTGCCGCCCGCCTGGTTCACGACGCGAATGAACGCGTTGCGCACCTGGCCGAAGGACTGCTGACGGTTCTCGGCGTCGTAGATCGAGACCGGGAACACGATCTTGTCGACATCGGCCGGAACCGTCGCGAGGTCGACCTTGACCTGCTCGTCGTCGCCCTCGCCCTCACCGGTGGTGTTGTCACCGGTGTGCTCGACCGAGCCGTCCGCGCTCTTCAGATTGTTGAAGAACACGAAGTCCTGGTCGTTGCGGACCTTGCCCTCCGCGTTGATCAGGATGGCGCTGGCATCGAGGTCGAAGTCCGTACCGGTGGTGGTACGAACGTCCCAACCCAGGCCCACGACGACCGCCGTGAGGCCAGGTGCCTCCTTGCTCAGCGATACATTGCCGCCCTTGCTGAGGCTGACTCCCACGAGTCCTCCCTATGGTCTGGGGGCGGGGAGCCCCGTAGTGCGTCTGGCATCGGATCAACGTCTGGATCCTAGTGAGGGGTTCCCGCCCCCCGCGAGGTGTCCAACACGGTGTCGTCCCCGAGGAGTGCTTAAAGCGCGTCGAGCGCCTTGGCGTACTCGTTCAGGTCACGGGCGTCCGGCAGACCGTTGACGACGGTCCAGCGGACCACACCCTCCTTGTCGATGATGAAGGTGCCACGCACCGCGCAGCCCTTCTCCTCGTCGAAGACGCCGTACGCGCGCGAGGCCTCGCCGTGCGGCCAGAAGTCGCTCAGCAGCGGGTACTCAAGGCCCTCCTGCTCAGCGAATACGCGCAGCGTGAACGGGGAATCGTTCGAAACGGCGAGCAGCTGCACGTCGTCGTTGACGAACTTCGGCAGCTCGTCACGGAGCGCGCACAGCTCGCCGGTGCAGACCCCGGTGAAAGCGAACGGGTAGAAGAGCAGCACCACGTTCTTCTCGCCGCGGTAGTCCGAGAGCTTCACGGTCTCGCCGTGCTGATTCCTGAGCTCGAACTCCGGAGCCTTGGTGCCGACCTCGATCGCCATGGTGAAGCTTCCCTTCGGTGGGGCTGTTCGGGTGGCTTCAGCCTAGTTGGCGACGTGAAAGCGCCCTCCACCGCCCGTCGGCCCGTGCCCATGCGTGAGGCCCCGCGGGCGCACTCTCATGCCCGCGGGGCCTCACATGGGGATCCCGGTCCTCCGGGGCGGCTACCGCTTCTTGGCTGCCGTCTTCGGCGTCACCAGCCTGCTCCCGGTCCAGTCCTTGCCCACACTGACGCCCTTGGTCTGCGAGAGCCCGGCGGTGGTGGCGGCCTCGCCGATCTCGCTCGGCTCGACGTACCCGTCCCGCCCGGTCTTCGGCGTCAGTAGCAGGATGTAACCGCCGTCTTCGATGTACGTGGTGGTGTCCACCAGCGCATCAGTAAGGTCCCCGTCGTCCTCACGGAACCAGAGCACCACGGCATCAGCCACGTCGTCATAGTCCTCGTCGACGAGCTCTGTGGTGGTTGTGGCCTCGATGGCCTCACGGAGCTCCTGATCGACGTCCTCGTCGTAGCCGATCTCCTGGACCACCATGTCGGTCTGGAAACCAAGCCTTGCGGCAAGGTTCGTCTCCGCGTGGTCCGCGGTCGCGCTCACGGATTGCCTCCTGATCATGTTTACGAAGTTGTCTGCAGCCTCGCGCACGCGCGAAGCGTTGGCCGTAGTCCACACGTGCGCGACGGATCGCGCAAGTACCCGGCCGCCGAGACCGCCGAAACGGTGACGTTCCAGGCCGTGCCACCACAACTCCTGTCAAGGATTCCCGCAGGCCGGTGATGTACGCCACAGCATTCTGCCGGGTTTGCCCGCCCTGCTCCGGCACACAGCGTAACCAGGGCCGAACAGTCCCACGGAACACATGAACGACAGGGGCGTAACGTTGCGATTCGTTCACAGCTGCCCAAAGGGTCACGCGCCGGTCCTCCGGTTTACCTCTCGGTAGAGATGACGATTCCGTTTCCGAGGTACACGATGGACAACGGCGTACCCGACGGCGTACCCGACAGTGGAACAGTGGCATCACCGACAGTGAAGGAACAGCGTGGCTTCCGGATCCGATCGCAACCCGATCATCATTGGCGGTCTTCCCAGTCAGGTCCCGGACTTCGATCCCGAAGAGACCCAGGAATGGCTCGACTCCCTTGACGCCGCAGTCGACGAACGCGGCCGCGAGCGGGCCCGCTACCTGATGCTCCGACTGATCGAGCGGGCCCGCGAGAAGCGCGTGGCCGTGCCCGAGATGCGCAGCACGGACTACATCAACACGATCGCCACCAAGGACGAACCGTTCTTCCCCGGCAACGAGGAGATCGAGCGCAAGGTCCTCAACGCCACGCGGTGGAACGCCGCGGTGATGGTGTCCCGCGCCCAGCGCCCCGGCATCGGCGTCGGCGGACACATCGCCACGTTCGCCTCCTCCGCGTCGCTGTACGACGTGGGCTTCAACCACTTCTTCCGTGGCAAGGACGAGGGCGACGGCGGCGACCAGATCTTCTTCCAGGGGCACGCCTCGCCTGGCATCTACGCCCGCGCGTACCTCCTGGACCGCCTGTCCGAGGGTCAGCTCGACGCCTTCCGCCAGGAGAAGTCGAAGGCGCCCAACGGCCTTTCGTCGTACCCGCATCCGCGCCTCATGCCGGACTTCTGGGAGTTCCCCACCGTCTCCATGGGCCTCGGTCCGCTCGGCGCGATCTTCCAGGCCCGGATGAACCGCTACATGGAGGCCCGCAGCATCGCGGAGACCTCCAAGTCCCACGTGTGGGCCTTCCTCGGTGACGGCGAGATGGATGAGCCCGAGTCCCTCGGTCAGCTCTCCATCGCCGCCCGTGAAGGCCTCGACAACCTCACCTTCGTCGTCAACTGCAACCTGCAGCGCCTCGACGGCCCGGTACGCGGCAACGGCAAGATCATCCAGGAGCTGGAGTCCCAGTTCCGTGGCGCCGGCTGGAACGTCATCAAGCTTGTCTGGGACCGCAGTTGGGACCCGCTGCTCGCGCAGGACCGCGACGGCGTCCTGGTCAACAGGTTGAACACCACGCCCGACGGCCAGTTCCAGACCTACGCCACCGAGCCCGGCTCGTACATCCGGCAGCACTTCTTCGGCGACGACCACCGCCTGCGCGCCATGGTCGAGAACATGACCGACGACCAGATCCTGCACCTGGGGCGCGGCGGTCACGACCACAAGAAGATCTTCGCGGCGTTCACGGCGGCCAAGGAGCACAAGGGCCAGCCGACGGTCATCCTCGCGCAGACGGTCAAGGGCTGGACCCTCGGCCCGAACTTCGAGGGCCGCAACGCCACGCACCAGATGAAGAAGCTGACGGTCGACGACCTGAAGGGCTTCCGCGACCGGCTGCACATCCCGATCACCGACGCGCAGCTGGAGGGCGGCGCCCCGCCGTACTACCACCCCGGCCGCGACTCCGAAGAGATCCAGTACATGCACGACCGCCGCAAGTCGCTCGGCGGGTACGTCCCCACCCGCGTCGTACGCGCGAAGCCGCTGCAGCTGCCGGACGACAAGGCGTACGCGACGGTGAAGAAGGGCTCCGGTCAGCAGTCGATCGCCACCACCATGGCGTTCGTCCGGCTCCTGAAGGACCTCATGCGGGACAAGGAGATCGGCAAGCGCTTCGTGCTGATCGCGCCCGACGAATACCGCACCTTCGGCATGGACTCCTTCTTCCCGAGTGCGAAGATCTACAACCCGCTCGGCCAGCAGTACGAGTCCGTCGACCGCGACCTCCTGCTCGCCTACAAGGAGTCGCCGACCGGCCAGATGCTCCACGACGGCATCTCCGAGGCCGGCTGCACGGCATCGCTGATCGCCGCGGGTTCCGCCTACGCGACGCACGGCGAGCCGCTTATCCCGGTCTACGTCTTCTATTCGATGTTCGGTTTCCAGCGCACCGGCGACCAGTTCTGGCAGATGGCCGACCAGCTGGCCCGAGGCTTCGTCCTCGGCGCGACCGCGGGCCGCACCACGCTGACCGGTGAGGGTCTCCAGCACGCCGACGGCCACTCGCAGCTGCTGGCCTCGACGAACCCCGGCTGCGTCGCCTACGACCCGGCGTATGCCTACGAGATCGCGCACATCGTCAAGGACGGCCTGCGCCGGATGTACGGCCCGACCGACGACGGCAAGCCCGGCGAGAACGTCTTCTACTACCTCACCGTCTACAACGAGCCGATCCAGCACCCCGCGGAGCCGGCCGACGTCGACGTCGAGGGCATCCTCAAGGGCATTCACCGCATCAGCACCGGGACTTCGGGCACGATCCCCGCGCAGATCATGGCCTCGGGTGTCGGCGTTCCCTGGGCGCTGGAGGCACAGCGGATTCTCGCGCAGGACTGGGACGTACGGGCCGACGTGTGGTCCGCGACCTCGTGGAACGAACTGCGCCGCGAAGCAGTGGATGTAGAGCGCCACAATCTGCTGCACCCCGAAGAGGAACAGCGCACGCCCTACGTCACGCAGAAGCTGTCCGGAGCGCAAGGGCCGTTCGTCGCGGTCTCCGACTGGATGCGGGCCGTGCCCGACCAGATCTCCCGCTGGGTGCCCGGCACCTACCAGTCCCTCGGCGCCGACGGGTTCGGCTTCGCGGACACCCGGGGCGCCGCGCGCCGCTTCTTCCACATCGACGCGCAGTCGGTCGTGGTCGCGGTCCTCACGGAGCTGGCACGCGAGGGCAAGGTCGACCGCTCGGTCCTCAAGCAGGCGATCGACCGCTACCAGCTGCTCGACGTCGCGTCCGCCGATCCCGGTGCGGCCGGGGGCGACGCGTAACAGTCCGCTTGTCCGAGGGCGGCGGGACCGACGGTCCCGCCGCCCTCCTGCGTTTCGGGACGGGCGTCCGCGCTGGGTCTGACGCGGTCCGGCATCACGCTGCGCGGTGTCGTCACCGGCCTCGTCGCGCAGGACACGCATGGCACGCATGGCACGCATGGCACGCACACGCATAACGCACATAACACGCTTGTCGCGCAAAGCTTGCATGGTACAACTCCCCGTTCGAGAAGGGTTGCGCGAAGGAACCCGCCGCGGGAGACGAGGGCGACGCGTAAGACGAGGGTGACGACTGACGTGCCTCAGGGCCTCAGGGGGCATGCCGATGGCTGACGCAGGCGGGACGGACGCGCTCATGCCAGGGGGGCCGAGGGTCGCTGCGCCGGAGGCACGCATGAGCCAGGTGGACGTGGCGCTGGCACGCTCGGCACGGCCGTCAGCTCGCAGCTCGCAGCTCGCAGCTCGCAGGTGACAGTGATGGCGAGAGCGATGGCGATGGCGATGGCGATGGCGATGGCGATGGCGATGGGAACGCTCCCTGACGCCCCCAGGTGCGGCGGCTGGGCCGCACCCGGGGGTGCAGGTGCCTCCGGGGTGGGCCCCGGGAACTGACCCGGGGTCGACCGGAGTTGACCGCTCGAAGCGGTCAGTCGCTCACACCCGGACTCAGAACAATCCGCCCGCGGCGGAGCCGGCCGCCGAGGCCAGCCCGACGATCGCGAGCAGGGTGTCGATCGCGCCGAGGACGACGGCGACCAGCGCCGGCATCGACCGAGTACCGGTCCAGCGTCGGCCCATGGCCAGCCAACCGCAGACCAGGGCGATCGGTCCCAGCACGATCCCCAGGGAGAAGAGCCCCACGATCGCGCAGATGAGTCCGATGATTCCGAGCGTCGCGCGGTCCGGCCCGCTCCGCGAACCTGTGCGGCTGCGTGAACGGGGGTGCTTGCGCGTGGTGTGTCCGAAGCCCGCCATCATCCCTCCTCGAGTTCGTCCGGACTCGGGCGATACATCGAGTACCCCGTCTAGCGCCGCCTATCGCACGCGGCTTCCACCCTCTCGCCCCTCTCCTGCCATCTCGCTTCTGTCATCTACCTTCTGTCATCTCCCCCAGAGCCTTCTGTGCCTTCTGTCATCTCTCCCAGACCTTGAACGCCCGTGCGCGGTAGGGCGATTCCGGTTCCCACGTACCGCTGCCGGGGTACGTCTGGAACTCCCCGGTCTCCGCGCAGTTGACGGACTGATACGTGGTGACGGGCCGGCCGGTGCGATTGGCCAGAGACGCCGCGCTGCTCCCCTCTGGCAGCGCGACGCAACTCTCGATGTCGATCCCGGCCAATTCGTACGTGTGCCGGGGCCCCTTGAACCCGGCCTTGCCCCACAGACAGAGCTCCCCCGCCGCGCAGCCACCGAGTGTCGGTGGCGCCGCCGCGGTGGCGAGGCCGGGTGTGAGAGCTGCCGCGGCAAGTGCGAATGCGACTGCGACTGCGGTCCTGGGCATAGACGTACGCATGTGATTCAACCCCCGTGTCATGTCGACCAGTTGCGTTCGCGACTGATCGCTTGCCTCACACTTTGGCCCGGAGGATCCGGTTCCGGGAAGGGCTGTCGAGCGACGTCACCCGGATAAGCGAAAGCCCCCGGATAGTTCCCCGGGGGCTTCCCTCACAAGAGCGGTTTGAGCGCCTTGTTCACGACTAAGGGCGACGCTGTCCCGCACCCATGAGCTGGGGCTTCGGACGCAGCGCCCGTCCGGCGTCAGATGTGCCCGACACCCGCTCCCGCCTCCGCGTTGGCGCCACGCTTGGTCAGCATCGCGACGACGATCGCGACGACCGCGACACCCGAGGCGACCAGGCAGGCCAGACTCATGCCGGAGATGAAGGTGTCGTGGGCGACACCCGTGATCTTCTCTGCGAGCCCGGCCGGCGTGCCGGGCGGCACCGGGGCGGCGCCGACCTGGACGGCCTCGGCCGCCTGGTCCAACTGGCTCGAGGAGAGCGGCGGCAACTTGGCGTCCGCCCAGTTGCCCGCGAGGTCGTTGTCCACCTTCGACGCCATGACGGCGCCGAGGACGGCGGTGCCGAGGCTGCCACCGATCTGCATGGCGGCCTGCTGAAGTCCGCCGGCGACGCCGGAGAGCTCCATCGGCGCGTTGCCCACGATGACTTCGGTGGCGCCCACCATCACGGGCGCGAGGCCGAGACCGAGCAGCCCGAACCAGACGGACATGATGCCGCTGCCGGTGCCCGCCTCCAGCGTGGACATGCCGTACATCGCGATGGCGGTGCACGCCATACCGCCCGCGAGCGGGATGCGCGGGCCGACCTTCGTGATCATCGCGCCCGCCAGCGGCGAGGCGACGATCATCATGCCGGTCAGCGGCAGCAGGTGCAGACCACTGTCGATCGGGCTCATGCCGTGCACGTTCTGCAGGTAGAAGGTGACGAAGAACAAGCCGCCCATGAACGCGATGGCCATGAGAACCATCAGCACCACACCGGCCGACAGCGGCACGGAGCGGAACAGGCCCAGCGGGATGAGCGGCTCGGCGACGCGGGTCTCCCAGAGCGCGAACAGCGCGAAGCACAGCACCGACGCGGCGAGGAACGTCCACGTCAAGCCGTCGCCCCAGCCCCACGCGGGTGCCTTGATGAGGGCCCAGACCAGACAGAACATCGCGCCGGACAGCAGCAGGATGCCGGCGATGTCGAAGGACCGCGGCGCGTTCTTCGCGCGGTGGTCGAGGAGGATGACGAGCCCGAGGATGAGAGCGAGAACGCCCACGGGGACGTTGATGAAGAAGACGGACTGCCAGCTGACGTGCTCCACGAGCACACCACCGAGGATCGGACCACCCGCGGTCGACGCACCGATCACCATGCCCCAGATGCCGATCGCCATGTTCAGCTTCTCGGCGGGGAAAGTGGCGCGCAGCAGGCCGAGCGCGGCGGGCATGAGCAGCGCGCCGAACAGCCCTTGGAGCACGCGGAACGTGACGACGAACGCGATGCTGTCGGACAGGCCGATGGCTCCCGAGGCGGCGGCGAAACCGACCACGCCTATGAGGAAGGTCTGCCGGTGCCCGAACCGGTCGCCGAGCTTGCCCGCGGTGATGAGCGTGACCGCGAGGGCGAGGAAGTAGCCGTTGGTGATCCACTGGACGTCGGCGAAGCTCGCGCCGAGGTCCTTCTGAATGGCCGGGTTGGCGATGGCGACGATGGTGCCGTCGAGGGCAACCATCATCACGCCGATCGCGACGGAGAAGAGGGTCAGCCAGGGATGGCCGCGCAGCCCCTTGGCCGGTGCCGGGACGGGATCGGGCTCCGGAACCCGGTCCGCCTTGTCGACAGTGGTCTGACTAGTCATGTGTTCGAGGCTAGTGACAGTCCCTGACAGTTGACAAAGCATTTCACAAGTCGGTAACTGTCACGTCGCTCACACTACTACTGTGGGGTGCACAAACAGCCTGAAAGAGGACCATGGCGACTCGATTGAACCTGCGTGAACTCAAGAAGCAGCGCACGCGAAACGCGTTGCTGCGCAGCGCACTTGAGCTCTTCACGTCCCAGGGGTTCGACCGCACCACGGTCGACGAGATCGCCGAGGCCTGCGAGGTCTCCCAGCGCACCTTCTTCCGTTACTTCGCGAACAAGGAAGAGGCCGCTTTCGCCGTACAGGACATGGTGGAGTCCCGTTTCGTCACCGCACTACGGGAACGCCCGGCACAGGAGAGCCCATTCGAGGCGCTGCGCCACACGGTGCTCGGCACTTGGGAGGCCCTGAGTCGCTCGGTGGAGGAAGTCATCCCGGCCGAACTCCACATGCGCACCTACCAGATGATCGAGTCGACCCCCTCGTTGCTGGCCGCACATCTGCGCCGCTCCACCGAGCTGGACGAGCAGGTCGCGCGTGTGATCGCCGAGCGGGAAGGGCTCGACGTGGACACCGACCCCCGGCCACGCGTGGCGGTGGCCGCGTTCAGTGGCGTGATGCGGATGACAGGGCGCTTGTGGGGCGCTGGTGAGGACGCGAGCATCGACGCCATCCGCGCCCTCACCGAGGCGTATCTCGACCACCTGAAACCGTCACTGAGCGAGCGATGGAGTGATGACCGAGCGTGAGCGACGTGGGCGTCATCGCGTGATCCCGGTCGCACGCCCGCGCATGTAGGGCGCTTCAACTCCCTACGCGCCCTTACGTAGCGTGAAGGCTTGACTGCAACTGCGCCCGCTTTTACCCAAATACCCGGCTGAAAACGTGATGTGTCTCACCCGCCGCACGGAGCCCCGTGCGCTTCTCCTAGGGTGTCCCGCAGTGACTTCCTTCGACTCGACTCCGCAACTCAACGTTTGGCGCGCACTGCTTGCGCTGTCCGTCGTGTTCGTCATGCTGGCGACCACCGGCTGGACGGCAGTGCAACAGCACCGGGGCGGCACCTCGCCGCTTCAGTCCGCACTCTCCGCATGGGAGCACGGCAGCCTGAACGGGCATGCTCTGCCCGCGCCCGACGGTTCCCCCACCCGCCTCACGCACTTCTTCGCCTCGCTGCCGCCTCATCAGCGCAGTCGGCTCGTCGACCGCTACCCGCTCGCGGTCGGCAACATGAACGGCGCACCGGTCGAGCTGCGCTACCGCGCCAATCGCATCGCCCTCGACCAAGCCCGCAAGGTCGAGGCGAAGCGCGTGCACGACGTCCGGCTCTCCACCCTCGGCCACAGCGACGCCAAGCAGCGCATGAAGCGCTTCGCGCTGCTGGCCAACCCGGACCGCAAGATCCTCGCCTTCGACCCCATGGGCAACGGCCGGGTCGCCGAGGTCTTCGGCGATCTCGACAAGGCGCAGCGCGTCTCCGTCGTGGTGCCGGGCGTCGACACGAATGTGCTGACGTTCCAGCGCACATTCCGCAAATACTCCGCTCCCGTGGGCATGGCCCGCTCGCTGTACGACGCCGAGCGCACGGCGAGTCCCCACACCCGCACCGCGGTCATCGCCTGGGCCGACTACACGGCCCCGATCGGCCTCGGCGTGGATGCCGCCACGGCGATGCGTGCCGACGACGGCTCCGTCCGGCTCAACGCGATGCTGCGCGGCCTGCCCGGTCGCTCCCCCGTCGCCCTGTACTGCCACAGCTACGGCTCCGTGGTGTGCGGAGTGGCCGCGCGCCACCTCCCCTCGCGGGTCAGTGACATCGCGGTGGCCGGCAGTCCGGGCATGCGTGCGGAGAACGCTTCGGGTCTGGGCACCCACGCGCGCGTATGGGCCACCCGCGACAAGGACGACTGGATCCAGGACGTGCCGTACATGGAGGTGGGCGGCCTCGGACACGGCGCCGACCCGGTCTCCTCCGGCTTCGGCGCGCGGGTCGTGTCCTCAGCAGATGCCAAGGGCCACACCGGTTACTTCGTACCGGGCACCGAGAGCCTCAGTAACTTCGCCGAGATCGGGACTGGCGCGTACCGATCGGTGCGCTGTGCGGACGCGAATCAGCACTGTCGGGAGGGTTTTTCCGGTAGTGCCTCTGCCTGACGCGCGTAGAAATCGGTGAAACAGTGGTCCGACGCAACAGGCGACGGAGGCGCATGTGCCGCATACGATGAGCCGCATGGGTGACGTACTGGCCGGATTTCATGCCGCCTGGGAGTTCGAGTCCGACTCCGTGCTCATCCGCTTCGAACGGGGGATCCGCACGCCGAAGCTCCTTCAGGTGCTCGGTGAGCGACGCATCCCGCTGGAAGCGATCGCGGCGGTGACTCTGACTCCTGGCAAGCGCGGGACGGTAGTCCTGCACGCCGTGCCGAGACCGGGTGTCGATCCACTGATGGACGCCGCGGCGGGCCAGCTCAAGGAGGGCAGCGACCCGTACCGCCTGGTACTGCCCGCCGAGCGCGAGACGCTTGCGGAGTACTACGCGGACGAACTGCGCGGCAAGCTCGTGGCCGACGAGGACATCTGGCCGGACGGGTATCTGGTGGCGCCGCCCGAGGCCCCACTGCAGTTCAAGGCGTACGACGGCAAGGCCTCCTTCGACGGGGCGTCGGTCTCCTTTCGCTGGTTCTGGACGGGTGCCTCGTCCGCGAAGTGGAAGGCCGGGGACAAGACGTTCCCGGTCGCCGATCTGAGCGGCGTGGAGTGGCGCTCCCCCGAGCTGTTCGAGGGACATCTGCGCCTCCTGCCCCGCGATTCGGTCGACGGTCAGCCGGGACAGGCCGACCAGGATCCGGCCGCTGTGGTCTTCGGACTCGGCTACGGGCCGGTGCACGAGTCATTGCCCTTCGCCGCCTCTGTGCTCGCCGCCGCACGGTCCACGAGTCCCGCTCCCTCGCCGGGCGGACAACTGCGCGCCGAGTCCGCACCGTCCGGGCGCCGTGACCCGGCGGACATCGCCGACCGCATCCGCCACCTCGGCGAGCTGCACCAGGCGGGCCTGGTCACGGACGCGGAGTTCACGACGAAGAAGGCCGAGCTGCTCGCGGAGCTGTGACAGCCGGGGACGCCGCCGTGGGTACGCAGCCGAGGCACGCAGCCGGGGTACGCAGCCGACCGGCGATACCTGGGTATGAGGTGCGGTTGAGCACCACGGTATGACGGCACGCGCTGTGCTCATTGCCTACGCTGATCTGGCCATGAGCACTCCACCTCCCCCCGACCATGCGCCCCGAACGCCGGACGAAGGCTCCGGCCGAGCGGGGCGGCGGCGTACCTCCGATGAGCCGGCACGCGATCCGCGCCGTATGCGCGACAGGCTGGCCGCGGCAGGCGCGGCGCTCACGGTCGCCGTGGGTGGCGACCGCTCCGAGCCGCTGCTGGCTCAAGCACCCAAGCGCTGGATGCGGCTGCTGCCGTATCTGATCGCCCTGGGCTTCATCGTGGTGCTCATCCCGGTCACGACGCAGGTGTTGTCGAATGATTACGGAGTCAACGGCGGCCTCGCCGGCGCCATCGGTGTCGCGCAGTCCGCCCCCCTGCTTCTCGCGGTCAGTCGTCCGCTGACCGCCTGGTACATCACGATCGCCGCCACTGTGCTGGGCACCATCCCTGTCCTTCAGGGCGACGCCCATCATCCGTCGCCGTGGACGCCCATGGTCGTCGTGGGCTACGTGGTGCTGTGCATCACCCTGGCGCTGCGAGAGAGCCGCCGTACTCTCGTCGGCATCTGGCTGGTCACCGTTTTCACCAGCATCGTTCTGGGTCTCTTCCGCGACAGGACCAGCCAGGACACGGGTGTTCTCCTCATCGTCCTCAGCGGCGGAGTACTGCTGTTGGGTGCCCTGTTGAGAGAGCGCGGCGAGACACGGCGCAAGCTCGTCGAGCAGGAGACGATCAGCGAGGCCGAGCGGACCCGCCGCACGCTGCTGGAGGAGCGAGCCAGAATCGCCCGCGAGTTGCATGACGTCGTGGCCCATCACATGTCGGTGATCACGGTGCAGGCGGACTCCGCGCCCTACCGGTTGCAAGGCCTGACCGGCGAGACGCGCGCGGAGTTCGAGTCCATCGCCGCGGGCGCGCGCGAGTCGCTGACGGAGATGCGGCGTCTCCTGGTCGTACTGCGCAGCGAGGGCGCACAGGGCGATCTGACGCCCCAGCCGGGCCTCGCGCACCTGCGACAGTTGGTGGAGGCGACGATACGAGGTGGCGTTCCGGCCGAGCTGTCGTATCCAGAACTGGCGCTCGTCGGGCAACTTGCTGATGTGCCGCCGGCGGTGGACCTCTCCGCGTATCGCATCGTGCAGGAAGCACTCGCGAACGTGGTGCGGCACGCCCCCGGCGCGCGAGCGCAGATCTCGGTCGGCCTGGACGACGCCGCCCTGCTCCTGATCGTGGTCAACGGGCCGGCTCGGGAGCCCACTTCCCCCATCGAGTCCGCCGGTACGGGACACGGCCTGGTGGGGATGCGCGAGCGCGTACGGTTGGTCGGCGGCACATTGGACGTGGGTCCGCTGCCCGACGGAGGCTTCCGTGTCGCAGCCCGGCTCCCGCTCGATGTGTCCGACTCCCCCTCGGCGTAAAGGACTTCTGCGCGCATGACCATTCGCGTGATCATCGTCGACGACCAGAGCATGGTGCGGGCGGGCTTCGCCGCGCTGCTGTCCGCGCAGGCCGACATCGACGTCGTGGGCGAGGCCCCGGACGGCAGACAGGGTGTCGACATGAGCCGGTCCACACATCCCGATGTGGTCCTCATGGATGTCCGGATGCCCGAGATGGACGGACTGGCTGCGACGCGCGAGCTGCTGGATCCGCCGCGGGGCGTGGTGCACCGACCCAAGGTCCTCATGCTCACCACGTTCGACGTGGACGACTATGTGTATGCGGCGCTACGCGCGGGCGCATCCGGCTTTCTGCTCAAGGACGCGCCGCCCACCGATCTGATCTCCGCGGTACGCGTCGTCGCGGCCGGGGAAGCGCTGCTCGCGCCGACGGTCACCAAGCGTCTCATCGAGGACTTCGCCAAGACACGGCCGGCCCGCAGAGATCGTTCCCCTCGGCTCAAGAGTCTGACCCCCCGCGAGGTGGAAGTTCTGGAGCTGATCGCGCGCGGTCTCTCCAACCAGGAGATCGCACAGAAGCTGGTCCTGGCCGAGCAGACCGTGAAGACTCATATCGGCCGAGTACTGGCGAAGTTGGGGCTGCGCGATCGTGCACAGACCGTGATTTTCGCCTACGAGTCCGGGCTCATCACGCCCGGCGACCAGTGACACCCGGTACCTGAGTACTGATTCGCCCGACGCGCGCCGCGCATCCCGGTCGGCGTTGTCCCGGGCAATGCCCCCAGTAGCACGGCATCTTGTGAGATCAGCGGCGTGCGTCCGTGCCACCCCCTACTGCGGTATGAGGTGTCAATACCCAGGTATCAGCTGCGAGTTGGCTCCGCAGTGTGACGTGCCGACCCAAGCCGGCTTTCTACCTTCCCCTCGTCAAGTCAACGGACGAAGGGGAGACGGGCGATGGGCCTGGGTTCATGGAAACGACGCGGCCGCCGCACTTTGGTCGCCGCCGCGCTCACGACGACGATTGTCGCGGGCACCGCAGGCTGGGCCTCGGGGCATGAGCAGCATCCGCTCACGGGCCCGCCCCCGGGAGTGGCGTCCTGGCGCGCGGACGGCATGCTGGGCAGAGCCCTGCCTGACCCCGAGGCAGTCAGCCCCTCGCACCTGGCGGCCTTCTTCCGCGGGTTGAGCGCGACGGAGCAGCACGAGCTGGCCGTCCGGCACCCGTCGGTCGTGGGCAACCTGGACGGCGCGCCGATCCCCTTGCGCTACGAGGCGAACGCGCTGGCTTTGCGTGCCGAGAAGCGCCGGGCCCGGAGAGACGCGCGGAACACGACCCTGACCCCGCAGGCACGGGCGGCGGCGCGCGCTCTCGCCGAGCGCTGCTCAGATCTGCTCGCCCACGACCGTCGGATACTCGCCTTCGACCCGCGGGGCCGGGGGCAAGTAGCCGAGGTCTATGGGGACTTGAGCGCGGCCGGTCATGTCTCCGTAGTCGTTCCGGGCTCGGACATCGATCTGGGTTCGTTCGACCGGGCCAAGGACGAGTACGGGACACCCACCGGAATGGCGAAGTCCTTGTACGCGGCGGCGCGTGGACGTACGGCCGTGGTGGCGTGGGTGGGGTACACCACTCCGGTCGGGCTCGGCCCGGACGCCGCCACCGGCCGGCTCGCCCAGGCGGGAGCGCCCCGTCTGACCCGCTTCGCACAGGGCCTCACCGCCGCGGGCGCACCGAAGCCGACCGTCTTCTGTCACAGCTACGGGTCGGTGGTGTGCGGGCTCGCCGCCGCCCGGCTGCCCGCATCGGATCTGGTGGTGTTCGGGTCTCCGGGGCTGCGCGCGGACAGCGTGTCCGATCTGCACACCCGGGCCCGTGTGTGGGCGGCGAAAGACGACAGCGACTGGATCTCCAAAGTGCCCCATGTCGAGCTGCTCGGCCTGGGGCACGGAGCCGACCCCACCGATCCCTCCTTCGGGGCCCGGCGGGTGCCCGCCGAGCGCGCGCAGGGCCACACCGGCTATTTCGCGCCCGGCACGGATTCACTGCGGGCCTTCACCGACATCGCCATCGGAGCGTCCTCATGACCCTCGCCACTGTGCGGGCTTCCGCCGCCTCGGCTGTCGCCACTATCGACGCCAGAACTCCGGCCCACCGGGACCGGGCGGTCGACGGGCTGCGGGCCCTGGCCCTGCTCGCCGTTCCGACCGGGCACTGGCTCCTCGGCGGGTTCACCGTGGACACCCAGGGTGCCCTGCACAATGCGAGTCCGCTGTCCGCGTTCGGCTTCTTCGCCCCGCTGAGCTGGGTGCTGCAGATGCTCGGCGTCTTCTTCCTCGTGGGTGGCTACGCGTCGGTCCTGTCGTACCGCCGGGCGCAGGAGCGAGGTACATCGACGGCCCGCTGGCTGCGCGGCCGACTGGTCCGGCTGGGCCGTCCGGTTCTGGGGGTGACGGCGGTCTGGGCCGCGGTGATTCCGGTGCTGTACGCCCTCGGAGTGCCGGGGACGACGTTGCGGACCGGCTCCACTCTGGTGATACAGCCTCTCTGGTTCGTCGGCGTCTACACCGTGGTCACCGCGCTCACGCCCTGGTGCATACGGGCCTCCCGCAGGCTGGGCGGCTGGGCGGCGGCACCGCTCCTGGGTTCGGTCGCCGCTGTCGACTTCCTTCGGTACGGGCCCTTCGCCCAGTCGATGCCGTCCTGGCTGAGTCTGCTGAATCTGCTGCCGGGCTGGATGTTCGCCTACCAACTGGGCGTCTGTTGGGGCGAGAAGAGGCTGGGCAGGCGTGGCGCATGGGTACTGCTTGTCGGCGGGGCGGTGCTGTTCGCGGCACTCCTGGTCGTCTTCCACTACCCCACGTCGATGGTCGGGGTACCGGGCGCGGAACGGACCAACTCCCATCCGCCATCGCTTCTGGTCCTCGCCCTGGCAGCCGCGCAGAGCGGCACCGCGATGCTGCTCCGGGACCGTATCGGCCGTCTGTTGCGCCGGCCCGTGTTGTGGGCGCCGGTCGTGGTGATCAACCTGTCGGCAATGACCATCCTGTGCTGGCACCAGACGGCGATGCTGGCGGCGGCGGTCCCCGCGTCCTTCGCCGGGGCGATACCGGGCTTGACGGCGGCGCCGGACACACTGGCCTGGATAGCGGCCCGCCTCGCGTGGCTGCCGCTGTTCGCGGCTCTGCTTGCCTTGACAGGCCGCTACGCGCGGGGCTTCGAATCGCCCTGGAAGCAGGCGAGCCGGGGGCGGCGGGCCCTGGCCGGGCTGCTCGCCGCCGGATTCACGGTGTTCGCGCTGGGGCTGGCGTGACGGGCCACCGCAAGCCTCACGGTCGTCCGAGGCGGACAGCCAGGACCGCGAGGGCGAGCCGGGGCCAGTCCGACCGAACGGGCCGCATACCGGGTGCGCACGATGGGCGGCGGACGCCGACAGGACGGGGCAGCGCACGTTCCTCGCCCTCTGCGGCCGGGCTCCCGACGACGGTCTGCCGTCGGGGCTCCGGCTCCGCGACTACTCGCGGCCCGCCGACGTGAAGGCCATGTCGGCGTAGCGGTCACCGGACACCTGGGAAGCGATCGGTTCGAGGAGCGCCAGGTCTTCGTCGGTGAGGGCGATGCGGGTCGCCGCGGTGTTCTCCTCGACCCGGCCGCGCTTGCGGGTGCCGGGGATCGGGACGACGGCGAGACCGAAGGGCTCCGACTGCCGTTGCACCCAGGCGAGGGCGATCTGGCCGAGGGAGGCGCCGTGCGCGTCGGCGACCTTGCGGACCGGTTCGAGAAGGGCCGCGTTGACGGCGGCGTTGTCGCCGGTGAACCGGGGCTGCTGGCGGCGGAAGTCGTCCGCGGACAACTCCTTGTCGGCGCTGACGAAGGCACCGGTGAGGAAGCCGCGTCCGAGCGGCGAATAGGGGACGAGCGCGACGCCGAGCTCCGCGGCGGCCGGCACCACCGACCGCTCGATGTCGCGGCTGAACAGCGACCACTCGGACTGGACGGCCGCGATCGGGTGGACGGCCTGCGCGGCGCGCAGTTCGTCGGCGGTGACCTCGCTGAGGCCCAGGTGCTTGACCTTGCCGGCGGCGACGAGTTCGGCCATCGCGCCGACCGTCTCCTCGATGGGCACCTTCGGGTCCCGGCGGTGCATGTAGTACAGGTCGACCGAGTCGACGGCCAGGCGCTGGAGGCTGGCGTCGATGCAGGTCCGAATGTAAGCGGGGTCGTTGTTGATGATGCGCTTGTACGGGTCACCGGGATCGGTCCCGATGGCGAACTTGGTGGCCAGGACGATCTCGTCCCGGTGCGCCTTGACGAAAGGAGCCAGAAACTTCTCGTTCTCTCCGGCGGCGTAGGCGTCGGCGGTGTCGTACAGGGTGACGCCGAGTTCCAGAGACCGCTCCAGGGTGGCTCGCGCCTCGTCGGCGTCCGTCGGACCGTAGGCCCAGCTCATGCCCATGCAGCCCAGGCCCTGAATGCCCACCACGGGCCCGTTGTTTCCCAACTCAACAGTGGAAATGCGCTCTTCGCTCACCTGCGAGGTCGGTTCCGTGCCGGTCATGCGGTTCAGTTCCTCTCCGACGCCTGGTGGGCGCCCGCATAGAAGTTGATCTTGTGGTCGAGCACGCCCAGGGTGTCCTGAAGTTCGGCCATCCGGTTCAGGACGTCGCGGCGGGTCGACTCGAGGAGTTCCCGCCGCTCCTCGAAGGTCTGCTCGCCCAGGCGGATGAGTTCGGCGTAGCGGACCATGTGGGCGACCGGCATGCCGGTGAGCCGCAGCTTGCCGACGAAGGCGAGCCAGTCCAGGTCGCGGTTGCTGTAGCGGCGCTGGCCGGTGTGTGAGCGGTCGACATCGGGCATCAGGCCGATGCGCTCGTACCAGCGCAGGGTGTGCGCGGTCAGTCCGGTGAAGGCGACGACCTCACTGATCGTGTACCGGTCCTGGCCGTCCGGAAGCGGATGGGCACTCGGCGCCGAGGCACAGTCGTCGACCTTGGTCCGGTCGGCGTCGGTCCGGGTGGATGCGGGCGTGGTCTCCATCACCGTCATGACCCCCACGCTAGAACCTTGGAGTGCGCTCCAAGCAAGCAATCGCGGGGAATTCCTGGCGACAGCCAGGCGGCGCTCCCACTACGGTGCGGATCATGCCTCTCGTCCGCCGTGCCGTCCCTGAGGACGCCGAAGAGCTGGTCCGGCTGCGCAAGATCATGCTCGACTCGATGAGCCCCAGTACCGATGTGAGCTGGCAGCCGGTCACGATCGAGGCGCTGCGCGACCATCTCGCCGTCCCAGACGGAGAGTTGGCCGCGTTCGTCATCGACGCTCCAGCAGGCGGCGGGCGTCTCGCGGCCTGCGCGACGGGGACCATCCACCGCGGTCTGGGTGGCCCGGGCAACCCCTCCGGCACCTCCGGGCACGTCTTCAACGTGTGCACCGACCCGGAGCACCGGCGCATGGGCCTTTCGCGAGCCTGCATGGAGGCACTCCTGGGCTGGTACCGGGAGCGCGGTGTACGCCGGATCGATCTGCACGCGACGGCGCAGGGCGAACCGTTGTACACGTCTCTCGGGTTCGCCCGCACCCCCGCGCCCGCGATGAGGCTGACGCTTTAGGCTCGTAGGTATGCAGAGCCTCGCGTTGATCGAGAACTGGCCGGTCCCGACCGCCGCCGCAGCCGTCGTCCGGGCGGACGGCACGGTGTTGGGCACGCGCGGACCCACGGCCCATCGTTTTCCGCTGGCCTCGGTCACCAAGCCGCTCGCGGCCTATGCGGCGCTCGTCGCGTATGAGGAAGGGGCGATCGAGCTCGACGAGCCGGCCGGCCCGGAGGGGTCCACGGTGCGGCATCTGCTGGCGCACACCAGTGGCCTCGCCTTCGACGAGCACAGGACGACCTCGGCGCCCGGGACGCGGAGGCTGTACTCGAACGCGGGCTTCGAGGTCCTCGGGGACCACATCGCGAAGGCGGCGGACATTCCGTTCGCCGAGTATCTGCGTCAGGCCGTGCTCGAGCCTCTCGGGATGACCGCGACCACGATGGACGGCTCGCCCGCCAAGGACGGGGTGTCGACGGTGGACGATCTGGTGCGGTTCGCCGCCGAGGTGCAGGCCCCGCGGCTGCTCGACCCGCGGACCGTGGCCGAGGCGATGACGGTGCAGTACCCGGGAACGAAGGGCGTCCTGCCGGGGTACGGACACCAGAACCCGAACGACTGGGGACTCGGGTTCGAGATCCGGGACCACAAGTCGCCGCACTGGACCGGGAGTTCGTCGTCGCCTCGGACGTTCGGGCATTTCGGGCAGTCCGGCACGTTCTTGTGGGCGGACCCCGCGGCCGGGGTTGCGTGTGTCGCACTGACGGATCGGGCGTTCGGGCCTTGGGCGGCCGAGGTCTGGCCGCCGTTCACCGACGCGGTGCTCGCGGAGATCTGACCGGGCCGCGCCGAGCCGCGAGCTGTGGCCTGGCCGGGCCGCCCCGGCCACAGCGGCCTGGCCACAGCAACCCGTCCCCGGCACCCCCGCACCCAGCGCGCCAGCACCCCGCACCCAGCGCCCCGGTGTCAGCCGTTCATCTCCCAGATCAGCACCTGCGCGCGCGTGGTGGCCAGCACTTCGGGACCGACCGGTTCGGTGACGCGAGCGGCGTCGCCCGGCCTCAACTCCGCGTCGCCCAAGCGCACTTCTCCGTGCACTACGTGCAGGTAGACGTAGGGGGCGGTGGGCAGTTCGGTGCGCTCGCCCTCCGCCAGGCGCCGCACATGGAGCATGGCGTCTGCCGCGGGAACGTCGTAGGGGGTCGAGTCGGCGATGCCGTGCACCACTTCGTAGGCGGGGTCGCCGCCCGGGTCGCTGGGGGCCAGCCACATCTGAACGAAGGTGAGGGGTTCGACGCCGTCGTTGCGCTCGACGTGGCGGACGCCGCCGCCGGCGCTCAGGCGCTGGACATCGCCGGGCCGCACGACCGACTCGTGCCCTGCCGAGTCGCGGTGGGTGAGTTCGCCGGAGACGACCCAGGTGACGATCTCGGTGTGACTGTGGGGGTGTTCGTCGAAGCCGGCGCCGGGAGCCAGATGTTCCTCGTTGCAGGCGAGGATCGCGCCGAAGCGCAGATTGTCCGGGTCGTAGTGCCGGCCGAAGGAGAACGCGTGGAGGGACTCGATCCCCGCATCGGGTTCGCCGCCGGGGTACCGGTCGTCGGAACGGCGTACATCAATCACGCGATACACGGTATCCGTCGTCTCCGGCCGCCGTTTCCAGCCGTCTTTTCCTGCCGCCCGCCGCGGTCACCTCGGACCCTCCACTCCGCTGAGCCGTTCCGATAAGGCAGTCTTGTCCCCGTGCCCCCATCGGAATCAGCGCAGCCTTCAGCGAACGAACCAGCGGACCGCCGCCCGGACGCCCGTGCGAACCCCCACCCGCACTCGGCGACCCTGAAGCGCCTGGAGAAGTCATCCGGGGCGCTCGCCGCGCAGGCGATCACGCGCATGGACGAGACGCTGTCCTGGTACCGGGCCATGCCACCGGAGAACCGGTCGTGGATCGGCTTGGTGGCGCAGGCGGGTATCGCCGCGTTCACCGAGTGGTTCCGGTACCCGGACGCACCACAGGCCATCTCGACGGACGTCTTCGGCACAGCGCCGCGGGAGTTGACCCGGGCGATCACCTTGCGCCAGACCGTGGAGATGGTGCGGACGACCATCGAGGTCATGGAATCGGCCATCGACGAGGTCGCCGCTCCCGGCGACGAGAGCGTCCTGCGGGAGGCGCTTCTCGTGTACGCGAGGGAGATCGCGTTCGCGACCGCCCAGGTGTACGCGCAGGCGGCGGAGGCGCGGGGCGCGTGGGACGCGCGGCTCGAGTCCCTCGTGGTGAACGCCGTGCTCTCCGGGGAGGCCGACGAGGGCGCCGTCAGCCGGGCCGCGGCGCTCGGCTGGAACTCGCCGGAGCATGTGTGCGTGGTGCTCGGGACCGCACCCGACGGCGACAGCGAGCTGACCGTGGAGGCGATCCGGCGGGCATCACGGCACGCCAAGCTCCAGGTGCTGACCGGGGTGCTCGGGGACCGGCTCGTAGTGATCGCGGGCGGCAGCGACAATCCGCTGGCGGTGGCGAAGTCACTGATCGGGCCGTTCGCGGCGGGAGCCGTGGTCGCCGGCCCCGTGGTGCCGGACCTGCAGGCCGCCACGCGGTCCGCCCAGGCGGCGGCCGCCGGACTCAAGGCGTGCGGGGCCTGGCAGGACGCCCCGCGTCCGGTTCTGGCGGACGATCTGCTTCCGGAGCGCGCGATCGCGGGGGACCCGTCCGCGCGGGACCAGTTGGTGGAGGAGATCTACAGACCGCTGGAGGAAGCGGGCTCGGCGCTTCTGGAGACGCTCAGCGTCTATCTGGAGCAGGCAAGCAGCCTGGAAGGTGCGGCCCGGATGCTCTTCGTGCACCCGAACACCGTCCGCTACCGGCTCCGACGTGTGACCGACGTCACCGGCTGGTCGCCGTCCGACGTCCGCTCGGCGTTCACCTTGCGCATCGCGCTGATCCTGGGGCGTCTGGCCCACGCAGATCCTCAGTCGTAGGCTTTTGTCGGGGGTCTACAATTCCCCCTTCGGTTCTTCGTCCCTGTCCCCACGGGCGGCCCGCACCGTCCACAAGAGAGAGTGTGAGAGTGCTCGTACTCGTCGCTCCCGGCCAAGGCGCTCAGACGCCCGGCTTTCTGACCCCCTGGCTCGACCTCCCCGGCGCGGCGGACCGCCTCGCCGCGTGGTCCGACGCCATCGGACTCGACCTCGCCCACTACGGCACGCAGGCCGACGCGGACGCGATCCGTGACACGGCCGTGGCCCAGCCGCTCCTTGTCGCGGCCGGGCTCCTGTCGGCGTCCGCGCTCGGTGACATCGCGCCGGGTGCGGTGGCGGGGCACAGCGTCGGCGAGATCACCGCGGCCGTGTTCGCGGGCGTGCTCGACGACACCGCCGCTCTGCGGCTCGTGCGGGGACGTGGCCTGGCCATGGCCGAGGCCGCGTCGATCACGCGGACCGGTATGTCGGCGCTGCTCGGCGGCGCCCCCGAGGTCACCGTGGCGCACCTGGAGAAGCTGGGCCTGACCCCGGCGAACGTGAACGGCGCGGGCCAGATCGTGGCCGCCGGCACGCTCGAGGAGCTGGCCGCGCTGGAGGCCGACAAGCCCGAGGGCGTGCGCCGCGTGGTGCCGCTGAAGGTGGCCGGCGCGTTCCACACCCGGCACATGGCCCCCGCGGTGGCGAAGCTGGAGGAGGCGGCGAAGGAGCTGGCCCCGGCCGACCCCGCGATCACGTACGTCTCGAACAAGGACGGCAAGACGGTCGCGACCGGCGCCGAGGTGCTCTCCCGCCTGGTCGGCCAGGTCGCGAACCCGGTCCGCTGGGATCTGTGCATGGAGACGTTCCAGGAGCTCGGCGTGACGACGCTGATCGAGGTGTGCCCGGGAGGCACACTCACCGGTATCGCCAAGCGCGCCCTGCCCGGCGTCAAGACTCTCGCCCTGAAGACCCCCGACGACCTCGACGCAGCCCGCGCCCTGATCGCCGAAGCCACAGCCGCAACGGCCTGACAAGGAGATCCGAGCAGCATGTCGAAGATCAAGCCCAGCAAGGGTGCCCCGTACGCGCGCATCCTCGGTGTCGGCGGTTACCGGCCGACGCGGGTCGTGCCGAACGAGGTGATCCTCGAGAAGATCGACTCGTCCGACGAGTGGATCCGTTCGCGCTCCGGCATCGCCACCCGCCACTGGGCGAACGACGAAGAGACCGTGGCGATGATGTCCGTCGAGGCGTCCGGCAAGGCCATCGCCGACGCGGGCATCGGGGCCGAGCAGATCGGCGCCGTGGTGGTGTCGACCGTCTCGCACTTCTCGCAGACGCCGGCCATCGCGACGGAGATCGCGGACAAGCTGGGGACGCAGAAGGCCGCCGCGTTCGACATCTCCGCCGGCTGCGCCGGGTTCGGGTACGGCCTGACGCTGGCCAAGGGCATGATCGTCGAGGGCAGCGCGGAGTACGTGCTCGTCATCGGCGTGGAGCGGCTCTCGGACCTGACCGACCTGGAGGACCGTGCGACGGCCTTCCTGTTCGGTGACGGCGCCGGTGCCGTGGTGGTCGGCCCCTCCCAGGAGCCCGCGATCGGCCCCACCGTGTGGGGTTCCGAGGGCGACAAGGCCGGGACGATCAAGCAGACCGTGCCGTGGGACAAGTTCCACGTCGGCGACGTGTCGCAACTGCCTCTCGACTCCGAGGGCAACGTCAAGTTCCCTGCGATCACGCAGGAGGGCCAGGCGGTGTTCCGCTGGGCCGTGTTCGAGATGGCGAAGGTCGCCCAGCAGGCGCTGGACGCGGCCGGGATCCACCCGGACGACCTGGATGTCTTCATTCCCCACCAGGCCAACGAGCGGATCATCGACTCGATGGTGAAGACTCTCAAACTGCCGGAGCATGTCACGGTCGCCCGCGACGTGCGCACCACCGGCAACACGTCGGCCGCCTCGATTCCGCTCGCGATGGAGCGGCTCCTGGCGACCGGCGAGGCGAAGAGCGGCGACACCGCGCTCGTCATCGGCTTCGGGGCGGGTCTCGTGTACGCCGCCACGGTCGTTACCCTCCCCTAGGCATCCTGTCCGGATCACCTGGTCCGTACAGCTGCCGCCACACCCTCTGGAAACACACCGAAGGAGCGCCACAATGGCCGCCACTCAGGAAGAGATCGTCGCCGGTCTCGCCGAGATCGTGAACGAGATCGCCGGGATCCCCACCGAGGACGTCCAGCTGGACAAGTCCTTCACCGACGACCTGGACGTCGACTCGCTGTCCATGGTCGAGGTCGTCGTCGCCGCCGAAGAGCGCTTCGACGTCAAGATCCCGGACGACGACGTCAAGAACCTCAAGACCGTCGGCGACGCCACGAAGTACATCCTCGAGCACCAGGCCTGATCCCCGGGGGCCCGTACGGGTCCCCGCAGGCCGGTCAGTCGCTCCGCCACCCGGCGGTGGCGCCGCTGAATCCCTCGCATCCGTTGGAGAAAGAATTCCTGTGAGCCCGACCAATCGCACCGTGGTCGTCACCGGTATCGGCGCAACCTCACCGCTGGGTGGCGACGCGAAGACCACCTGGGAGGGCCTGGTCGCCGGACGTTCCGGTGTCAAGCCCCTCGAGCAGGAGTGGGCCGCCGAGCAGGCGGTCCGTATCGCGGCGCCGGCCGCCGTGGACCCGAGCGAGGTCATTCCTCGCCCGCAGGCCCGCAAGCTGGACCGTTCCGCGCAGTTCGCGCTGATCGCCGCCAAGGAAGCCTGGGCCGACGCCGGTTTCACCGACAAGGCCGGCGACGACCCGGCCATCGACCCCGAGCGTCTGGGTGCCGTCATCGCGTCCGGCATCGGCGGCGTGACCACGCTCCTCGACCAGTACGACGTGCTGAAGGAGAAGGGCGTCCGCCGCGTCTCCCCGCACACCGTGCCGATGCTGATGCCCAACGGCCCCTCGGCCAACGTGGGCCTCGCCGTGAACGCCCGCGCCGGTGTGCACACCCCGGTCTCCGCCTGCGCGTCGGGCGCCGAGGCCATCGGCTACGGCATCGAGATGATCCGCACCGGCCGCGCCGACGTCGTCGTCTGCGGTGGCACCGAGGCGGCCATCCACCCGCTGCCCATCGCCGCGTTCGGCAACATGATGGCGATGTCCAAGAACAACGACGACCCGCAGGGTGCTTCGCGCCCCTACGACACCGCCCGGGACGGCTTCGTTCTCGGCGAGGGCGCCGGCGTTGTCATCCTGGAGTCGGCCGAGCACGCCGCCCAGCGCGGCGCCCGCGTCTACGCGGAGGCGCTCGGCCAGGGCATCTCCGCCGACAGCCACGACATCGTGCAGCCGGAGCCGGGCGGCCGGGGCATCGCGCAGGCCCTGCAGAACCTGATGGCCAACACCGACCTGGACCCGGCGGAGATCGTGCACGTGAACGCGCACGCGACGTCGACGCCGGCCGGAGACGTGGCCGAGCTGAAGGCGCTGCGCAGCGTCTTCGGTGACGACACCGACCACATGGCCGTCTCCGCGACGAAGTCCATGACCGGGCACCTGCTCGGCGGCGCCGGCGGCGTCGAGAGTGTGGCGTCGGTGCTGGCGCTGTACCACCGGATCGCCCCGCCGACGATCAACGTGGAGAACCTGGACCCCGAGGCCGAGGCGGCCGCGGACATCGTCCGTGGCGAGGCGCGCAAGCTGCCCGTCGAGGGCCGGATCGCCGCGCTGAACGACTCGTTCGGCTTCGGTGGGCACAACGTGGTTCTGGCGTTCCGTTCGGTCTGAGGCCTGAGGTCTGAGATCTGAGGTCTGAAATCTGAGCCGCCCGACGCGGCTGACGCGCCGCGAAGGCGCTGTGAACGTGAAGTGGGCCCGCCCGGGAACTCCCGGGCGGGCCCACTGCTTTCGGCCGGATCATTACCCCGCGTTGTTCACCCCGCGGATTACACCACCTGGTGGAGCCAGCGGACCGGGGCGCCTTCCCCGGCATAGCGGAACGGCTCCAGTTCGTCGTCCCAGGGCTTGCCGAGGAGCTCGGCGACCTCGGACTCCAGGTCCGTCTCGCCGCCCCTGGAGCGGGCCAGAGCGGCGCGCAGACGGTCCTCGGGGATGAGGATGTCGCCGTGGATTCCGGTGACGGCGTGGAAGATTCCGAGTTCGGGAGTGGCGCTGTAGCGCTCGCCCTCGGCGGTGGCGCAGGGTTCGGCCGTCACCTCGAAGCGCAGCAACTGCCAGCCGCGCAGCGCCGAGGCAAGCTTGGACGCCGTGCCCGCCTCGGCTCGCCAGGAGAATTCGGATCTCCAGGTGCCAGGCGCCGCGGGCTGCCTGATCCAGTCGAGGCTGACGCGCGCGCCGAGTACGCCCGCGACCGCCCATTCGACGTGCGGGCACAGCGCGCGCGGCGCGGAGTGCACGTACAGAACTCCACGTGTCGTCACCGGACCTCCAGTGTGGGTCGAGGTTCGCCTTCCCCAGCGGCCTCGCGCCCGTGCCGAGCCTTCTTCCCCTTGTGCCCGGATCGAAAAGGTCCAGACAAAAAGGGACACATCTGACGTGTTGTAATTTAGCGGAACCGGTACAGCGGGGTCTCACCGGGTCGACCGGTGACCCCGGGGCGAGGCTATCGCGCAGCGGTGCAAGGAGTGTGACGTACTGTCGGTCCCGGGGCGCACAAACACCGACCTTTCACCCGGCGGGGCGCAACCCCGGCCCTGCGTACGGCGACAACGGGTGGAAGCGCACCGGCACGAGACGGCAGCGAGCGACCGAGGGGACCACAGGATGCGGAAGCGAAACCACCGGTCGACTGCCTCTCGGGCCGCGGTCGCCGCTGTGACGGCGGCGGTGCTCGGTGTCACTTCGCTCACCGCGTGTGACGCCTCCGGTGGCAACTCCCCCGGTCCCAAGGGGTCCACCGCCGCGAAGCCGTCGCCGAAGCCCACTCCGGCGTGGGACACGAGTCCGCGTTCCGTTGCGGCGGTGGGTGATTCGATCACGCGCGGGTTCGACGCCTGCTCCGTGCTGTCCGACTGTCCCGAGGTCTCCTGGGCGACCGGCACCGACGCGCAGGTCAAGAGCCTGGCCGTACGGCTGCTCGGTAAGAGCCGGGCCAGGACGCACAGTTGGAACTACGCGCGGACCGGGGCGCGGATGGCCGATTTGCCGGCGCAGATGGCGCGGGCCGGCGCGGCGAAGCCCGAGCTGGTGGCGGTGATGGCGGGGGCGAACGACGCGTGCCGGTCGACGTCGAAGGCCATGACGCCGGTGGCCGGCTTCCGGGCCGATTTCGAGGAGGCGCTGCGTCAGTTGCGGCGTGCGGCTCCCAAGGCGCAGGTGTACGTGATGAGCGTGCCGGACCTGAAGCGGCTCTGGTCCGAGGGGCGGGACAATCCGCTGGGCAAGCAGGTGTGGAAGCTGGGGATCTGCTCGTCGATGCTGGCCGATCCGGATGCCATGGACGCCGCGGCCATCGCGCGCCGCGACGTGGTGCAGCAGCGCGTCGAGGCGTACAACGAGGTGCTGAAGGA
Source organism: Streptomyces sp. NPDC102467 (assembly GCF_044765445.1). Lineage (NCBI taxonomy): Bacteria > Bacillati > Actinomycetota > Actinomycetes > Kitasatosporales > Streptomycetaceae > Streptomyces > Streptomyces sp. NPDC102467. Next base: position 86,951 of record NZ_JBIWKA010000011.1, on the reverse strand, counting down.
CGTGTGCGCGAAGGACCGGCGGTGCCGGTCCGACGGTGGCGCGGTGTTCGGGTACCGGTTCGACGAGGACCAGTTGAGCCACTGGGACTGGTTCCATCCCAGCAGGGACGGGCAGGCGCGGCTCGCGGCGCTGGCGTACCGCGGAGTGACGGCGAAGGAGCCGCTCGTCTGAGGGACCAGGGGGCGGGCGTAGGGTCTCGATCATGCGCAGCGAACTCTTCGACGCCCTTCCCGACGGCACCGACGTCCACCGCTGGACCCTGGAAAGGGACGGGGTGCGGGTGCGCGTCCTGACGTACGGGGGTGTCCTGCAGTCGGTCGAGGTGCCGGACCGCGAGGGGGCCACGGCCGACATTGTGCTCGGGTACCCCGATCTGGCCACGTATCTGACCCTCCCCGAGCCCTACTTGGGTGCCACGGTCGGACGGTACGCGAACCGGATCGCGGGCGGCCGCTTCCTGCTCGACGAGCGGGTCTACCACCTCGCGCAGAACAACGGTGAGAACTCGTTGCACGGCGGCGAGCGCGGTTTCGACAAGCGGGTATGGGACGCGGAGGCGGTCGGTGAGCACGCGCTGCGGCTGAGCCGGGTCTCCCCGCACGGCGAGGAGGGGTTCCCCGGCCGGCTCGAGGTCTCGGTGACGTACGCGCTCGAGGAGGGCGGGGTGCTGCGTCTCTCCTACGAGGCGGTGACCGATGCCCCGACGATCGTGAACCTGACCAACCACAGCTACTGGAATCTGGGCGGGGCGGAGTCCGGGAGCGCGGCGGGCGGTCATGAGGTGCGGATCGACGCCGGGCAGGTGACCGCTGTGGACGACGAGCTGATTCCGACCGGTGAGCCGACGGAGGTCGGCGGGACGCGGTTCGACTTCCGGGAGAGCCGGAAGGTCGGGGCGGGGTACGACCACAACTACGTGCTCGACAAGGGGGTCACCGCGGCGGCCGAGGAGGTGGCCGAACTGCACGATCCGGCGTCGGGCCGGGTGCTGACCATCGCCACGACCGAACCGGGGCTGCAGCTCTACACCGCGGACGGTTTCGCCGAGGCGCTGCCGTTCGCGCCGGGCGCCGGGATCGCTTTGGAGACGCAGCACTTCCCGGATTCGCCGAACCGGCCCGAGTTCCCGAGCACGGTGCTGCGGCCCGGCGAGGTGTACCGCTCGGAGACCGTGTACGGGTTCGGGGTGCGCCGGTAGAACAGCTCGCCGGTACGGGCACAGGGGCGGCGGGGTCAGGTGCCGCCGCCCCTGAGTCGAGGGGCCCGTCGTCAGGCGACGAGCGTCTCGCTGACGCGGCCGTCGGTGAGCGAACGGCCGGCCGTCAGCTCGTAGGGACCCGGCTGGTGCGCCCACGCGCCCGCCTTCTCGTCCCAGATCTCGAAGGCGCGGCGCGGGAGTTCGACGACCGCCTCGACGGTCTCGCCGGGTGCGGCCGCGACGCTCGCGAAGCCGGCCAGCCAGCGGGCCGGGCGGTCCGCGTCGGGCTCGTTCGGGGACAGATAGAGCTGGACGGTCTCGCGTCCTGGGCGGGGTCCTGTGTTGCGGACGCGGACCGTGGCGGTCGTGCCGGTCACGTCGATCGACTCGTACGTCCAGTCGGTGTAGCCGAGGCCGTGGCCGAACGGGTACGAGGGCGTGGCGCCGGCCTTGTCCCAGGCGCGGTAGCCGATGAACACGCCCTCGGTGTAGGCGAGTTCGCCGTCGGTCGGGGTGACCTGGGTGACCGGTGCGTCCTCGAACGAGCCCCAGGTGGTGGGCAGTCGGCCGCCCGGTTCCTCGGCGCCGAGCAGCACGTCGGCGAGCGCGTCGCCGCCCTCTTGGCCGGGGAACCAGCTCAGCAGCACGGCCGCGACGTCCTCACGCCACGGAAGTTCCACCGGGGAGCCGGAGTTGACGACGACGACGGTGTTCGGGTTGGCGGCGGCGACGGCGCGTACGAGGTCGTCCTGGCGGCCGGGGAGGCGCAGATCGGTGCGGTCGAAGCCCTCGGACTCCACGCGGTCGGTGGTGGCGACCACGACGACGGCGACCTCGGCGTCCCGCGCGGCCTCGACCGCCTCGGCGATCAGGGTGTCCGCGTCGCGGCGCGGTTCGAGGTGCGTGAAGGTGAAGATCACGGCCGGCAGCGGCATGGCGATGGACTTGTCCAGCGGGTGCAGCAGGGAGACCTCCACCGGCTCGTCCGCCGTCAGCGTCGCCTTGCCGCGCTCCAGCGGGGCGCCGAAGAACGCCTCGAAGGGGTCGCCCTCGTCGCCCATCGCCTGTACGCCGTCGTAGAGGACGGCGCCGTCGACGGTGAGGGTGAAGGCGCCGAGGCCGCGCGTGCCGAAGGCGTGGTCGCCACTCACGCGCGGGGTGAAGGTGCCCTTGATCTCGATGCTGTGCAGCGTCTCATGGGTGACGCCGGCGGGCAGGTCGTCGCCCATCCACTGGAGCTGGCCGCTCGGCAGTGAGCGTTCGCCGATGACGGTGCCGTCGGCGTCGCGGCAGACGGCGCGCAGCTCGAACCCCTTGTCCGCGGCGGCGAGTTCGTCGCTCGGGTCGGCGCCGACGGCGTAGGTGAGGGAGTCCACCGCGGCGGTGAGGCCGTCGAGCGGGGAGACGATGCGGTCGGGGAAGACGGTGGCCGAGCCGCCGCCGAGGATCCGGGCGTCACGGGCGGCGGCGCCGATGAGGGCGATCTTCGCGTCCGAACGCAGCGGCAGGACACCGGAGTTGCGGACGAGGACGAAGGCGCGGCGGGCGACCTCGCGGGCCAGGGCCACGCCGTCGATCTCGGCGGGGCGGGCCGAGGGGGGCACGACCGGCTCGGCGCCTTCGAGGATGCCGACGCGGGCGGCGAGCCGCAGCACGTTGCGCACGGCGGCGTCGACCTCGGACTCCTCCACCTCGCCGGCCCGGACTGCGACGGCGAGCGCGGGCCCGTACACGGTCCCTGGGCCCGGCATGGCGACGTCGAGGCCGCCCTTGAGCGCGCCGGTGGTGGAGCGGGCGGCCGTCCAGTCGGAGACGTTGAAGCCGTCGAAGCCCCATTCGCCGCGCAGGACCTCGTTCACGAGGTAGCGGTGTTCGGTCATCGTCGTGCCGTTGACCGTGTTGTAGGCGGTCATGATGCCCCACGGGTGGGCGCCCGCGACGATGGTCTCGAAGGGGGCCAGGTACAGCTCGCGCAGGGCGCGGGCGGAGACGAGGTTGTCGACGGTGAAGCGGTCGGTCTCGGCGTCGTTGGCGACGAAGTGCTTGACCGTGGTGCCGACGCCGCCGGACTGGACGCCCTGGACGTAGCCGGTGCCGATGGCGCCGGTGAGGTACGGGTCCTCGCTGTACGCCTCGAAGTGGCGGCCGCCGAGCGGCGACCGGTGCAGGTTCACGGTCGGCGCGAGCAGTACGTGGACGCCCTTGCGGCGGGCTTCCTGGGCGAGCAGGGCGCCTGCCCTGCGGGCGAGCGCGGGGTCCCAGGTGGCGGCGAGCGCCGTCGGGGAGGGCAGGGCGATCGACGGGTCGTCGGCGGTCCAGCGCACCCCGCGCACCCCGATCGGACCGTCGGACATGATCAGCGGGGCCAGGCCGATCTCGGGGATCGCGGGCAGCGACCACATGTCGTGGCCGGCGAGCAGTCGCGCCTTGGTGTCGAGGCCGAGCTTGCCGAGCGCCGCCTCGACCACCGCCTCGCGGGCCGGGTCCCTGTCGTCCGCGCCGCCGCTGAAACCGTCTGTCTGGGTCGCCATGCCGGCCCTCCTCGTCGAGGTCATCACGTACGTCTGAGCGCATCCGGTGGGCAGGCCCACCGCGCACTCCCCTTGAGCACGTCCATCCTGCACCCGCTACCTGTAGAGCGGTAGGTTTCGTTACTCCGACGTTATAAATACACCGCCGGGGCGCTCTCGCGATGTCGTACGGTGACCGCATGAGCAGCACCAGAACCGCCAGGAGCGAGGAACGGCGGGCCGAGATCCTGCGGGCCGCGCTCGAGGTGATCGCCGAGCGCGGGTACCGGGGCGCGAGCCTCTCGGCGGTCGCCGAGCGCGTGGGGCTCACCCAGCAGGGGCTGCTCCACCACTTCCCGACGAAGGAGGCGCTGCTCGTCGCGGTGCTCGCGGACCGGGACCGGTGGGACGCGGTGCCGGACAGCCGGTGGCGGCTCGATCTGCTCGGCTCGCTCGTGGAGTACAACGCGATGCGGCCGGGCATCGTGCAGACCTTCTCGGCGCTGCTCGGGGAGTCGGTCACCGAGGGGCATCCGGCGCGCGGGTTCTTCACCCGGCGCTACGTCGGCGTACGCGAGTCGATGACGGAGGTGCTGCGCGCCGAGTACGGGGAGCGGCTGCCGAGCGGGCTCACGCCGGAGCGGACCGCGCCGCTGCTCGTCGCGGTGATGGACGGACTGCAGTACCAGTGGTTGCTCGACCCGGAGTCGGTGGACATGCCCGGGGCGTTCCGCGATTTCCTGGTGCTGCTGGGCGAGGCCGAAGCCGAGGCCGGGACCCAGGGCTGAGCTACTGGTTCTGAGCTACTGGTTCCAGTGCACCGCGAGGCCCTTGCTCAGCGCGCAGACCGCCGCGAAGACCGCCGCCCAGATGTACGCGCCGGAGAGCGCAAGGGCCACGACTCCCGCGCCGAACCAGACGATCTCGAAGGCGACGCGTACCGTTCCGCGGGTCTTGTAGCGGGCCTTCTGGGAGCCGAAGAGGGCCCAGGTGGTGATCATGAGAGCCAGGCCGGCCATGCCGAGCAGCCAGGCCAGCGGCGCTGACACGTCGCGGGTGAAGCCGTAGGCGCCGACCGCGCCGAGAGCGACGAGTTCTATGGCGAAGAGGACGCCCAGGTTCGCTGTTTTCATGCGGTCAGTCCTCGCGTGGTCTCGTCCGCACCGTCGTCGCCGGACGCCGGGTGCTGGTTGTCCGTGGGCGCCGGCCCCGCGAGGTCGCCCTGCATGTCCCGCACCATCAGCGTTGCTCCCGCCACCGCCCCCGGCATCAGGAACACCGCCACGACCGGGACCAGGAAGGCCACCGCCAAGGGCGTTCCGAAGCCCCACGCCAGACCCTTCCTCGAACGCAACAGGGCCAGGCGGTCGCGGAGTTGGACGCCTCGGCGCTGCAGTGCCACGGACGTGAGCTCCTCCGAGAGGAAGAAGCCCGTGACGAAGAAGCCGAGGACCGGGATGACCGTCTGGCCGACGAAGGGCACGAAGCCGAGCGCGAAGAGGAGGAGACCCCACAGGCACGCCCGGATCAGGATGCGCAGGCTGTCGCGCGCCGAGATCCACAGGTCGCGCCAGAGCGGCAGGCCGGACTCCGGGGCGTGGCCGCCCTCGGCCAGGTCGACCTGCTCGGAGAGGGACTCGTAGAACGGCTGGCCGATCAGGAGCGTGACGGCCGTGAAGGTCAGCACCGCGAGCAGCAGGGCCAGGGCGAAGAGGACCGCCGTCAGCAGGCCGCGGAACAGGCCGCCCCACGGGGACGACCAGTCGTCGGCGAAGGGGGTCGCCCAGCCGACGAAGTCGGCGCCCCATATGGCCAGGCAGACCAGGGCCGCCGCGTACAGGACGAGGGTGATGAGACCGGGCAGCAGGCTCCAGCCGAACTGCTTGCCGTGCTGGGCAACCCAGCGCTGCCCTTTCATCAAATAGCCGAAGCCCGCCCCGAGATCACGCATGGCGCAAACCTTACGGGACGGGCCGGGGCCGTCGGCCGGTCGAGCCCACTCAGACCGAGAGCGTGACCGTGATGTTGCCGCGGGTCGCCTTGGAGTACGGGCAGACCTGGTGCGCCTTCTCGATCAGGGACGTGGCGGTGGCCGTGTCCGCGTTCGGGATGGCCGCCGAGATGTCGACGATCAGGCCGAAGCCGTCGTCGTTCTTGCCGATGCCGACCTTCGCGGTGACGGTCGAGCCGGCGATGTCGATGCCCTCCTGGCGGGCGACGACGGCGAGGGCGCCCTGGAAGCAGGCGCTGTAACCGGCCGCGAAGAGCTGCTCGGGGTTGGTGCCGGCACCCGAACCGCCCTGCTCCTTGGGCGGGTTGACGACGACGTCGAGCTTGCCGTCGTCGGTGGCGACGCGGCCGTCGCGGCCGTTCTCGGCGGTGGCTACGGCGGTGTAGACGACGTCGGACTGCGTGATGGCCATACCCGTGCTCCCTAATTCCAATATGCGGAAAGCTGTATCCGTTAGATGGAAGCAGCGTATCGAATGTGCGCGGGAACGAAAGTGGCCCCCGTCACAGAAGACGGGGGCCACCGACAGAAGCCGGCCGGCACGGCCCGGCGAAGAGGCGAAGCGTCAGAGCTTGACGACCATCTTGCCGGTGTTGTCGCCGCGCAGGACGCCGAGGAACGCCTCCAGGTTGTTCTCGATGCCCTCGACGACCGTCTCGCGGTACTTCAGCTCGCCGGAGCGGACCCAGCCGCCGACCTCCTGCACGAACTGCGGCTGCAGGTCGTAGTGGTCGCCGACGAGGAAGCCCTCGATGCGGCCGCGGGTCTGGATCAGGCGGGAGAGGTTGCGCGGGCCGGGGGCCGGCTCCGTGCTGTTGTAGACGGAGATCGCGCCGCAGATGGCGATGCGGCCGTCGCGGTTCAGCCGGGCGATGGCCGCCTCCAGGTGGTCGCCGCCGACGTTGTCGAAGTACGTGTCGATGCCGTCGGGGGCCGCCTCCTTCAGCTGCTCGTGCACGCTGCCGGTCTTGTAGTTGAAGGCCGCGTCGAAGCCGTACTCCTCGATCAGGAGCTTGACCTTCTCGTCCGAACCGGCCGAGCCGATGACCCGCGAGGCGCCCTTGAGCTTGGCGATCTGACCGACCTGGCCGCCGACCGCGCCCGCCGCGCCGGAGACGAAGACGCTGTCGCCCTCCTTGAAGGAGAGCGTGCGCAGCAGGCCCGCGTACGCGGTGAGGCCCGTCATGCCGAGCACGCCGAGGTACGTCGACAGGGGCGCCGCGTCGGGGTCGACCTTCACGGCCTGCTTGGCGTCGAACGTCGCGTACTCGCGCCAGCCGAAGAAGTGCAGCACGTGGTCGCCGACCGCGACGCCCTCGTCGTTCGAGGCGATGACTTCGCCGACCGCGCCGGCCTGCATGGCCTTGCCCAGCTCGTACGGCGCCACGTACGACTTCGCGGCGCTCATCCGGCCGCGCATGTACGGGTCGACCGAGACGTAGAGGTTCTTGACCAGGACCTGGCCGGGGCCCGGCTCGGCGACCGGGGCCTCGCGCAGCTCGAAGTCCTCGGGCTTCGGCCAGCCGACGGGACGGCTGATCAGGGCCCACTCGCGGCCGGTGGCGGGGATCTGGGGGGTCTCGGCGGGCATGCGCTGATCCTTCGTCGCGGAGGGGGGGAAGTACTTCAGTATGTGAAACAACCATGCTCCTGAATATTTCAGGATGTCAAGTAACTGGGTACGCTGGAGCCATGACCGCCACCCGACTGCCCCGCACCGACCCGCTCACGCTCGAAGTGGTCGAGCTGATCGGGGCCGTCGTCGCGCGCTACTACCAGGAGTACGAGGAGGCGGCGGCGCGGCACGGACTGACCGGGGCGCAGGCGCGGGTGCTGAGCCTGCTGGCGCTCGAACCGCTGCCGATGCGGCAGATCGCACAGCGGCTGAAGTGCGAGCCGTCGAACATCACGGGCATCGTGGACCGCCTGGAGACGCGGGAGCTCGTGGAGCGGCAGCCGTCGCCCGGCGACCGGCGCGTGAAGATGGCCGCGCCCACGGCGGAGGGCGCGCGGATCGCGCGGAGCCTGCGGGACTCCCTCGACTTCGCGCGCGAGCCGCTGTCCGGGCTCTCCCGGGACGAACGACTGGCGCTGCGGGACATGCTGCGGACGATGGTCGGGGTGGAGTGACCCCGGACCACTAGGACCCTTCTTCCGCTACGTGCACCACCACAGAAATCGGTTGCACGTCTCCGACGGGGTCGGGGCGGGGGTCGGGGGCGCCGTCGTGGGGTGGGGGGCCGCGCTGGTCGGGTGCGTCGTGGACGGGGAGCCCTGGGGTGAACCGGCCTCGGACGACGGGCCGTTCGCCGGGGCGCCGCTGCCGCCGTCCTCACCGCTGCCGGCGTCCGCCGACGGAGAACCGGAGCTTGCCGTCGCGCTCGGTGATGCCGACGACGACGCCGACGCCCCGGGCGAGGCCGATGCCGACGTCGGTGCGCCGGAGGAGTGCGCGGCCGGGCCACCGGTCGCCGACGTGGCGTCCGCCTCCGTCACGGTGTCGGTGGCGTCGGCCGTGTCCGGCGCCGCCTGGGCGTCGCCGCCCCCGGAGGACTCGGTGCCGAGTTCGGCGAGGCTGAGGCCGCCCGCGGCGAGGGCGAGGCCCGCCGTGGCCAGGAGAATGCGTCCCCGGCGTCGACGGTGCGCCCGGCGGGTGCGGCGTCTGCCGCGCGGCCGGGCGGGTTCGCCGCCCGGCTCCGCGGCAGGCTCCTCGACCGCCTCCTGCGCGGCGCGCGCCTCGGCGTAGGCGCGCACGGCATCGGCGGGGGTCCCGCAGCCCGGGCAGGCCAGGGCCCCGTTGAGGTGCCTGCGGCACGGGTGGCAGTAGTCCATGACGTACGGAGGCTAAGCGCCCGGCAGGTAACGGAAAAAGCCGGTGCTGTGAATCTTCTGTGCACAACCGCGTGTTCCGCCGAGCACAAGACTCGGCAATCCTCCGCGCAGAACCATTGACACCCCCACCGGCCCGTCCTTACTGTCACGCCAGCATTTCGAACGAGTGACGAAATATCGAACGGCACAGGGGGCAACTGCCTTGCGCATCACGGGAATCAGCACACATGTGGTCGGAACGCCATGGCGGAATCTGACCTATGTCCAGGTGCACACCGACGAGGGGATCACCGGCGTCGGCGAGACCCGCATGCTGGGCCACACCGACGCGCTCATCGGCTACTTGAACGAAGCGTTGGCCAACCACATTGTCGGCTCCGATCCGTTCGCCGTCGAGGATCTCGTGCGGCGGATGAAGTACGGCGACTACGGGCGGGCCGGCGAGATCGTCATGTCCGGCATCGCCGTGGTGGAGATGGCCTGCTGGGACATCAAGGGCAAGGCGCTCGGCGTGCCGGTGTGGCAGCTGCTCGGCGGCAAGGTGACCGACAGGGTCAAGGCGTACGCCAATGGCTGGTACACCACCGAGCGGACCCCGGAGGCGTACCACAAGGCCGCGCAGGCGGTGATCGAGCGCGGGTACAAGGCGCTGAAGATCGACCCGTTCGGGACCGGGCACTTCGAGCTCGACCACGAACAGTCCCTGTACGCCGTCTCGTTGATCGAGGCCGTGCGCGACGCGATCGGGCCCGACGCCGAACTCATGCTGGAGATGCACGGGCGGTTCTCCCCCGCCACCGCGATCCGGCTCGCCAGGGACCTGGCCCCGTTCAAGCCCGCGTGGCTGGAGGAGCCGGTGCCGCCGGAGAACCTCAAGGCGCTGGAGAAGGTCGCCGCGAAGGTCGACATCCCGATGGCGACCGGTGAGCGGATCCACGACCGGATCGAGTTCCGGGAGCTGTTCGAGAGCCAGGCCGTCGACATCATCCAGCCCGATGTCGGCCACCTCGGCGGCATCTGGGAGACGCGCAAGCTCGCCGCGACCGCCGAGACGCATTACATGCTCGTCGCGCCGCACAACGTGGGCGGCCCGGTGCTGACGGCCGCTTCGCTGCAGGTCGGGTTCACCTCGCCCAACTTCAAGATCCTGGAGCACTTCAACGACTTCGCGGACGCCGACATCAAGAAGGTCGTGAAGGGCGCGCCGCAGGTCGTGGACGGCTACTTCGAGCTGTCGCACGAGCCGGGGCTCGGCGTCGAGCTCGATGTGGACGCGGCCGCCGAATTCCCGCAGCAGCAGGCCCGGTTCGACCTGTGGGCCGAGGGCTGGGAGAAGCGCGCGCCCAAGGCGTCCGAGTGAGCTCCGCCGTCGTCGTCGACGGTCCCGGCCGGCACCGGCTCGTACCGCACGAGCCCGCGCTGCCGGGGCCCGGCGAGGCGCGGGTGCGGGTGCACGCCGTGGGGATCTGCGGCAGTGACCGTGAGGTGTACCAGGGCAACCGGCCCGCGGAGTACGTCCGTTACCCGCTGACGCCGGGGCACGAGTGGTCCGGTGTCGTGGAGGCTGTGGGCGCGGGGGTGCCGGACGGGCTCGTCGGGCGCAAGGTCGTCGGCGAGGGCTTCCGGAACTGTCAGGTGTGCGAGCGGTGCCATGCCGGTGACACGACGCTGTGCACCGCCGGGTACGAGGAGACGGGCTTCACGCAGCCGGGGGCGATGGCCGCGACGCTGGTCCTCCCGGCCCGGCTGCTGCACGTGCTCCCCGACGACGCCGAGCTGAGCGCCGCCGCACTCCTGGAACCGGCCGCGTGCGTCGCGGCCGCGGCGCTCAAGGCGGGGGCCAGGCCCGGGGAGCGGGTCGCGGTGGTCGGCACCGGGACGCTCGGGATGTTGGCCGTGCAGTTCCTCGCGGCGAACTCGCCCGCGGAGCTGCTCGTCGTCGGCACCAAGGAAGAACGGGCCGGGCTGGCACGGCAGTTCGGGGCGACGGACTTCCGGCTGCACGACGGCCCGCTGCCGGACGACATCGACGTCGTGATCGAGGCCGCCGGTTCGGCGTCGGCGGCGCGGACCGCCGCGCGTCTGCTGCGGCGGGGCGGGCGCCTGGTGCTCACCGGACTTCCTGCGGCCGGCGCCGAAGGGCTCGACCCGACGGATCTGGTGGTGCGGCAGCTGGAGGTGCACACCGTGTTCGGGGCAGGACCCGACGCGTGGGCGCACGCGGTGCGGATGTTCGGGGCGGGGCTGCTCGACCCGATGCCGCTGGTGACGCACGAGGTGCCGCTGGAGCGGTTCGCCGAGGCCATCGAGTGGGTGGGAGCCGGGGATCCGAAGGTGGGGAAGGTGCTGCTGCGGCCTTAGGGCCCCGATCTGCACCCGCCGCCCCTAAGGGAACCGGACCCCGTCCGACATACCGAACAACCGTAAAGGACTAAGGACTAGCGTGACCGACTCACCCCGTCACCCCGGCTCACCCCGCCACCCCGGCGAACCCGCGCTCTCCGCTCTCGGCCTGCCCTCCCCCGCCGCCGATCCGGCGGACGCCTCCCCGCACGCCTTCCCCGGCGGCGGCCGCTGGCGCACCGAGATCCCGTCGTGCGAGGGTCCCGAGGCGCTGGCCGTGGTGCTCAAGGAGTCCTCCCGGCTCGATGTGCCGATCCACCGGATCAGCCAGGGCAGCGGCGTGTGGATGCTCACGGACGCCGAGATCATCGAGATGGTCGAGGCCACGGCCGAGCGCGACATCGAGCTCTGCCTGTTCACAGGACCCCGCGGCACCTGGGACACCGGCGCCTCGGTGCGCACCGACTCGGGCGGCGCCGGGCTGCGCGCCCGGGGCCACAACGCCGTCGCCGGCTGCGTCGAGGACGCCGTACGGGCGACGGAGCTGGGCGTCAAGTGCCTGCTCGTCGCCGACGAGGGTGTGCTGTGGACGCTGCACCGGGCGCGGGTCGCCGGGATCATCCCCGCCGATACGACGCTCAAGGTCTCGGCGCTGATCGGGCCCGTCAACCCGGCCGCGTACGCCGTCTTCGAGCGGCTCGGCGCCGACTCCCTCAATGTGCCGAGCGACCTGACCCTGGACCACCTCACCGAGATCCGCCGGGTGTCGGCCGCGCCGATGGACATGTACATCGAGGCGCCGGACGACCTCGGCGGCTATGTCCGCATGTACGAGGTGGCCGAGCTGATCCGGCGCGGCGCGCCGCTGTATCTGAAGTTCGGGCTGTCCAAGACGCCCGGCATCTACCCGTACGGGCACCACCTGCGGGAGCTGACGCTGGCCACCGCGAAGGAGCGGGTGCGGCGGGGGCGGCTCGCCCTGGACCTGCTGGCACGGCACGGGGCGGCCGGATCCATGGCCCCGCTCGGCTCCCGGCTGCCGGGTGATCTGAAGCGGTTCGACACGGCTGAATAACGTTCCGGAAACACAACTTCACATAACCCGACAGGGCCGCGCACAATCCAACGCATCTCGCCTCGGTCAACTCGCGTTCCCCGCAGGTGACTTCGCTTCCCCGCCCCGAGCTCGTATTCACACATCAAGGATGATGACCATGCGAAACCGCCGAGCCGCACTCTCCGCGCTGGCCGCGACCGCGTCCCTCGCCCTCACCCTCTCGGCCTGCGGCCAGAGCAGCGACGGCGGCAGTGAGGAGAAGGCAGGCAGCGCCAAGGGCGGCACCGTCGGCGTCGCGATGCCGACCAAGTCGTCCGAACGCTGGATCTCCGACGGCAACAACGTTGTCAAGGAACTGCAGGCCAAGGGGTACAAGACCAAGCTGGTCTACGGGGAGGACGACCCCGACCAGCAGGTCTCGCAGATCGAGAACCTGATCACGCAGGGCGTCAAGGCGCTGATCGTGGCGGCCATCGACAACAAGTCGCTCACGAACGTGCTGCAGCAGGCACACGACGCGAAGATCCCGGTCATCGCCTACGACCGGCTGATCCTCGACTCGAAGAACGTCGACTACTACGCGTCCTTCGACAACACCAAGGTCGGTGAGCTGCAGGCCAGTTACATCGTCGACAAGCTCGGCCTGAAGGACGGCAAGGGCCCCTTCAACCTCGAGCTGTTCGCCGGTTCCAACGACGACAACAACACCAAGTACTTCTTCGGCGGCGCGATGAGCGTGCTCAAGCCGTACATCGACCAGAAGAAGCTGGTGATCCGCTCCGGTCAGACCGCGCTCAACCAGGTCACCACGCTGCGCTGGGACGGCGCCACCGCCCAGAAGCGGATGGACGACGTCCTCACCAAGTCGTACAAGAGCGAGAAGGTCGACGCGGTGCTCTCGCCGTACGACGGCATCTCCATCGGCATCCTGTCGGCGCTGAAGTCCGACAACTACGGCTCGTCGTCCAAGCCGCTGCCGGTGGTCACCGGCCAGGACGCCGAGCTGGCGTCGGTGAAGTCGATCGTCGCGGGACGGCAGACGCAGACCGTCTACAAGGACCTCCGCAAGCTGGCCAAGGTCGCCTCCGGCATGGTCGATGACTCGCTCAACGACAAGAAGCCCGAGGTCAACGACACCAAGACCTACGACAACGGCGCCAAGGTCGTCCCCGCCTACCTGCTGAAGCCGGTGAGCGTCGACAAGTCCAACTACAAGCAGATTCTGGTGGACGGCGGCTTCTACACCGAGGGCGACCTCAAGTAACCGCTCCCACCTAGTGATTGGAAGGCACGACCATGGCGGGACCCGTCCTGGAAATGCGCTCGATCGTCAAGACCTTTCCCGGTGTCAAAGCGCTGTCGGACGTCACGCTGACGGTCCGTCAGGGCGAGGTCCACGCCATCTGCGGGGAGAACGGTGCGGGAAAGTCCACCTTGATGAAGGTGCTCTCCGGCGTCCATCCGCACGGGAGTTACGAGGGCGAGATCCTCTTCGATGGAGAGGCCTGCCACTTCAAGGACATCCGGGCGAGCGAGCAGCGCGGCATCGTCATCATCCACCAGGAACTGGCCCTCGTGCCGTTCCTCTCCCTCGCCGAGAACATCTTCCTCGGCAACGAGCACGCCAAGCGCGGCTTCATCGACTGGACCGAGACCCTCAAGCACGCCAGCGCGCTGCTGCGCCGGGTGGGGCTCTCCGACCACCCGGAGACCCGCGTCTCCGACATCGGTGTGGGCAAGCAGCAGCTCGTGGAGATCGCCAAGGCGCTCTCCAAGAAGGTGAAGCTGCTCATCCTCGACGAGCCGACGGCGGCTCTCAACGACGAGGACAGCGGCAAACTCCTCGACCTGATCCTGGAGTTGAAGCAGCAGGGCATCACCTCGATCATCATTTCCCACAAGCTCAACGAGATCCGTCGCGTCGCCGACTCGGTGACGATCCTGCGGGACGGCCGGTCCATCGAGACGCTGGACGTGAAGGCCGCGGAGACGACCGAGGACCGGATCATCTCCGGCATGGTCGGCCGCGACCTCGACAACCGCTTCCCCGACCGCACTCCGCACCAGCCGGAGGAGGGCGCCGCGCCCGCCCTGGAGATCCGTAACTGGACCGTGCACCACCCGATCGACCAGCAGCGCAAGGTCGTCGACGATGTGTCGGTCCAGGTGCGGCGCGGCGAGATCGTCGGCATCGCGGGACTGATGGGCGCCGGCCGCACCGAGCTCGCGATGAGCGTCTTCGGGCGTACGTACGGGCGGCATGCGGGCGGCACGGTCCTCAAGGACGGCCAGGAGATCCGTACGAAGACCGTCGCGGAGGCGATCGGGCACGGCATCGCGTACGTCACCGAGGACCGCAAGCACTACGGCCTCAACCTCATCGACACGATCAACCGCAACATCTCGCTGACCGCCCTGAACAAGGTCTCGAAGCGCGGGGTCGTCGACGAGCACGAGGAGCGGCAGGTCGCCGAGGGCTACCGCAAGTCGATGAACATCAAGGCGCCGACGGTCTTCGAGCCGGTCGGCAAGCTCTCGGGCGGCAACCAGCAGAAGGTCGTCCTCAGCAAGTGGATCTTCGCGGGTCCCGATGTGCTGATCCTGGACGAGCCGACCCGCGGCATCGACGTGGGCGCCAAGTACGAGATCTACACGGTCATCGACCAACTGGCCGCCCAGGGCAAGGCGGTCGTCTTCATCTCCTCCGAGCTGCCGGAGCTGCTCGGCATGTGCGACCGCATCTACACCATGGCCGCCGGACGGCTCACCGGTGAGGTGGCGCGGGCCGACGCCACGCAGGAAGTGCTGATGCGTCAGATGACAAAAGACAAGACAGGCGAAGAGGTAACGCGATGAGCACCGATGTGACCGACAAGAGCCCGGCCACCGCGCCGCCGGGCGGTTCAGCGGACAGCGGTCTGCTGGGCCTGGTGCTGGACGGCCTGCGCCGCAACATGCGCCAGTACGGCATGCTGCTCGCGCTCGGCCTGATCGTCGTCCTGTTCGCCGTGTGGACCGACGGCGACCTGCTGCTGCCGCGCAACGTCTCGAACCTGGTGCTGCAGAACAGCTACATCCTGATCCTCGCGATCGGCATGATGCTGGTGATCATCGCGGGCCATATCGACCTCTCGGTCGGCTCGCTCACCGCGTTCACCGGCGCGTTCGCGGCCGTCCTGACCGTGCAGCACGGGATGGCGTGGCCGCTGGCGCTGGTGCTCTGCCTGGCCGTGGGCGCCGTGGCGGGTTCGCTCCAGGGCTTCATGATCGCCTACCTCGGCATACCCTCCTTCATCGTCACCCTCGCCGGAATGCTGCTGTTCCGCGGTCTGACGGAGATCCTCCTCAAGGGGCAGACGCTCGGCCCGTTCCCCGAGGGCATGGGGAAGATGGGCAACGGCTTCCTGCCGGAGGTCGGCCCGAACACCAACTACCACAACATCACGCTGCTGCTCGGCCTCGCCCTGATCGTCTTCGTGGTCATGCAGGAGGTGCGGGACCGGGGGCGCCAGAAGGAGTTCGCGCTCGAGGTCCCGCCGCGCAACCTGTTCCTGCTGAAGCTGGTCGCGATCATCGCCGCGATCCTCACCGTCACGATGCTGCTCGCCAGCTACGAGGGCGCGCCGATCGTGCTGCTCATCCTCGGTGTGCTGGTGGTCGGTTACGGCTACGTCATGCGCAACTCGATCTTCGGCCGGCACATCTACGCCATCGGCGGCAACCTGCCCGCGGCGAAGCTCTCCGGCGTCAAGGACAAGAAGGTCACCTTCGCGGTCTTCCTGAACATGGGCGTGCTCGCGGCCCTGGCGGGTCTGGTCGTGGCCGCCCGCCTGAACGCGGCCTCGCCGAAGGCCGGTCTCAACTTCGAGCTGGAGGCCATCGCCTCGTCCTTCATCGGCGGCGCGTCGATGAGCGGCGGTGTCGGCACCGTCCTCGGCGCGATCATCGGCGGCCTGGTCCTCGGTGTGCTCAACAACGGCATGAACCTGCTCAGCGTCGGCACCGACTGGCAGCAGGTCATCAAGGGGCTCGCGCTGCTCGCCGCGGTCGGCTTCGACGTATGGAACAAGCGCAAGTCCGGTTCGTAGATCCCGTTCGCAAGTCCGGTTCGTTGGTCGACCAGGGAGAGTCGTACATGGAACTGAGCAGACGCACGGTCATGGCATCGGCGGCGGCCGCAGGCGTCGCCGCCACCGCCCTCGGCGGCACGGCGCACGCCTCGGCGGGCAGGAAGCCGACGAAGGAGCTCTTCGGCAGACTGGCCGACGGCACGAAGATCCACCGGTGGTCCCTGACCAACGGCGGGACCCGCCTGAAGGTCCTCTCCTACGGCGGCATCGTGCAGTCCCTGGAGATCCCGGACCGGCGCGGCCGGTACGTGAACGTGTCCCTCGGCTACGACAACATCGAGGGATACGTCACCGGGACCACGTTCTTCGGATCGACCATCGGGCGGTACGGGAACCGCATCGCGAACGGCCGCTTCACCCTGGACGGCAAGGCGTACCAGCTCTCCGTGAACGACGGCGTCAACTCGCTGCACGGCGGGGCGAAGGGCTTCAACACCCGGGTGTGGGACGTGGAGCCGTTCACGTCCGGCTCCGACGTGGGCCTCGACCTGCACTACACATCGGTCGACGGTGAGATGGGCTACCCGGGCACGCTCAAGGTGAAGGTCACCTTCACTCTCACCGCGCGCGGCGACTGGCGCATCGACTACACGGCGACGACGGACAAGGCGACCGTCGTGAACCTCACCAACCACACCTACTACAACCTCGCGGGCGAGGGCAGCGGCGGCATCTACGATCACGAACTCACCCTCGCCGCGGCCCGGTACACGCCCACCGACACCGGTCTCATCCCGACGGGCGAGCTGGCGAAGGTGGCCGGGACACCCTTCGACTTCCGCTCCGGCAAGGCGATCGGCGACGACATCCGCGCCGGGCACCCGCAGCTGATCACCGCGAAGGGCTTCGATCACAACTGGGTGCTCGACAAGGGCATCACGCGCCGCCCCGTGCACTTCGCGACGCTGCGCGACCCGGGTTCCGGCCGCACCCTGAAGATCGCCACGGACCAGCCCGGCGTGCAGTTCTACTCGGGGAACTTCCTCGACGGAACGCTCGTCGGCCCGTCCGGCCGCACCTACCGGCAGGGCGACGGCCTGTGCCTGGAGACGCAGCACTTCCCGGACGCGCCGAACCAGCCGGCGTTCCCGTCGACGGTGCTGCGGCCCGGCGACACGTACCGCTCGACGACGGTGCACTCGTTCGGCACCTCCTGAGCAACAGCTTCTGAACGCCCCCGCCCGTATCCGTGATGGAGCTCAACACGGATACGGGCGGAGGCAGTTGATGAGCGCGGGCGGCGGCGGGGGCAGATTCAGGGGTTGCGCCAGGCCGCCGGGTCCTCGGCCAGTTCTCGCACGGGGGCCGGCAGCCGGTCGTGGGCGATGTCGGCGAGCGTGACGCCCTCCAGGATCTTGCGCACGTTGGCGCGCAGCGCCACCCAGAGCGGCAGCAGAGGCTCGGCCGGGCCCGAGTAGGTGAGCGCGTTGGGGCGCTCACCGCGTACCGAGACGATGGGCCCCTCCACGGCACGTACGACGTCGGCGACCGTGATCTCCGCGGCGGGTCTGGCCAGCAGGTATCCGCCGTTGCCGCCGCGCCGGCTGACGACGATGCCGCCGCGCCGCAGATCGCTGAGGATGCCCTCCAGGAACTTGTGCGGGATGTCCTGCGCGGCGGAGATCGCCTCGGCCTTGACCGGTTCGGCCTTGACCGGTTCGTCGCCGCAGTTCGTGCGGGCGGCGAGTTCCAGGCTGGCGCGGACCGCGTAGTCGGCGCGGGCTGAGATCCTCATGGGGTCATTGTCGGGGACCGCTCCGGCTCCGCGGCCCGCTCGGTGGCGGGGAGGGCGGCGTCGGCCCGCCGGGTGCGCAGGGTCACCGCGACGCCCACGGCCGCGATGGCGAGGCAGACCAGGACCAGCGAGATGCCGCCTACACCCCACATGGCCAGGCCCGAACCGGAGAGCAGGACCACCAGGGCCCAGCGCAGGGCGGGGCCCGAGACCCGGGTGGACAGCACGGCCCCGCACACGACACCGGGGATCGCGCCGATCAGCAGGGTTCCGGCGAGGCCGAGGGAGACGTCGCCGACCAGGAAGTGGCCGAGGGCGGCGGCGCCGACCAGCGGGACGGCCTGTACGAGGTCGGTGCCGACCAGGTGGTTCGCCTTGAGCCGGGGGTGGGCGAGCATCAGCATCACGATGATCAGGGAGCCGGAGCCGACCGAGGTCATCCCGACCACGAGCCCGCCGACCAGGCCGATCAGCAGCGTGGCCACGGGCCTGACCCGTACGTCGGCGTCCTCGGCGGCGCCCGGTCCGAGGCCGCGACGCCGGTCGAGCCACATTCTGGCGATCATGCCGGTCACGGCGAGCAGCAGGGCGCCGCCGATGACGTACTTGACCCGGGTCTGGAGCTCCTCTCCGTCCCCGAAGGCCTGGAGGAGCAGGGCCCCGGCGAAGGCGGCCGGCATGGCGGTGGGGAGCAGCCAGCGGACGATGTCCCAGCGGATCGTGCCCGCCTTCTGGTGCACGGCGGCGCCGAAGGGCTTCATGAACAGGGACGTCGCCAGGTCGCTGCCGATGGCGGCGGTGGGGTTGACCCCGAAGAACATGACCATGATCGGGGTCATCAGGGCGCCACCGCCCATACCGGTGAGGCCCACGGCGAGCCCGACCAGGGCGCCGGCGACGACGATCGTCCATGAGAAGTCCATGGCGACCACTGTGCCTACGTTCCCTATGGGAAAGATATGAAATGACTCGAGATCTCGGATGACGGACGCTGCGCGGCAGGCAGGGCCGCCGCCCCCTTCGTCAACTGTGACCCGGCCGGAACATCTGTTTCGGTAAGGTTCGAACGTTTCGAGTGCGCCGTTCGACTTCACGGGGGATACAGGGATGGGCTACACGATTCCGGGCTGGCTGGACGACGTGCTGGACTTCATCGGGATCAACTTCCCGAATGTCGACGAGGACGACTATCGCGAAATGGCCACGGCCATGCGCGAGTTCGCGGAGCAGTTCGAGGGACACGGCGGCGACGCCCACAAGGCGGTCTCCCGCATCCTGTCCTCCTCGGAGGGCTGGGCGGTCGACTCGTTCGAGAAGCACTGGAACCAGGTGAAGACCAGTCACCTGGAGAAACTTCCCGAGCTGGCACGGCTGTTCGCGGACGCCTGCGACATCCTCGCGGACATCATCTTCGGGATGAAGACCAAGGCCGAGATCGAACTGGGCGTGATGGCAGCGTCGGTGGGGATCTCGGCGGGCCTGGCCGTGGTCACCGGTGGTCTGTCCGCGCTGATCGGCGCCGGCGAGGTCGCGGCGATGCGGCAGGTCGTCAAGCGGATCATCGACGAGGCCGTGGACCGGATCGTCGACGAGGTCCTGGCGAAGATCACCGAGCCGATCAACGCCAAGCTGGAGGCGATGGTCGAGGACATGGTGCTCGATCTGGCCGAGGGCGCGTTCTCGATGCCGGCCGCCGACGGCAGCGGTGGTGGGGGTGGCGGCGGCGGGCACGACGGCAAGGGCGGGATGCACATCGCCTCGGCCGGCGGATCGGGCGGCTCCGAGGGTGGCGGGGGCGCGCAGAAGCGGACCCGCATCGATCACACCGAGTTCGAGGACGGCGCGGGCAAGGTCTCCAAGCACGGCAGCGAACTGCACCTGGCGTCCTCCACGTCATTGGGCAAGGCGCGGGGCGCGTTCGGCCGCAGCAAGGGCCGCGACCCGTTCACGCAGGCCTTCGACAGTGTGCTGCACGGTGCGCTCAAGGGCTCGGAGAAGGCGCTCGGCAAGGTCGCCAAGCACATCACGGAGACCCTGCCGGACCGGGCGAAGGCGACTTCCCGGCTGCACAAGGACAAGGACCACGGCGTCCGGGACAAGGTCGAGGCCATCGTCGGCGGCAAGAAGGGTGATGAGGGACGCGGCGTACGTACCCGCATCAACGAAGCGGTCAAGCGTCTTCCGGCCTCCACCCGCGACGCTCTGAACAAGGCCCGCGAGAAGGCGATAGCCCTGGCACAGCGCCGTTGCAAGACCGACCCCGTCGACATCGCCAGCGGCGAGATGGTGCTCGGCCAGACCGATCTGAGCCTGCCGGGGGTGCTGCCCCTCGTATTGCAGCGCACCCACATATCCGGCTACGGCTACGGCCACAGCTTCGGGCCGAGCTGGGCCTCCACCCTGGACGAGCGGCTTGAGCTCACGGGCACCGGCGCGATCTGGGCACGGTCCGACGGCTCGCTGCTCGCCTACCCGCACCTGCCGCGCGAGGAGGGCGAGGCGGTGCTGCCGCTGGAGGGCGCCCGGATAGCCCTCACCTTCGTGGAGCGGTCGGCCCTGGGCGACATCACCTACGCCACGGCGGATCCGCGTTCGGGCCTGATCCACCGCTTCACCGGCAATCCGTACTCCTCCGGCAGCCTGTACTGGCTGACCGACGTCGAGGACCGCAACGGCAACGCCTTGCAGTTCACCCGCGACGCCGAGGGTCTGCCCTCCGCGGTCCTGCACGAGGGCGGCTACCGCGTGCGCGTCACCCGCGACGCGGAACTCGGCCGGGTGACCGCCCTGGAGGTCGAGACTCAGGACGGGCCGGTGCGGGTCGCCTCGTTCGCCTACGACGAGGCCCGTGAACTGGTCGGCGTCTCGGGCGCGCGCGACGTGCCGCTGCGGTTCACGTACGACGACGAGCACCGCGTGACGTCCTGGACCGACCGCAACGGCCACACCTACAGCTATGTGTACGACGCCGCGGGCCGGGTCGTGGAGACCGCCGGCCCCGATGGCGCGCTCTCCTCGCGCTTCGCCTACGACCTCGCCGCCCGCGAGACCCGCTTCACGGACTCGACCGGCGCGGTCACCGTCACCCGCTTCAACCAGCTCGGCCAGACGCTCAGCGAGACCGACCCGCTCGGCCACACGGTGCGCTTCGAGTGGGACCGCTACGACAACCTGCTCTCCCGCACCGACGAGTTGGGGCAGACGGCCCGGTTCACGTACGACGACGCGGGCAACCTGAGCACCGTCCACTACCCGGACGGGCGGCAGGCCTCGACCACGTACAACGCGCTGCATCTGCCGGAGACGATCACAGGCCCGGACGGCACCGTGTGGCGCCAGACCTTCGACGAGCGCGGCAATCGCACCGGGATGATCGCGCCCGACGGCACCGCAACCACGTTCACGTACGACGCGGCGGGCGCGCCCGCCACCGTCACGTTCCCGACCGGCTCGACGGAGACCCGCTCCAACGACCAGGCGGGCCTGGTCCTTTCGGTCTCCGACGGACACGGCGCCCGGTACACGGTGCTCCGCGACTCCTTCGGGCGGCCCCGCGAGTGCACCGACCCGGACGGCTCCGTCACCCGCCTGGAATGGACGGCGGACGGCTGGCTCACCGGGCGCACCGCGCCCGACGGGGCGAGCGAGCACTGGACGTACGACGAGGAGGGCAACTGCCTCACCCACACCGACCCCATGAGCGGCGTCACGCGCTTCGAGTACACGTGGTTCGACCTTCTCGCGGCCCGCACGGGCCGGGACGGGGCGCGGTACGAGTTCACGTACGACAGCGAGTTGCGGATCAGCGAGGTGCTCAACCCGCAGGGTCTGTCCTGGAGTTACCGATACGGCGCCACGGGCCTGACCGACTCGGAGACCGACTTCGACGGGCGCTCGACACGATACGAGTACGACGCCGCGGGCCGCCTCGTCGCGCGGACGACCCCGCTCGGGCAGCGCATCGCCTTCACCTTCGACGCGGTGGGGAACGTGGTGGAGAAGGACGCCGCCGGTGCGCTCACCCGTTACACGTACGACGCGGATGACCAGCTGCTCACCGCGGTGTCGCCGACATCCTCGCTCGCCCTGGAGCGCGATGTGATGGGCCGGCTGCTCGCCGAGACCGTCGACGGGCGCAGCATGCGCTACGGCTACGACGCGCACGGCGAACTGGTCTCGCGTACGACACCGACCGGTGCCGCCACGTCGTACACCTACGATGCCGCGGGCAACCGGGTGCGCGTGGACCTCGCCGGCCATCCGGTGGCCCTGGACCACGACACGCTGGGCCGCGAGACCTGTCGCACGCTGGGACCCGCGGACGCACCCGTGACGCTCGCCTCCCGGTGGGACGTGACCGGCCGTCTCGCCGCCCGGTCGGTGGCGACGCCCCGCGGCACTCTGCGGGACCGCTCCTACAGCTACCGTGCCGACGGGTTCCTGTCCCGTGTCACGGAGGGGCAGGGCGGTACTGACCTGCACTTCGAGCTGGACGCGGTGGGCCGTCCGCTCGGCGTCACCGCCGGTGGCTGGTCGGAGCGCTACGCCTACGACGCCGCCGGGAACCAGACCGACGCCCGGTGGCCGGACCGCGCCCGGTCCACGGAGAGCCGTGGCGAGCGGACCTATGAGGGCACTCGGCTGCTCGGCGGGGACGGCTTCCGTTACGAGTACGACGCTGCCGGACGCGTGGTGCTGCGCCAGAAACGGCGGCTCTCCCGCAAGCCCGACACCTGGCGTTACATCTGGGACGCGGAGGACCGTCTGGTCTCGTGCACCACGCCCGACGGCACCGTTTGGCGCTACGCCTATGACGCGCTGGGCCGGCGCACCGCCAAGCACCGCATGGCGGCCGACGGGCATTCCGTGGCGGCCACGGTGCGCTTCAGCTGGGAGGGCACTCAGGTCGCCGAGGAGAGCGACTCGACGACCGGTGTGACATTGACCTGGGAGTACGAGGGTGTCCAGCCGATGTCCCAGCTGGAGCGCAGAATTTCCGCAGACGCAGACGCAGACGCAGACGCAGATCCCGGCCCCCGCCCCGACGCCGAACAGCGCGAGGTGGACAGCCGGTTCTTCGCCATAGTCACCGACATCATCGGTACCCCGACCGAACTCGTCGGCGAACAGGGCGACATCGCCTGGTACAAGCGGTCCACGGTCTGGGGCATCACCACGCGCAACCGCGACGCCCAGGCGCACACACCGCTGCGCTTCCCCGGCCAGTACGCCGACCCGGAGACGGGCCTGCACTACAACCTGAACCGGCACTACGACCCGGAGACGGCCCGCTACATGTCGGCCGACCCGTTCGGACTCGTGCCGGCGCCCAATCCGGCCGCGTACGTGGTCAACCCCTGCACGTTCATGGACCCCGAAGGGCTGGTCGCCAAGGGGTGCACGCAGGAGAGCGGCTGGTACGGCGGGCTGCTGCCCGCGAACAAGAAGGCCGACGGGACGAAGTATCCGCAGGCCATGGAGGTCAACCACATCCCGGCCAAGTCGGCGTACAAGGACGTCATCGAGCCCGGGTTCTACTTCGCGAACAAGCCGCACAAGAAGCAGAAGGTCAACAACGGCCCGGCCATCCGTATGGAGCGGGACCACCACGAAAAGCTCTACAGCACGGGTTACTCCCTGCAGTCCCAGGCGTGGCAGCAGTACCAGCGCGAGCTGATCAACTCAGGGCGTATCACCGAAGCCATGCGCATGGACATCGACGACATCAAGCGGCGCTTCCCCGGCACGTACGATCAGCACATCAAGGACATGGTCGGCAGCTTGAAGGACAACAAGCCCCTCCAGGACATGCTCACGAAGCGAGGATGGAGCATCGACGAGAGCGCCCTGCTCGCGTGAGGTGCCGGCGCACGTGATCGAGGGGCGTCGAGGGGCGTCGAGGGAAACGAGGGACTGGGTATGGAACTGGAACTGCTGCCGCAGGTCGGCGTCGGGCCGCTGCGGCTCGGCATGTCGGTGGAGGAAGCGCGCGGCGCGGTCCAGGAGTGGGGGCTCCTGCGGGTCGCGTCGAGTGACCCGGAACCGGGGCAGATCACGCTCAAGCACGACGACTCCGAGCTGAACGTCGTCCTCGGCTTCACCAAGGGCGCGCTGAGCGGGGTGGAGCTGTTCCGGTTCCTGGACGAGGACGCCGACGTACAGGTGCTGCTCGACGGCCTCGATGTCTTCCGCACCCCGAGCGAGGACCTCTTCGAGCAGCTCGCGGAGCGGGGTCACACGATCACCGAGAACGACCTCGGCTTCGACGCCCTGCCGGAGCTGAAGGTCATCCTCGCCAACCAGAGCAGCTACGAATACCCGGTGGACGAGGACGGGGACCCCCTCTACTACGACTACGTGCGGGTCGCGGACCAGATCTGATCCGGTGCGTCGCCCCCGGTTGGGGGCGACGCACCGGTCCGCCCGGATCAGCCGAGCCGGATCACGTTCCACGACAGCGGCTCGAGGGATGACGTCAGCGTGCCGTCCTCCAGCACCGTCCCGGCCCCCGCGTGGGGCTTCACCCGCTCCGGCTCCGTGAGCGTGTTCCGGGCGTCCGGGTCGGTGTCGGAGAGCACCGAGTGTTCGGTGACCGAGGTCAAGTCCAGGCCGTGCAGGGCCACTTCGAGCGGCAGCGGCTCCGTCTGGCTGCGGTTCACCGCGAAGACCGTGACCGTGCCGTCCTCCGCCCGGACCGCCGTCGCGTGCAGCAGGTCCGCGGTGCCGTGGCGCTTCGTGTCGTACGTCGGGCCTGCCACCCGGACGTCGAGGACCTCGCCGCGGCCGTACTTCGAGGCCTGCGCGAACGGGTAGAACGTCGTCTGACGCCAGGCCGGGCCGCCGGGCTCCGTCATGATCGGGGCGATGACGTTGACCAGCTGGGCGAGGCAGGCGACCGTGACGCGGTCCGCGTGACGGAGCAGGGCGATGAGGAGCGAGCCGAAGACGACGGCGTCGGTGACCGAGTAGACGTCCTCCAGGAGGCGCGGCGCCTCGGGCCAGTCGAGGGCGGAGACCTGGGCCTCGGTGCGGGACATGTACCAGACGTTCCACTCGTCGAAGGAGAGGTTGATCTTCTTCTTCGACTTGAGGCGGGCGCCCACGTGGTCGCAGGTCGCGACGACGTTCTCGATGAACGACTCCATGTCGACCGCAGAGGCGAGGAAGGAGTCGCGGTCGCCGTCGTGCTCTTCGTAGTAGGCGTGCAGTGATACCGCGTCCACCAGGTCGTACGTCTCCGCCAGGACCTTCGCCTCCCACTCGGCGAACGTGTCCATGCTCTGGCCCGAACTGCCGCACGCGACCAGCTCGACGTCCTTGTCGATCTGGCGCATCGCGCGGGCCGTCTCGGCGGCGATCCGCCCGTACTCCTCGGCCGTCTTGTGGCCGGTCTGCCAGGGGCCGTCCATCTCGTTGCCCAGGCACCACAGCCGGATACCGAAGGGGTCCTTGTCGCCGTGGGCGATGCGGAGGTCCGAGAGGGCCGTGCCCTGCGGGTGGTTGGCGTACTCCTGGAGTTCGATGGCCTCGGCGACGCCGCGCGTGCCCAGGTTCACCGCCATCATCGGCTCGGCCTGCGGGCCGATCTTCTTCAGGAACGCGATGTACTCGGACAGCCCGAAGCGGTTCGACTCCGTCGTGCGCCAGGCCAGGTCGAGGCGGCGCGGACGCTCCTCGACCGGGCCCACCGAGTCCTCCCACTTGTAGCCCGAGACGAAGTTGCCGCCCGGGTAGCGGATCGCCGTGACGCCCAACTCCCGTACGAGGTCGAGCACATCGGTGCGCAGGCCCGACTCGTCCGCCGCCGGGTGGCCCGGCTCGTGGATGCCGGTGTAGACGCATCGGCCGAGGTGCTCCACGAAGGAGCCGAAGAGCCGGGGGTTGACCTGGCCCACGGTGAACGCCGGGTCGAGGGTGAAGCGTGCGGTGCGCAATGGTTCCCTTTCACTGGGTCGTACGGTCGCGGTCACTGGCCGGCCAGGCCCGTGTGTGCCACGCCCGCCACGATCTGCCGCTGGAAGAAGACGAACACGATGATCAGCGGCAGGCCCGCCATGAGGCCGCCGGCCATCAGCTGGGCCCACTGGATCCCGTAGGAGTTCATGACGGTCGCGATCCCGTTCGGCATCGTCATGAGGTCGGGGTTGTTGGTGACCATGTACGGCCACAGGAAGTTGTTCCACGACGCGATGAAGGTGAAGATGCCGACGGCCGCGAGCGAGGGGCGGGCGAGCGGCACCACGATGGTGAAGAAGATCCGCCAGCGGCCCGCGCCGTCGATGAACGCGGCCTCCTCCAGTTCGCGCGGGATGCCCTGGAAGAACTTGTAGAGGATGTAGACCATGGCCGCGGGAGCGCACTGGGGCAGGATCATCCCCCAGTAGGTGTCGACCATGCCCATCTGCTGGACCGTGGTGAACAGGGGCACGCCGAGGACTGCGGGCGAGATCATCAGGCCGGTCATCACCACGCCCATCAGGACGCCCTTGCCGCGGAACTCGGTGCGGGCGAAGCCGTATCCGGCGAGCGCGGCGACGCACAGCACCACGGCCGTCACGCACACGGAGACGACGAGGGAGTTGACGAACCAGTTGGTGATGTTGCCGGACTCGAAGAGCGCCTTCCAGGCCTGGCCCGTCCAGTCCTTCGGCAGCCAGTGCGGCGGCACCTCGACGGCCTCGGTCTCCGACTTGAGCGAGGTGAACAGGGCCCAGGCCAGCGGTGCCAGGAACACCACGGCGACGGCGGTGCCGAGCAGGGTCAGGACGATCTGGCTGGGCGTCCAGGAGCTGCGGGGCTTCAGCCTCGGTTGCGTACTGCTCATCGCGCGCCCTCCTCACGGTTGCGCAGCAGCCACATGCGCCCGAGGGCGACGGCCGCGATGATCACGAAGAAGATGACGGAGATGGCGGAGGCGTAGCCGACGCGGTAGCTGGTGAAGCCCTCTTCGAGGGTGTACTGCACGAAGGTGCGGGTGGAGTCCTCGGGCCCGGGACCGAAGTCCATCATCACCACGGCCTGGTCGAAGACCTGGAGCGAGGCGAGGATCTGCAGCGCGATGACGAGCCCCGTGATGTTGCGCAGCATCGGCAGCGTGATGTGGACCATGCGGTGCCAGGCGTTGGCGCCGTCCAGCTTGGCGGCCTCGTAGAGGTGTCCGGGGACGCCCTGGAGCGCGGCGAGGTAGAGCAGGAAGCTGAAGCCGACCGTCCACCACAGGGTCGTGATGACGACGGCGAACATCGCGTACGACTTGTCGGTCAGCCAGGGCGTCTCGATGCCGAAGACGTAATTGACCATGCCTGTACCGGGGTTGAACAGCCACTGCCATAGGTTGCCCGCGACGGTGGAGGGCAGCAGGAACGGCAGGAAGAAGCAGAGCCGCCACAGCCATCTGCCGCGCTCGATGTGGTGGGCGAGCATCGCGAGGAGGAAGGCGAGGACCGTGATGCAGGGCACGACGAGCAGCGTGAAGAAGGCGCTGTGGCCGAGCGCGTCCCACATCAGCGGATCGTGCAGGGCCTCGCGGTAGTTGTCGAGGCCGACGAAGCCCGGGGCGTCGCCGGAGATGTTGGCGTCGGTGAAGCTGAGGTAGATGCCGCGCAGCAGCGGCCAGATCACGAACAGGGCGAAGAGGGCGAGGAACGGGGCGACGAACCAGCCGCCGTGCTGGAAACCCTGCTTGCGTCGGACGGTGGCGCTCGGCGCGGCGGTGTGCGCACGGGCCGGGGCGATGACGGTCTCTGCGCTGGTCGTCGTCATGCGACCGCACCTCCCTGCGCGGCGGTCCTGCCGTCCATGGGGTTCTTCATGGCGAGGAGCTGGGCGAGGGTGCTCTTCATGCGGCGGGCGGCGGCTTCCGGCTTCGCGGAGCCCATGGTCGAGGAGACGACGACCGGGCCGACGCGCTGGGCGAGGATGCCGGTGGAGCCCGCGAACCACACCTTCGGTTCGGTGGCCTGGTGGTCCATGGCCGTCGCGTACTCGTTCTGCGGGGTGAGCTTCTTGTACGCGTCTGTGGACAGGGTCGGGGTGTAGGCGGGGATGTGGCCGCCGGCCGCCCACTGCCGCGCGTGTTTGACGACGTAGGCGGCAAGCTGGTGTGCGGCTTCGTTGGTGGCGCCGCCACGGTCCGGCTGGTGCGGCAGCACGAACGAGTGCGACTCCGCGTGCGTGGCCTGCTTGCCGAAGACGGGCGGTAGCGGGGTCGCTCCGTACTCCACCTTCGCGCCGGAGAAGACCGGCACCGACCAGTTGCCCTCCCAGGTGAAGGGCGCGCCGTTGATGAACTGTTCGCCGTCCGCGGCGCCCTTCACCGCGTATCCGTCGGTGACGTGCTGCCGCAGGAACTCCAGGACCTGGGTCGCCTTGCCGGTGTCGAAGGTGACCTCGGTGTTCGCCGCGTTGAAGTAGGTGCCGCCGAGCTGCGTGTAGAACGCGACGAAGAACCACCACATGAAGTTCTGGT
Source organism: Streptomyces sp. NPDC102467 (assembly GCF_044765445.1). Classification (NCBI taxonomy): domain Bacteria; kingdom Bacillati; phylum Actinomycetota; class Actinomycetes; order Kitasatosporales; family Streptomycetaceae; genus Streptomyces; species Streptomyces sp. NPDC102467. The sequence continues at coordinate 58,666 of NZ_JBIWKA010000011.1, read as the reverse complement.
CGTTGGCGTGCAGGCCGAGGGTCTGCAGCCCGCTCTTCGTGGCCTTCTTCGCCTTCTTCAGCAGGTCGAACCAGTCGTCGGTCGACGTCACCGGCACGATCCGGCCGTCGTCGCCGAGCAGGTCCGCCTTCTTCAGCACGTCCTTGCGGTAGAAGCTGAGCTGGACGTGGATGTCGAGAGGCAGGGCGTAGAGCTTGCCGTCGATGACGGCGCGCCTCCACAGCGCGGGGTTGAAGTCCGCTTCCCGTACGCCGTACTTGGCGAGCAGGCCGACGTCCCAGGGGTCGAGCAGGCGGCCCGGCGAGAATCCGGTGACCCGGCCCAGGTGCATGACGCCGAGGTCGGGTGCGCGGTTGCCGGCCGCCGCCATGGCGAGCTTGGTGTAGAAGGGGCTGCCCCACTGCAGGGTGGAGTCCTTCACGTCGATGGCCGGGTTCGCCTTCCGGAAGGCGTCCAGCATCGCGATCATGTTGTAGCCGTCGCCGCCGCTGAAGAGGTTCCAGTAGCGCACGCGGGTGTCCGCTCCGGAGGCGAGCGCGTCGGCCCCGGTCCCGAGCGCCGCGAAGCCGAAGCTTCCGGCGACGGTCAACCCGCCGATTCCGGCGAGGAGTTGCCTGCGACTCAGGCCAGGTCGTCCCATGCCCCGCCCTTACTGTTCGAAAGTGGCTGTCCGAGAGGGGCCGCTCGAAAGAAGTTGTTCGAGATTTCGGCTCCTGCTCGTAACTTCGAACGGGACCGTATTTTCGAAGCGCTTCGACGTCAATGGGTCGCGCAGCGAAAAGTTTCAGCCCCCGCCGACGGCGGGGGCTGAGACGGCTCTACGGGGTGGGGTCAGCCCGCGTAAGGGAGGTGCGTCAGGCCGCGGCCGATGCCCCGCAGCACCAACAGCGAACCCGCCATCGGGGACGGTGGGTTCAGGCCCACCCGCGCCGTCGAGACATACAGGTCGGAGAGGTCCGTACCCCCGAACGCGCACGCCGTGGGCCGCTGGACCGGGAGCGGGACCACACGGTCGAGCGTGCCGGACGGCGTGTAGCGGCGCAGGGCCGCGCCGTCCCACAGGGCCACCCAGACACAGCCGTCGGCGTCGACGGTCAGGCCGTCGGGGTACCCGGCGCCCTCCTCTATCGTCGCCAACTCACGGCGTCCGGTGACCCGTTCGCCCTCCACGTCGAACACATCAATGCGCCGCGTCGGTGTGTCGACGTAGTACATGAGTGTGCCGTCCGGGCTCCAGCCGGTGCCGTTGGAGACGGTGACGTCGTCGAGGACCGTCGTCACCGAGCCGTCCGGCGCGAGTCGGATCAGGTTGCCGCCGCCGGGCGTCTCGTCGTACGCCATCGAACCCGCCCAGAGGGCGCCGTCGGGGGCGACGGCCGCGTCGTTCCCGCGCCGCCCCGGGACCGGATCGCGGTGCAGCCAGGAGAAGGCTCCCTCGGGCGAGTAACTGCCCACGCCATCACGGAGGTTGAGCACCAGACCGCCGCCGGCCCGCGGCTTGGCCGCGCCCACGTGCTGCTCGGTGGCCAGCACCGTACGGCGGCCGCTGCCCGGCTCGTACGTGTGGACGCGGGAGCCGAGGATGTCCACCCAGATCAGCCGGCCCGCGGCCGGATCCCAGGTCGGCCCCTCGCCCAGCTCGGCCGACTCCCGTACCGCGACCTCGACCCCGGTGACGCTCACGCCTGCCCCCGGTGGCCGAGCCGCTCCGACAGATCGGCCGCGCCCTTGACGGCGAGCTGCGCCAGCTCGTCCTCGCGGGCGTCGCTCCAGCGGATCATCGGTACGGAGATGGAGAGCGCGGCGACGACCCGGTTGGTGCGGTCGCGCACGGGGGCGGCGACGCACGACACGTCCGAGTTCGACTCACGGCTCTCGACGGCGATGCCACGCTGCCGGATGTCGGCCAGATGCGCGTGCAGGGCGGCCGGATCGGTGATGCTGTTCTCGGTCATGCCGATCAGCTCGGCGTCGTCCGGAATGCGTGCGGCCAGTTGCGGCTCGGGCAGGGAGGCCAGGAGCATCTTGCCGACCGATGTGCAGTGCGCGGGCAGCCGGCGCCCCGCGGCGGAGACCATGCGCACGGCGTGCGTGGAGTCGACCTTGGCGATGTAGATGACGTCGGCACCTTCGAGGATCGCCACGTGGACCGTCTCGTCGCAGGTCTCGGCGACGGTGCGGGCGACCTGCTGGCCCTCGGCGGCCAGGTCGAGCTGCTCCGCGTACCGGCTGCCGAGCTGGTAGGGGCGGACCCCGAGGCGGTAGCGGCCGGGCTGTCCCGGGACCTGCACGATGTACGACCGGGCGGCGAGCGTGGTGACCAGCTCGTGGACCGTGGTGCGCGGCAGCTGTAGCTTGCGGACGATGTCGGGGGCGGACAGCACGCCGTCCCCGTCCAGGAAGAGCTCCATGATGTCCAGAGCCCGGGTCACGGCGGGTACGAGGCGTCCCACGACCGGCCTCCTCCTATGTTCGATATTTCAACAGACGGTCGGTATCACGAACGTAGGCTACGCACAGCGGGGTTGACCGGGCAATGGGGTCAGCGAAAGCGCAGGCCGAAGGGGGGTTGTCCCTGGTGACGCCCGGGCACGGCTCAGTGCCCCAGTCCGGGCGTCTCGAACGTCACGAGCGGTGTGTTGGGCTGGTCCGGTGTCGCGTTGATCAGCGCGAGCACACCGAAGGACGCGGCGACGGCGAGCGCAGCGCCGAGGGCCGCGGAGAGCGCGGCGACGAGCAGTCGGTTCATCGCAGGGTCAGCCTCTCAGGTCGGTCGTCCCCACCCTGTGCGTCCCGTCAAGTCCTCATTTTTGGGGGCAGATTGACACAACGTCAAGGATGCGTCTACGGTCCCCGGCCCATGACGGTCCGACCATGGCTCTCCTTCGCCCTCGTGGGTCTCGGCACGTTCCTGCTCGTCCTCGCGGGGCTGCTCGCCTGGTACGTGGAGCCGCGCGCCGAGCGCACCGGCATCGACGTCGACGTGACGACCGTGCTCGCCGGGACCGGCAGCTATTTCGACACGGCCAAGATCAGGACGGTCGGCGACAAGCGTCTGACGATCACCCGGCAGGTCCGCGGCGATGTCGCGGAGAGCGAGCGGAGCGGGCGGGCGGTGTGGGACGTGGTGACGTCCGTCGACACCGACGCGACGCTGCCCGCGGCCGATCCGCACGACGCGCTGCAGTGGACCCGGGAACGCTGGGTCACCGACCGGGCGACCAACGCCCCGGTGCACTGCTGCGGCGAGCAGCCGGCGTTCGAGGGCGAGGCCTACCTGAAGTTCCCCTTCGGCGTCCACAAGCGCACGTACACCTGGTGGGACAGCGCGCTCGGCGCGACGGTCCCGCTCCGCTTCAGCGGCACGGCGAAGGTCAAGGGGTACGAGGGCTACCGGTTCACCGGCGCCGTCGCGCCCGCGAGGACGGGTTCGCGCCTGGTGCCGGGCCGGGTCGTCGGACAACCGAAGAGGGGCTGGGTGCTGGCCGAGGAGTGGTACGCGAACCACCGTGTCGAGCTGGTCGCCGACCGGCGCACGGGCCGGATCCTGTACGCGGCGACCGGGCCCCGCAGGACGCTGCGCGCGCCGGGCACGACGAAGGACGCGGCCGTACTCCTGGACAGTGAGAAGGTGGCGTTCACCCCGGCCACACAGCGCGCGCAGGTGGCGCTCGCCCGAGGCGACAACGAGCGCCTCAGGCTGCTCGGTACGACGCTGCCCATCGGGGCGGGTGCGCCGGGTGCGCTGCTCGTGCTGGTGGGGATCTTCTTCGTCGTACGGGACAGAGGCAGCCGGAAGGCGCCGGACGGACCGGAGCGCCCTGATCCCGATTCGCCCCCGCAGACCCTGGAAGCGTCCGAAATATAGCGGTACGTCAGCAAGCCCGAACGGGAAACTTGTCACCCAGGTGAGTAGCCGCGCCGAACAACGGGGCGAAAACTGTCCTCGCACCCACACCCGCACCCACGCTCGCCCTCGCACTCGCCCTCGCACCGCACGCAGACCCTGAGACGAGTCGGAGCACGCATGCCCCAGCACGTGCCATCGTCGCTGCGCACCGCGCCGTCGCGCGGCGCGGGGCCGCATCCGGCCGGTTCCCCACCGCCGCACCGCATCGTCTTCCTCGCCCACCGCGACCTCGGCAATCCGGCCGCGGGCGGTTCCGAACTGCTCGTCGACCGGCTGGCCGACGGGCTGACGCGGCTGGGCCACCAGGTGACGCTGCTGTGCGGCGGCCCGGCCGGGCACGACGCCCTCCGGGAGTACCGGGTGGTGTCGGCGGGCGGGCAGGCAGCCCACTACCTGCGCGCCCGCTCGGCCTTCGCCCGGCAGGTCGGCGACTGCGATCTACTGGTCGAGGTCTGCAACGGTATGCCGTACCTCGCCCCGCTCTGGCACCGCGGCCCGACGCTCTGCCTGGTCAACCATGTCCACACGGACCTGTGGCGGATGCGTCTGCGCGGCCCGCTGGCGCCCGCCGCCCACCTCGGCCGAAGCCTTGAGCACTGGGCGCTGTCGGTCGCCCAGCGCCGCAATCTGCTCGTCGCCGTCTCGCCGTCGACGGCGAACGCGCTGCACGCCATCGGCGTCGACCGGGACCGCATCCGGCTCGTCCCGAACGGCGTCGAGGAGCCTGGACCGCGCGCCGACCGGTCACCCGAGCCCCTGTTCCTGGCGATGGGGCGGCTGGTCGAGTACAAGCGGATCGATCTGCTCCTGCGCCTGTGGGAGCGGGTGCGCCCGGTGACCGGCGGCCGCCTGGTGATCGTGGGAAACGGTCCGGAGAGTACACGCCTACGCCAACTCGCGGGCCCCCGCGTCGAGTTCACCGGGCGTATCTCCGAGGCCGACAAACACCGGCTGCTCTGTCAGGCCTGGCTGCTGCTGCATCCCTCGGCCGTCGAGGGGTGGGGTCTGGTCGTCACGGAGGCGGCCGCGCGCGGCACCCCCGCGGTCGGTTTCGACGTGCCCGGCGTCCGCGACTCGATCGAGGACGGCAGCACCGGCCTGCTCGCCCACGGGGCGTCGTCGTTCGCGGCCGCCTGGTGCACCCTCGCGCTCTCCGCCCGTCGCCGCGAACTGATGGGCAAGGCCGCGGAGGAGCGTGCCGCCGGCTACCGGTGGGCGCACACGGTGCGGCAGTTCAGGTCGGTCGCGGTGGAGGCGGTGGGGGGCCGTGGCTGAGTGCTCTGCGTGCTCTGCGTGCTCTGCGTGCTCTGCGTGCTCTGGGTGCCGGGCGCCGTGACCGCGGCCGGGTTCAGGGACCCGTCGCCGGCCAGGTCCCTCGCGCTGTTCCGGGCGTTCCTGCGCGAGCAGCGCGATCCGCAGAGGTGCTACGCGCTCCTCGCCCGGGACGCCGTCGACCAGGTCGAGGCGTACGGGAAGGTCGCCGGAAAGGTCGTCGTGGACGTCGGCGGCGGCAGCGGCCACTTCACCCGCGAGTTCCGGTCTCGCGGCGCCCACGGCGTCCTCTTCGAGCCGGACACCCGGGAGTTGGGCCCCTCCCCACCTGCCTCTGCGGTGGTGGCCGACGGCTGTCTGCTGCCGCTCGCCGACGCCTCCGCGGACGTCACGTTCTCCTCGAACGTCCTGGAACACGTCGCCGACCGCGACACGTTCCTCGGCGAACTGGTCCGGGTCACCCGGCCCGGCGGCCTGATCTACGTCTCGTTCACCAACTGGCTCTCCCCGTGGGGCGGCCACGAGTGGGCGCCCTGGCACTACCTGGGCGCCGGCCGGGCCCAGGCCCGCTACCGGCGGCGGACCGGCCGGCCACCCAAGCACACCCTCGGCGAGAACCTCTTCGCCCACCACATCGGCCCGACGCTGCGCCACGTCCGCGCCCGTGACGACGTGGCGCTCGTCACGGCGCGCTCCCGCTACTGGCCGTTCCTCGACCGGGCCGTCGCGCGGGTGCCCGGGGTACGCGAGTTCGTCACCTGGAACCTCCTCCTCATCCTCAGGCGGTGTCGCCCATGACGACCATGGTCCAGGCCCCACCCGCCGCGGCGACGAGCCCGGACCCCGAACCGGGCCCGCGCTCGCGCCGCTGGCTGCTGTGTTTCTGGGCCGTGCTGTTCGCCGCGTTCTGCGCGGTGCACCCGGGCCGGATGACGTTCGAGACGAAGCTGGGCGTCGCGCTCGACCCATGGCAGTTCCTCAGGGACCTCGGGCAGTTGTGGCACGACCGCGCCGGATTCGGCGGGCTCGCGGACCAGTACATGGGCTACGCGTTCCCGATGCTGCCCTACTACGTCCTGGCCGAAGTGGCGCACGTGCCGGTCTGGCTCGCCGAGCGGCTGTGGCTGTCGATCGTCGTGACGGTCGCGTACTGGGGCGCCCTGCGCCTCATGGAGCTGCTCGGCGTCGGCACGCCGCGCAGCCGTCTCCTCGGCGCGGTGACGTACGCGCTGTGGCCCACCTTCACGATCGTCATCGGCTCGACGTCCGCGGCGGCGCTCCCCGGCGCGTTCCTCCCCTGGGTCCTGCTCCCGCTCACCAACCCCCGTACGACACCCCGCATTTCGGCGGTGCGCTCGGCGCTGATCGTCCCCTTCATGGGCGGCGTGAACGCGGCGGCGACCCTGGCCGCACTGCTCCCGGTCGGCCTCTACCTCCTCTCCCGCGCACCGTCGCCCCGCAAGCGGCGGCAGATCGCCTGGTGGTTCCCCTCGGTGGTCCTGGCCACGCTCTGGTGGACGATCCCGCTCCTCCTCCTTGGCGCGTACGGCGAGAACTTCCTGCCCTACGTGGAGAACGCGCGGACCACGACCGACACGATGTCCGCGACGGAAGCACTGCGCGGCGCGGGCAACTGGGTGGCCTATCTGCATCTCGGCGAGGCATGGCTGCCGGCCGGCTGGACGGTGGCGACCGCCGCCGTCGTGATCGTCTGCTCGGCGCTCGCCGCCGCGTTCGGCCTCGCCGGTCTGGCCCGCCGCGATCTTCCGGAGCGCCGCTGGCTGCTGCTCGTCGTGATGGCCGCGGGCCTCATCGCCCTTGCCGGGTACGGGGGTTCGCTCGGCGGCCCCTTCCACGACACGGTTCAGTCGTGGCTGGACGGCATCCTGGCCCCGTTCCGCAACATCTACAAGTTCCAGCCGGGCCCGGCCCTCGCGCTCGTCCTCGGCATCACCCACCTCGTGGGCGTCGCCACCGGGTCCCGTGGCACCCGCCCCCTGCGCGGGCGCCGGTACGCACCGCTGTTGGTGGCGGCCCTGATCCTGCCGGGTCTGGCCTGGCCCTACCTCAACGGTTCGATCCTCCAGCCGGGTTCGTTCAAGAAGCTGCCGACGTACTGGCGGACGACGGCGGACTGGCTGCGCACGTACTCCCCCGACTCCCGCGCCCTCGTGGTCCCCGCCACCGCCCACGGCCTCTACACCTGGGGCTCCCCCATCGACCAGCCGCTCGATGTCCTCGCGGACTCCCGCTGGGCGCAGCGCGACTTCGTCCCGTTCGGCACGCCGGGCAACCGCCGCACCCTGGACGCGATCGAGCAGGCCCTCATGTCCGGCGGCGAAGTCCAGGGACTTCAGGACTACTTGAGCCGCAGCGGCCTCTACTACGTGGTCGTCCGCAACGACCTGGACCCGGACCAGCTGGGTTACGTTCCCACGGCCACGGTCAAGCGCACGCTCACCGAGTCCGGCTTCCACCGCGTCACCGGCTTCGGCCCGGCGGTCACGGGCGGCCGGATCGCCGAGGGCACCCCGGTGCAGGTCGAGGGCCTCTACCCGCGCTCGCGTGCGGTCGAGATCTACGCGCCCGACACCCTGACCCGCCGCCCGGGCCAGGCCGCCCTGCTCCCGGTCCGCTCCACGGCGGAGGTCAGCGGCGGCCCGGAGTCCCTGCTGCCGCTCTCGGCGGACCCCGCGTTCCGCAACCACCCTGTCGTACTGGCCGGCGACAACCACCCGGGCGTCGGAACACCCGCTCTGCGCACGGCCGTTGACGGTCTGCGCCGCGCGGACACCCGGTTCGGCCTGGTCAACACCAACACCTCGCACCCGTACACCCCGACGGAACGCAACAGCCCCGACGCCGCCCAGAACGCGGGCGAGCAGCCGAAACAGATCCTCCCCACCCGGGGCATCGCCCACCAGACCACGGCCCGCATCGAGGGAGCCCGCTCGGTCTCGGCGTCCTCCAGCGGCAACTGGCTGCTGCACCTGCCCCAGTTCGACCCGGTGAACGCCTTCGACGGCGACCCGAGCACCGCCTGGACCGAGGGCGCCCCGGACTCGGCGGACGGCGAGTGGCTCCGCATCGACTTCTCCCGCCCCACCCGGATCCCTGCGACACTCCAGGTGACACCGCTCCCCCAGGAAGACGTACGTGCGGCGCCCACCCGCATACGCATCGAGACGAACCGGGGCAGCACGACGGCCGAACTCCAGCCCGACGGCACCCGGCAACGCGTCAAAGCGCCCAGAGGTACGGCGAGTTGGCTGCGCGTGACGATCCTGGACACCCAGGCCTTCCGCCCCTCACTCACCGGAGCGGGCTTCTCGGACATCTCCATTCCCGGCGTCCGTGCGACCCGCGTCCTCCGACTCCCCGCCGATTCGGCCCAGGCGGACCAGTTCACCTTCCGCCGCGCGACGGGCGACGGCGCGCTCACCCTCACCGACACGGAACCGGCGCTGCGCCGCACCTTCACCACGACCGACGCGTCCCGCTTCACCTTCGAGGCGACGGCGACGCCCGCCCCCACCGCCGCCCTCGACAAGCTCCTCTACGCGGTCGCCCCCGACCAGCAGCGCAAGATCACGGCCACCGCCGACTCCACGGCCCGCCTCGGCACCGACGTCTCCGCGCGCAACCTCACCGACGGGGACCTGACCACGGCCTGGGTCGCGGGCGACAAGCCGACGATCCACCTCCGCTGGCCGGACAAGCAACCCGTATCCACGCTCGTGCTCGCCGCGGCCGGCGGCTTCTCCACCCGGCCGGAGAAGATCGAGATCAGCTCCCCGGACGGGGCCGCGGTCACGAACGTGGACGACAACGGCGTGGCCCGCTTCGACCCGATCACCACCGACCGCCTCGACATCACCATCACCGGCACCGCACCGCTCACGGTCCACAACCCGGTGGCGGACGAGAATCTCCAGCTCCCCGTGGGCCTGACGGAGGCCTACATCCCCACGCTCGACGAGTACCGGGTCCGACAGCCCACGCCCCAGCGGCAGTTCAGCCTCCCCTGCGGCAAGGGCCCGCCGGTCACCATCGACGGCACCCGGCACCGCACCTCGGCCAAGGGCACCGTCGCGGATCTGACAGCGCGCCGCCCGATCACCCTCACCCTCTGCGACCCCCTCACGCTCCCGGCGGGCCCCCACACCCTCAGCACCGAAACCGGTACCGAAACCGACGCCGGCAGCCCGCTGGCCGTCACCCGTGTCACCCTCACCCGCTCGGGGACGGCCACGGAAGCGGCCCCCACCAGCCGCGAACTCACCATCCGGGACTGGCTGGGCGACCGCCGCGAGGTGCGGGTGGGCGTCGGCGCGGCGACGTACCTGACGACGTACGAGAACGCCAACGACGGCTGGCAGGCGACCCTCAACGGCAGGAAGCTCACCGCCCTGCGGCTGGACGGCTGGCAGCAGGCGTGGCTGATCCCCGGCGGCGCGGCAGGCACGGTCGAACTCTCCTACCGGCCTGCCACCGGCTACGACGCGGGCCTGATCGTGGCCGCCCTGGCCCTCCTGGCACTCATCACCCTGTCCCTGTGGCGCCGCAGGCCCCCGGACGATCTGGAGGGCCCGCCTGCGCCCCCGCCCCCCAGCTGGCTCCTCGGCACGGTGGTCCTCACCGTCATCGGCATCGCGATCGCGGGTTTCTGGGCGGCCCTGGTCCCGGCCCTGGCCCTCCTCTCCTGGAAACGCCACGCCCTCCTGGTACCGCTCGCGTTCTTGGCGATGACGGCAGCGGGAGCGGTAGCGGCGACGGCCGCGGGCTCCCCCGTCCGCGACGGCCGCGGAGCTTTCAGCGCGGCGGCGCAGCTCTTGGCGCTGGTGGCGTTGTTCGCGGCGCTGGTGAGCACGGGGCGGTCCCCTGGGAGTCACCGGAGTCACCCTGGTCGGGGGCCGGGGGAGACCGAGGAGGGCGGTCCGGGGGAGACCGAGGAGCGGAGGCCGAAGGAAATCGAGGGGCGGGAGCCGGGGGAAGGCGAGGAGCCGGGACCGGAGGAGACCGAGGGGCGGGAGCCGAGGACGACCGAGGCGCGGGAGCCGAGGACGACCGAGGCGCGAGGGCCTGGGCCGGGCCCCGTGACGGCCGCCCCCGTCCAGGGCACGCCCCCGGTGAGGGAGGAGGCCCAGCCGTGACGACGCCGGGCGACCACCCCACCCGAACCCCCGGCGGGCAACGCGTCCCCTTTCCGACGGTGGACGAGATAGCCCGCCATTGCCTCCAGGACGACGAACCCGAGACCGTCCACATAGAGGTACACCTCACCGGTCATCTGGACCCGGCCCGGCTGAACACCGCGTTCGACCAAGCCCTGCGCCACCACCCCCGCATCCTCATGCGAGAGACACCGCGCCACTGGTACGCGAGCCGCTACACGTGGGAGCTGGCGGACACCCCCGACATACCCCCCGTCTCCTTCCCCGAGCCGACCCCCGACGCGCTGGAGCGGGCCCGCACCCGTTCCCTCACCCAGGTTCCGCCCCTCACGGCGGCGCCCCCGGTGCGCCTGGAGTCCGTCGCCCACCCGGAGACCGGCAACACCGTCCTCTTCCTCACCGTCCATCACACGGCGCTCGACGGCCCGGCCTGCCTGCGCGTCCTCGCCACGGCGGCGGAGCTCTACGGCGGCCGGGACAACTCCCCGCCGCCCGTACCGTCCGCAGCGCCGCGCCGCCCCGTCCTGCCCGGCCTGCCCTCCTCCTGGACGCGCCCGGCCCGGGTGGCCCCCGGCGCCCCCGAACCCGGCAACGGCAACGGCCTCCTCGTCTGCGACCTCGCCCTGCCGCGCCGCCCCAAGGGCGCCCCGTACACGGTGAACGACCAGCTCATGGTCGCCACGGCCCGTACGATCGCGGACTGGAACAAGGAACACGGCATGCGTCGGGCCCGCCGCCCCCTGCGCATCACCATGCCGGTGGACGACCGCCCACGGGACGAGACGATGCCCATCGGCAACGGCACGCGCCTCGTCGAAGTCCCTCTCACAGTGGCCGAGTTGAAGCAGCCACTCTCCGCCCTTCTCCGCCTCACGGCCGCCCGCACCACCGCCCTCAAGTCCCTCGCACGCCCCCCACTCGGTTACCGCGCAGTCCTGTTGACAAAGCCCTGGGCCCCCGTGTCCTGGCGCGCCACCGCCACCCGCGCGCTGCGCACGGCCGCCGCGCCCTGGACCTCGACGACCCTCCTCAGCAACATCGGCCGCGTCCCGTACCCGCTGGACTTCGGCGACGGCGGCCGGGCCCGCGCCCTCTGGTTCTCGGCACCCGCCCGCATGCCGCGCGGCCTCACTCTCACCACGGCGTCCACGGCGGGCCGCCTGCACCTGGCGCTGCGCTGGTCGCGCACACTCCTGAGCCACGGCGACGGGTCCCGCCTGCGCGACCTGTTCGAGCACCACCTGCACGCGACGCAGGAGCAGGCACCATGACCTCCGCCCCGCCCGGCCTGCGGGACTTCTACGAGAACCCCGCCGTACCGGTGGCCTCCGGCACACCCCGCACCGTGCGCCAGGCCCGCATCCTGGCCGCCGCGCTCGCCGGCACCCGGCAGGCAACCGTCCTGGACGTGGGCTGCGGCGACGGCAGCGCGGCGACCGTCGCGGCCCGGCTGCTGCCCGGTCACCGCCTCGTCGGCGTCGACTGGTCGCAGAACGCGTTGCGTCGCGCGGCGGTTCGTGTGCCCGAGGCCGTACGGCTCGTACGGGGTGAACTCACGTGCCACGGGCTGCCGTTCAGGGATTCCATCGCCCACGCGGTGCTGCTGTCCGAGGTGATCGAGCACCTGGTGGATCCCGATGCCGCCCTCGACGAGATCCGCAGAGTGCTGCGCCCGGGAGGCCATCTGATGCTGTCCACCCCGAACCTGGCCGCCTGGTACAACCGGGCCCTGCTCCTGGCCGGTGTGCAGCCCGTCTTCTCGGAGGTGAGCCTGCGCGCGATCCACGGCCGCCCCGGCACCGAGGTGGTGGGACACCTGCGCCTGTACACGCCGCGCGCGCTGCGCCAGTTCGTCGCAGCGGCAGGTTTCGACGTCGTACGCCTGACCGGGGCGCCTTTCCACGGAGTGCCCCGCGCGCTGCGTCCACTGGACCGCCTCGCCTGCGCGGCGCCGTCGCTCGCCTCGATCCTTCTCCTGCACGCCCGAAGCCGTGGGCGCCGACCCGATGAGCCGTGACGAACCGCCGCCGCGCATTCCTCCAGCCGGGCCCGGCCCGGTGCGCGACCATGGAGAACATGCCACGCCCCAAGCCCACCGGGCCCGGATCCGGACCCGCTGCCCCCTTCACCCCGCTCCACTTCCAGCTGGTGCTGCTGCGCCGCATGGCCGACCACAATCCGGAGCTGGTGGAGACGGCCCGCGCCGACCTCGGCGCCTCCGTGGCCGACATGCGGGAGGCGAACCGCCGCTGGCAGGCGATGCTCCACGGCCGCGGCGGACGGGCGGCCGTCTCTCGGTACCGCTCGATCCTCGGCGCGCCGGAACAGCGGCTCACCCGCAGAATCGGCGACCTCGACTGCGAGGCCCTGCTGTGGCCGGTCCCGCTCTGGCCCGACCTCCGATTCGAGGTCCTGCTCGCCCCCACCGGCGCGGTCTGGAACGAGTGGCTGATCCGCGCCCCCGGCACCCCCGCCCCACCTCTGCGCACCCTCGCCGACCTGACCCCCTGGTCGTGCACGGTCGACGAGGCGGCCCACGCCTTCGCCCCGGCCCGCCCCCTGGAAGGCTCGGCACCGACCCGCTGGGGCCTGGCGTTCTCCGCGCCGGACGACATCTCGGGTACGCCGCGCCAGGTGCGGGCGGAATTCACGTGGGGGCTGCTGCAACGCTGGACGCAGGTGTGACGCCAGGGCCCTAGGCGGGCTGGAAGGTCCGCGTGGACGCTCTCGTACGCGGATCTCGGTCTTCAACCGGCGGAAGATCGCCGGGGCTTGACGACCTCGGTGCTTGAATGATCGGCATGACCACCATAGGCATCATCCTGGGCACCACCCGTCCCGGCCGCGTCGGGCCGCAGATCGCGGAGTGGATCGAGAAGACGGCCCGCTCCCGGGAGGACGCCGAGTTCGAACTCGTCGACATCGCCGACTACCACCTGCCGCTGTTCGACGAGCCGCGCTCCCCGCGGATGGGTGACTACGAGCACGCCCACACCCGCGCCTGGGCCGCCAAGGTCGCCGAGCTCGACGGATTCGTCTTCGTCACGCCCGAATACAACCGGTCGATCCCGGCCGCTCTGAAGAACGCCATCGACTTCGTCTACAACGAGTGGAACAACAAGGCCGCCGGCTTCGTCGGATACGGCAGCAACGTCAGCGGCGCCCGCGCCATCGACCACCTGCGGCACATCGCCGGAGCCGTCCAGCTGGCGGCCGTGCACACCCAGCTCCACCTGTCGCTCCAGGCCGACTTCGAGAAGTTCTCCACCTTCGCGCCCACCGAACGCCACGAGGTCACGCTCCAGCAGCTGCTCACCGAAGTGGTCACCTGGACGAACGCGCTGGCCCCGCTCCGCCAGGTCTGAGCCCTACCTCCTGACGCGCGCGATTCGCACCGCGCTCCGCGACCGGCCGGGCACCGCGAGCGCCGCCATCGCGAGCGCGGCCGCGGCACCGACGGCGAAGCCCGCGTGCGGGCCCGCGGTGTCCACCGCGCGTCCGGCGAGGGCCGCGGCTCCGGCGGAACCCGCCGCGCTCGCGGAGCCCAGCCAGGTGAAGGCCTGGGTGAGGACGGCGCGGTCCACGGAGGTCTCGGCCAGGACGGAGAAGAGGACCAGCAGGACCGGCACGGACAGCCCCGTCAGGGCGAGACAGACGGCCACCGGGATCGGCCCGGCGACGGCCGTCAGCGGCAGGCAGGCGAGCGCGAGACCGGCGGCGGCGAGGGCCCGCTGCCGCGCGGGCGGCGTCTTCCAGTTACGGGCTCCGTAAGCCCAACCGCCCGCCAGGTTCGTGCAGTTGGACACCGCGTAGAGCAAGGGCGCCAGGTCCGGGGTGCCGCGGCCGACCGCGTACGCCGTCACGGACACCTGCAGCGCGCCGAAGAAGACACCCAAGGCCGCGTTGAGAGCGACGAGTTGGATGAAGGCGGGCCGGAGCAGGCCGCGTCCGGCGCGATGGCGTTCGGCCCGGCCCGCGACCGGTGGCGCGGTGCGTCGCTGCGCGGCGAGCGCGAGGCCGCCGCCGATGACGAGGGCCGCGGCGAGCAGGCTGCCGAGGCGCGGATGCCCTGCGGCCCCGACCGCGCTGACGAGAGCGGGGCCGGCGAGGAAGGACAGCCCGTTGGCGAGGGCCTCCAGGGTGAAGGCGCGGGGCAGCGCGGTCTCGGCCGGTGTGCCCCGCAGCAGGGCCGCCCAGCGGGCCGCGGACAAGGCGCTGAGCTGCGGAAGACTGGCACCGGCGAGGATCGCCCCGGCGACGGTCGACGGCCCGCCGACGAAGAGCAGTCCGACCGCCCCCGCGTGCACGGCCAGGGCCCAAAGGAGTACCCGCCGTTGCCCGAACAGGTCGACGAGGCGCCCCAGTTGTGGCCCGCCGAGCGCGTCGGCGACGGCGAAGCAGCCGGTCACCAGGCCCGCGTCACCGAACGAGCCGGTGCGGGCGTGCACCAGCCACACGATGCCGATCCCGGTCATGGCGAGGCCGACGCGCCCGACGACGGCGGAGAAGAAGAAGGCGGCGGCGCCCGGAATGCGCAGCAGAGTACGGTAGTTCGCCGATGGCACGGCGCGTCCCTTTCGCCGCACGGCGGGACGCGTCACAACGGGGTCGTCGGCGTCCGGAGGTGCCGACCCGTGATCGCGCCTGGAGCCTTCCCATGCGGGCGTGAGGTGGGGACGCGCGCCTCACGCCGGCTCCGTCACCGCGCAGAAGTGTTGTCGGTGTCGTGCAAGCGGTCCGACGATAGGCGAACACGGGTACTCACCGCCAGTACTGTGCGGCACACCAGCGGGCCGACGTGACTTCCGCACAACACAGCGGCGGGGGAATGCGCGCCTTACACGCATTCCCCCGCCGCGAGAATTACCCGGACCGAACCCCTCACGCGCTTCCGCTGTCATCCGCCGATGTACCAGCTGAATCCGCCATTGGCCGCGACAACTATCATCACGATGAAGAGGATCAGGTCGATGACACCGAGGATGAGGCCCGCCTTCGCCATTCCACCGCCCCCGGTGGCCGCCTTCTGCCGCAGGGCGAGCGCACCGAAGATGATCGCCAGCGGTCCCAGGACGACGCTGAGGAAGAACAGCCCGACGATGCCGCAGACAAGTCCGGCTATCGCGAGGCCATTCGTCCGGGAACCGGAGGAAGCGGCAGGCGGACTTCCGTAAGCCGACATGGTCCACACCCCTTGCAGATCGCTTTACAGGACTTCTTTACGAAGCTCCGGGTGCCCCCGAATTCCGCGCACAGTCAGCCGGATTGGCACATTAAGCGGAGTTCGCGATTCGGCCCGCGCATCGTCTCGCGCTTCGCCTCACACCTCGGTGGCGTCCGGATCCCATTCCAGGAGCCGCACCTTGGCCACCGAACGGACATGCCTGCGCATCGCTGCCGCCGCGCCGCGCCCCTGCCCCGCCTCGATCGCGTCGAGGATCGCCCGGTGCTGGGCGAGCGAGCGCCCCGGCCGGCGCGGCTGGCGCAGCGATTCCGTGCGGGACTCCGCGATGGGCTCGTCGATCTCGCGCATGAACTCCGCGAGCAGCGTGCTGTGCGCGGCCGCGGTCACCGCCGCGTGGAACAGCCGGTCCCCCTCGACGCCGAGCCCGCCGTCCTCGATGTCGCGTGCCATCCGGTCGAGGGCCTCGCGCAGCGCCGCCAGGTCGGTGTCGGTGCGGCGCTCCGCCGCCAGCTCCGCCAGCTTCGTCTCCAGCGCCTCGCGCGCCTCCAGGACGTCCGGCAGCCGCTTCTTGCGCGCGACGAGGTGCTCCACCGGTTCGACGTCGACACTGTCCAGGCTGTCGCGCATCAGATACGTGCCGCCGCCGTGCCGCGCCTCCACCAGGCCCTGCACCTCCAGGACGACGATGGCCTGCTTCACCGAGGCCCGGCTCACCCCGAGCCGCGCCGCGAGGTCGCGCTCGGTCGGCAGCCGGTCGCCCGTGCGCAGGCCGCCCTCGGAGACGTACGTGCGCAGCCGGTCGAGCACCTGCTCGTACAGGCGCGGGCGCGCCGTCATCGGCCGCAGTGCGTCGGTCATGCCCGGCCCCTTCTCGCCCCGGTCGTGCCTCGTCATGTGCCCGGCAGCGTACGTCCTTGACGTGGGCGGCTGCCAGGCGGCACGCTCGGATTGGTTCAGCCACTTGGCCAATCTGCGCTCCATGTTCTGCTACGAGTTCTGTTACGACTACCGCTACTGCTCACACCCGCCCGACCGCCCGCCTGACCCGCATTCGCTAGGAGCGTTCACGTGCCCCGACTCCTCCCGGCCCTGGCCGACACCCCCGACCGCCCGGCGCTGCGCTTCGGCGAGCGCGCCCTGACCTACGGCGAACTCGCCTCGGCCGCAGCCCCGTTGGCATCCCGGCTCGTGGGCTCGGCCCGGGTCGCCGTGTGGGCGACGCCGACCCTGGAGACCGCGGTCGGCGTGGTCGCGGCGCTGCTCGCGGGGGTCGCCGCCGTCCCGGTCAACCCGAAATCGGGCGGCAGCGAGCTGGGACACATCGTGGCGGACAGCGCCCCGGACGCGGTGCTGGCGGCGCCGGGCACCGAACTCCCGCCCGCGCTGGCCGCGTTGCCCCGTATCGACATCGACGTACGGCCGGAGCGGGGACGGACCGCCGCGCTGCCCGCCGAACCCGACGACCCCGCGACACCCGCCTTCGTCGTCTACACCTCCGGCACCACGGGCCCGCCCAAGGGGGCCGTGCTGCCGCGCCGCGCCGTCTCCTCGACGCTCGACGCGCTGCGGGACGCCTGGCAGTGGACCGGGTCCGACACCCTGGTGCACGGGCTGCCGCTGTTCCATGTGCACGGGCTGATCCTGGGCATCATCGGCCCGCTGCGCAGGGGCGGCGCGGTGCGTCACCTGGGGCGGTTCGACACGGAAGGCGTGACGCGCGAGCTGGCGTCCGGGGCGACGATGCTGTTCGGCGTACCCACGATGTACCACCGCGTCGCGGAGGCGCTGACCGCCGACCCGGCGCTCGCGAAGGCCCTGTCCGGGGCCCGGCTGCTGGTCTCCGGTTCGGCGGCACTGCCGGTCCACGACCACGAGCGGATCACCGCGGCCACCGGGCAGCGCGTCATCGAGCGGTACGGCATGACCGAGACGCTCATGCTGTGTTCATCCCGGTGGACACCCCCGGACCCCCGGCCCGGCGTCCGCGCGGACGGTGAGCCGCGCCCCGGCACCGTGGGCCTGCCGCTGCCCGGTGTGGAGCTGCGCCTCGCCGAGGACGACGGCACGACCGAGGTCCCCGCCGACGACCCCGAGGCCGTCGGTGAGATCCAGGTGCGCGGGCCCAACCTGTTCCTGGAGTACCTGAACCGGCCCGACGCCACGGCCGCCGCGTTCGCGCCGGACGGCTGGTTCCGCACGGGCGACATGGCCGTGCGCGACCCCGACGGCTACGTCCGCATCATCGGCCGCAAGGCCACCGACCTGATCAAGAGCGGCGGCTACAAGATCGGCGCGGGCGAGATCGAGAACGCGCTCCTCGAGCACCCCGGCGTCCAGGAGGCCGCGGTCACCGGCGCCCCCGACGCCGACCTGGGCGAGCGGGTGGTGGCCTGGATCGTGCCGTCCGACGCGCAGAACCCGCCCAGCGAAGCGGAGTTGGCCGACCATGTCGCCGCCCGCCTGGCCCCGCACAAGCGCCCCCGCACGGTCCGCTACCTCGACGCCCTGCCCCGCAACGACATGGGCAAGATCCTTAAGCGGGCCCTTCCCGATGGCTGACGGCACGGGCGCGCGGGACGTCCTGGCCACGGTCTGCGACCCGGGCACCTTCCGCGAACTCCCGCGCCCCGCCGCCCCGGAGCGGCCCGACCCGCTCGACTGGCCCGGCTACGGCGCGGCCCGTGCGCGGGCCGCGGACCGCACCGGCGAGACGGAGTCCGTCGTCACCGGCACCGCCGGGATCGACGGCACCACCGCGGTCGTCATCGCCTTCGAGTTCGGCTATCTGGGCGGCTCCCTCGGCCAGGAGACGGGCGACCGCATCGAGGCGGCCCACGTCCATGCCCGCGCGCAGGGCCTCCCGGTGGTCCCGTTCATCGCCACGGGCGGCAGCCGGATGCAGGAGGGCATGGTCGCGCTGACCCAACTCCAGCGCGTGGCCCGCCAGTCGGCGCTGACCCGCGCCGCCGGGCTGCCCCAGATCGCGGTGGTGCGCGATCCGACCACGGGCGGCGGCTGGGCCACGCTGGGAGCGGGCGCCGACCTGACGCTCGCGCTGCCGGGGGCGCAGATCGGCTTCGCCGGCTCCCGGGTGCGGCCGCCGGGCGCGGACCCGGCGGCGTACACGGCCCTGGGCCAGCTTCGGGCGGGCGCCGTCGACGCGGTCGTGGCGCCGGACGCGCTGCGTGCCGCGCTCGGCCGCCGGCTCCATCTGCTGACCCGGCCGTCCGCCGATCCCGCACCCGTCCCCCGCGCCCTGGGCCGCACCGACCTGCCGGTCGCCGGCCGGAACGCGGTCCTGCGGGCCCGCGCGCCCGAACGCCCGCGCGCCGGGGCCTACTTGGACGCCTATTTCACGTACCGCGAGGAGCTGCGCGGGGACCGGGCGGGCGGCGTCGACGGCGGCATGCTCTGCGGTTTCGGCGAGCACAGGGGGCGGACGATCGCGTACGCGGCGCAGTGCGGCACGGCGACCACCCCGGCCGGTTACCGCACCGCCACCCGGCTGCTCCGGCTCGCGGGCCGCCTCGGGATCCCGGTGCTCACCCTCGTCGACACCCCGGGAGCCGCGAGCGACGCGGCGGCCGAGCGGGCGGGCGCGGGCGCGGCGATCGCGGACCTGTTCCTCGCGGTCGCCGAGGCGCCGGTGCCGGTCACCACCCTGGTCATCGGCGAGGGCGGTTCCGGCGGGGCGCTGGCGCTCGCCGCGCCGGGCAGCACCTGGGTGACCCCGGACGCCTACTTCTCGGTGATCGCCCCGGAGATGGCGGCCGCGATCCTCAAGCGGCCGCCCGAGCAGGTACAGGAAACGGCGGACCAACTCCACCTACGGCCGCAGGACTTGGTGGAGCTGGGCGTCGTGCGGGGAATCGCGTCCGGGGACGTCGACATGATCCCGTAAACGAACAGGCGCGCAGTTGTTCCCACGAACAGGTGATCGTGGCGTCAGAAATTGCATGAGGCCCGGGTGACCAACGATGCTTACGGTGCGCAAGCAACGGGCTGCAGACCGTAGTTACCGCGCACCCGGCCCATGTCCCATACAGGGCCGGGGTGTTGGTCCCACACACATGCACCATCGCAAGGAGAACGTTTCACCATGAACCTGCTCACTGACATCCTCGCCGGCATCGTCCACTTCGTCGGCTGGCTGGTGTAACTCCGGGTGTAACCGCCTCGGACACCAGCGCGGCGCCGCCTTCCCCGGTCCCACGGGGAGGCGGCGCCGTCGCGTTGTCCCGTTCGTCCTCCTCGGCCAGCAGCGCACGCAGCCGCGGCACCACTTCCTCGCCCACCCGCAGGGCGTCGTCCGGGTCCGGGTGCCCCGAGAGCACGAACTCGTCGACGCCCGAACGACAGTAGGCGTGCAGGGAGCGGGCCACCTCGTCGTGGTCGTGACCGACGGCGCGCAGCCGCAGGGCGAAGCGCAGGTCCGGGTTCCGGTCGCGCAGCCGGGCGATGCGCGCGGCGACGACGGCCGGGGACTGCTCCGGCTCGCTCCACAGGAGGTGGACGTCGGCGCGCCGCGCGGCGAGGTTCTCGGCGGCGCCCGAGACGCCGCCCAGGTACAGCGGCACCTTGTGCTCGACGGCGGGGTCGGTCAGCCGCGCGCCCTCGACCTGGACGTGCTGGCCCTGGAAGTCGACGCTCCGCCCGTCGAGGAGGGCTCGCAGGACGGCCATCACCTCGTCGGTACGGCCGTAGCGCTGTTCGTGCGCCAACCGGCCTTCGTCACGCGTCAGTTCAGCGGCCTCGCCGCCCGTGACGACGTTCAGCCGCAGCCGTCCGCCCGTGAACCGGCGGAAGGCGTCGACCTGTTGGGCCAGCAGCGTGGGACTCACGGACCCGGCGCGGACCCCGACCAGGAACCCGATGCGTTCGGTGTGCCCGGCGAGCACGGAGGCGAGGTGCCACGGATCGACCAGGCCGGGCCCCACCGGGGCGAACAGCGAGGCGAATCCCGCCTGTTCGGCGGCGCGCGCGACGCGGGCCGGACGGCCGGTGTCGGCCCGGTCCTCACCGGTGGGCAGGAACCAGTGCAGCAAAGGACGGTTCTGGGGCATGGGCACCTCGGGCCTACGACAGGTGGCAAGGGCAGGACGGCACCCGGGCGGCGAGGAGCTGCGGGGGTGCGGAAGTTCCGGGAGATGCCGCTGGGGGTCGCCTGCAGAGGTGCTTCAGCGACCAGCCGTACGGCGACGCGTGGAGGCCCGACAGAGCATCGTCGCGACACGCAGCAGATCCACGTGTCGACGCGAGACGAGTACGAGGGCCATGCCCGCATCCTCTCCGGGCCCCGCCGCCGCCACAACCAGGGGTCCGCATACCGGACCCCCGCGTATCACGCCTTGACACGACGGGGCCCGGCGCGGAGTCGCCTCCGCACCGGGCCCGGCCTTCACACCCCCTGTTCGGACAGGCGCTTGCCTACTTGACGCCCACCGCCCGGATGATCTCCTGGGTGACGGAACCGCCCTGGTCGTCCTTGGCCGAAGCCCGCAGCGAGATGTACTGGGCGCCGCGGGGCACGCTCAGGCTGCCCTTCCAGGACGCGCCGTGGCCGCCCAGGCCGACGGACTTCCAGGTCTTGCCGTCGTCGTACGACACCTCCAGTTTGCCGCCGCCGATGGTGCCGGTGCCGGACGCGTCCTTGACGTACTGGCCGTAGATGCCGACCGGGACGCGCGAGCCGCCGCGGACGTCGCCCGCGAGGTCGGTGTCGACGTCGAAGCCGAGGTTGATCATCGGCAGGTACGTCCACCTGTCGTCCGGGGTCGCGGCCGACCTGACCGTCCACTCGGCGTGGCCCTTGGCCGACAGTTCCCAGCGCGCCGGGTCGAGCGTGGTGTCCGTGGTGACCTTGTACGTGTGCTCGGCCGCATCGGCGTCCCACACGTACACACCGGAGCTCTTCTTCCGGTCGACCTGCACCCCGTCCACGGAGACGGACGTGTACTGGTCCATGCCGTTCGTCTCGCTGGACCACGCGTCGCCGAAGCCGGTGTGGTCGGGCCCGGAGTCGCCCCAGCCGGGCGTGTTGAACTGCAGGGTGGAGCCGGAGCGCTGCTGCCCCCAACTGAGGCCGCTGCCCAGCCACGGGTGCCAGACCGGCTTGAACCAGTCCAGCTCCTGGTGCGTGCCGCCCTTGTACGTGATCAGGCCGCTGCTCTGCTCCAGGTCGGTCGGTCCGGTCTGCACGGACTCGTGCCAGGTCTGGCCGGTGCCGGTGGAGACGTAGTCGGTGCGCTCGGCCGGGTAGGCGATCTTCTCCAGGAACCCGATGCCGAGGGGGAAGGTGTCGGTGATCGAGTAGCGGAACTCGCCGCCGTCCTGCGGCTTCACCGCATGGAACTTGCTGTCCAGGACGGCGAGTTCACGCTTTCCGGGCTTGTACGTCAGGGAGCCCTTCGGTACCGCTCCCTTGTGCTCGTCGGTGACGTCGTACACCCACGGTGTGTACTGCGTGCCCGTCATCGACACCTTCCGCCCGGCCTTGGCGAGGCCGGCGAGCGTGGCGCCGCCCGCCGCGTCGACGGAGGCGATCTGCAGGGGGCTGTCGCTGCCGTCCTCGGACCCGAACCAGGAGCTCAGCCGGCCGGCTTCGTCGTCCGTCACGAACAGCGCCTTGGCGCCCGCGTCCTGGGCGGCCTCGGCCAGTTGCTCCGGGGTGAGCGCGTCGCCGCGGCGCACCAGGACGGCCTTGCCGCGCACGTTCTTGCCCTTGTAGTCGGCGGTCGCGCCGTTCCCCGCATCGACGACACCGAGCCTGCTGCGGCCCCCGATGAGGGTGCTGCCCGCCTGCACGGTGGCCTCGCGGACGCCGTCGACCTGGAGCGTCGGCTTGCCCAGGCGCCAGACGGTGCGGTACTCGAAGCTGCCGTCGGTCACCTTGTGGGTGGGGGCGGCGAAGACGCTGTCGTACTTGACGGGCAGTTGCACGGCGCTCGTGTAGTCGGCGCCGCCCGCCGTGCGGTCGGCCTCCATGACGAGCTGCCGGGTCTGCGTGGTGCGCCCGACGTCGGCGGTGATCTCCTTCAACTGCCGTCCGTCGAGGGTGATGTCACGGTCCCGGTCGAGCGTGACCTCCGGGTCGGCGAGGTAGCCGATGCCCAGCGAGTCCTTGCCGTGGCTGCCGCGCACGTCGAGGTAGGACTCGAGGTAGTACGAGCCGGGCTTGAGGCGCAGCTGGAGCGTGCCGGACTCGCCGACGGTGGCCGGGAACGGGTCCGTGTTGCCGGTGAGCTGCTGCACCCCGAGGTAGGCGGCGGTCGGCGCCCCTGACCGGTCCTTCACGTGGACGGTCAGCGTGTACCGCTCCTCCTCCTTCACCAGCCCGAACGCCGTGTGCGCGACGGCCTTGCCACCCGCACTGGCGACGATCTGCCCGCTGATGTTGCCGACGGGGGCCTTGGCGCCGTCCCCGGTGACGGTGGTGGAGGCGGTGCCGTGCGCCGGAACGCTCAGCGTGCTGTCGGCAAGAGTGGCGACACCCTCGGGCGCACCCTGCACGGCAAGGCTCAACTCGACGGCCGTGTCGGAGGAGTTGGCGTAGGTGACGGTCTTCGTCACCGGCTTGTTCTCCTCGTAGGGCCACTTGTAGTAGCCGAGGTCGGCGCTGCCGGTGGCGGTGACCTGCGCGTCGATCGCGTCGGGCACGCTCACCCGTCCGGCACCCAACTCATAGGCGGATGCGTCCAGTTCCTTACTGCTGGACATCAGGGCGTTCTTGAGCTGCGGGCCCGTCCACTCCGGGTGTTCCTGGGCGAGCAGCGCGGCGACACCGGCGACGTGCGGTGTCGCCATCGACGTACCGCTCATCTCGGTGTACGAGCCTTCGCCCTCGATCAGCGAGGAGCGCGCGGCCAGGATGTCCACGCCCGGCGCGGAGACGTCGGGCTTGAGGGCGTTGTCGCCGAGGCGCGGGCCCTGGCTGGTGAAGTAGGCGGCCTGGTCGGCGGAGTCGACGGCGCCGACGGTGAGCGCGGAGTCGGCGGCGCCGGGCGAGCCGATGGACGTGGGCGCGCCGGTGTTCCCGGCGGCGATCACGAACAGCGTGCCGGTCTCCTCGGTGAGGGAGTTGACGGCGGCGGCCATCGGGTCGGTTCCGTCGCTGGCCTCCTGCGAGCCGAGGCTCATGGAGATGACCTTGGCCTTGACGTCCTTGGCGGCCCACTCCATACCGGCGATGATCTGCGACTCGGTGCCGGAGCCCTCGTTGCTCAGCACCTTGCCGACGGCGAGGGTGGCGTCCGGGGCGACGCCCTTCTCCTTGCCGTCGGAGGCGGCGCCCGAGCCGCCGACGGTCGAGGTCACGTGGGTGCCGTGGCCGTTGCGGTCGGCGACCTCCTCGCCCTCGATGAACGACTTGGACTCGGTGACCCGCGAGGCGAGATCGGGGTGGGAGGCGTCGTACCCGGTGTCGAGGACGGCGACCTTCACGCCCTTGCCGGTGAGCCCCGCCTCCCACGCCTTCGGGGTGCCGATCTGCTCGTTGCTCTGCGCCATCTCGGCGCTGACCCGGCCGTCGAGCCACACCTTGCCGACGCCGTCGGCGAAACCGCTGCCGGTCGTGGCGGCGTTCCAGAAGGTCCGCCCCTTGGCTGCGTCGAGCGCCGCGCCGCCGATGCTGGCGAGCGTGCGCGTGCGCTCGGCGCCCTTCGGGACGAGCCGGGCGCTGCGGGCGGCCTTGCTCCCGTAGGTGACGATGAGGGGCGTCGCGTCGGCCTTGCCGTCCGCGAGGCCCTGCCGTATCAGCTCGCTGACGTTGAAGAGGCGGGCGTCGAGAGTGCCCGCGGCCAGGTAGGCCCGTGCCTCGTCGGGCACGACGCTGACGTCGCCGTGCGCCACTTGCGTGCGGACGGCGCCGGTCGCGCCCTTCGCCCGCTCCACGGTGACGGTCTTCTTGTCGCCGCCGAGCTCCGTCACGGTCACCTTGTCGCCGGTCACCAGGGTCACGGTGTGCGCGGCGGCCGCGGCCTTCGTCGCCTTCGGTGCGGGGGCGGGGGCGGCCTGGGCGCCACCGGCGGGCAGCAGCGCGAACGCGATGCCGGCCGACAGCAGGGCCGCGCCGCGTCTCGCGGCAGGTCCTCTGGTCATCGTTGCCTCTCTCCGTAAACCTCGGATCGGGGGTCACCCGAGTGCTGTGAAGAGTCTCAAGGTCCTTGTGTTGCAGAGAAGTTGACTGGTGCTGGCGGGAAGCTGCCCTGGCGCGTTCCCGCCACCGCCCGTCACAATGGCCCCAGGCACGAAGAACGTACGGGGGCAGTGGCATGAGCACGGACGGCTTGGTGGAGTACACGGTCGGCGGCGACACGCCGGTGATGTTCGAGGCGGCGGGCGAGGACGAGGCGCGGGGCGCCCGCCTGGTGGCCCGCGGCGGTGGCCCGCTCCAGGCGACACAGACCTTCGAGGCGGCCCTGAGCTCGGTCCGCACGGCCGCGGAGTCGGCGCTGCGGGTGCTGCGCGACGGCACGCTGGCCCCCGACGGCGTCGAGATCGAGTTCGGTGTGAAGCTGTCGGCGGAGGCGGGGGCCGTCATCACCAAGGGGGCGGCCGAGGGGCACCTGGTGGTCCGGCTGTCGTGGTCGCCGGGGGCCGGGCAGGCGGACGCGTCCCGTCCATGAGCGAAGCGAAATGGCAGGTGCGGGTGGAGAGCGGCGCCCAGCTCGGCGCCGGTTTCCTGGTGACGCCGCGCACCGTGCTGACCTGCGCGCACGTCGTCCCGGGCGTCACGGAGGTGACGGTCACCTTCCCTCAGCTGCCGCACGAGCCCCCCGCCGCGGCCCGCGTCCAGGCGCACGGCCCGTGGGCGGGCGGCCCGACGGACCCCGGCGACCTGGCCGTCCTCACGCTCGACCGGGACGTGGACGTGTCCCCGGCCCAGTTCGCGGCGCCGGGCGCCGCGTTCGGCGAGCCCTCCCCCCGCCTCCTCGCGTACGGCTTCCCGGCGGGCTTCGACGAGGGCACGATCGCCGAGTACCGCGCCAAGGCCGACCTGCGGGTCGGTGACGAGTGGGTGGAGCTGGTGGCGTTCGACGGCCACGGCCAGCCGCTGGCGCACGGCTTCAGCGGCGCCGCGGTCACCCTCGCCGGTTCGCACCGCGTCGTCGGCATGGTCACCGCGACGACCGGCGGCCGCGGGGTCCTCACCGGCCGGATGCTGCCGCTGGACGTGATGGCCCGCTACTGGCCGGAGCTCGCGGAGCGCATCCCGTCCCCCGAGGCGGCAGCCCGCACGGACGCGGCCCGGCTGCACTCCCTCATCGAGAAGGCGACCCGGGCCGGTCTCGACTGCTCGCCCGAGAGGCTGTTCCGGTACGCGGTCGGGGAGTTCGGCCCCGATGTGCCCGCGGGCGGCTTCGCCTCGCTGTGGCAGGCGGCGGTGCATCTGCTGGCGCAGGTCCCCGAGCCGGAGGCGGCGACCCGGTTCGCCGACGGGCTCGAAGAGCTCATGGCGACACTCACGACGCCCAAGGCGCCCGCGTCCGCCGCCCGGCAGCCGGACTGGACCCCGGTCCTGGTCGACGTACGGCGCAGCGGCGCGGGCGACGACCAGGCGCTCGTCGAGGTGTCCGCGTACAGCGAGGGCCGCCGCCACCCGGTCGCCGCGCGCACGGTCCCCGAGTCGCAGGTGGCCGCTTTCGTCCGTGAGGTGATCAACGACGCGCTGGCCCATCTCCCGCCCGGTACCGACGACCTGGTGGCCTTCACGCTTCCTCCGGACTGGCTGAACTGGCCGGTGGACCAGTGGCCCGCGGGCCCCGACGACCCGACGCCGCTGGGCTGCGCCTACCCCGTCGTGATCACGCACCCCACGCGCCGCCAGGTCGGCCAGCGCCGCCGCCTCGCGCAGCGCTGGCAGGAGCGCGCGGACCGCCCGCTGCGCCCCGTGCACCAGATGGCGTGCGCGGCCACCGGGCCCGTTCGCCAGCAGGAGCTGAAGGAGGCCGACGTGGCGGGTTTCGCCCGGCCGCCCGGCGCCGACCCCGACGCACGCTTCCGGGCGGCCCTCGCCAAGCCCGTCCCCGCGCTGCTGTGGCCGCGCACCGGCTGCGCGACCGAGCACGCGCCCGATCAGCCGTGCCTCGGCAGCACGTTCCTGGACCGGCTCGGCCCGTACGTGGCGGATGCGAGCCTGCCCGAACTGCCGTACAGAATCATGGAGTTGCGCGAGGTGGCGGAGGGCTGCGACGACCACTGGGCGCGGGACGTCCAGCTGCTGTGGGACGCTCCGCACTGCTTCCCCGACCCGGGCGACATCCGGGCCCCCGACGAACCTCCCCTGAGCCCTTGATACACCGAGTACGGAGTGCAGAGAACATGCAGGAGTGGCCCGTGTACACCGGAGCGAGCGCGCCGCACGACGGCGTCGACCGGCTGCCGGCGCCCCCGCCCTGGCGGGCCTTCGACGGTGGCCCGGTACTGCCCGCCCCCGCCGACTCGGACGACGCGGCGGCCGTCTCCCCGGACCGGGTGCACCGTGCGCACACCTACCGGGCCACTCCCGAGAGCGTCCAACTCGTCAACGCCGCCCTGTACTTGAGGCGCCCATTGCTCGTCACGGGCCCGCCCGGCACCGGCAAGTCGTCCCTCGCCTACGCCGTCGCCCGCGAGCTGAGTCTCGGCCCGGTGCTGCGCTGGAACATCACGAGCCGCGCCACCCTCGCCGACGGCCTGTATCAGTACGACCCGCTGTCGCGGCTGTACGCGGCCCGCGAGGCGGCCCCGGTGAGCGTCGCCGACCATCTGCGCCTCGGCCCGCTCGGCACGGCGCTCCTGCCGTACACCCGCCCGCGCGCGCTGCTCGTCGACGAGATCGACAAGAGCGACCTGGACCTGCCGAACGACCTGCTCAACGCCCTGGAGGAGGGCCAGTACGAGATCCCCGAACTGGTCCGCGCGGGCGGCGGGGCGCAGGTGCGGGCCTACGGCACGGACCGGCAGGTGCCCGTCGCGGGCGGCCGGGTACGCTGTCGCGCCTT
Organism: Streptomyces sp. NPDC102467; assembly: GCF_044765445.1. Taxonomy (NCBI): domain Bacteria; kingdom Bacillati; phylum Actinomycetota; class Actinomycetes; order Kitasatosporales; family Streptomycetaceae; genus Streptomyces; species Streptomyces sp. NPDC102467. Next base: position 31,144 of record NZ_JBIWKA010000011.1, on the reverse strand, counting down.
CCCCTTCGTCGTCCTGACCAGCAACGGCGAGCGCGAGTTCCCGCCCGCGTTCCTGCGCCGCTGCGTCACGCTGCGCCTGCACCGCCCCGACGAAACGCAGCTGGCCGAGATCGTACGGGCACACCTGGGCGAACCGGACGCGCAGGCACGGCAGTTGATCACCCGGTTCCTGGCCCGCGCACACACCGGCGAGCTCGCCACCGACCAGCTCCTGAACGCGATCTACCTCACGGGCGCCGCGGGCCTGGACGCCCCGACCCGCGAGGAGCTGGCCCAGCGCCTGATCCCGCATCTCGACGAAACTGCCGACCCCTTCCCCGATGCACGCTGAACTCGGCCGCCTCGCCGCCGCGTTGGGCAGGGCGTCGGCGGGCGGCACGCCGCCGACACCCGTCGAGCTGGCCGAAGTGCTGTGGCTGGCGCGGCAGTTGTCGGACCCGGCCGGGGACCCCGAGCCGGAGCCCGCCACCGCAGAGCCCGCTCAGGAGGCCCCTGCGCGGCCGGAACCCGCGCGCCGGGAACCGCCCCGGCCCGCCGCACCCTTCGACGTACCACCGCCGACTCCACAGACCGCACCGCCCCCTCGTCCCGAACCCGCCCGCGTCCCCCTCTACCTGGATCCGGCCCCGGAGCCGGCCCGGCCCTCCCTCCTCGCCCCGGCGCCCCCGATGCTGCGCCACCCGCTGGCACTGCAGCGCGCCCTGCGCCCCCTGAAGCGGCACGTCCCGTCGGCGGCCGGGCGCCCGGTCCTGGACGAGGCGGCCACCGCCGACCGGATCGCCCGCCTGGGCGCGGGCCCTGACACCTGGCTGCCGGTGCTGCACCCCGCCCCGGAACGCTGGCTGCGCCTGGCCCTGATCCACGACACGGGCCCCACGATGCCGGTCTGGCGCCCCCTGCTGCGCGAACTGCACCGGGCGCTGGTGCAGTCGGGCATCTTCCGCACGGTGACCGTGCACCGCGCCACCCCCGACGGCCGCGTCCCGCACCTCGCCCTGCCGCGCGACGGCCGCACGGCGGCGCTGCTCCTCAGCGACTGCACGGGCCCGCAGTGGCACGCCGGTTCGGGCGCGGCGGAGCGCTGGTTCCGGACGCTGCACGCGCTGGCCGCGCACCTCCCGCTCGCGGTGCTCCAGCCCCTCCCGGAACACCTGTGGCGCACCACGGCCCTGCCCGCGGTCCCGGGCCGCTTCACCTCGCCGCACCCGGCGGCACCGCTGCCCGCACTGCGCTTCGCCCCCTACGACAAAGAGCACGCGGCGGACCGTCCGGCGGGGGCCCTCGCGCTGCCGGTCCTGGAGACGGCCCCACGCTGGCTGGCGCACTGGTCCCGGCTGACCGGGGCGCCCGGCGGGGCTCAAGTGGCGGGCGCCGCCGCCTGGTTGACGCCTGAGCCGCTCGCGACCGCGCCGGCGCAGGGGGCGGACCGCGGCCCCGAGGACCTCGTCCGGGCCTTCCGCGCCACAGCGTCCCCTGAGGCCTTCCGCCTCGCCGGTCATCTGGCCGTCGGCGTCCCGCACCTGCCGGTGATGCGCCTGGTGCACAGGGCCCTGGAGGACGATCCGCGCCCCCAGCACCTCGCCGAGGTCATCCTCAGCGGCATGCTGGCGACGGCCCCGGGCCCGCCGGGCTCGTACGTCTTCCGCACCGGCGTCCGCGAGCTGCTGCTGCGCTCCCTGCCCCGCTCGGCGCGCGGCCGCACCACGGCGTTCCTGGCCCGGGTCGGCGGGCTGATCGACGAGCGGGCGGGGTCGGGGGCCGGGGAGTTCCGGGTGCGGACGCGAGGTGCGGACGAGGAGGAGTTCGCGACGGTCAGCGAGGAGAGCGTGCGGCGGCTCGCGGGCGGGCGGCAACTCACGGGCGAGGCATCGGGCGGGCAGGGGTGGGTGCTCGGCGGGCGGTACCGGCTGCAGCGCCGGCTGCGGCCCAACAGCTCGATGTGGCTGGCCCGGGACCTCGACCTGGAGCGGCCCGTGCTGGTGAAGGTGCACCGGCTGCGCGACCACGACCGGTTCCTGCGCGACGCCGGCGTCCTGTCCCGGCTCTTCCACGCGAACCTGGCGCGGGTGCTCGACTTCGGCTTCACGGACGACAACAGGCCGTACACCGTCCTCGAACACCTGGAGGGCGTCCCGCTCAACACGCTGGCGGCGCCCAACATCTACCGCCTCCCCGGCAGCCTGCTCCACACGGTCGCCCGTTCCGTGACGCTCGCCCTGACCACCCTGCACGAGGCGGGCGTCACGCACGGCTCCGTCGGCATGACCCGGGTCCATCTGCTGCCCGACGGCACAGTGAAGCTCACCCAGTTCGACCCGGGGCGCGTCCCGGACGAGTCCGAGCGCGCGGCCGACCTGAACGGCCTTGCCGACCTGCTCAAGCAGTTGGGCGCCCCGCCGACCGCACTGTCCTCACCGGATCCGGTGCGCCGGACCGCCGCCCTGCGCAGGCTGGCCGACGGCTCACCGGCCATGCCCGAGGGCCCGCGCTACACCTATGAACTCCTCGGCCCGCTCCGCGTCACCCGCACCGACCCCGGCCACGCGCCCCGGCCCGTGGAGATCGCCGAGCCCGAGCAGCGAGCCCTGCTGAGCATGCTGCTCCTCAAACCGGGCAACGTGGTCCCGCACGCCGAGCTGGAGCAAGGCATCCGCACGGACCGGTCGTCCGCCCCGGGCCCCGCCGAGACGGCCACGCACCTGTCCCGGCTGCGCGGCGAACTGACCGGCATCGCCACGCTTCCCGAGGGCCATGCCCTGCACACCAGCACCGACTCCCTCGACATCGCCCGCTGCCAGTCCCATGTGGCGAGCGCCGACGAGCTGAGCCAGGCGGGCGACCTGCGGGCCGCCCGCAACCACGTCGCCGTCGCCCTCTCCCTGTTCCGCGGTACGCCCCTGGACGGTATCCCGGGCCCCGCCGCCCGCACCGCCCGCACCCGCCTCACCCACCTCCACCTCACCCTGTACCGCACCGCCGCCGAACTCGACCTGGATCTGGGCGAGTTCGAGCACGCCGCGGTCAATCTCACCGCCCTGCTCCACGACCACCCCTTCCGCGAGGACTTCCGCCGCTTGCAGATGATCGCCCTGAACGAACTGGGGCGCACCGACGAGGCCTTGGAGTCGTACGAGGAGTACGAGGCGCTCGGCGGCCGCACCGGTCCGGCCCTGGAGGAGCTGCACCGCGAGCTCCTCGAAGCCCGCAACACCCCTCGGTCCGGTACCTCCCGTACCTGCGTCTCGTACGACCTCGCCGATGGCAGCGACGTCGAACTCCTGCCGTTGGTAGCCGAGTTGATCGAGAGCACCGGTCTCACCGCCCGCGAACACGCCCTGCGGCCCACCCCGACCGGCTACGAGCTTCTGCTCAAGACGGACCGGGCCGTGGAACGACTGCTGGAAGCGACCGTCACCCGCCTCCCGGCCGCCCTGTCCGAACTGCCCACGGAGGTAAGGGTCGGCGGGCTTCCCGCGGGTGTCCACATCACCGTGACGTTCTGGCCGGACGGCGCGGAGCACCGTGCCGCCCGCGACGCCCTGCGCACCGAACTCGCCGCACACGCCGCGGCCTCCTGCGTCGCGGTCGCCCCCGGCCTCGTCGACGCGTACACGGTCAGCGCGCTGGGCCTGCGCGACATGCGCGGGACCCTGCCCGCGTACTGGTATCGCATGCTCACGGCCCAGAGCCTGGACCGGCTGCACCGGCTCACCGTGGCGCTGCGGCACCTGTCCGCCACCGCGGGCCCGGAGCGCCTCCGCACCTTCGCCCGGCTCCTGTCCGAGCGGCTCGGGAGCCCCGTCGACCTGCGGGACGCCCCCTCCCTGGCCTCCACTGCCCTGAACATGCCGACGGGCGAGAGCATGGTGCTCGACGCGGTCCGCACCACTCAACTCACCGCTGAAGCCACAGAGTTCGCCCGACGCCTCGCCCGGGACGATGCCCCGCAGGCGCTCCCGGCGGGCCCCCCGGCCGACGTCCCCGCCGCCCCCTCCCCCGTCACCGCCCAACTGACCCAACTGGCCGAACTCCTCGAAGCGTTGCCCCTCATGCGGGACCCGGCCGCCCACCGGATGTTCGCCGACACCCTCCGGGACTTCTTCGGCCGCCCCGCCGGCCTCCCCGGCACCGGCCCTCCTCCCGACGCCCCGACCCTCGCCCGGGTCACCCTCGACCAGCCGGAAGGACTCGTCATCCTGGCCGCCACGGTGGAGGAACTCGCCGACCCCGAGGCGGCCGCCCCGTTCCACCGGCTGGCCTCGCCCGCCCCGGACCCCGCCGTCCGCGGCCCCCTCGCCCTGCCCCCGGACGGCAGCCCGCCCACTCCCACCGTCCCGGACACGGCCCTCGTGTACGTACGCCCCGACGGCAGCGTCACCCTCACCGCCCCCGACGAGACCGACCTCGCCTGGGAGTACTACGAGGTCGACCTCACCGAACGCACGATGTATCTCGACGGCGGCCTTGGCCTCGGCGCCCACGCCACCGCCCGGGTCGACGACCCGGCGGAGGCCGCCCAGGACCCCGGCCTGAACCTGACCGCGGCCCTCACCGAACGCCTGGCCACGGAGGCGGCCCGGCTGCCCGCCCCCGCCGCCATGGACAAGCTGCGCCGCCGCCTGGACCGCTGGCCGGTGCCGGGCTACACGGTCCACTGGCACCTGCCCCGGACGGACCCGCGCCCCGTCACCGAGCGCTCCACCGCCGGACACCGCGACGAGCTGGCCCGCATCATCGACTCGGCCGAGTGCTTCCTGATCGGCTTCGACGGCCCCCTCGCCCGCCTCTACCGGCGCTCCCGCGACGCCCGCCGCGCCGCCCTGGAACTCACCGAACTGGCCGCCGAACTCCGCGGCCCGTACGAGGCGTTGAGCGGGACATCGCTGGACCGGGAGGACAGGCCGGCGAGCGGCAGCGAGGCCCACCCCCTCGACGTCCTGCGCGCCTTCGCCGGCGAGCCCCAGCTGGCCCGCGCGCTGAGCGCCCGCCTCGACTCGATCGAACTGCGCGCGCTGCGCCTGGCCGCGCCCACCCAGGGTGCGGACCTCATGGTCCGCACCCTGAACTCGACGGGACTGCCGGTCGCCGTCGTCTCGGACGTCTCGCCGTTCGTCGTCTCCGAATACCTGGACAGCCGCTCCCTGTCGGTACGCCGCGGAGTGCACGGCCGCACGGACGACCCGGCCCTGCTGATGCCGCACCCCGACGTCCTGCGCCGGGCGCTGCACCAGCCCGGCTCGCCGACCCCGCGCGCGGTCCTTATCGGCTCGACCCCCGCCGAACTGGCCGCTGCCCAGGCCCTCGGCCTGCCCTTCATCGGCTATGCGGCCTCGCTGCTCGACGCGCTCCGGCTGGAGGGCGGCGGGCCGGTCGTCCAGGACCTGGACGTGCTCACCGACGCGGTACGCAACAGGTCCTGAGCTACCGTCAGGATGCGTTCGTCGCACAATCCACCCGTTAGGCCCAGCCCCGCCCGGCCTACTCCAGCGCGCGGTGTCCCGGCCTTCGCCGCACGATGCCAAAAGGGCCGCAGCCGCAGCCCGCTCACGGTCCGCGCTCTCGGGAGGATCTGCCATGACCGTCAGTCTGGAGCAGTTGCGCCGCTGCCACTTCGCCGTCGACCTGGGTGCCGCCCGCACTCGCGTCTATGTGAAGGGCGTCGGTCTCGTCGTCGACGAGCCGAGCGCGGCGGCGGTCAACACCCGCACCGGCGCCCTGATCGCGGTCGGCGAACTCGCGGAGAAGATGACCGGCCGCACCCCCGAGCACATCCGCGTCGTGCGCCCCGTCTCCGGCGGCACCGTCGTCGACATCGAGATGGCCCAGCGGATGCTGCGCAACCTGCTCGGCGACAAGCTCCGCCGCACCCTGCGCCGCAAGCCCCGGCTGCGCGCGGCGGCCTGCACCCCGCACGACGCGGATCCCCTCGCCCGGCGCGCGGCGGTCGAGACGCTGGTCGGCCTCGGCGCGCGCCGCGTCGAACTGGTCGACACCCTGATCGCGGCCGCCGTCGGGGGCGGCCTGCCGGTCGAGCAGCCCGAAGCCACGATGATCATCGTGTGCGGCGCGGCCACGACGCAGATCGCGGTGCTCTCCCTGGGCGCGATCGTGACGGCCACCCGGGTCCCGGTCGGCGGCGAGGCCATCGACCGCGCGGTGGTCCAGCACCTGCGCCAGCAGCACGAGTTGCTGCTCCCCTCGCAGTCCGTACGTCCCCTGCAGCTCGCCCTCAGCGGCAACGGCCTCACCACGCAGGGCCCGGCGAAGACGGAGATCCACGGCCGCGACGTGGCGACGGGCCTGGCCCGCTCGGTGCAGGTCGACACGGCGGCGGTCCGGCACGCGATCCACACCCCGCTGACCGCCGTGCTCGACGGCATCGGCAAGGTGCTGCGCGTCTGCCCGCCCGACCTGGTCGCCGACCTCGCGGACCGCGGCATCACGATGGTCGGCGGTTCGGCCCTGCTGCCCGGCCTCGACGAGTTGCTGCGCGACGGCACGGGCATGCCGGTGCGGATCGCCGAACGACCCGATGTGTGCGCGGTGCAGGGCCTCGGCGCGATGATGGAGGGCAGGATCCAGCCGCTGGTCCTGAACCCGCTGGCCGGCTGAGCGGGCGCAGACGTACGAGTACGGGGGCAGGCACACGATGACCGCGGCAGCACGCGAGCCGGACGCCCCCGCAGGCCTGTCCGTCCTCCTGGAGGCCGTGCTGAACGTCGGCTCGGAGCTCGAACTCCGCCCCACGCTCCAGCACCTGGTGGAGAGCGCGGTGGCCCTGACCGGCGCCGGGCACGGCGTCCTGGGCGTCCTCGATCCGGGCCACGGCGGCCTGGTCGAGGCGGTCGGCACCGGGGACGCGCCGGCCACCCTGCCGCCGGACGAGGCCCCGGGCGCGGTCGTCCACGAAGCGGGCCTCCTCGCTGTCCCCATCCACGTACAGCAGACGGTTTTCGGCCGTCTGCGCGTGACCGGGAAGCCGTCCGACGGCCCCGGCGGCTTCACCGACGACGACCTGGCTCTGCTGCGGGTCCTCGCCACCCAGGCGGGCATCGCGATCGGCAATGCCCGCCTGTACGAGACCGCCAAGCAGCGCGAACGCTGGATCGAGGGCGCCGCCGCGGTGACCACGGCGCTGCTCACGGGCCGCCCGGCCGACGCCCTGACGACGGTCGCCGAGCGGGCCAGGCTGCTCGCGGGCGCCGAGGCCGGGGTCGTGCTCCAGCCCACGGAGGCGGGCGGCATGGAGATCGTGGCGGCGTCCACGACGGACGACCCGGACACCCTGATCGGCGCGACGATCGTGCCCGGCAGCGCGGTCCTGGCCCAACTGCTCACCGGGGAGCCGGTGTTCATCGACGACTCGGCGACGGACCCGCGGATGACGACCGAGGTGCGCTCCCGCTTCGGCCCGAGCATGATGCTGCCGCTCCAGGCCGGCGGCAAACTGATCGGCACGCTGGCCCTGCCCCGCGGCCCCGGCTCCCGCCCGTACACGTCCGTCGACCACCTGTTGGCGACCCAGTTCGCCACGCAGGCGGCGCTCGCCCTGGTCCTGGCCGAGGCGCAGGCGGGCCGCGAACGCCTCGCCGTCTTCGAGGACCGCGACCGTATCGCCCGCGACCTGCACGATCTGGTCGTCCAGCGGCTGTTCGCGACGGGCATGATGCTCGAATCGACCCGGCGCCGCACCCAGATGGAGGACGTCCGCGAGACGCTCGCCCACGCCGTGGACGAGCTGGAGTCGACGATCCAGGAGGTCCGCACCACGATCTTCGCGCTCCAGCAGCCCCCGGCCGACGCCCCCACCACGTTCCGCGGCAAGGTCCTGCGCGAGACGGCGGGCGCCGCCGCGATCCTCGGCTTCGCCCCGTCGGTCCACTTCACGGGCACCGTCGAGTCGGCCCTCGGCGACCCGGTCCAGGGCCACCTCCTGACGAGCCTGCGCCGCGCGCTGGCCACGGCGTCGCGCCGGACGGCGATCTCCCGCATCGAGGTCGTGATCGACACGGAGACGCCCCTGCCGGACGGCCGCCCCGGGGTGCGCCTGACGGTGGCGGACGACGGCACCCGGGAGGACGCCGGAGCGGCCACGACGGTGACGTGGCAGTCACCGCTGGACACGTGAGGCGGGGGGCGCCGCCCTGTGGGTGACAAAAGGGCCGCCACGGTTTGCGTGACGGCCCATCAGGTTACGTACGTCCTGGTCGCATCGTTTCTGCGCTATGGACTCACGGTGGGGCGGGTGGGACTCGAACCCACGGCCGACGGATTATGAGTCCGCTGCTCTAACCGGCTGAGCTACCGCCCCGATACGGCGCGCCGCGCACATATGTGCGCGCCGTCTGCCGCAGCATAGCCGCTCATACGATCTCCTGCCTCGAATGGTCCGGCTCTGCACGACCTTGAGGACTCCCCAGGTGGGCCCATGGTTCCACCAGGTACGAAAAAGCCCTCCGGAGTGGTCTCCGAAGGGCTTGTTCCACAGCTCTCCCGACTGGACTCGAACCAGTAACCTGCCGGTTAACAGCCGGCTGCTCTGCCAATTGAGCTACAGGAGATCGAGCTCCCCCGACTGGACTCGAACCAGTAACCTGCCGGTTAACAGCCGGCTGCTCTGCCAATTGAGCTACAGGGGAATGCTCCATTGCTTCGAACGCGGCTACCTGGGTACTTGCCAGGCGGCGCGCGCTCGCTGCGACACATACATTAGCGCAAGCAGGGGGGTGCTCCGCCAATCGGTATCCCCTCGGCGATCACGACTAGCTACGGAAGGGTGGCCCTCATGCGCTACCGGCTCACATTCATCGCCGGTCTGGCCCTCGGCTACGTGCTGGGGACACGCGCCGGGCGCGAACGGTACGAGAAGCTGAAGAAGAGCGCTCGCGAGATCGCTCAGAACCCCGCGGTGCGCAACACCGCGGAGTCGGCCGCGCAGCAGACGCGGACCTACGCGGGCAAGGCCTTCCACTCGGTGAGCGAGAAGGTCGAGGGCAAGGTGCCGGACTCGGTGGCCGACCGGGTGCGCTCGCTGCGGGAGCGCGGAGGCGCGGCCGGGAACGACGACTGGGGCACCAGCAACACGTAGCGAAGCGGAAGCTGCGGTACGGGAGTGGCCGGCGGTGCGGCAGAATTTCCGTCATGGGGATAGTCGCCGGGCTGGACAGTTCGCCCGATTTCACGCGCATTGTGGTTTGTGACTCCGACACCGGGGCCGTGCTGCGGCAGGGGTACGCCCCGCACCCGCTGGACCCGGTGGAGGGCGGTGGGCGGCCCTGCGACGTCGATCCCCAGGCCTGGCTGCTGTCGCTGGGCGAGGCCGCGGGCGGCGGGCTGCTCGAAGGTGTGCAGGCCATCGGCGTCTCCGCCCAGCAGAACGCGCTGGTGCCGCTGGACAACAAGGGCAACACGGTGCGCCCCGCGCTGGTCGGCAGCGACAAGCGGGCGCAGGCCGCCGCCGCAGACCTCATCGACCGGCTCGGCTCGCGCGAGGCGTGGGCCGAGGCCGTCGGATCCGTACCGCAGGCGGCGCAGCCGGTGGCCAAGCTGCGGTGGCTGGCGCGCACCGAGCCGGAGCACGCCCAGCGGGTGGCGCTGCTCATGCAGGCCCACGACTGGCTGGTGTGGCAGCTGCTCGGCCGGCCCGCGCGGCGGACGACGGACCGGGGCGGCGCCTCCGGCACCGGGTACTGGTCCGCCGCCGCCGGTTCCTGGCGGCCCGATCTCGTGGATCTGGCCCTCGGCCACCAGGCGATGCTGCCGGAGGTGCTCGGTCCCGGCGACGCGGCGGGGACCACTCCGGAGGGCCTGATCATCTCGGCCGGGACCGGCGAGACCATGGCCGCCGCCTTCGGGCTCGGGATGCGGGAAGGGGACGCCGTGGTCTCCCTCGGCGCCTCCGGCTCCGTGATGGCCGTGCATCACGAGGCGCTGATCGATTCGAGTGGCGCCATCACCTCGCTCGCCGACGCGACGGGCCTGCACCTGCCCGTCGTCCATACGCTGAACGCGGTACGGGCGCTGCGCGGCAGCGCCGAGATGCTGGGACTGGACGGCGGCCTCGACGAGCTGTCCGAGCTGGCCCTGAAGTCGACGCCGGGCGCCCACGGACTCGTACTTCTGCCGTATCTGGAGGGCGAGAAGACGCCGAATCTGCCGCACACCGCAGGGACGCTGAGCGGGCTCAGGAGAGAGTCCATGAAGCCCGAGCACCTCGCGCGGGCCGCCTTCGAGGGCATGCTCTGCGGCCTCGCGGACGCCATGGACGTACTGCGCGGGCGCGGGGTCGAGATCCGGCGGGTGTTCCTGCTCGGGGCCGCCGCCGAGCTGCAGGCCGTGCAGGCGGCGGCGCCGATGCTCTTCGGCACGCAGGTCGTGGTGCCGCAGCCCGCCGACTACGCGGCGATCGGTGCGGCGCGGCAGGCCGCGTGGGCGCTGAGCGGGCAGTTGCCGCAGTGGCAGGGCGCGGCCGCGCAGGTCTTCGAGCCGGGTGAGGAGGCGGCCGTGGGGCAGGCGGTGCGCCAGCAGTACCGGTCCGTGCGGGAGCAGATCCACCCCGGCGCGTTCTCGTAGGCGCCGGGGCCGGCCCCGGTCTTGGCCGATCTTTGAATGCTCTTGGGTTAATCGGTTGAGGTAACGCGGGTGGAGTGTCCGACGATGGGGGTCCATGCGTCCACGTTTCGGCGAGGGCGCGTACTCCCCAGTCTTCGCGATCCCCAGTCCACCGCTCACACTCACCCGCCGACACCGAGAGACCGAGCGTGCTCATACGACTCCTGCGGACCTATCTCCGTCCGTACAAGAAACCCATCGGGCTGCTGGTGCTGCTGCAGTTCCTGCAGACCTGCGCCGCGCTGTACCTGCCCACCCTGAACGCGGACATCATCGACAACGGTGTCGTCGACGGCGACACCGGCTACATCCTGGAGTTCGGCGCCCTGATGCTGGGCGTCACGGTCGTCCAGGTCGTCTGCAACACCGGCGCCGTGTTCTTCGGCGCCCGGACCGCCGCCGCCCTCGGGCGCGATGTGCGCGGCGCCGTCTTCGACCGTGTGCAGTCCTTCTCCGCGCGTGAGGTCGGCCAGTTCGGCGCGCCCACGCTGATCACCCGGACCACGAACGACGTGCAGCAGGTCCAGATGCTGGCGCTGCTCTCGTTCACGCTGATGGTGTCGGCGCCGATCATGTGCGTCGGCGGTGTGGTGATGGCCCTCGGGCTCGACGTACCGCTGTCGGGCGTGCTGCTCGCCGTGCTGCCCGTCATGGCCGTGGTGCTGTCGCTGATCATCCGTAAGATGCGGCCGCTGTTCCGGTCGATGCAGGTCAAGCTGGACACCGTGAACCGGGTGCTGCGCGAGCAGATCACCGGCAACCGGGTCATCCGCGCCTTCGTGCGCGACGACTTCGAGAAGGGCCGGTTCGGTGAGGCGAACCGCAGTCTGACCGAGACGTCGCTCGCCACCGGCCGGATCATGGCACTGATGTTCCCGTTCGTCATGACGATCGTGAACGTCGCGTCGATCGCCGTCGTCTGGTTCGGCGCGCACCGCATCAACAGCGGGGCCATGCAGATCGGCGACCTGACCGCCTTCCTCGCGTACCTCATGCAGATCGTGATGAGCGTGATGATGGCCACCTTCATGTTCATGCAGGTGCCGCGCGCCGAGGTCTGTGCCGAGCGCATCGACGAGGTGCTCGCGACCGAGTCGAGCGTCGTGCCGCCGGCCGCGGAGAGTTCCGTACGTGAGCTGCGGCGCCACGGGCACCTGGAGATCCGCGGCGCGGACTTCGGCTACCCGGGCGCCGAGGAGCCGGTGCTGCGCGGGGTCGACCTGGTCGCGAGACCCGGCGAGACCACCGCGATCATCGGCTCGACGGGCAGCGGCAAGTCGACGCTGCTCGGCCTGGTGCCGCGGCTCTACGACACCACCGCCGGCGTCGTGTACGTCGACGGTGAGGACGTCCGCGAGATCGATCCCGCACTCATGGCGAAGACCGTCGGGTTCGTGCCGCAGAAGCCGTATCTGTTCTCCGGGACCGTCGCGACGAATCTGCGCTACGGAAAGCCGGACGCCACCGACGAGGAGCTGTGGCACGCGCTCGACGTGGCGCAGGCCAAGGACTTCGTCGGCAAGCTGGAGGGCGGGCTCGACGCGCCCATCTCCCAGGGCGGCACGAACGTCTCCGGTGGTCAGCGCCAGCGCCTGGCCATCGCGCGCACGCTCGTACAGCGGCCGGAGATCTACCTCTTCGACGACTCGTTCTCCGCCCTCGACTACGCCACCGACGCCGCGCTGCGCCGGGCGCTCGGTGACGAGACGGCCGAGGCGACCGTGGTGATCGTGGCCCAGCGGGTCGCGACGATCCGCGACGCCGACCGGATCATCGTCCTCGACGAGGGCCGGGTCGTCGGCGAGGGGCGCCATCACGAGCTGATGGCGGACAACGAGACGTACCGGGAGATCGTTCTCTCCCAGCTGACGGAAGCGGAGGCAGCCTGATGGCGGGGCCGATGGCGGCGCGGATGGCGGCCGGCGCGCCCGGTTCGCGTTCGATGGATTTCAAGGGCTCCGGCAAACGGCTGCTCAAACGGATGGCGGCGCACCGTTCGGCGGTCGCCGCGGTGCTGGTCGCGGTCGTGATCAGTGTGGGTCTCTCGGTGGTCGGCCCGAAGATCCTCGGCCACGCCACCGACCTGCTCTTCGGCGGGATCATCGGCGGGCAGACGCCGGCCGGGCAGACCAAGGAGCAGGTCCTCGACAGCCTGCGGGCCAAGGGCGAAGGCGGCATGGCCGACATGCTCGGCGGGGTCGATTTCACGCCGGGCCAGGGCGTCGACTTCGACCGGATCGGCGGGGTGCTGCTGATCGGACTCGCGGTGTTCGCCTGCGCGGGCCTCGCGATGATGATGGGCACCCGCCTGGCCAACCGGGTCATCAACCTGGCGGTGGCCCAACTGCGCAAGGAGATGCAGGCGAAGCTGGCTCGGCTGCCCCTGTCGTACTACGACAAGCAGAAGCGCGGCGAGGTGCTGAGCCGGGCGACCAACGACATCGACAACATCGGGCAGACCCTGCAGCAGACGATGGGGCAGATGCTCAACTCGCTGCTGACCATCGTCGGCGTCCTCGTGATGATGTTCTGGATCTCCTGGCTGCTCGCCCTTGTCGCGCTCGTGACGGTGCCGCTGTCGGTGCTCGTCGCGGCGAAGGTCGGCAAGCGGTCGCAGCCGCAGTTCGTGCAGCAGTGGCGGACGACCGGCGTGCTGAACGCACACATCGAGGAGATGTACACAGGACACAACCTGGTGAAGGTGTTCGGGCGGCAGAAGGAGTCGGCGGAGCAGTTCGCCGAGCAGAACGACGCGCTGTACGAGGCGTCGTTCAAGGCGCAGTTCAACAGCGGCATCATGCAGCCGCTGATGTTCTTCATCTCGAACCTGAACTACGTCCTGGTGGCCGTGGTCGGCGGCCTCCGGGTGGCCTCCGGGTCGCTGTCCATCGGTGACGTGCAGGCGTTCATCCAGTACTCGCGGCAGTTCTCGATGCCGCTGACGCAGGTCGCGTCGATGGCGAACCTCGTGCAGTCGGGTGTCGCCTCGGCCGAGCGGATCTTCGAACTGCTCGACGCGGAGGAGCAGTCGGCGGACCCCGTGCCCGGCGAGAAGCCCGCCGATCTGCGCGGGCACGTCGAGTTCGAGCACGTCGCCTTCCGCTACGAGAAGGACAAGCCGCTCATCGAGGACCTGTCGCTCACCGCGGAGCCGGGCCACACGGTCGCCATCGTCGGGCCGACAGGGGCGGGCAAGACGACCCTGGTCAACCTGCTGCTGCGGTTCTACGACGTCACCGGCGGGCGGATCACGCTCGACGGGGTCGACATCGCGAGGATGGAGCGGGACGAGCTGCGGGCCGGCATCGGGATGGTGCTCCAGGACACGTGGCTGTTCGGCGGGTCCATCGCGGAGAACATCGCGTACGGCGCCGCGAAGGACGTGAACCGGGAGGAGATCGAGGCGGCGGCGAGGGCCGCGCACGCGGACCGGTTCATCCGAACCCTGCCGGACGGGTACGACACCGTCATCGACGACGAGGGGACAGGGGTCAGCGCCGGTGAGAAGCAGCTCATCACCATCGCGCGGGCCTTCCTGTCCGACCCGGTGATCCTGGTGCTCGACGAGGCGACCTCCTCCGTCGACACCCGCACCGAGGTGCTCATCCAGAAGGCCATGGCCCGGCTGGCCTCCGGGCGGACCTCGTTCGTCATCGCGCACCGTCTGTCGACGATCCGCGATGCCGACACGATTCTGGTCATGGAGAACGGCGCGATTGTCGAGCAGGGCTCGCATGATGACCTGGTCGCCTCCGGCGGGGCTTATCAGCGGTTGTACGAGGCCCAGTTCGCGCAGGCCGTCGCCGAAGTGGATTAGCCAGCCGCCGTAGGGGTTCGCGAGGAGTTGCGCGTGCCGGTCCGTTGTGGCTGGTCGCGCAGTTCCCCGCGCCCCTGAGGCTTGCCCCTTCGGGGCTGCCTCAGTCCAGGTAGCCCCGCAATTGGTCCGCGAAAGCGTGGTCCCTGAGCTTGTTGAGCGTTTTCGACTCGATCTGGCGGATGCGTTCGCGGGTGACGCCGAAGATGCGGCCGATCTCCTCCAGCGTGCGGGGGCGGCCGTCGGCGAGGCCGTAGCGGAGCTGGACGACCTTGCGTTCGCGTTCGCCGAGGGTGGAGAGGACCGCCTCCAGGTGCTCCCTGAGCAGGAGGAACGCCGCCGATTCGACGGGGCTCGCCGCGTCTCCGTCCTCGATGAGGTCGCCGAGCGCCACGTCGTCCTCCTCGCCGACCGGGGCGTGCAGCGAGACGGGCTCCTGGGCGAGGCGCAGGACCTCGCTGACCCGCTCGTGGGGCAGGTCCAGGTGGGCCGCCACCTCTTCCGGTGTCGGCTCGTAGCCGCGCTCCTGGAGCATCCGGCGCTGCACGCGGACGACCCGGTTGATCAGTTCGACCACATGGACCGGGACGCGGATCGTGCGGGCCTGGTCGGCGAGCGCGCGGCTCATGGCCTGGCGGATCCACCACGTCGCGTACGTCGAGAATTTGTAGCCGCGGGCGTAGTCGAACTTCTCGACCGCCCTGATCAGGCCCAGGTTTCCCTCCTGGACCAGGTCGAGCATGGTCAGGCCGCGGCCCACGTACCGCTTGGCCACGGACACCACCAGGCGCAGGTTCGCCTCGATCAGGCGGCGCTTGGCCATCCGGCCCATGACGACCAACTTGTCGAGGTCCAGGGCGAGTTCGGAGTCCAGGTCGGGGGCGTGGGTGAGCCGCTCCTCGGCGAACAGGCCGGCTTCGACGCAGCGCGCGAGCTCCACCTCCTCGGCCGCGGTGAGCAGCGAGATGCGGCCGATCTCGCGCAGGTACTGGCGGAACAGGTCGGAGGAGGGGCTGCCGGTGTCCGCGCGGGTGCTGCGCACCGGCTCGGGCGGCTCGACCGGCTCTGGTTCGTCCGGATCGGACGCGGCCGCGGCCGCCTCGGGACGGTGCGCCGCGCGGCTCTGGGGCGGCACCGTGGTGAGGGCCTCGCCCTCCGTGGCACCTTCGGGTTCGGCGAGGGCCTGCGCTGTGCTGTCGCTCTGGCTGAGGGTCTGGGTCTGCACGGGGGCGACCTCCAAGGTGATCGCTGCTGAGGCGTGCGGTTGGAGGACGGGAACGGCGGCCGCGCCGCTGTCCGTCCCGTACGCGATAAGCGGAACCGCGGGGGTGTCGGACCCGGTGTCCGGGTTCCGGCCGCGCTCCGAGGACTCAGGCACCGCCACCCAGTGTGGAGTACGACACAGTGCCGCCACGAGGGGCGTGCGACGACTTTCTGAGTCCGGTGCGTGACCGCGCGGTTACCGTGCTGTACGAGTGCCCGCTCTTCCCCGCCTCGAACAGGCGAAACGGCGCACTTGAGCGTGGCCCGGCGTCTACAGCGCCTGCGCGCCCCGCTCGCGCAGTGCCTGGCCGTACTGCTGGAGCACCCACAACTCGTTCTGCACGGCCACCAGTTGGGCCGGGTCGCCGCCCGAGCCGAGGCGCGTGAAGGTGCCCTGGACATCGCGGATGCGGCGCTCGACCGCCCGCCTGCGCACGGTGACGAGCTGCTCGCCCGCATACGCCTCGTCGACCGTCTTGCGGTGGATCGCCTCGACCGCAAGCTCGGTCACCATCGCCCGTACCGCGTCGTCCGGCGCCGCGTCGCGGACCCGGACCAGATACTCGTGCGGGTCGTGGATGCCCTGCTCGGCGCCGCCCGCCTCCAGGACGGCCTGGCGCACGGCGGCGTACGGCGCGGCCGTGAACTCGTCCATCCCGTACGCGTCGAAGGCCGGGGAGACCAGCTGCGGGTACTGCAGGGCGAGCTTGAGCAACTCGCGCTCGGTGGCGTACACCGGGTTGCGCAGGGTGAGGGCCGGGCCGCCGAACGCGCGGGCGGGCGCGGCCGCCTCGGGCGCCTGGCGGCCCCGGCCCGCGGCGGGGGCCGGGCCCTTGCCGCCGCGGTCCCTGGCCCAGCGGGCCAGCTGCCCGACGCGCTTGACCACGAACTGGGTGTCGAGGATGCCGAGCATGCCGGCGAGCTGGACGGCGACCTCGTGCTGCGAGGCGCTGTTCTTGATCCGGGCGACGACCGGCGCGGCCTCGTCGAGGGCGGCGGCGCGGCCCGCCGGGGTCTCCAGGTCGTAGCGTCCGATGATCTGGCGGAGCGCGAACTCGAAGAGCGGCGTACGGGGTTCGACGAGGTCGGCGACGGCCTCGTCGCCCTTGGCGAGGCGCAGGTCGCACGGGTCCATGTTGTCCGGCGCGATGGCGATGTACGTCTCGGCGGCGAACTTCTGGTCGTCCTCGAAGGCGCGCAGGGCGGCCTTCTGGCCGGCCGCGTCACCGTCGAAGGTGAAGATCACCCGCGCCGACCCGTTGTCCATGAGCAGACGGCGAAGGATCTTGATGTGGTCGCTGCCGAAGGCCGTGCCGCACGTCGCGATGGCGGTGGTGATGCCGGCCAGGTGGCAGGCCATGACGTCCGTGTACCCCTCGACCACGACGGCGCGGCTGGCCTTCGCGATGTCCTTCTTCGCGAGGTCGATGCCGTACAGGACCTGTGACTTCTTGTAGATCGGGGTCTCGGGCGTGTTCAGGTACTTCGGCCCGTTGTCGTCCTCGCGCAGGCGGCGGGCGCCGAAGCCGACGACCTCCCCGCCGATGTCGCGGATCGGCCACATCAGGCGGCCGCGGAACCGGTCGATGGGCCCGCGGCGGCCTTCCTGGGAGAGCCCGGAGAGGGTCAGCTCCTTGTCGCTGAAGCCCTTGCCGCGCAGGAAGCGGGTCAGGTGGTCCCAGCCCGCCGGGCTGTAGCCGACGCCGAAGTGGGCGGCGGCGGCCTGGTCGAAACCGCGCTCGGCGAGGAACGCGCGGCCGATCTCCGCTTCCGGGGACTCCAGCTGATCGATGTAGAACTGCGCGGCGGCCTGGTGCGCCTCGACGAGGCGGATGCGCTCCCCGCGCTGATGCGAGGGGTTGTACCCGCCCTCTTCGTAGCGCAGGGTGATGCCGGCCTGCGCGGCGAGGCGCTCCACCGCTTCGGAGAAGGTGAGGTGGTCGACCTTCATCACGAACGTGATGGTGTCGCCGCCCTCCTGGCAGCCGAAGCAGTGGAAGAACCCCTTGCTCGGGCTGACCTGGAAGGACGGGGACTTCTCGTCGTGGAACGGGCAGAGGCCCTTCAGGTTCCCGCCGCCCGCGTTGCGCAGTTGCAGGTACTCGGAGACCACGGCGTCGATCGGGACCGCGTCCCGAACCGCCTTCACGTCCTCGTCATTGATCCTGCCTGCCACGCGTGAATCCTACGGCCCACCGCCGACACTCCCGTCACCCCTCCACAAGATCACCGAGCGGGACCGTCGGGTCGGACAGCCGCTCCGTGTCGGGCCTGGCGCCCGAGCGGATCAGCTGCTGGATCTGCTCCGTGACGTCCCACACATTCACGTTCATCCCGGCGAGCACCCGGCCGTCATTCAGCCAGAAGGCGATGAACTCGCGCTTGCCCGCGTTGCCGCGGATCACCACCTGGTCGTAGCTGCCCGGCGGCGCCCAGCCCGAGTACTCCAGGCCCAGGTCGTACTGGTCGGAGAAGAAGTAGGGCACGCGGTCGTACGGGGCGTCCTTGCCGAGCATGGCGCGGGCCGCGGCCGGGCCGCCGTTCAGCGCGTTGGCCCAGTGCTCGACGCGCAGGCTGCCGAGCGCCGGCGAGAACGGCGGGTGCTGGAGCGAGGCGACGTCCCCCGCCGCGTGGACATCCGGGTCGGAGGTCCTGAGCGAGGCGTCGACGGCGATACCCCCGCCGTGCTCACGGGCGGCCAGGGTGAGGCCCGCGGCCTCGGCGAGCCCGGTGCGCGGGGCGGCGCCGATCGCGGCGAGCACGTCGTGCGCCGGGTGTTCCTCGCCGTCGTCGGTGTGGGCGGCGAGCACCATGCCGTCCTGGCCGGAGATCTCGGTGAGCCGGGCGCCGAAGTGGAAGCGGACGCCGTGGTCGCTGTGCAGCTCGGTGAAGATCTGGCCGACCTCGGGGCCGAGCACGGCGTGCAGCGGGGTCGCCTCCGCCTCCACGACGGTGACCTCGGCGCCGTACTCACGGGCCGCGGCGGCGACCTCCAGGCCGATCCAGCCCGCCCCGGCGATCACCAGGTGCCCGTTGTCCCGGCCGAGCGCGGCCAGCACGTTCTTCAGGCGCTCGGCGTGGGCCAGGCGGCGCAGGTGGTGGACGCCGACGAGGTCGGTGCCTGGGATGTCGAGGCGGCGCGGTTCGGCGCCGGTGGCCAGCAGGAGTTTGTCGTAGCTGATGGTGGTGGAGTCGCCGAGCCGCACCGTCTTCGCGGCCCGGTCGATCGCGGTGACCGTCTGGCCCAGGTGCAGCTCGATGTCGTGGCTCGCGTACCAGGCCAGTTCGTGGACGAAGGCCTTCTCCCGGTCCTCCTTGCCCTGGAGGAAGCCCTTCGACAAGGGCGGCCGTTCGTACGGGTGGTCCCGCTCGTCACCGATGAGGATCACCCGCCCGGTGAAACCCTCCTCGCGGAGTGTTTCGGCGGCCTTCGCCCCCGCGAGTCCTCCCCCGACGATGACGAACGTCTGGTCCGCGTCGACCACTTGGTGCCTCCTCATTGCGCTGCCGTCATATGCGAGCGTCCCGCACGCAGCGTGATGCGGGAAGGGGGCGTGGCCCTAACAAGGCACCTTTTCCCAGCGTTTCCCGAACTTTTCGTCACGCCCAGTGGTCGGTCGCAAGACGTGCGTGCAGGGAACGGGCCGAGGCGTCGGTCAGGGAGGCGATCTGGTCGACGATGACGCGCTTCCTCGTGACGTCGTCGGGCGCGTCGTCGAACAGCGCCCGGAACTGGGGGTCGAGGCCGTCCGGGGCCCGGGCCGTCAGCGACTGCGCCAGCTCCGCGACGACGATGCGCTGGTCGGCGCGGAGCCGCTCCTGCTGCGGGCGCTGCATCACGTACAGGTCGGCGACCGCCTTGAGGACGGCGCACTCGTGGCGGGCGGCGCGCGGGACGACGAGCTCGGCCCCGTAGCGGGTCAGACGGCCCGTGCCGTACCGCGCGCGGGTCGCGCTCTCCGCGGCCAGGCAGAAGCGGCCGATGAGCTGGCTGGTGGCGTCCTTCAGGCGAGCCTGGGCGACCGCCGTGCCGTCGTAGCCGTGCGGCCACCACTCCTGGTCGAGGAGCCGGTCGAGGGCGGCCGAGAGCTCGGCCGGGTCGGTGTCCGCGGGCACGTACCGCCCGATGGCGACGGCGAAGACCCCGGCACGCTCGGGCTCGGCGTGCAGCATGTTCGGGTCCAGGTGCCCGGCGTGCAGGCCGTCCTCCAGGTCGTGCACGGAGTACGCGACATCGTCCGCCCAGTCCATGACCTGCGCCTCGAAGCAGGTGCGACGGCCCGGCGCCCCTTTCCTGACCCAGTCGAAGACGGGCCGGTCGTCCTCGTAGACACCGAACTTGGACGAGGCGGGATCACTCGGGTGCTCGCCGAGCGGCCACGGGTACTTGGTGGCGGCGTCGAGCGCGGCCCGGGTCAGATTGAGCCCCACGCTGACCAGCTCGTCGCCCTCCTGCATCCGCACGAACCGCTTGGGCTCGATGCGGGTGAGGAGCCGCAAGGACTGCGCGTTCCCCTCGAACCCGCCGCAGTCCTGCGCCACTTCGTTGAGCGCCTGCTCGCCGTTGTGCCCGAAGGGCGGGTGCCCCATGTCGTGCGAGAGGCAGGCCGTCTCGACGAGATCGGGGTCGCAGCCGAGGGCCGCGCCCAGCTCCCGCCCCACCTGCGCGCATTCGAGCGAGTGCGTGAGCCGGGTGCGGGGGCTGGCGTCCCAGTGCTTGCTGCGCGTGCCCGGGGTGACGACCTGGGTCTTGCCGGCGAGCCTGCGCAGCGCCGAGGAGTGCAGGACGCGAGCCCGGTCGCGCTGGAACGCGGTGCGGCCCGGGCGCTTGTCGGGCTCGGGTGCCCACCGCTCGACGTCCGCTTCGTCGTACGTACCGCAACCTTCGTCCGTCAGGGTCATGGCCTGACACTACTGACACCGCGGCCAGGCACCGACATAAGGGGCGGGCCCGGTGGGGTCAGGCGGATGCCAGGTGCCGGGCGGTGCGGGCGGGGTCGAGCAGGGCGCTGTCGTAGCGGTGCAGGGCGAGGCGGGCGAGGTCCGGGTGGGCACCGAGCGGGGCCGCGACGACACCGGGCCCTTGGGCGAACGCGGCCGCCGACTCGGTGGCGAACCGGCCCGGCGCGGTGAAGTACGAGGCGAGCGCGAGCCGGTGGCGGCCCCGGGCGGCGAAGGCGCGGACCGCAGTGGCCACGTCGGCGGCGGGGCCGGAGGCGTAGGCGGGGACGACGGGGACGCCGAGGCGCAGGGCGAGCAGCGCGGCGGTGCGGCGGGTGTCGGTGTCGGCCTCCGGATCACGGGACCCGGCGGCGGCGAGGACGACCCCCGCTCGCCGGCGGCCGCGCTCGGTGAGCCGCCCGGGCCAGCCCGCCGCCAGCAGCCGCTCGTGCAGGACGTCCACGAGCAGGGGGTGCGGGCCGAGCGGGTCGGCGACGCGCGTGAAGAGGTGTCCGGCGGCCTCGGCCGCGCGGGGCAGGTCATGCTTGACGTGGTGCCCGCGGGACAGCAGCAGCGGTACGAGAACGGCCCGGCCGCCCGCGGGCAGACCGGCGAGGACATCCGTCAGCAGCGGCTCGTTCAGCTCGATGTGCCCGAGGCGGACGGTCAGTCCCGGCCGCTGTTCCCGTATCCGCTCCACGAGTTCGCGGACGGTGGTCAGGGCGCGCGGGTCGCGGCTGCCGTGCGCCACGAGGACCAGGGCCGGGTCGGGGCGGAGGCCTCGCCGGGACACCTGGCTGAGCCCGCTGCCCAGCTGATCGCTGATCATGGTGAGGAGTCGCGCCGTGCCGGCCGTGGGGTCGAGGTGTGCGGACGTGTCCGTCATGGGGTGATCGTGCCGGGCCGGGGTTGCCGGTCTGTTGCGCGGGGGTGACGGGCGGTTGCCGGTTCTTCACGACGGGCCCCGGGCCGGGGTGAGCGGGTGAGCGGACGAACCATCCGCCCGCACGCGACGTCTCCTACCTCTGTAGGCCCACAGGCTCACAAGTCCACAGGCCCACAGCCCCGCCGTCGACCGCCCGCCCCGGGAGTTCCCATGCGTCTGCCCCGTCCGCGCCTGCCCCGCACCCGCCGGGGCCAACGGCGCGCGCTGCAGCTCCTCATGGCGGTCTGTGTGCTGGCGCTGCTGCCCGCGACATGGCTGTTCACGTCGACCGGTGACCGGCTGCGTTCCACGGCCGACGTGCCACGCACTGATGTGGCGATGGTGTTCGGGGCGGGACTGTGGCAGGGCGAGCCCTCCCCGTATCTGGCGCACCGCCTCGACGCGGCGGCCGAGTTGTACCGGAAGGGCCGGGTCCGCGCTGTCCTCGTCACCGGTGACAACAGCCGCACCGACTATGACGAGCCGGACGCGATGCGCACGTATCTGACCCGGCACGGGGTGCCGGGCCGTGCCGTGGTGAGCGACTACGCGGGGTTCGACACCTGGGACTCGTGCGTACGCGCCAAGAAGGTCTTCGGGGTGGACCGGGCGGTGCTGCTCAGCCAGGGCTTCCACATCCGGCGGGCGGTGGCACTGTGCGAGGCGGCGGGGGTGTCGTCGTACGGGGTCGGGGTGGACGAGCGGCACGATGCGACCTGGTACGCGGGCGGCGCACGCGAGGTGCTCGCGGCGGGCAAGGCGGCGCTCGACGCGCTGGTCCGCCCCGACCCGCATTTCCTGGGCGCGCGGGAGGACGGCATCCACCGTGCGCTGACCGGGACCCGCTGACCTCACACCGGCCCGCCGGGCGCTGCGAGATGTGCGTACCGCCTGCGTAACCGCGCCCGTCCGTGCCGCGTAACAAGCGCCCCGCACGCTGGCGACCATGCACACGCACACCAGGCCACCGGCTGCCACGCCCACGCACTGTCCGTACTGCGCGCTGCAGTGCGGCATGACGCTGACGCCGGACGCGTCGGGCGAGGGCGTGACGGTCACGGGCCGGGCGGACTTCCCCGTGAACCGGGGCGCGCTGTGCGGCAAGGGCCAGAGCGCGGCGGAGGTCCTCTCCGCCGGGGCGCGTCTGACCACCCCGCTGATCCGCTCGGCCGCGGGCGACCTGGAACCCGCCGGCTGGGACGAGGCGCTGGACGCGATCGCCGAAGGCCTGGCCCGCACGCGTACGGCACACGGCCCGGACGCCTGCGCGGTCTTCGGCGGCGGCGGCCTGACCAACGAAAAGGCGTACGCGCTGGGCAAGTTCGCCCGTACGGTCCTGCGCACATCGCAGATCGACTACAACGGCCGCTTCTGCATGTCGTCGGCGGCGGCCGCGGGCCAGCGGGCCTTCGGCCTGGACCGGGGCCTGCCCTTCCCTCTGGAGGACATCCCCCGCACGGGTTGCGTCATCCTGGTCGGCTCGAACCTGGCCGAGACGATGCCGCCGGCCCTCCGCTACCTCACAGAGCTGAAGGCGAACGGCGGCAAGCTGATCGTCATCGACCCGCGCCGGACCCGCACGGCCGAGCAGGCCGATCTGCACCTGGCACCGCGCCCGGGAACCGATCTGGCGCTCGCGCTCGGCATGCTGCACCTGGTGGTGGCCGAGGGCCGGGTCGACGAGGAGTACGTCCGGGAACGCACCCGGGGCTGGGAGGCGGCGCGGGCCGGGGCGATGGCGCACTGGCCGGAGTACGTCGAGCGGATCACGGGCGTCCCACTCCCCCAACTCCGCTCGGCCGTAGGCCTCTTCACCGAGCCCGACCACGCGATGGTGCTCACCGCACGCGGCCCTGAGCAGCAGTCCAAGGGCACGGATACGGTCGGCGCCTGGATCAACCTGGCCCTCGCCACCGGCCGCCCCGGCCGCCCCCTCTCCGGCTACGGCTGCCTGACCGGCCAGGGCAACGGGCAGGGCGGCCGCGAACACGGCCAGAAAGCCGACCAGTTGCCGGGCTACCGCAAGCTGACGGACCCGGCGGCCCGCGCCCACGTGGCGGAGGTCTGGGGCGTGCACCCCGACTCCCTCCCCGGCCCCGGCCGCTCGGCCTACGAACTCCTTGACGCCCTGGGCAAGGACATCCACTCCCTGCTCGTCATGGGTTCGAACCCGGTGGTGTCGGCACCCCGGGCCGCGCACATCGAAGAACGCCTGCGCTCGCTCGACTTCCTGGCGGTGGCGGACGTGGTCCTGTCCGAAACGGCCGAACTGGCCGACGTGGTACTCCCGGTGACGCAATGGGCGGAGGAAACAGGAACGACCACCAGCCTCGAAGGCCGTGTGCTGCTGCGCCGACGCGCGCTGTCCCCGCCCTCCGGGGTCCACTCCGACCTCGACGTACTGCACGACCTGACCACGCGCCTGGCGCCCGACATGGAGAAGGGCTTCCCCACCGCGCCGGAGGAGGTCTTCGACGAACTCCGCCGTGCCTCGGCCGGCGGTCCCGCCGACTACGCGGGCATCTCCTACGCCCGGCTCGCCGAGGGCGAGGCCCTGCACTGGCCGTGCCCCGACACCGGGCACGCGGGCACGCCCCGCCTCTTCCTCGACCGTTTCGACACGGAGGACGGCCGGGCCCGTTTCGTCCCCGTGACGCACCGGCCCGCGGCCGAGGAGCCCGACGCGGAGTACCCGCTCCATCTGACGACGGGCCGGGTCGTGGCGCAGTACCAGTCGGGGGCGCAGACCCGCCGCGTCGCCGAGCTGAACAAGGCGGCGCCGGGCCCGTTCGTGGAACTCCACCCGCGTCTCGCCGCACGCCTCGGCATAGCGGACGGCGACACCGTCACGGTCACCTCCCGGCGCGGCCAGGCCCTGGCCCCGGCCCGCCTCACCCCCACGATCCGCCCGGACACGCTGTTCATGCCCTTCCACTGGCCCGGCGCGGGGCGTGCCAACACGTTGACCAATCCTGCGCTGGACCCGGTTTCAGGGATGCCGGAGTTCAAGGTGTGTGCGGTTCGGGTGGCCCGGGTCGATTGAGCGGGGCGCTGCGCTTTGCGGAGCCGGTTCGGATTGTCGCCCGGCACTGACGCCCAGCCCTGGGGCTCCGCCCCGGACCCCGCTCCTCAAGCGCCGGAGGGGCTGAAAATACCGGCGCTTGGTGAGAACCGGGGATCAGACGCGTACGAGACGGGAGGGGACAGCCGGAGTGGGCGGGGAACCACGCACTCCACCGGCCCTCGGTCGCGTACGAGACGGGAGGGGACGATCGGGGTATGTGCGCGCGCAGCACAGCGGCACGCGGTAGCGACGCCCGAAGCAACCGGCGAGGCCATCAAGATGGCGAGCACGGACATACCCCGGGCGGCCCCGTACCCACCCCGACACCTGTGGGAGACGACCGAGGGCCGCCGACGAAACACCAGACGGCCACCCTCCATTTATGGCGCACCGACCTTCACAGCCCCGGCACGGTCACACCCTGGACGCGCCTTGTCATGACCGCCTAAAACTGAGGCGACATCAGGATTCAGGAAACCCCCACGTAGGAGCCCGATGAGACCCTCCAGGACCACATCGCGCCTCAGCACCGCCGGCATAGCCGCGGCCGC
Organism: Streptomyces sp. NPDC102467; assembly: GCF_044765445.1. NCBI lineage: Bacteria > Bacillati > Actinomycetota > Actinomycetes > Kitasatosporales > Streptomycetaceae > Streptomyces > Streptomyces sp. NPDC102467. The sequence goes on along the minus strand of NZ_JBIWKA010000011.1, from coordinate 5,975 downwards.
GGCCACCCTCCTGGCCGCGGCCCTCGCCCCCACGGCGACCGCGACCGCCACCCCCACGCCCACACCCACCCGCACCCCCACCCGCGCCGCCGCCATCACCGCCGCGGCCACCGCGCTCACCACCCACACCACCGCCCTGAACCTGACCCCCGCCCAGAACACCGCCGTCCGCGACGTGATCGTCGACAAGGACGGCACCCAGCACGTCCGCTACGACCGGCAGTTCCACCAACTCCCGGTCCTGGGCGGCGACTTCATCGTGCACCTCACACCGTCCGGCACGTACAAGAGCGCCGACAGGGCCGTCGAGGGCGACCTCTCCGTCCCCACGACGACCCCCAAGGTGACCGCCCCGAAGGCCGCCGACCTGGCCGCGAAGGCGCTGCGCACAGCCACCGCCGGCGAAACGCTCAGCAAGCTGATCTCCAAGCCGCTGCTGGTCGTCGACGCCCTGCACGGCAAGCCCACCCTCGCCTGGCGCACCGACACCGCCGCGAAGGACTCGCTGGGCAACCCGGTCTCCCGAGTCGTCCTCACCGACGCGCTCACGGGCCGGCAGATCGACGCGTGGGACGGCATCGAGACGGCGACGGCGGCAGCGGCCACCGGTGACGGCAAGTCGCTCTACTCCGGCACGGTCCCGCTGCGGACGACGCAGTCCGGCTCGGCGTACCAGCTGAAGGACGCGACGCGCGGCGGCACGTACACCGGCGACGCGCAGAACAAGACCGACCTCTGCATCCTCGGCATCTGCCTGAGCCGCGCCCCCGCGACGCTCTTCACGGACGGCGACAACCACTGGGGTACGGGCGCGAACGCCGACCGGGCGAGCGCGGCCGTCGACGCGCAGTACGGCACGGACCAGACGTGGGACTACTACCAGCAGGCCCACCACAGGGACGGCATCGCAGGTGACGGCAAGGGCTCGTACAACCGCGTTCACTACGGAAGCGGATACAACAACGCGTTCTGGGACGACGACTGCTTCTGCATGACGTACGGGGACGGCGACGGAACCACGTTCGGCCCCCTGGTCGCGCTCGATGTGGCGGGCCACGAGATGTCCCACGGCGTGACGTCCAAGACGGCGGCCCTTGCCTACTCGGGCGAGTCCGGCGGCCTCAACGAAGCCACGTCGGACATTTTCGGCACCCTGGTCGAGTTCCACGCGAACAACGCCGCCGACCCGGGCGACTGGCTCATCGGCGAAAAGGTCGTCAAGCCCGGCTTCGGACAGGCGGCACTGCGCTTCATGGACCAGCCGAGCAAGGACGGGAACTCGGCCGACTGCTGGAGTCCGAGCGTCGGCAACCTTGACGTCCACTACTCCTCCGGCATCGCCAACCACTTCGCGTATCTGCTGGCGGAGGGCAGCGGCCCGAAGGTGATCGGCGGGGTCCAGCACGCCGGCACGACCTGTGACGGCGCCACCCTGCCGGGCATCGGCAAGGACAAGCTCGGGGCGATCTGGTACCGGGCGCTGACGGTCTATATGACGTCGTCGACGAAGTACGCGGGAGCGCGCACGGCGACGCTCGACGCGGCCAAGGATCTGTACGGGGCGAGCAGCGCGGAGTACGCGGCGGTGGCGGCGACGTGGTCGGCGGTGTCCGTGAACTAGGGCGCCAGGGCCACTGCCATGCGAAGGGAGATCAGAGAAAGAACATTCACCCGGTCGCACGGTCGGTGCTGCCCTTCGGGTACTTTCTCGCGACACGCCGGTGACCTGCTGGAATGTTGCCGTCGGGGCGTCAGGGGGGCGCCCCGACGAGCTTTCTGACGCTGCATCAGCAGGCAGCCGGGGGCGAGGAGGACTTACCTCGTGCTTGCAGGGCGCACCCGTCGTCCGCGAAGGAGCAAGCACGATGCGCACAGGCCGACCCCTGACCGCCGCCGCGTTCGCCGTGGCCATCGCCGGATTCGCGGCCGCGCCCGCCTTCGCGGCGCAGGGCGGCCTGGAGGTGTTCCCCGCGACGGCGGTCCCCGGCAGCACGGTCACCGTGAGCACGACGGCCTGCGGCGCGCAGGGCACGGCGGCCGGCGACGCCGGGGCGGTCGGGTCGGGGGCCTTCACGCTGGCCCCCGAGCCGGACTCCGCCGAGGCCGTCGCCCGGTTCGCGGTACCGGCGTCGGCGCAACCGGGAACGTACGAGATCGTCGCCCGCTGCTCCGGCGGCACGGAGGTGACGGGCGATCTGATCGTGTCGCTCGCGGAGGCCGGGGCGCCCGGGGCGCAGATGCCCCGCGGGCATGTGAAGACCGGGGTCGGCGGCGCGCTCGGGCCCGACCCCGTGCAGACCGCGGCGGGAGTGGCGGCTCTGGCCGTCGCCGCCGCGGGCGGTACCTGGCTGCTGCACCGCCGGGCGAGCGGCGCCGGGATGTGACGGTCTTTCGCAAGCGTCCTTCCACGTGGGCGTCCCGCGCCAGGTGCACGAGCCGGGCCCCAGGAGGCTTCATGCGCGGCGCGAACCCCGTCAACGCCGCCATGGGTGCCATCACGGTGCTCGCCCTGAGCGTGGGCGCCTGGCTGCTGGCCGGCGGCTCCGGAGGGCATCCGCCACCGCAGCCGTCCGCCGCGCAGGCCCGCCCCGGCACGGACCGGGACGACCCGGGGGCCACGCCGATGTCCCCGTCGCCGCCGGACCGGATCCGCATCCCGTCCCTGCGCGTCGACGCGCCGCTGATGGGGCTGCGCCTGACGCCGAGCGGCAGCCTGGACGTGCCGCCGCCGCGCAAGAAGAACCTGGCCGGCTGGTACGAGGACGGGACCAGGCCCGGCGAGCGGGGCACGGCGGTGGTGGCGGGCCACGTCGACAACGCGGTCGGCCCTGCCGTCTTCTACGGCCTCGGCGCCCTGACGCGCGGCCGCACCGTCGAGATCGACCGGCGGGACGGTTCGGTGGCGGTGTTCACGGTCGACGCGGTCGAGGTGTACGCGGCGAAGGACTTCCCGGACGAGAAGGTGTACGGGGCCGCTCCGCGGGCGGAGTTGCGGGTGATCACGTGCGGGGGGCCGTACTCACGGCGGACCGGATACCAGGGGAACGTGGTGGTGTTCGCACATCTGACGGGAAGCCGGTAGAACCGGCACAACGGCAACACCCCGCACACCGCATACCACCCACCGCTCAGGCCACCCACTGCTCGTAGGCCATCTTCACCACCAGCGCGCACACCACCGTGAGCAGGACGACCCGGACGAACCCGGCTCCCCGCTTGAGCGCCGAGCGGGCGCCGACCATCCCGCCCGCCAGGTTGAAGACGGCCATGAGCCCGGCCAGTTGCCAGTAGACCGTGCCCTTGACCGCGAACATCGCCAGCGCGCCCGCGTTCGTACAGCAGTTGACGATCTTGGCGGTGGCGGAGGCCGTGACCAGGTCGAGGTGGAGCAGCGCGGTCAGCGCGAGGACCAGGAAGGTACCCGTGCCGGGGCCGATCAGACCGTCGTAGAAGCCGATGCCGAGGCCCGCGAGGCCGATCGCGGCGAGGATCCGGCGCGGCGCGACCGGCTCCGCCGTCGGGGCCGTACCGAAGGACGGCCGGAAGATGACGAAGGCGCCGACGGCGACCAGGACCACCATCACGATCGGCTTGAGGACGTCCGTGCTCAAGCCCGCCGCGAGCAGCGCACCCCCCGTCGAACCCGCGAGTGCGGCGACCCCGATCCGCACGGCCAGGCGTACGTCCACCGGTGCCTTGCGGGCGTAGGTGACGGCGGCGCCGGTGGTGCCGACGATGGCCACGGCCTTGTTGGTGCCGAGCGCGTAGGGCCCCGCGCCCGCGGAGTTCGGCAGGCCGAGCAGCAGCGCGGGCAGCAGGAGGAGGCCGCCGCCGCCCACCACCGCGTCGATCCAGCCGGCCGCGAGCGCGGCGAGGCAGAGCACGACGACGGTGGTCAGGGATATGTCAGGCATGTTCATGACCCTATGGACGGGATACGTGTGCCGTCCATTTAGGGAGGGAGAGTTGAGGGTCGTCTGAGCTTGCCGTCCCGGATCGCGGGACGGCCCGGTCGGGGGCGGGCGGAGCGGCCGGATCCACGGTGAGGGCGAGACATGCGGCGACCAGGGCGCTGGCCGAGGCGAGACCGGCGGCGAGCTTCCGGCGGGCCTGGACCGTAGGGGCGTGGGCGGGGCGGGCGGGTCTGCTGTGGCGGCCCATGGGGACTCCGTGATCGGTCTCTACGTGATCGGTCTCTACGTGATCGGTGATGGTTCAGTACGCGAAGGACTCGGCGTGGATGCGTTCCGCGGGGATACCGGCGCGGGCCAGGGCCGTCGTCGCGGCGGACGTCATGCCGGGCGGACCGCAGAGGTAGACGTCGTGGTCTGCGAGGCCGGGCACGAGGTTGCGCAGTGCCTGCGGGGCGAGCGGGTCGAAGGCGGCGTCGGAGGGGCCGAGGAGATAGTGCAGGGCGGCCTGCCGGGTGCGGGCGATGGCCTCCAGTTCCTCGCGCAGGACGAGCTGCCCCGCGTTGTTCGCGCGGTAGAGGAGCGTGATGTCGCCGGGCGCACCGGGCAGCGTCTCGAACAGGGCGCGCAGCGGCGTGATGCCCACCCCGCCGGCGAGCAGCAGCACCTTGCGGCGGGTACGCCGGTGGGCGGTGAGCGCGCCGAACGGGCCGGTGGCGACGACGCGTACGCCGCGCCGCAGCCTGCGGACCCGGCGCGTGTGGTCGCCGACGGCCTTCACCGTGATGCGGACGTGGTCGCCGTCGACCGGCGCGGACAGGGAGAACGGGAGCGCCGTGTGCCACAGGCGGCGCGCGAGGAACCGCCAGCGGAAGAACTGCCCGGGTTCGGCGTGCAGTTGTCCGAGACCGTGCCCACGCATCAGGACGGACACCACACCCGGCCCTTCGACGCGCACCTCGACGACCCGCAGGCCGTGCCGGCGCGCTTGGCGCAGCGGCACGACGATCCGGTACCAGACGAGAAGCACGGCGACTCCGGCGTGCAGCAGGCACCACAGGCCGAGGCCGAGAGGGCTGGACGCGATGTCGGGTCCGGCCAGTTGGTGGGCGAAGGCCAGGGCCGCGGCGAGGTAGGTGAGCAGGTGCAGGCCGCGCCAGGGGCCGTGCCCGACCCGGCGGCGGACGGCGCGGGCGCTGCTCACGCCGACCGTGCCGAACAGCAGGGTCCCGGCGGCCGCGCAGGCGAGCCCCGGGTAGCCGAGCAGATCGGTGACGGTCGTGAGGAGGTCGGCGCCGGTGTGTGCGGCGTACCCGCACAGGGCGAGGACGACGTGGACGGCGCAGAGCGTGAGGACGTGCCGGCCACCGCGGGCGTGATGGCGGGCGAGCCGGTCGGCGCCGATGCCGTGCTCGACCGCGGGCACTCGGGCCATCAGGAAGAGCATGACGAGGATCCCGTACCCGGCGAGCAGCCCCGACAGATGCGCGCCGGACGCGAACAGGATGTCGAGCCGCGCCGACGGGCGGGCCTGCGCCGCCCACAGGAGCGTCACGGCTGCCCCGCCGATGCCGATCCCGGCCCGTAGCGTGCGCGGCGTGACCCGGATCGGGGCGGCGGGCCGGATCCGGGGTGCCCTGCGCGGGCGCGGCGGTATCGGTGGGGTCCGCGCCGGTTCCTCGGTCTGGCTGCGGTATGCCGACAGGGCGGGGTATCGGGCGAGTTCGGGTTCGACGGCCTCGGTGCTCACCCCGGCACACTAGGCTCCGCCGAGCCGTTGAATTGGCTGGTCAGGGTCGCGGAGGGGTTCCTTAAGCCGCCCTTGAGGTGAGCCTGAACAGGGGTTAAGCCAGGTCCTCCGTCGGCGGCCCGGAGAGAGCTTCCCCGCGCTCCTGGGGGGTCTTCGTCCGCGGGCCGGTGGGGACTTCTCGCGCCGTTCCCCGCCCCCCTGGAGGATTCTTCGTCCGCCGGCCGGTGGGGACTTCTCGCGCCGTTCCCCGCCCCCCTGGAGGATTCTTCGTCCGCCGGCCGGTGGGGACTTCTCGCGCCGTTCCCCGCGCCCCT